>NZ_AUGY01000058.1 GCF_000422905.1 Paenibacillus alginolyticus DSM 5050 = NBRC 15375
GTTCTTATCAAGCTTTGGCCAAAAATGGCTTCCACCATGAAGCCAAAAAGTACGACCTGAAAGAAAATCCAGATCATCTAAAGTGGCTTCATACGATCATCTCTAATGCGAAAGCTTTTATTGGTGGTACCTACCACGGCTTAGATCCTAAGCACCTACAAGCATATCTCGATGAGTTTTGCTATCGATTCAACCGCCGTGAGGTCAAAAGCGAGTTATTCAATAGGTTAGTTCATTGTTGCCTATCGTCTACGACGATTACCTATCCTGAGCTAGTTGGATAATCAAATAAAGATATTCAATGACTTAAAAGAAGCCGTACAAGCATGCTTGCACGGCTTTTCCATTTTTACATAGCGATTGCGTAAATTGAAGGTTGATTATTAGCGATTTTAATGATGCAGTTTCGGTTTTAACGATATCCGCCGCATGGTTTTCGTTACATAATGAAACCACGGCGCACCGAAGTGCCTAGAACCAATTCATCTGAGGGGGATTTACATGGGGAAATATGTGAACAAGAAGTCTTTTAGTATGGCATTAAGCGTTGTAGTGGCATCTAGTATGTTCGTTGGTTGTTCCAAACAAGAGGCAGGTGTGAGCACATCTTCGCCTAAAGCATCTGCTGCCCCAACAGCGGCTGGAGCTAAGTATCCAATTAGTACGCAAGAAACGTTAACATCTTGGGAACAGATCGACACCAACTTGGCATCTTTCGTTCCTAATCTGGCGGAATCGCCATTCGGCATGCAGCTTGAGAAAGAAACCGGTGTGAAAGTGAAGTATACACATCCGGCTGACGGGCAATCGAAGGAGCAGTTCAATCTAATGATTGCATCCAATAAATTACCGGATGTAATTGAATATAATTGGGGCGGAGGCGGGACTGCCGCTTATCCAGGCGGACCTGAGAAAGCGATTGCCGATAAAGTCATTCTTCCGCTCAACGATTTGATAGATAAGAATGCGCCGAACTTAAAGAAATTGCTTCAACAGGACAAGGAATTAGACAGGATGATCAAAACGGACAGCGGCAAATATTACGCATTTCCGATGATTCGTCCCGACAATGGGTTAGTATTCCGAGGACCGATGATTCGCAAGGACTGGTTGGATGAATTGAACCTGCAGGTTCCGAAGACGATCGATGAATGGTATATCGTGTTAAAAGCGTTCAAAGAAAAGAAAGGCGCAACTGCACCATTTACGGCTCAGTATAGTAACGAGCTGAACATTCAGGACGCATTTATTGGCGCCTTCAAAACGGCCAATCGATTCTATATCGATGATCAAGGAAAGGTGAAATACGGTCCAATCGATCCGCAGTTTAAAGATGCTTTGACTCTGCTGCGTAAATGGTATGCGGAAGGACTGCTTGATAAAGACTTTGCACTTAACACGGATTCCAAAGCGTTGGACAACAAATTAATGAGTGACAGTGCGGGAGCAACGGTAGGTCTTTTAAGCGGTGGGATGGGCAGATGGATGGATACCGGGAAGAAGAAAAACCCGAAATTCCAGCTGGTTGCAGCTCCATATCCGACTTTGAAGCAAGGGGAACGCGCTTTTATCGGTCAGCGTGATTTCAAGTACAATCCGGTTGCCAGTAAAGCCGTGTCAGGCGATTCGAAGAACGCTGAGCTCGCGGTTAAATGGATGGATTATGCTTATGGTGACAAAGGCAGCTTGCTGTTCAACTTCGGTATTGAAGGCGACAGCTACAAGATGGAAAACAATGTCCCTAAATTTAGCGAGAAAATTACCAAAAATGAGAAGTTTAATCTTCAACAAATGGTATCACAGTATACGAAGCCGAATGGTCCTTTTCTAGGTGACTCCCGAAAAAGCTTCAATACGTTCAAGGAGCAGGACGAAGCGATTAAAATTTGGGGTGAAACGGATGCAGTCAAGCATGTTATGCCGCTTTTCATTACACCAACAATAGACGAAAGCAAGGAAGTTGCCAAATTGAACACAGTGATTTCGAGCTATAAAGAAGAAATGTTCGTGAAATTCATTATGGGCAAGGAACCTATCGAGAAGTTCGATGAGTACGTAAAACGCATTAATGAAATGGGTATCGATAAGGTCACAAAAATCTATCAGGATGCGCTTGACCGCTATAACAAAAGATAACACCTTTTGGGCATCTTGCAGGTGAATACGGAATCATAAGCCAGCCTTTGGTAAGTGGCTTGTATTCACCTGCAAGGAATTAGCCTAAGGATAGAGAGGGAGCAGAGAAATGAACACAATCAGTCCTGAAACGGTCAGTACCTTCATACCGAAAAAGAGATCCCGAATAGGGATATTGATCGATATTCGTAAAAATAAACTGCTTTATGTGATGCTCTTTCCCGTACTGCTTTACTATGTGATCTTCCATTATGGACCGATGTATGGGGCTATTATCGCCTTTAAGGATTTTTCTCCACGCCTTGGCATTTGGGGGAGCGAATGGGTAGGCTTTGAGCATTTTCAATCATTCTTTACCGGACCTTATTTCTGGAGGACGTTAAAAAACACAGTACTTATCAGCTTCTATCAGCTATTGTTCGGATTCCCGGCACCGATCGTGCTAGCGCTTCTTCTCAATGAAGTGAGACATGCCTTATTTAAACGCACGGTGCAGACCATTACGTATATGCCTCATTTCATTTCACTAGTTGTCATCTGCGGCATCATCAAAGATTTCACCGTTAGCGACGGCGTAATGAATGACATCATTGTCTTTTTCGGTGGGGAACGGACGACATTTTTACTTGAACCTAGCTTTTTCCGTTCCGTCTATGTATCGTCGGGTGTGTGGCAGCATATCGGGTGGGGAACGATCATCTTTTTGGCGGCTTTGACTGGCATTGATCAGGAACAATATGAAGCGGCTAAAATAGACGGCGCAGGCAGGTGGAAGCAGATGACGAATGTGACGCTTCCCGGCTTAATGCCGACGATCATCATTCTGCTTATTTTGGAGATCGGAAGAATGATGAACGTCGGGTTCGAAAAGATCATTTTGCTTTATAATCCAGGCACTTATGAAACGGCAGATGTGATATCTTCTTACGTGTATCGGGTCGGTTTACAGGATTTCAATTATAGCTTCAGCTCGGCGGTTGGCTTGTTTAATTCGGTGATCAATTTTATTCTGCTCATTTGTTCCAACTGGTTAAGCCGTAAATTTAATGATACTAGCTTATGGTAGAAAGGAGGTATAGCCATGCTGAACCGGGCAACATTTTCAGAAAAAAGCTTTGATTCTATCAATGTGATTTTCTTGACTTTCTTGATGATCATTACGATATATCCTATCGTTTATGTGGCGTTTGCCTCTATTAGTGACGCTGGAACTCTGATGGGGCACAAAGGTATTTTATGGCGGCCGCTCGGATTTTCATTTGATGCTTACACGAATGTGTTTCGCAACCCCATGATCCTGAAAGGATACGGGAATACGTTTTTTGTTGTGCTGGTGGGATTGTTTATCAATATCGTGCTTACAGCTTTCGGGGCTTATGCGTTATCGAGGAAAAGCTTAGCCTACCGTAAACCTCTGCTGCTGTTTATCGTGTTTACGATGTTTTTCAGCGGTGGATTGATTCCTCTCTATTTGACGATTAAAGGGGTTGGACTCGTCGATTCTCTATGGGCGCTCATTATTCCTCAAGCGATTAACACCTTTAATCTTATTCTGATGAAAACTGCGTTCGAAGCGATTCCTGATGCGTTGGAGGAGTCGGCTAAAATAGACGGCGCGAATGACTTTGTCATTTTGTTCCGGATCATTTTGCCGCTCTCCATGCCGGTTATTGCCGTTATGTTATTGTACTATGGCGTCAGTCATTGGAATTCTTGGTTTAATGCGATGATTTTCTTGCAGGACCGGTCACTTTATCCGCTGCAGCTCGTACTGCGCGAAGTATTGCTCCAAGGGGAAGCTAGCTCAAACTTAGGGGCCTCAGACGGCGCCTCGGCCATGCTCTCAGTTACATTGAAATACGCGACCATTATCGTGGCAACGGTACCGATTCTGCTTGTTTATCCGTTTCTCCAAAAGTATTTCGTCAAAGGCGCTCTAATCGGAGCGATTAAAGGATAGGGGAGGCTGCTGGCAATGAATGACATAGAATGGGAACATTTTATGGCCGACAACGATATGGAATGGGTTGTGAAGCCTGTCAGTTGGGAAGAAGGAGCCTTCATTGGCAATGGTTCGATCGGCGCGATGGTATATGGGGAGGAAAATGCGAAGAAACGGCATGTGCTCCGTTTTGTCACGGGACGCACAGACGTAACAGCAAACCGAACGGATAAACCCGGGTTTTCTCCACGCGTGCCCATTGGTGAGCTTGACCTAGAGATGGAAGGCATGATTTATCATCCGACGAGCATGCGAGTGGACTTATGGAACGCGGAGCTTCGTGCTCATTTGACGACGACCCGGGGTGAGGTAAAGCTTCGCTCTATTGTCCATAGCGAGGAACCGGTTATGGCTATCGAGATAGAGATATCAGAAGGGGAGCGTGGCACGCAGTTTGCGTGGTATGCCTACCCGGAAGTGGATCACGTGTTGAAAAATGCGGATGGCTTTAATTTAAATCAATATATACCTGCAACTGGTGTGGAAAAAACGGCTAGAGATGGCGTGAACCTTTGCATTCAACGATATTCAGGCGAGGATGGGTGCGTGACAGCCTGGAAGGAGGTCCAAGTGTCGCCAAATCGCCGAGTTTGCTTCATGTCTGTTATTAATGGGCATAACGAAGCTGTAATTGGTGAGGCGGTGGATGCGGTTGTTCAAGCCTCAGGCGTTGATTTCGATGCATGGGTGGGCGTACACCGTCGATGGTGGCACAACTATTATCAGCAAAGCTTCGTCTCGATTCCGGATGGGCGGCTCCAAAGCTTCTATTGGATTCAAATGTATAAATTGGCCTCAGCCACGAGAGCGGATCAGCCATTGATTGATAATCAAGGCCCGTGGCTAACTTCAACGCCATGGCCTGGCGTTTGGTTCAATATGAATGTACAAATGAGTTATTCTCCGGTGTATACCGCCAATCGATTGGACATAGGGATGTCGCTGGTTCGCGCATTAGACGAAAACAGGGAAAATCTAATAACGAATGTTCCGGAGTCCTGCAGGCATGATTCTGCAGGACTTGGTCGCAGCTGCAGCTATGATTTGCAGGCCAAAGTAGATGATGAAGTAGGGAATTTGAACTGGATTTGCCATAATGTGTGGCGGCAGTATCGGTACAGCATGGATGATGAGATGCTCAAAACCATCTTATTTCCGCTTTTGCGCAGAAGTGTGAATTATTATCTTCACATTCTTGAAGAAGGCGATGATGGCTGTCTGCATCTTCCGCCTACCATTTCACCTGAATATGGCTCCTTTATGAAAACAAAGGTGCGTGACTGTCATTATGACCTTGCTTTGCTGCGCTGGGGCTGCCAGACTCTTTTGGAAATATGCCAGCGGCTGACGGTGGAAGATCCGCTTACAGGGCAATGGAAGGAAATTCTGGAAAGGCTGGCTCCGTTACCAGTAGATGAGACTGGATTTATGATTGGACAAGACACACCTCTTGCATATGGTCACCGACATTTCAGTCATCTGCTTGCGATTTTTCCGCTTCACCTGATAGGCTGCGACAAGGAAGAGGATCGGAAGCTGATCGCAACCTCGCTGCGTCATTGGATCGGGAAGGAAGGCGACTTGCGCGGCTTCAGTCTTACTGGGGCGGCTTCCATAGCTGCTATTCTCGGCTCAGGAGATGAGGCGCTGCGCTATTTGCAATCGTTGATGTTGATCTTGAAACCCAATACAATGTATAAAGAAGCAGGGCCCGTCATTGAGACGCCCCTCGCTGGTGCAGAAGCGATCCACGACATGCTGCTTCAAAGCTGGGGCGGCAAGATACGCATATTCCCAGCCGTGCCCGATGAGTGGCAGGAGGCATCTTTCGAAAATTTACGGACCGAAGGAGCATTCTTAATCAGTGCGGTGCGTCGTAATGGTGAAACCCAAATGATTCGAGTGAAAAGCTTGGCTGGGGAGCCGTGTATCATCAAGACAGGCATGACCGGTGTAATTCACTGGAAGATATCAGGAACTAGAGCTGCCGAGCATACCGTCTATGTAAAAGCAGGTGAAGATGAAATCGTTTTGGATTTGAACGAGGGGGATGAAGCGATCCTCTCCCTAGGAGCTGAGATGCCTGATTGGCGAATCTTTCCCGTGGAATCACCGCGGAAGGTTGTCTGCTTTTTCGGCGGACATAAGCCTTGGCGTCTTTACGGATTTTAACAGGTTAAAATTAGATTAGGAGGATGTGCAAATGGGAGTGCCATTCAAGCAAGGCGACATTGTATTATTTCAAGGGGACAGTATTACAGACGCCGGTAGGGTTAGAGATAATCCATCCGATTTGGGTAAAGGGTATGCTTTGATGACGGCAGCTCTATTAGGTTCCACTTATCCGGAAAAACAAGTCACATTCTTGAATCGTGGGATCAGCGGGAATCGAGTGAAAGACCTCCAATCTCGTTGGGAACAGGATTGTATCGCGCTGGAGCCGAGCTGGGTATCAATCTATATCGGTATTAACGACTGCTGGAGACGATACGATCGGAATGATCCTACATCTGTGGAACAATTCGAAGAAGGCTATCGGGAACTGCTTATTCGCACGAAAGAGGGGCTTGGAGCCAACCTCATCTTGATCGAGCCATTTGTGCTGCCAGTGCCCGAGGACAGAAAGTTATGGCGTGAGGATCTAGACCCCAAAATCAATGTCGTACGGGAGTTAGCACGGGAATTTGGTGCCCTTCTGGTTCCGCTTGACGGGATTTTCGCACAAGCCTCGATGCTTGCACCCTCCAGCTACTGGGCGCCAGATGGCGTACACCCGTCGCCGGCAGGGCATGCTCTAATAGCCAAAGCATGGCTTAAGGCGGTCGGAGCGGAAATATAATTTATGGTCTTTTATATATGCGAACATAAAGAAAAGCCCCTGAGTTCTCAGGGGCTTTCGTATTGGTGCTCCGCCGAATGCGGAAGCGGAAAGGCGAAGAGGCAATTACGCCAGCGATTCCTTCACAACAGGCTCAGTTAGCTTATAGCCAACGTTCCTGATGGTCATAATATATTCCGGATTGCGTGCATTGTTCTCAATTTTATCTCTTAAATGAGAGATATGCACATCGACGATTCGGGTATCTCCAAGGAAGTGATAATCCCACACTCCATGGAGAAGCTGCTGTCTGCTAAGAACTTTGCCGCGATGCTTACACAGGAAGAGCAGCAGCTCGAATTCCTTAGGTGTAAGTTCAATCGGGGAGCCATTCACCATGACTTCGCGTTGATCGGCTTTTATTGCGATTTGGCCAATTGTGATAGGCGCATTTTCTGTCGTGGACGGTAAAGTTTGGATTCGACGATGGATGGCCTGAATACGAGAAATGAGCTCCTGCGGTGAAAAGGGTTTGGTCATATAATCGTCAGCACCGTTATCCAAGCCGGCAATTTTATCCGTGAGATCCTGCATGGCTGTAAGCATAATAATGGGAACGAGGTTATTCTGGTTTCTAAGCTTGCGGCACACTTGAAACCCGTCCATCTTCGGCAGCATTAAGTCGAGAACGATGAGATCCGGGCGAAACGTTTGGATAGCATCGAAGACAGCTTCGCCATCGAAAACGCAATGGACTTCAAAACCTACAAGTTTCAAGTTGAATTCTATAAGCATGGAAATGGAAGGTTCGTCGTCAACAACTAGAATTTTCTTTTTCATCGATGGGTGGACTCCTTTTATCGAGGATAACTCTATTATGACAGCGCTCTATCATCGAGATATTAAGATAAAGTTAACCCTGTGTAAAATTGCAATCCGCATTCGCTTATAATAGGATAGAGAATGAGGTGAATTTGACAGAGATGGCTTTCCATATTGTATTAGTAGAACCTGAGATTCCTGCAAACACAGGTAACATTTCCAGAACCTGCGCGGCGACAGGCACGTATCTCCATTTGGTTAGACCGCTAGGCTTTCAGACGGATGACAAGACGTTAAAGCGCGCTGGGCTGGACTATTGGCACTCGGTTAAGCTCGAGTATCATGACTCCTTTGATGAGGTGCTGGAGGCTTACAAAGAGCATCGTTTTTTCTTTGCAACAACGAAGGCAACCAAGCGTTACACAGAATTTACATTTCAGGACGGAGATTTTTTTGTATTTGGCAAAGAAACCAAAGGACTTCCTGAGGAACTGTTAGCTCAGCATCCCGAAACCTTGCTTCGATTGCCGATGTCCGATGCGGTCAGATCGCTTAATTTATCGAATTCGGCAGCGATCATGCTGTATGAAGGCTTGCGTCAGACCGGTTTCGTAGGTCTTGATTAATCCATAAGCCCTATCCATACTAGGCTGTGCCGACATATTTGACAGGAAAAGAAAGTTTCAGCATGTTATTAGCAGGAGTTTCTTAAATAACGGCGAATAGTTATCGGTATCAGTCCGTATAGATATGCTAGATGAAGTAGAGAGCATGGAAAACGTGAGCGGAAGAGAGGTGAAGTCCTATGATGAAGCCAGCTGGAGTCGTTCGTAAAGTCGATCAATTGGGACGCATTGTACTGCCTAAATCATTAAGAAAGCGATATCAAATGAATGAAGGAGATCCTGTTGAAATTTTGGTGCAGGGTGACCATATCATTCTGGAGAGATATCGTCCAAAATGTGTGTTCTGCGGAAGTATGGAAAGTGTGAATGAATTCAAAGATCGCTATATTTGCGGCGTATGTGTAACTGAAATGAACTTGTTAAAGGTTAGAGCGTAATAGAAAAAGCATCTTTTCTCTTAATGGAGAAAGATGCTTTTTTACTTGCATTTCAATTGTCTACAGACCTTTTGTTTTGTCCTCGTTATAGGAAGCCGTCATCATAGCGACGATGAATAATAGAAAAACGGTGTTAACGAGCCAAAATGTAGCTGATAAACCAAACATTGCTGCACCTCCTAATTTGGGTTGTAAACCGTAAAAGCATATAGTTAAGGCTTATTATACCCAACCCTTCTAAAAAAAGAAACGAATAAAGTGTGAATAATTTCGGTTATTTAAAAAATAGAAAGTTGGTCGCTAGCGGCCTAAGCTTCCCATCGGACGGGCGATTGAGGACGCTGCCCCCCCATACTAAAGTGGTAGAGCCGCCCCCATCCAGATTATACGCATCGACTATGCCTAATTGCTGCATTTTGTCCTGCAGCTCAGTAAGTGTTGCTCCAGAATTACCACTCTCGTCATAGCCGTCGGTCACAATAAACAACAGCTGGTCGTGCTTGTAGTTGGCCATGACGGTCCGCGCTGCTCTTGACGGTGAGCTTTGCCACTGATAGGGAATCGACATCTTGTTGCCATTCTTCAGGAGAACCGGAACGAAGGTAGATCCCATAAGCGGGTTCAACTTGTCGAGCTCAGATTGAGAACTGAACTTACCGCCAATGAGCTTGCGGTCTTTATTCAGGCCAATGAAGGTCGTATCGTTATTGGTAGGAAAGAACCCATTCACATACTTGCCATTCATCATAGTTGTATCGAGCGGATAGCGTTTGCCTTTATTATCATCTGCGAAGCCGCCTGCATTCACACCAGCGATAGCCCCATAACGTGTGACTGCATCCAGCGTTGTTTCACTGGAGCCAATTTTATCCTTGCCAAGCACAAGTTTAATGGCCTTATCACTCTTAAGGTTTACTTTAAGTGCATAACCTTTATAATTGCTTTCATTTAAAGCGAAAAGTTTCAAGTCGATATTCCCAGAAGAAGCTTGTCTAATTGGGCTGCCGAGCTTGGCCGTTATCCGCGTATTATAGATAATGCCGGGTTTGGCAGCTTGTGCTGCAGCATTCTGGAGCATGGCTGCTACTTCCGCGGAGCTTTTCTCATAAAGTTGGAAATATTGCTGGATAATTGACTTGGTTTGCACAGCATCTGTATTCGCCTTAGTCAGCAAATTATCAAGCGTAAGCGTTTCTTGTTGAAAAGAGATCGGCGTAGACGCGTTATGTACCAATGGGTTGATAGGGACATTCGCCGAAACGAAAAGCAGCCAAATCAGCATCCCCAGGAATGGGGCGATAGCAAGTAGAAGGATGCGGTTAATCTGTTGAATGCTAATTACGTTCATTACTTTAACACATCCAGATTTTTTTGCAGTTCTTCCAGCTTCTTCTTAACGTCGGCAAGCTGCGTATAGAGTTGGTTGCTGTTATCGGTTTTGCTGTTAGCGCTGTCCTTCGTGAAAGCCAGTAATTCATTCAGTGAGTCTACCTTTGTCTGTAAAGCTTTCATATCGGTCGTAACGCTATCTTTCAATTGGCTAACTTGCTTCTGATAGTCTTGTTGAACCACTTGCAATTGTTGCTGGGTTTGCTGTGCGATATCGGTTGCAATTTTTTGCCTCAAATGCTCTGTATACATCATAGCTGCGGCCACTCCGATTGCGATCAGCATGACCCAACCCACAAACAAGTATACGTACGTTTTCTTTCTTACCTTGGTAGCCTTCGAAGCAGCGCGAGGGAAAGAATTCGCAGTCGTAGTCTCGATGGGCATGTTCATGAAAATCACCTCTAATTACTAGTATAACATATTCCATATTTTTTACAGAATTTTAGATAGAATTCGCTGTTTTTCGATATTCATTTGGGGTAAGCCCCTCTAGTTTTTTGAAAACTTTGCTGAAATATTTCTCGTCCTGGTAACCGACCATTTCAGCTACTTGAGAAATCCGAAGATGTGGATTGCGCAGCAAAACCTTTGCTTTACTCATGCGAATTTGCCCTAAATAGTCAGAAAGGTTTACTTCAAACTCTTGTTTGAATTTCCGTGAGATGTACTCGCGGCTGAGGTAGAAGCGATTCGCAATATCCTGAAGCGAAACATCTTCGTGATAGTGCTTTTCAAGGAACTCGGCGATTTCAAAAATAACGCTTTTGTCTTTCTGTTGACTTTCAAGAAGCAGCTTCGACAAGTGAACAATGCTCCGAGTGAGCTCCTGCTGCCATAAAGAGAGGGACAGGATCCCATACTCATCCAGCGGAACGATTAAACTGGATGGCTCATCCAGGAGAAGCTGCTTGACCTGATCTTCACTAATGTTTGAGAAAAATTGCTGCACCCACCGGCGCTTCATCACCCTGTACTCCCGCCACCAATGATCGAGCTGTTCAAGTGTAATGGCTTCGCTCAGTTTGACGGCATCCATCCACGCTTGAACCGTTTCTTGAATTTGGTCAATGCTGCCGCTGCGTATAGCGAGTTGAATTCGTTCCTCATATTGGCTGAAAGTAAGCGCAGGCTGAACGGTTTTGGCTGTTTTCAATGTACTATGAATCCATGTTTCCTTGGCCTTGAGATTTCGCTGTCTGAGGGCATTGCGAGCTTCCTGATACGATAATGCCAAATCCGTAGGAAACGACTGAGAGCTTCCAATACCGAAGTCCACACGGGTATGAAGTGCGGTGCGTATACCTTCATTAATTTTTGCGAGAAATGCCTCGGAGCCAGATTGATCCTTCCATAGAAGCAATACAATTTCGTTATCGCTGTTCCAATGGCGGAAAGCGTAACCGCGCTGATCGTTAACCAGGAATTCATTACATATGTTAATAAGCGAGAAGAGCAGCAGGTCCAGATTGTGACTGAACTTGTTCTTCACACTGCGTTCCATCGTATCTAAGGATAAAATAGCGACACGACATTCTCGAATTGTCCGAGATAAATGAAGCTCTTTCTCGAGCTGTTCGGCCGCTTGCTCATAAGCGGAGGGTTCGGCAATTAAGTTCGATAGCAGCTTGTCCCAATACATGGGTTTAATTTGGTTCATTTCGATATTCAGTTCTCGATTGGTATGACGAAGCTCCTCATCCTTATTCCAAGCATGAATGGCTTTATCTAACGCTTCATTTAACTGCTCGGGATCAATGGGCTTCAATATATAGTCCGTTCCGCCATACTTCAACGTATGGCGAAGCAGAGAGAAGTCATCATGGCCGCTGATGACGATCGTTTTCGAGTTAGGGGCATGCGTATGCAGCCACTCGAGCAATTTTACGCCATTCATAATTGGCATCATCATATCGGTCATAATAATCGCAGGATGTTCACGATTTACGATCTCGATGGCCGATTCACCATCTTGAGCTTCTAAGATCGTTTCTATGCCATGCTGCTTCCAGTTTACAAGCAGGCGGATAGCATCCCGCACATGCTTCTCATCATCAACAAGTAATACTTTCATTCAAGTGCTCCCTTTTTCATAGGAATATGGATCACGATCCGTAGACCTTGGGGCTGTACGTGTTCAACATCTAGAAATGCATCATCAGTGAAGTACAACTGTACTCTGGTCAGTACATTACTAAGCCCAATACAAGCCTCATCGGTTATCGATGGGGCATTCAGTCTGTTTCTTACTTCGCGGAGCCGCTCCTCGGTTATACCAATCCCGTTATCCTCCACGATGAGTTTCAAGTATTCATCTTCATGAACGATATGCTTCATCGCTTGAATACGTAATAAGCCCGAAGCTGAGGAGCTCGGTTTAAAGCCATGCTTGAAATAGTTTTCAACGAGAGGTTGAAGGATCATCTTGGGTACAGAGATTGCTTTCGTGCTTTCTTCGATATCATAAATAATTTCGAATTGGTGCTCGAAGCGCTGTTTTTGCAGTTCGAGATAGGCTTTAATATGATCGAGTTCTTTACGTAAAGGAACGACGGATTCATTCGTGTTCATGCTGTAATGCATCATTTTGGCAAGGGACGCAATCAAAGCATAGACCTTTGGTGCATCATGCTGCAAAGCTAGTGTTCCGATCGATTGGAGCGCGTTATTCAAAAAGTGAGGATTGATCTGAGCTTGAAGGGCCATAAGCTGATTCGATTTGTTCGCAAGCTCAAGACGATATTCACGCATGACCATTTGATTTAAATCCTGCATGAGGCCATGGAATCGATTAGCAAGAATCCCCATTTCATCCGTTCGAGCCAGTTCAATATCCGCGTTCAATTCACCTAATTGCACTTGCCCAGACTGTATGCGTGTGATGTAACGAATCAATTGTTTAATAGGTGCTGTAAATCGAATACTGATATAAACAGTTCCAGCAATAACAATCAACATAAAAAAAGTAAGCACTAAAGAGTTAATTAATGCTAACTGTCTGGCATTTTTCGTTAATTGATCGTAAGGAAGACGCTTGACGATCGTCCAGCTGACATAGTCAGTCTTCATTTTTTCATACACATTTATTCCCGCATAAGGGCCTTTGGTCCATTCATACGATCCTTTATCGAGCCCGCTGTGAATAGCTTCATTTCCCCAGCTGCTATCAAGAGGCTGTCCCCATTTCGCAGCATCTGGACCGAAGACAATGAACCCGTCATCATCAAGGATGTATAGCTCTTCTTGGTTATGGGTGAATAAGCTTTGGGAGATGTCAGAGATTAAATTAAGCTGAAGATCAATAACCAGCTCACCAATCGAGGTGTTACTCGGTGAGTACATGACCTTACGATGCATAGATAGGACAGGAGTTGGAGCAGAATACACGTTAAGTGCAATATTGTAATTATGACTTGGATGGGTCGTTTCAAAATAAACGCTTTTGTTATCAGGAAAAGGACGAAGAGACTCATATTTGCCTTTTGCGCTATTTTGATAGTCGTTGCTTGCCAAAAAAGAACGGTCACTAACGGAGGCGTAAAGGTAAATTTGTTTGATCTCTTTAACAGAATGAGACATGACCTGAAGTCCGCTTTTGATAACCTTATCACTCATGTAGTTGATGTCTCGTTCGGTTTGCAAAATTTCGTAAAGCTGACCAAGTTCAGACAAATGTTGACCTGTATAAATGGTCGTTGAAGCTTGGACAACACCATTTAAGTAGTTCAATATATTCATTTTTGCTTGGGAGATAAGGGCAGAATTATTCGTAATCGTGTCTTCCGTGACTCTTTCTTTCGTAAACAAGTAAGATACCACGATCGATGTAATAAACGGGACAAGGGTCGCAATGAGCAAAAATAGAATTAATTTATTGCGCATACTATGTCGGAACAAGCGGCATCAACTCGGTTTCATAATAGAAGTTTTCACCCTACATTGTAGCAGGAGAGGTCAACAAATTCCACCTAATGCATCACGAGAATCTGTGTTTTACCAAGAATAAGGGATTTATACTTAAGGTATAGTTACATAATCGTAAGGGGGAAATTCCCATGAAGAACAACAAAGGGCTAGCAGGACTTATCCAACAATGGGTGTTTATCGGACCAGCGTTGATCTTTTTCGCGCTCATTGTTGTTACTCCTTTTCTCATGAGTATTTATTATTCATTTACCGAGTGGAATGGTGTGACAACAACCGTGAAGTTCAACGGCTTAGATAATTTCAAGCACCTTCTTTTTCATGACACCGACTATCGCAACGCATTCTGGTTTACAACAAGAATAACCGTGACGGATGTCATTCTCACGAATCTTGTCGGGTTTCTTTTGGCGCTCTTGCTCACTCAGGCACTGAAAACCAGAAATGTACTGCGTACTATTTTCTTCATGCCGAACGTGATTGGCGGACTTCTGCTTGGTTTCATTTGGCAGTTTATTTTCGTCAAAGGGTTCGCGACGTTAGGAGATTTGACCCATATCAGTTTTTTTCAACTTCCTTGGTTGGGTGATGCACCTACAGCCTTCTGGGCAATCGCCATCGTCAGTATATGGCAAGGTTCGGGCTACTTAATGATCATTTATATTGCGGCGCTATCGAATGTGCCCAAAGATATGGTTGAAGCGGCTTATATTGATGGAGCTACACGATTACAAGTGCTTAAGAACATTATAATACCACTCATTATGCCGGCTGTTACCGTATGTTTGTTCCTGACCATTTCATGGAACTTCAAGATGTTTGACCTGAACTTTGCCTTGACCAAAGGTGGACCGTTCAACTCAACAGAATCGGTTTCCATCAATATTTATCAAGAAGCTTTCCGCAATAACAACTATGGTTTAGGAACAGCAAAAGCGTTAGTATTCTTCGTTGTAGTGGCCATTATTTCGACCATCCAAGTCATGTATACGAAACGCAAGGAGGTTGAAGTTTAATGGAATCCGTCAAAAAATACTCTGGACGACTATTCACTCTCGAGGTGCTTGGCATCTTGATTGGACTCGTATTTCTAGTCCCTTTCTACTTTGTCATCGTCAACTCCCTTAAGACATTTCCGGAGCTGGCCGCCAGCACAGCGAAGCTTCCGTCAAGCTTATATCTTGACAACTATACGAAGGTATGGACAATCATGAAGTTCCCAAGTGCTTTTATGAACTCCTTAATTATTACCGTGCTCAGTAATGTAGGGCTTGTGTTGATTAGTTCCATGGCCGCTTATCGAATGGTGCGCAAATCAAGTAAATTCAACAATCTCGTATTTATAGCTTTCGTTGCTGCTATGGTGATTCCGTTTCAATCCATCATGATTCCGCTCGTGCGTGTTGCGAGTCAAGTTGGACTTATGGATAGCAAGATCGGTTTGATTATTTGTTACTTTGGATTCGGTGTTTCACTGAACGTATTCTTGTTCCATGGTTTTATTAAATCCATTCCGCTGGAGATTGAAGAATCAGCCACAGTGGATGGATGCTCTCCGTATGGGGTATTTTGGCGAATTGTTTTCCCATTGTTAAAGCCAATGTCTACGACAGTCGTCATCTTAAACAGCTTATGGATATGGAATGATTATTTGTTGCCTTCCCTCGTGTTAAATAGCCCAGATCTGAGAACAATACCTCTAGCAACGTTCTCTTTCTTTGGTCAATATACGAAGCAATGGGATTTGGCCTTAGCTGGTCTTACACTAGGCGTCCTGCCGATCGTTATTTTCTTTTTAGCCATGCAGAGACATATTGTTGAAGGTATAACGGCTGGCTCGGTAAAAGGTTAACAATTTTGCAAATATGTTCAAAATCTTCCACCTTTATGTTCAATATCCTCTGTGTTAAGGGTTTAAGTAAGTGTTTACAATAAACCATGTAAGCTGATGACGAGCTAACGAATCGTTATCAGGGTAAGCTGATTGAAACTTAAAAGGGAGGCTTTACCAAAATGAAAAAATTAACAATGATCAGTATGGCAGCTGTACTTTCTCTATCTTTAGTTGCTACTGGCTGCGCGAAGAAAGAAACAGCGCCAACTCCAAGTGCAACTACGGGTGGAGCGGCAACAGCAACACCTGCTGCAGGCGGTAAACAAGTTACGATTAAAATGTTCCAATTCAAAGTAGAAATCGCCGATCAACTTGGCAAACTCGTTCAAGAATATCAAAAGCTAAATCCAAACGTTAAAATTCAAGTGGATACAGTTGGCGGCGGTGCTGATTACGGCGCAGCTTTGCTTGCGAAGTTCAACTCCGGCGACAAACCGGATATTTTCAACAACGGTGGTTTCACGGATCTCGATAAATGGATCGAAAACCTAGAAGATCTTTCCGATCAACCATGGGTCAATGATCTTGTAGACGTAGCGAAAGAGCCAATGACGAAAAACGGTAAAATATATGGACAACCGCTGAACCTTGAAGGTTATGGTTTCCAATACAATAAAGACTTGTTTGCACAAGCTGGCATTACGGAATTGCCAAAAACGCTCACACAATTGGAAGATGCAGCTAAAAAGCTTCAAGCAAAAGGAATTACACCTTTTGAAACCGGCTATGGCGAGTGGTGGGTACTGGGTAACCACTTCGTAAACCTACCGTTTGCTTACCAAAAGGATCCAAATGCTTT
The DNA here is from genome assembly GCF_000422905.1 of Paenibacillus alginolyticus DSM 5050 = NBRC 15375. Taxonomy (GTDB): domain Bacteria; phylum Bacillota; class Bacilli; order Paenibacillales; family NBRC-103111; genus Paenibacillus_E; species Paenibacillus_E alginolyticus. Next base: position 16,848 of record NZ_AUGY01000058.1, read on the forward strand.
CATTGATGGTTTGAACAAAGGCACTGCTAAAATTCCGGGTAACGAAGTATTTAACCAATGGACAAATCTATTTGATCTACAGTTGAAATACGGTAACAAAAATCCGCTTCAAACAGATTACAATACGCAAGTAACTGACTTTGCTACAGGTAAAGCAGCAATGACACAACAAGGTAACTGGACACAAGTTCAAATTACCAAAACAAATCCAAACATCAAAATTGGCTTCTTGCCAATGCCGATCAACGATGACGCTGCAGCGAACGATAAATTGTTCGTTGGTGTACCAAACAACTGGGTTATCAACAAGAACTCTGCTGTGAAAGACGAAGCGAAGAAATTCTTGAACTGGATGGTAACTTCCGATATCGGTAAGAAATACATTACAGAAGAATTCAAATTCATTCCTGCATTCAAATCCATTCCTGCTGACGAGAAAGTTCTAGGACCTTTGGCAGCTGACATTATCGCTTACAGCAAAGCTGGTAAAACACTTAGCTGGAACTGGTTCAAATTCCCAGGCGGCGAAGCTTCCAGTAAAAAATTCGGCGATATTATGCAAGGTTATGTAGCGAAGAAGTATACGAAGGATCAAATGCTTGAGGAATTCCAGAAAACATGGGATAGCCTTAAGAAGTAACTCAATAATGGGTGGTAATAAAGCCTCAGCGCCAATGCTGAGGCTTTTTGCTGTTTAACAGAAAAGGAATAGGCTGTTACAATGAAGAGGACTGGAGGTCTATGATGATAATAAGAATCAGGTCTTGGCTGCATAGCAGAGGAAATTCATCTCCGCGTGAGAAGCAACTGTCTCGTGAGGCCGTAATTTCATTAATTATTCATTCTATTTTTCAGTTTGGCGCTTCCATGTCGGGCGTGTTCTTAAACTTGTACTTATGGCGGTTAACGCACAGTGTCGTAGTGAATGGTACATACAGTATGGTCGTTTTCATCTTAACACCGATTGGCTTTGCGCTTGGCGGCCTGATGATTAAGAAGAAAGACCGAATGGTTTCGTATCGACTAGGGATCATGCTCATAGGTCTTTTCTATTTGAGCGTCATTCTAGCACAAGAGAAACTGGTCGAATATTATATCCTATTTGCCATTTTTAATGGACTTGCTGGTGCTTTTTACTGGGTAGGTTATTTGACCCTGATGTATGATGTGTCTAACGAACAGAACCGGATTCGGTATCTGGCATTTAATATGATTTTTTTCACAGCTGCGACCTTAGCGGGGCCGGCGCTTGCCGGATTCATTATCCGTTTAAAAGAAGGACTTAGCGGTTACACCATCGTCTTCTCCATAGCATTCTGTATGTTCTTACTAGCGGCGCTGATTTCATTGAAAATTAAAGCTTCAGGCGGACATCATCGCGTTTATTACTTGAAGCTGACTGGTCTTATTATGAAGAAAGAACGTGACTGGTTGAAAGCGCTGCTTGGATTTATGGGAATGGGTTTGCTACAAGGCACGATGCTTTTCCTACCGAATATTCTACTTTTTAAAGTGATGCCGCGTGAAGATATTGTAGGTTATCTCGGGGTATTATACTCTAGTCTATCCATCGTAATGGGCATTTTTATATCTAAATACGCAAATGTTAATAAAGCTCGGCTTTATTTGGCGATATCAACACTTGGCTACCTCCTTGGTGTATCTTTTTTACTAGGGAATGTTAATGTATGGACGGTTGTAAGTTTCATGATTTTGTACTCTATTTTCTCTCCGCTGCAAGGGAATACAATGACTGGCTACTATTATGGCCTCATTGCAAAGCTGCCGCTTAAAGGTCAATTGAAAGTAGAAAGTGTAGTTGTTAGGGAGTTTTTCTTAAATGTTGGACGTGTGATTTCCATTATTTGTTTAATTTCATTTGGAAGTGATTTAGATGGGGGCTTGATCCCATGGATTTTAATGATTGCCGCAATGTCACAAATTGCCCTTGTATGGTCGATTAAGAATGAATAGTTGAGCATGAAAGCGCGTTAACTCGGATATCCTAAAATGTAGATGACAGGAGAAGAGGACGTGCGGTTATGGAGCAGTATGACAGCCTAATTGTGGGCGGAGGCATTGCTGGACTTCAAGCGGCCATTCAATTAGGAAGATATGAGCATCGTGTGCTTGTTATAGACGCCGGCTATGGCCGGTCTACACTATGTAAAAGCTATCATAACCTATTGGGGTGGCCAGATGGTGTATCGGGGGAAGAGCTTCGCCGGTTAGGAAGGCTTCAAGCTGAGAAGCTGGGTGTAAGCTTCGTCAAAGATGAAGTTGTGCAAGCTGTAAATAAAGGTAAACCTGGGGACGGATTTGAGCTGTGGGGGAAGTCGGGTATGGGATATGAAGCCCCAACTTTACTCTTGGCTACAGGACTTCTGGACCGTATTCCCGAGCTGCCCAAGCTGAAAGACTGTCTAGGGTTGACTGTTTACGTCTGTCCAGATTGCGATGGCTATGAGATTAAAAGCAAACAGACCATCGTGATGGGATCTGGTGATTCCGGAGCGGGAATGGCCTTGACGCTTAGTTCTCGTACGGACAGGCTGACCTATGTGAATCACCAGCAAAGGGCTGTGAGCAGCGAGCTTTTAGCTAAGTTGAAGGAAAAAAGAATTACCTATGTCGCGGAAGATATTCTAGAGGTGATGGCTGAAACTAATGGGTTATTTCGCGGGATCGTTTTGGCAAATGGGGAGCGAATCGGTGCGGAGCGCGGGTTCATAGCCTTCGGCGGGAATGAAGTGAAGTCGGATTTGGCACGGCAGTTAGGCGCTGAGCGAATGGAGAATCGCCACATTGTAACGGATGCCCGCAGTAAAATGACAAGTGTGCCTTTTGTGTGGGCAGCTGGGGACGTTGGTGTCCACGCGGAGCAAGTGACCATTGCCATGGGAGAAGGGGCGCAGGCGGCGATTTGGATAAACAAAGCGCTGTTGATGTTGAAGGAAGAAGCGAACATACATCGGGTTGTAGTTCGCTCTTAAGAGTTTAGCGTAGATAGGTGAGTAGATGAGTAGGACGTCTCCGCCCCTGGAAAAGTAGTTACAACATGGGCATACTCCGCTAATGCCTGCTCCCCCAGTGGGGTAATATGATAAATGCCGCGGCTTTGGCGTATGAACCAGCGGTAGTAGTTTTTTTGAAGAAGAGAGCTCACGGCTTTATTGCTCGTGAATTCGCGAAGCTGCCGAGGACTGAGTGGTCCGTGTTGACGCATTAGGTAGGCGCAATGAAGCGATTTCTCACGGTAGGCGGTCATGAGCTTCTGCTGAGAGCTGCCTCCGACATTGTAGTCCCCACTGCGTTCATGAAATTCATTGACGACTTTCAAGGCTGCCCTTTTATTTGGGCGCAATAGATAGGGAGTAGGCTCGCAGACGAGATCCACTGCGGGCTGTTTGCGTTTGAAAAATTGAACCGTCAGGACACCTAGGCCGAGCATCCGGCATAAACGTCGAATCTCTTCCCATTGCAGTCGATGCGGCGCTCGTCCTTTATTGGGAAGCTGGAAAGCGACATAGACCTGATCCGTCAGCCGCAGACGATCGATGCCTTGCACGAGGAGCGGAATATTGAAGCTTTTTTTCAATTCGACAATGATGGGCGGCTCATCACCGCGAATGGCAACTAAGTCGCAATGCTTAATCTCTGCACGAACGGTGTATCCCCGCTGCTCGAAATATTGTTTAATCGGAGCGTAAAGCTCCGTTTCTGTTTGGATAGGCATGAGGTTAATGAACTCCTCTCTAGTTACAAGAATTGCAGCCAGAATGTGTTCCATTATAGCATAGCTTTTGCTAGAATAGGGGAAGAATTACTTGTACGTACATGTTGATGCGAGTAGAGCAGCGGGACCGAGGAGGACGAGTGTGATGAGTGAGATTTTAGATGCTTGGCTGGGATGCAGCTTCGAGTGTGTATGTGGTCAACGGCATGAAGTGGGGATTCGGCGCATCGTCATTGAACGGGATGCGCTGGCGCAGGTAGCCGGGTATGTGAAGGAAGCCGGCTATGGGGAAGTGACGCTTGTCGCGGACGGAAGGACGTATCAAGCGGCTGGAGAGAAGCTGCGCGAGCTGCTGGAAACCGCGCAGGTGAAGGTAAGCATCAGCGTGATTCGTGAGAACGCGATGGGGGAAGTGGCAGCCGATGAAGAAGCGATTGTCCAGGTGATGCTGGACACGCCGCTTTCATCGAAGGTGTTGGTGGCCGTGGGCGCGGGCACCGTCCACGATATCGTGCGCTTCGTAGCGCATCGCACGAAGCGTCCGTTCTTGTCTGTGCCGACGGCGGCGTCCGTTGACGGCTTCGCGTCAGTAGGCGCGCCGCTCATCGTGCGCGGCTTCAAGATGACGATCCCGGCCTGCGCGCCGGAGGCCATCTTCGCCGACCTCGCCGTGCTGGCGAAGTCGCCGCAGGCGATGATCGCGGCCGGCCTCGGCGACATGCTCGGCAAGCACACGTCGCTAGCCGACTGGTCGCTTGGCCGCGTGCTGCTCGGCGAGCACTACTGCGAGCTGAGCGCTCGGTTGACGCTGGAGGCCGTGGAGCTCTGCACGGCTCATTTGGACGAGATCGCGCAGCGCACGGATCTCGGCTTGCTCCGGCTCATGGAAGGCCTGATCCTATCAGGCCTTTCCATGCTCTTGGTCGGCCACTCGCGGCCGGCCTCCGGGGCTGAGCACCATCTCTCCCACTATTGGGAGATGGTGCTTCTGCAGCAGCGCCGTCGGGCGCTGCTGCACGGCGCGAAGGTCGGCGTCGCGACCGTGCTCATGGCGCAGCGCTATGAGGCGCTGCGGGGGCTCACGGCCGACGAGGCCGCTGCGCGCCTAGCGCAAGGCCATGTCCCCAGCGAGCTTACGGATGCGCAGCGCATCCGGCAGGTCTATGGGGACATGGCCGAGCAGGTCATCGCCGAGAATTTCCCGGCGAATGGCACGGCTGCCCCTGCGCACGCACTGAAGGCGCGCATCGCGGAGAAGTGGGGCGATGTGCAAGCCATCGCCCGAGCGGTCCCTGCAGCGGCGCAGCTCATCGCATGGCTCGAGGCCGTGCAGGGACCGGTAACGCCGGAGCAGCTCGGTGTGGAGCCGGAGCTGGTGGAGGCGTCCCTGCAGGATGCGCTTTTCGTACGCAACCGTTTCACGATCCTGCGTTTACAGCGTTTGCTGTAGACGTTTTATCTTTAAATAAGGCTGTCCCTCAAGGAGATAGATTAACTTGAGGGGCAGCCTTTTTGCTCATCCGATTAGATTATCAGGACGAAAACTGCAACTCCATTGGAGCAAATCCAATCAAATCTCTGAAGCCCCCTAATTAGATTGGAGTCATCAATATGCAATAAGGTACAATATTGGTGAGGGGGAATGAGACGTATGAAAAGCAATATCCTATATGATGAGCAACGAATCAAGGTAGCTCAAGAGGCACTTAGTGGAACGAAGTTATCTTATCTTGCACGTAAATATTCAGTGTCTCCTAGCACGATCACGAACTGGGTTAAGTTCTACAAAGAAAGATTTGGTGAGGAATCCCTTCCTTCTGTGAGTGAGTGGATACGAGAGATATTCCTTACTATGAAAGCCTTCACGGCGTTCAAAAGTGGTGGAGCGCCATGCCGGAATATCGTCCGGCGTTCGTTCCTGCGGCTGCCAAGGAACCGATGTATTCGACCTGGTACAGTATGCATCAGAATGTAATAGACACACATATCGAAGAACAGTGTTGTTTGGCCAAGAAGTTGGGGATGGAAGCCGTCATTGTGGACGATGGCTGGCAGACGGAAGATAACCGCAGGGGGTATGCGTACTGTGGCGATTGGGAGACTTATGACGGCAAATTCCCCGATATGAAGCGGCATGTTGATGCAGTTCATGAGCTAGGCATGAAGTTTATCCTTTGGTACTCGGTACCTTTTATCGGTAAATACAGTAAGGTGTGGGATCGATTCAAAGATAAGATTCTGCGATTTAATGAAAATCATGGGGCAGCCGTGCTCGATCCGAGATACCCTGATGTTCGAGAGTATATCATAAATAAATATGAAGAAGCGGTGAAAGAATGGGGCTTGGACGGCTTCAAGCTAGATTTCATTGATACGTTCTACTCGCCTGAACAGCAGCTTCCATCAACAACCCCCGGCAAGGATTATGAGTCCATACCGGCAGCCGTTGACCGCCTATTGACTGACTCCATAGGTAGATTGAGAGAATTGAATACTGATATCATGATCGAGTTCCGTCAGATGTACATAGGTCCTGCTATGCGCAAATACGGCAATATGTTCCGTGCAGCCGATTGTCCGAATGACAGCATCCAGAATCGTGTGCGCACCTTAGACATTAGGCTGACTTGCGGAGATACGGCGACTCATGCCGATATGATCATGTGGCACCCGGAGGAACCCGTGGAAAGCGCCGCCTTACAGTTGATTAACTGTCTATTTTCGGTGCCTCAGGTATCCGTCCTCCTGGATAAGCTGCCTTCCAACCATTTGACGATGCTAGAATACTGGCTTTCATTCTGGAAAGAGAACCGTGATTTGTTATTAGACGGTCGTATTGAGCCTTTGAATCCGGAGCTGTTGTATCCGATAGTCAGAGCAGTTAAAGAAGATAGAGGGATTGTTGTCGCTTATCATGAGCAATTAGTACCTATTGACGCAGGAACACCTGTGTCACAATGGATCGTTGTCAACGGCAGAAGGCAGGATGGACTCTATCTAGAGGTTACCGGTGAGGTTGGAACAGCGAAGGTGATTATTAAAAATTGCTGCGGAGACATTGTCGAGGAGCTGTCTGCCATGCTGACGACAGGCATTCATAAGCTTGATATTCCGGCTTCGGGCTTAGCAACCATCTTTATCCAATAGAACTTAAGGTAAGCACACTGGGAGGATCATCGAACCACCATTTTGTCGGTGGTTTTTTTGTTATGAATAAAGGGTAGTTAAGGGACATCATAAAAAATCACAACCCAGCGGAAGTTATCCCATGGAACAGATACAGCAACCATTGTACCATCAGGACATAGTTGTGATAGGAGGAGGAAAAGGAATGAATATGGAGATGAAGCACGGTAAGGAAGCGTTTGAGGAACGTATCATGCAGCTGCCTGTTTTGGATACGCACACCCATCTTGTAGGGGATCGTCTCTGTGCAAGCGACTTCTGGGAGATTGCGCATTATTTCTGGTTGTTTCGCGAGCTGCAGGCTGCGGGTTATCCGGCGAATGCCATGGAGCTCCCAGAGGATATACGAATCGCTGCCTTTTTGGAAGCGTACCATGGATCAAGAAACACGATGATGAATGTGGTGTTGACCCAAATTTTCAAAAATCTATATGGCATTGTGATCAGCGACGCTGCCTCGGTACTGAAAGCCGACGCTGCTGTCAAACAGACCGCGCAAAGTGCCACATGGGCGCAAGAAGTCGCGGACCGTATGAACGTTAGCAGGTTCGTTGTAAATATACCCGAGCATGCGGAGTTCCAAGGCATGCGAGAAAATGCCATACTGATCCCGCGAATCGACGGGAAATTGGGCGGGTGGGTCAAAGAAGTTGAGCTGTCGCATGACCCGGCTGCAGCATTCGCTCAATCGCGTGAAAAGCTTACGCAACTACTCGACGAGTTCAAGGAAGCCGGTTATCTTGGCATCATGACCACATTGCCGAGCTATGAAGCCAGGGCGAACCGCAAGGTTGTGATCGGGCAAGGCAGCACTAAGGATGAGATCTTAATGATGCTACTGCACGAATTAGGTGCCGCTGCTGAGCAGAGGGGACTTCTCATTCAGTTGTTTCTCGGCGTGGAACGTTCCTGGTGTGGAACAGCCACCCCGGTCAATGACCCGGCCCGTATCTTGAAGCTGTCTGCTTTGTTTGAAGCTTATGCCTGTACCTTCGAGCTTGTGGTGGCCTCGGAGCTTAACAATCTGGATATTGTGCAAGCGGCATGGAATTTTCCGAATGTTCATGTGGGCGGACATTGGTGGTTTAATTTTCGGGCAAGTACATACCGAGACAGCATGCAATACCGGTTAGAAGCGCTTCCAGCGATCAAAAGCTCGCTTATCGTATCCGATGCCCGCTGTATGGAGTGGAGCTACGGCAAGATTTTACTTGTCAAACGGATTGTGAGCGATTTCCTGTGGGGGCAGGTCGAAGCAGGTTGGATCGATCATGACACGGCCATTTTTGTTGCGGAGAATTGGCTGTACGGAAGTGCAGCGAAGCGCTATGGCATCACTCGTTGATTCTGATTTTCCAATCGTAAAAAAACACAATCCTCTATAAGTTTCACCATCGCTACCCCCGGACAACCCTAGTAAGATGAAGAAGTCAAATTGATGCAGCATGCAAGAAGGGGAGGACAACATGGCCAGTAAAATTCAGCCATCCGATCGAACGGTTTACGATTTCACATCTCAGAGTCAGAAATGGGCTTTTATACGAAAACATTGGCCGATTTATGTGATCTCATTACCGGGAATTATTTATTTCTTACTTTTTAAATATATCCCGTTATTCGGTTCCGTCATTGCGTTTCAAAACTACAACATTTTCAAAGGAATTAAAGGAAGCAAATGGGTAGGCTTAGAAAATTTCCAACGCATGTTCGCGTATACGGATTTCCTTCAGATATTGAAAAATACGATATTAATCGGTATTTACGATATGTTCTTCGCTTTTCCGATACCGATCATTTTGGCTCTTCTCATCAATGAAGTGCGCGTTATGATGTATAAGCGAATTGTTCAAACCGTGGTTTATATGCCGCATTTCCTGTCATGGGTTATCGTCGGCGGAGTTGTCGTAGGAGTTTTATCGCCTTCCACGGGAATCGTCAATCATTTGCTGTCCTTATTTGGAGTAGAACCTATTTATTTCTTAGGGGAATATACGTATATTCGGACCATTCTAATCAGTTCTGGGGTGTGGAAGGATAGCGGTTGGGGGACCATCATCTATTTAGCCGCAATTGCTGGCATCAATCCCGATCTGTATGAAGCTGCACAAATTGATGGAGCCAGCCGGATTCGTCAAGTGTTTTCCATCTCAATTCCAAGTATTTTACCTACGATTGTTATTTTATTTCTGCTTCATATTGGGAATTTTCTCGATTTCGGCTTCGAACGCGTCTTTGTATTTCTTAACCCGCTTAACAATGAAAATGGGGAGATTATCGATACGTTTGTGTATCGGGCAGGTCTTGTTGATCGGCAATATAGTTACACGACCGCTATCGGGTTATTTAAGTCGGTTGTGGGTCTTATGTTAATCATGATCAGCAATATGTTTAGTAAAAAGATGACCGGGGAAGGTTTGTATTGATACGGAAGGAGACCGGAGGTGAATCGCTATGATTATGACAAGAGGCCATAAAATTTTTAATGTATTCAATATCATTTTGTTAGGTATGATCGGACTCAGCATGGTGCTTCCGCTTATTCACATTATTGCACAGTCATTAAGTAATAACGTTGCCATTAATGCAGGTAAAGTATCGTTGTGGCCTGTTGGCTTCACACTGGGCAGCTATAGACTTATTTTACAGGATCCGACGATATGGATTGGGTTTCGAAATAGTGTCATTATTACGGTTTTTGGAACCTTGATCAACCTGTTTATGACAACAACATTAGCTTATCCTTTATCCAGACCTGAATATTTGTTCCGTAAATCCATTCTGGTGATGGTGCTGTTTACCCTTATTTTCAGCGCACCGTTAATTCCGAATTATTTGTTGGTGAAACAGTTAGGGCTTCTTAATACGCTTTGGGCTTTAATGCTTCCTATGGCGATTAGCGCTTTTAATTTATTCGTTATGCGTTCATTCTTCCTGAACTTACCGACGGAGCTGCTGGATTCGGCAAGAATTGACGGGTGTGGCGAGTTTCGGATATTGTGGAATATTGTACTCCCACTTTCTAAGCCTGCTATGGCTACGATGGGTATCATGTATGCGGTGGGTCATTGGAACCGTTATGCCGAGGCCGTGTTTTATATCGATCATCGCAATTGGATTCCGCTTCAAGTGCGGCTAAGAGAAATTGTATTTACAGACCAGATGGGGCAATCCGATGTATCATCGGAATTAATGATGTTACTATCACCGGAAGGGATTAAGATGGCGGTCATTGTCGTGGCTACGATCCCGATCCTTTGTGTGTATCCGTTCCTGCAAAAGCACTTTATCCAAGGGATGATGGTGGGTTCAGTGAAATCCTAATATTTTCAATTGGAAAGAAGGGGTTCTTTTGAAAAAAGTTGCAAGTGTCGCACTCGTCGCTGTATTGTCTGTTGGTACTTTAGCGGGCTGTTCAACGGGAAAAACCGATCAGTCACAAGCAACGCCGTCATCAGTCACAACAGCGGCAAAAAAGGCACCGACCCAGTTTTCTATTTCATATCCGACCACGACGAACACTGGATACCACACGCGTGTTGACATTAACAATGACAAATGGGTAAAGAAATTGGAAGAGCTGACGAATACCGATCTTACACTTAGAGTAACGGAAGTAAGCAAGATGGGTGTTTTGTTCGCGAGCAATGACATTCCAGATGTGGTTGGCAGCTTGGGCACAGCAACAGACAAAGCGATGTCAGGTTCCGTAGAAGCTGGAATGTTCTTGCCACTGGATGACTTGCTGAAACAGAATGCCCCTAATTTAATGAAAACAGTACCAAAAGAAGCATGGGACGCCGTCTCCTATAATGGGAAGATTTATGGAATCCCCAACTGGTTAGAGAATCCTTCCAGACGGGCTACATTTATTCGTACCGATCTGCTTGAAAAGGCAGGCTTACAGCCACCTAAAACAATCGATGAATTCCTGAACGTTCTCCGGAAGTTTAAGGCAATGGGCGTTAAATATCCCTACGGTGCGCGTGAAAATTTGAAATATGCCGACACTGTTCTGGGTGCATTTGATGTGCTGCCTTATAAAGAACAATTCGAGGTTGTAAATGGTCAAGTTGTGCCGAAGTTTTTTGATGTGGACAATATGACGAAAGCGCTTAACGTGATCAAGACCATGTTTGATGAAGGTTTGATGGCCAAAGAGTTCGCGACGACGACTTCGACCGATTGGTTGAAAAATATCCGCTCCGGCGATGTTGGTATCTGGTCCTCCAACTTAGTCAGCTTGAATGACTTTCGGACGAACGTTCCGAATGCGGTGAAAGATGCGAAGATTGATGTTATCACTTCGCCGAAGGGACCGGATGGCAAAGGCGGTTATCTGATGTACCAGCCAGTGATTGGTGCTCATTATATCAATAGAAACGTGAAGCCCGAAACGGCCGCAGAAATCGTTAAATATTTCGACTGGATGACGTCAGAGGAAGCATTCAAGTTCTTTACCTTCGGTATCGAAGGCGATACGTATACGGTCGTTGATGGCAAAGTGAAGTATAAAGAGCCGACCAACAAAGAAGAACAAGAGGAGCAGGATCACCGTGGTACGCTGCATTCCTCCCATGAAAGTACGGTTAACCGTCTGAAAATGCAAACGGATCCTAACGGACCCTACATTTTGAATGCTTTTGACAATATTTTAGCCAAAGAAGGCTTATCGGGTATTGGCTTTTCTCCTAATCTAGAGGCCGATGCCAAGTACCCCGATGCCGCTTCCCCAGCTTCTGATGCTGCGCCGAAGATTATTATGGATCATATGATTAAAATGATTTACGGCAAGGAACCGATTTCCGACTGGCCGAAAGTCATTGAAGAATATAAAACCAAAGGCGGCAACGAGATCATTAAAGAAGCGACGGACCGTTATAACAATAAAAAAGGCGTGCTTTTTCTGGGTAAGAAACAGTGATAGAAATTGATATGAAACTGCTCTGTGTGTGGGCAGTTTTTTGTTTTTTGTGGGTTTGGTTATAAGTCTAGCCCGATCTTAAGCCCAAGGCCAAGCCCCCCAACCGTAAACCGCTCAACCGTCCATTTCGAATCGACTTTCCAAAAAAGACAAAATAGCGCCCTCGCATTCAACTTTATACTAAACACTCCAGTCACCATATACTTAGCGAAACGTAGAGTGCGCTAAAACGTTTATTTTTAATCGTATAAAATGACAGGGCGTCTTAAATTTATACATACAGGAAACGCCAGCTTTTCGTTATGATACATACAGAGATGTGAAACCGCTTGCACTTTGAATGGAAAGAAGGGGTGTTATATGAAAAAAACAATCAGTCTTACCCTGGCTGTCGTGTTGACAGCTTCATCTTTAACCGCATGTTCTTCGGATGGAAAGGTAGCGGGAAATGGTTCACCACAGCCATCGAGTAACGTGAAGAAAGCACCAGTGAAATTCTCCATGCTCTATCCAACGACGGTCAGTACGGGATATCATACCCGGGTACCTGATTTGAATAAGGATAAATGGATATTGAAGCTGGAAGAGTTAACGAATACGGATGTGGACGTCAAGGTTGTGGAGGATGCCAAATTCGGCGTTATGTTCGCAAGTAACGATATTCCCGACGTCGTTGGCAGTATCGGCGGTCCTGGCAGTAAGTCGATGTCCGGTTCTGTAGAGAACGGTGTTTTCATGCCGCTCAACGAGCTTTTGAAGCAAAATGGGCCGAATTTGTTAAAAGTGGTTCCCAAAGCAGCCTGGGATAGTGTTTCGTATGAAGGGAAGATTTATGGCGTTCCTGAATTTTTGAGCAATCCATCCCGTCGTTCCACGTACATTCGTACGGATTTGCTGGAGAAGGCCGGGCTTCAACCTCCTAAAACCGTAGATGAATTTCTGAATGTGCTGCGGGCATTTAAGAAGATGGGTGTAGAGAATCCCTATCAAATGAGGGAAAACTTCAAGTATGCGGACATTATCCTAGGAGCTTACGATGTTTTGCCTTATAAGGATCAATTTGAGCTGGTAAATGGTCAAGTTGTCCCGAAATTTTTCGATGTAGAAAATGTGCAGAAAGCACTCACTACGTACAAAACAATGTATGACGAAGGTTTGATTCCAAAGGAATTCGCAACCATCACTTCGACCGATTTTACGAAAAGTATTGAGTCGGGCAAAGCGGGAATCTGGTCGCAAAATGCTTCTGGATTACCAGGTTACCGTACGAAGGCTCAACAAGCTGTTCCAGGAGCAAAAATTGATATTATTCCTTCACCTAAAGGACCGGAAGGAAAAGGCGGATATTTCTATTATGCACCTGTCATTCGTACCTTCTTCATTAATAAAAATGTGAAACCAGATACGGCTGCGGGAATTATTAAAATGTTTGATTGGATGGTTTCTCCGGAAGCTGAAACTTTCTTTACCTTCGGAATTGAAGGAGATACCTACACGAAGGATAGCAGCGGCAAAATTACTTATAAATTCCCAACGACGAAGGAAGAAACAGATGAAGAAGGGTTCCGCAGCGGAACGATGTGGGCGGTGCATGACTCCACTTACAATAAACCAAGATTGCTCCTGAACGAAGATGGAAAAGCGACCTTGAAAGCATTCGATGAGGTTCTATCGAAGGAAGGGTTGTCCGGTATCGGATTTTACCCTGATTTGAGCAGCTTCGCCAAATTTCCGGATCTTGCAGCTCCTCAGCCTGACGTAGGCCCGAAAATCATTATCGATCACATGATCAAAATGATTTACGGCAAAGAGCCAATCTCCGATTGGCCAAAGGTGATCGAAGAGTATAAAGCCAAAGGCGGCAACGAGATTATTAAAGAAGCGACCGATCGCTGGAACAAGAAGCAAGGCGCGATTATGATCGATACGAAATAAACGGTTTTTCAAAAGAGGCATCCCTCACGCAGAAGTATTCAGCGGAGGGATGTTTTTCATATGCTAAATCGTAAAAAAACACATGTTATCTTAAGTTTGTCCGTTCTACTAGAGTGAATAATCTCCTATAATGAAGGCAACAAAACGATGGAGAGGTGAGTGTCTGAATGCAAAGTATCGCAGAACGTATGCTGCCCGCGCCCCGCGAAGGCGGATTTCGAATGGAAGGTTATTGGGTATGGTGCGGTTCGGTTATTCGGGGAGAGGATGACCGCTATCATATGTTTGCTTCTCGTTGGCCCAAATCGCTGCCCATGCATCCTGGTTGGCTGGTTGCTTCGGAAATTGTGAGAGCGGTTTCGGATACTCCGGAAGGACCATATTTCTTTCAAGAGGTCGTTCTGCCAGCTAGAGGAGCCCAGTATTGGGACGGGCGCAGCACACATAATCCACATATCACCAAATTCGGAGATAAGTATCTTCTCTACTATATGGGTTCTATGCACCCGCTGCCTGATGTGGTCGCCGGTGATGGATTCGGGTTGGAAGATCCGCGATGCATTGTAGCACGTTCTAATAAACGAGTGGGTCTCGCTATGGCAAACAGTGTTTTCGGACCTTGGGAAAGAAGCGAGAAACCGATACTCCCCGTGCGCCCAAACCGGTTCGACAGCTATTTGACCTCCAATCCGGCACCTTGCTTACAGGAAGACGGTTCCGTGCTGCTTGTATACAAAGCTCGTCAATACGAGGGTAATGTTCATGGGAAAATGACGATCGGGGCAGCTGCAGCGGATAGCTATCAGGGACCCTATCGCGTATTAACAGAAGAGCCCATTTTTCCGCCAAATCAATTTCATATTGAGGATCCATTCATTTGGAAGACGCCGGAAGGGTATGAGCTGTTAGCCAAGGATATGGAGGGGACGCTTTGCGGGGAAAGACATGGAGGCATTCATGCTGTTTCTCCAGATGGGTTGAATTGGCAATTGTCTAAGACGCCAAAGGCATATTCACGCACGGTTCTTTGGGATGATGGAACGGAGCAGACGATGGGCAATCTTGAACGGCCATTTCTGTTATTTCATGACGGGAAACCGACTCACCTGTTCGCAGCAGTTGCCGATGGACCCGGGGGATTTCGCAACGCAGAGAACACTTGGAATATGGTTATTCCATTGAAGCCTTAGGGAGGTTAATTTACATATGAAAGCTATACTGGTTGGTTTGGGATCTGCGGGGTTCAGTTGGTATAAACGTCTAAGAGATCAAGGATTATTAGCAGCCGTTGTTGAGGTGGATATGGCCATGAAAGAGAAGATGATGGATGATCCGTTCCCCTTTTACACCTCATTAGATGAAGCTTTGCAAAACGAGCAGGCGGATTTTCTCGTCAATGTGACCTCGCCGATGATGCACACAGCTGTGAACCATGCGGCGTTTGACCGTAAGCTGGCTGTTTTGTGTGAAAAACCGATTTCCTTTGATTATGAGGAATCCATCGAGGTCGTAGCTCGAGCTGCACGGGAAAACATTCCTTTTATGATCGCAGAAAATTACCGCAGGATGCCTTATATTCGTAAAATGAAACAGCTTTTGGACGAAGGTGCGATTGGCAGCATTTCTACTTTGGATATACAGTTCTACAGGTACCACCATGTGCAGCGGAGATATACCGTTAGTATCCTGGATGACATTGGGGTACATCACTTTGATATGATCCGTTATTTTACCGGAAGAGAAGGAAAATCGGTCCAGGCCAAGCTGTACAATCCAATTGGCGCCTGGGAAGAGGAAGGGGCTATTATCAATGCTTATGCCTTCCTTGAAATGGATAATGGGATCACAGCTGCCTACAATGCTTCCATCGCTGCAAGAGGGACAGAAACACCGTGGACAGGCAATTGGAGAATTGAAGGAACCAAAGGTGCTATGGAAGTCATCGATAAAGAAATCCGCTTAATTCGGGACGGAGAAGTCTTGCTCGTCGATGATATTAGCGGAGTGGATCAAACGGATACACTGGCTGAGTTTTTGTCATCGCTTCAGGAGGGCCGGGAAGCGGAAACAAGCGGCAGGGACTATTTGAAAACCCAAGCGCTTGTTCATTACACGAAGCTGGCAAGCGAATCCGGTCAGACGAAGGCCATTAAGGTTCCAACTCTATAGATGAATGGGGGAATTAGCATGCAAATAACGAACTGGCGACCATCAGCGCCTGGCGTATGGCGCCTTACGATCGGAGAACCGCAAGGAATTACTCCGCTATCCTTGATGGGCGTTTCGCCGAAAGCCGAGGCTCTGCAGCATATGCCGCAGGTACAGCCGCCTTTTGCCTGGGAAAGTGTTCAGCTTGAGGAAGCAAGTGGCTGTCTTATTCTATCTATTCCGCTTGATCGTACAGAAAAGCTGTATGGTACTGGCTTGCAATTATTAAGAATGAATCAACGGGGAAGAAACCGATACTTGCGTGTGAATAGCGATCCCAAGCAGGATACGGGCGAGACGCACGCTCCCGTGCCTTTTTACGTAAGCGATCTCGGGTACGGCGTTTTGGTAGATACCTCACGGATTGTGACAATGTATTGCGGGTCAACGATGAGGCAGGAGGAAACGCAAAGCGAGGATATTCGTGATCGCAACACCGATAAGGAATGGAAAGCAACACTAGTTGCATCGCGGGTGGAGATCCGGCTTCCTGTTGAAGGTGCAGATGTGTATGTATTTGGCGGACCAACCCTTTCGGATGCGGTCGCTAGATATAATTTATTTTGCGGTGGCGGCATACTGCCTCCGAAGTGGGGACTTGGCTTCTGGCACCGTGTTCCGACGCTGTATACGGATCAGCAAGTGCTTGAAGAAGCGGAGCAGTTCCGCCGACACGATATTCCCTGTGATGTGATCGGACTCGAGCCCGGTTGGCACAGCCAAAGCTACCCTGTCAGTTATGAATGGGAAAAGAGCCGATTCCCTGAGCCCGAAAAATTCGTAAAAGCTTTGGACCAAAGCGGTTTTCGAGTGAACCTGTGGGAGCATCCCTTCGTATCGCCCAAGAGTGAGCTTTACGAGGAACTGAAGCCGCTTTCGGGGAGTCATTCGGTATGGGGCGGGCTTGCGCCGGATTATTCGCTGCCAGCAGCAGTGGAGCTTTATAAGAAGCAGCATGAAGAGCAGCATGTCAATATCGGAGTCTCCGGCTATAAGCTGGATGAATGTGACGGCAGTGACTTGACCAACAATTCATGGATGTTTCCGGGACATGCTCAGTTTCCATCCGGTCTGGACGGCGAGCAGATGAGACAAATGTACGGATTGATGTTCCAAAAAATGACGGCTGAGCTGTTCCGCAGCAAAAATCGTAGAACGTACGGGCTTGTTAGAGCTTCGAATGCCGCAGCCTCTACGATGCCTTATGTCCTATATTCGGATCTCTATGATCATAAACAATTTATTCGCGGTCTATGCAGCTCCTCCTTCAGCGGCTTGCTGTGGACACCGGAGGTTCGCAGAGCCCGAAATGCTGAAGATTGGGTACGGCGGATGCAGACGGTATGCTTCTCGCCACTCGCCATGCTGAATGCATGGGGAGATGGAACGAAGCCATGGTCTTTCCCAGAGGTGGAAGGAACAGTCCGTCATTATATCAAGCTGCGGATGGGATTGCTGCCTTATTTATATACGGCTTTCGCCACCTACCGAGAGCAAGGTATTCCTCCTTTTCGGGCAATGCCTTTCGTTATGTCCGCATCAGAAATCGCGGAAGCCGAGGCGCTGTATGCCGAAGCAGCTGAGCAAACCTTGAATACGACAGATGCCGCTTACGGCAAGAAAAAAGTAAGAGAATGGGATGACCAATACATGTTTGGCGATGCATTGTTAGTAGCTCCGCTAGTTGAAGGCGAGTCCGAGCGGGAGGTCCTGCTGCCATCCGGCATCTGGTATGGGTTAGAGACAGGGGAACGCTACACCGGCGGATGTATTATTCGCGTTCAATCAGGCTTGGAGCGAATTCCTGTATTTGTTAGAAACGGGTCCGTCATTCCGATGATGCCTGCGCTGGCGCATGTCCCTCCTTTAGGCACGCGTGTTCCGCTTGAATTGGTTCATTTCGGTGATGGAATGGGTGAAGGCAATCTATACGACGATGACGGGGAATCGTTTGATTATGAACAAGGCAAGTTCGGCTGGTGGAAGGCAGCAGTCACGCAAAATGCAGCTGGTGTCTACTCCGGGGAACTCATAGGGACTGACGGGGAGCCTACATCCTTTAGCTCAGTCACATGGCGTTTCGCACACAAGGGATTCCTTCCGTTGTAGAACCAATTTCCGTGAGTTATCATCATTGTATAGCGATTCCGAGAAACATGAGGGAGGGCTGGACATGCATGTACTGATTGTAGACGATGAACCTGTCATTCGAAGAGGAATGGTCAAGATGGCGGAAATGTACGCACCTGCTTTCTCAAAAATACAGACGGCAGAGAATGGCGTGGCTGTATTGGAGCGGATTCGCGCCTGTGAACCTGATCTTGTGTTGACGGATGTTCGCATGCCCAAAATGGACGGATTGGAGCTCTGCAGAATCATTCATGAGGAATTTCCGCAAATTAAAACCGTTGTGATATCCGGTTATAGTGACTTTGAATATGCCCAAAAAAGCATGAATTATGGTGTTCGTCACTATATGCTGAAACCGGTTACCAAATCGGATGTGCATGGCATGCTGGATCAATTGATCAAAAAGCCATCACGCAGCTATATGCCGCCTTCCCGTTATATCGAGTGGATCGATCAAATGGAACAGCAAATTTGGGCTTTGCAAATGGAGGAACTATGCAGCTTAATCAGCCGCTGGCAGGAATACTGCCTATCTGCCAATTTATCGTTGGCCCAGCTCAAGGAGCTGTTGGATGATTGCAATGCGCTTCTTGTCAAACGCTTTCAAGCCCGCAGTTACTCCCCTTCCTCCGTACAAGCTCACTTGCAAGCGGATAGTGTGAAGGAAGCCCTCGAAGCGTTCGAGAAGGGTTTGATTCACATGGCGAAAGGACTTCAAGATGTTCGAAGCGGGAGCTTCAAAGATCCCATGGAAGAGGCCAAATGCTTTATCGACAGCCGTTTGTCAGAAGACATTTCGCTGGATCAAGTCGCTGCGATGGTCGGTTTGACACCTACCTATTTCAGTTCGCTTTTTAAAAAAGTAACCCATGAGACCTTTGTTCAGTACCGGATCAAAAAAAGGATGACGAAAGCGAAGGAAATGCTGGCTATCCCTTATGTTCGAATCGTGGATGTAGCCGCAGGTGTCGGGTATGACGATTACCCTCATTTTACTAAAACCTTCAAAAAAATTGTTGGCGTTTCGCCTTCTGAATATCGCGCAGGGCTCGGTATCAAATGAAAATTAGAGGTTTAACTAAAAAGCTATTCGTCTATTTTCTGATTGTCATCATTCTTTCACTTAGCAGTGTCGGTATTTTCTCTTATATGACCTCTTCCGATGAGTTAGCGGAAATGGTTGAGAACCAAATGAATCAAATCGTCGGAAACGCGGTTCATCATACGGATCTGTATTTGAAAGACTATGAGCGCTCCATTGTCTCTATTTTGACGAACAGACAGGTGATGGAGTTTATTGACCTGAAGGCTAATCGGGAGGAATATGACTTTTATACCTATCGGAAAATGATTCTCGAAACGAGTGTCGATCCGTTATTTATTCGCAACCCTAAACTAGCTTCTGTTTACTTGCTTAGTGATAAGCTGAATGCGGTCTATTACTATAATGGGGTGAACGAGCAATCCTTCAATGCGGACGATAAACGGAAACAGCGTGAATATTTTCTCGCCAATACAACGGCTGACGGAAAATTGAGTATTTTGAACCACACCATTATTGAAGGTCAAGAGAACCAAATGCTTACGCTAGTCCGCCGTATAAGAGGCTTCACCTCGCCTGAATTGAATGGTTTGCTCGCCATTGAGATGAGATCCGCTGATTTGTCTGCCCTATGGAAAGGGATTGATTTAGGTAAATACGGGTACCTGTTTATCATTGATGATAAGGGGCGCTATGTGTATCACCCTGATGGAAGTAAAGTCGGATCAGATGTTCCCAATGAATTTGTGCAAAAGCTTCAACAGGCTGGGAATAGATCCTTTATTGATACCAGTGAGGGGGATCAGCGCATGTATCTAAGCCGCAAATCCGATTACTCGGGTTGGCAGCTTGTTGTCTCGATGCCGCTTCATGAACTTCGTAAGCCGGTGGCTAACATCCGTTCAACAACGCTGGTAGTCGGATTATTTACACTGGTACTAGCGATCTTACTTGCTTACAGATTCGGTAAGTCGATTACCAAGCCGATTCAAGTACTTAAATCCGGGATGAGAGAGACGGAAAAAGGAAATTGGGCCACCATTCCACTCCCTACTCACAGGGACGAAATTGTCGAACTCATGGTACGCTATAACTTGATGGTCAATCGACTATCTGAAGCGGTTGATCGTGTGGTTCAAGTCGAATTAAGCAATTCAGAAATTCGGATGGAGCGGCAGAAGGCTGAGTTTCAATCTCTTCAGCTGCAAATCAATCCTCATTTTATGTACAACACACTGGAGACGATTATCTGCTATGCCACGATCCAGGATTCAGAGGAGATATCCGAAATCGTTAAGGCACTGGCTTACATGCTGCGATACTCGGTCCAAACCAATCTGGAGGAAATAACGGTTGCGAACGAGTTGAAACACGTTTTGTATTATCTGGTCGTTCTGAGGCATAGAATTGGTCGGGAGTTTGAGATTGATGTTGCGATTAAGCCCGAATATTTGCTTCATGTCATGGTTCGGCTGACTCTCCAGCCTCTTGTCGAAAATGTGTTCCAGCATGCATTTCCGGAGGGATTGGAAGATTATCATTTCATCCGAATCGACGGAGGAGTAGAGGACGGAATCTTCTGGATCAGCGTAGAGGATAATGGTTCAGGAATGTCGGAGACACAGCTTACGCAGCTCCAAGAGAAGTTGAGTACAAACAGACTGGCCGATGCTGAAATTGATGAAGCGGGTAAAAAAGGCGGTATTGGCGTGCTGAACGTCCATCGCCGGATTCAAATGGTTTATGGGGAGAATTATGGACTGAGGATTGAAAGTGTGGCTGATCAGGGAACTAAAATGATCATGGTGATGCCCGCATCGCCTAAACATGAAGAAAAACCAATTCCTATACAGGGGGCATAAAGTTGAACAATCGCGAGAAATTATGGTATCTTCAGCCTGCTAAGATGTGGGTAGAAGCGCTACCAATCGGCAACGGTCGACTAGGCGGGATGATTTTCGGTCATGTGCAAGAGGAAAGAATTCAGTTAAATGAAGATTCCATCTGGTACGGAGGTCCCAAAGATGGACTCAACCCTGATGGTTCTCGATATTTAGACGAAATCCGGGAGCTGCTTTTTGCCGGAAACGTTGCGGAGGCCACGCGATTAACGCGAATGGCACTCTTTTCCACACCTAAATACTACAACCCTTATCAGCCTTTGGGAGACCTGAGGCTTTATTTTCATGACCAGAAAGGTGAGGTTGAAGCGTACAGGCGAGAACTGGATTTGAAGCATGCAATCGCTCGCACAACCTATAGGGTGGGCGGAGTCACCTACCGTCGTACGATGTACGCCAGCAGCCCTGATCAAGTGATCATGATTCAATTGGAGTGCGATCAGCCAGGCCAGCTTAATTTCTCTGCGAATCTGAATCGCAGGCCGTTTGAGGGGGAAACGGGTGCTTTGTCGGCGGATCGTATATGGATGAGCGGTGATTGCGGGAAGCATGGAGTTGAATATGCCTGTGTGTTGAAAGCGAAATCCCAAGATGGTCATGTGTCCGTGATTGGCGACTTCCTGTCTGTGGAAGGGGCTAGCTCTGTGACATTAATACTTGCTGCAGCCAGCACATTTCGAGAGTCTGATCCATTAACAGCATGCCAGCTTCAAATTGAAGGCGCCGATCGGTTCCATGCTGATGAGATTGAACGCCGGCATATCGAAGATTATCAGGAATTGTATAATCGGGTGCGTTTGCGTTTGACGGTAAACGATCCATTCAATGATTTGCCGACGGATGAGCGTTTGAAGCTTATACAAGAGGGGCAATCGCGTATGGATAGCGGCTTGGCCGAGCTTTACTTCCATTATGGCCGTTATTTGTTGATCGCCAGCTCCCGGCCGGGATGTCTGCCCGCGAATCTTCAAGGCATTTGGAATGACAGCTTTACACCTCCGTGGGAGTCCAAATATACGATTAATATCAATACACAAATGAATTATTGGCCGGCTGAGGTTTGCGGATTATCGGAATGCCATGAACCGTTGTTCGACCATATCGAACGGATGCAGGTCAGCGGTCGGCAAACTGCGCGGGAGCTGTATGGCTGCTCGGGCTTTGTCGCTCATCACAACACGAACATATGGGGGGAGACACGGCCAGAAGGTTTATTTCCGACATGTGTGATATGGCCGATGGGAGCTGCGTGGCTAAGCCTGCATGTCTGGGAGCATTTTGTGTTTACCGAAGATACGGATTTTTTACGGGATAGAGCTTACCCGATATTGAAGGACGCTGCCGCATTTTTCCTTGATTATTTGGTGGAATCGCCAGATGGACAGCTTGTGACTGGACCTTCTGTGTCTCCAGAAAACCTATATGTATTGGCAGATGGAACCAGAGGGGCACTCACCATGGGACCTTCTATGGATACGCAGATCATCCGAGAGTTGTTCGAGGCCTGTAAACAGAGCAGCCTCCTGCTGCAGATGGATAGTGAGCTCCGTGAACGGCTTTCCTCGCTGCTGGAGCGTCTGCCTGAGCCGCAAATTGGCAAACACGGACAGATCATGGAGTGGTTGAAGGACAATGAGGAGGATGATCCAGGTCATCGGCATATTTCACAGTTGTTTGCGCTGCATCCGGGAACCCAGATCACTCCTCATCGCACACCGGAATTAGCCAAAGCAGCTGCAGCTACACTGCAGCGCAGATTGGAAAATGGAGGAGGGCATACGGGTTGGAGTAGTGCGTGGATCGTCAATATGTTTGCAAGACTGGAAGATGGCGAACAATCGTATGAGCATTTGAGCCACATGCTGCGCAAATCAACGTATCCCAATCTCTTCGATGCGCATCCTCCTTTTCAAATTGACGGGAATTTCGGTGCTGCGGCTGGTATTGTCGAGATGCTGCTGCAATCCCATGCTGATGAGCTGAGCTTACTTCCTGCGCTGCCGCCTGTGTGGTCTGAGGGAGAAGCGATCGGCTTGAGGGGGCGCGGAGGTTACGTCGTCGACATGAAATGGACCGATGGGAAACTATCGGAAGCCATCATAAGCGCGGCGAAGGATGGCTTATGCAGAGTCCGTACACGCTACGCGGTTCTGGTCCGCTGCAAGGGAGAAGATATCGCCTTGGGCGGGGATCAGTCGGTTGTAGAGTTTAGCGTTGAAGCGGGAAAAATGTATGAACTTTTTAGTAAATAATCATCCGCGATTCAGCAGGACGAGCAGCTTATTCGTGACTGCTAATCCATAACGTTAACCAAAATTGTAATGTGAGAAATCCAATTAGAGTTAAAAAATTTCGGGCAAGTTATCTTCCATGAGTGCATAGGATTGTAGTACACAATTCACCATCACGAGCTGACCTAGTTAAGAAAGGCAGCAGTGAAAGGAGGTACCCATGGACATATTCAAAAGAATTTCGGAGCATCGTACGGAGAAGGATTCATTGAGCTGGACCGGTACGTTCGCGGAGTACATAGAATTGCTTCGCAAAAATCCTGGACTCGCGAGAACAGCGCATTCAAGGGTCTATGATATGATTGCTTCGCAAGGAATCAATGACCAAGTCGGGCACAAATCCTACAAATTCTTCAACAAAGAGATTTTCGGCCTGGATCGAGCCATTGAGAAGCTGGTGGAAGAATATTTCCATTCCGCTGCCCGTCGATTGGATGTTCGTAAGCGGATATTACTGCTGATGGGTCCTGTAAGCGGTGGTAAATCAACCATTGTGACCATGCTGAAAAGAGGGCTGGAGCAATTTGCTAGAACTGACTTAGGGGCTGTCTATGCAATTAAAGGTTGTCCGATGCACGAGGAGCCACTCCATTTGATCCCTATGGAACTGCGTCCTGAGATCGAGCGAGAACTGGGGGTAAAGATTGAAGGCAGCTTATGTCCTTCCTGCCAGATGCGTTTAAAGACCGAGTACAACGGCTGTATTGAAGATGTTCATGTTGAGCGTGTATTCGTTTCAGAAGAATCGCGTGTAGGTATCGGTACGTTCAGTCCATCCGATCCGAAATCACAGGATATTGCCGACTTGACGGGTAGTATCGATTTCTCTACCATCACGGAGTTTGGTTCCGAATCCGATCCGCGTGCCTATCGGTTCGACGGGGAGCTGAATAAGGCAAATCGGGGTATCATGGAATTCCAGGAAATGCTGAAATGCGACGAGAAATTCCTCTGGAACTTACTGTCTCTCACACAAGAGGGGAACTTTAAGGCAGGACGGTTCGCCCTCATAAGTGCCGATGAGCTGATCATTGCGCATACGAATGAAACCGAGTATAAATCATTCATTGCGAACAAGAAAAATGAGGCTCTGCAATCGCGGATGATTGTGATGCCAATTCCGTATAACCTGCGGGTTTCAGATGAAGAAAAAATTTACTATAAGCTCATCGGGCAGAGTGATATGTCCCATATTCATATTGCTCCGCATGCGCTCCGAGTTGCTGCGATTTTCTCCATTCTTACCCGCTTGAAAGAAACGAAGAAGCAAGGGATGGATTTAGTCAAGAAAATGCGCATGTATGATGGTGAAGTTGTGGAAGGTTACAAAGAAGCAGATCTCAAAGAAATGCAAAACGAATACCAAGAAGAAGGTATGAGCGGCATCGATCCGCGTTATGTTATTAACCGAATTTCAAGTGCATTGATTCGCCAAGATCTTCAGTGCATTAACGCGCTAGATGTCCTGCGGGCCCTGAAGGATGGTTTGGATCAGCATCCGTCGATTACGAAGGATGAGCGTGAACGGTTCCTCAATTTCATTTCCGTGGCGCGCAAGGAATACGATGATATTGCTAAGAAAGAAGTGCAGAAAGCGTTCGTCTACTCCTTCGAAGAGTCAGCCAAAACTATTTTCGATAACTATCTCGATAATATTGAAGCTTACTGTAATTGGGGGAAAATTAAGGATCCGCTGACCGGTGAGGAAATGGATCCAGATGAGCGGCTGATGCGCTCGATTGAAGAGCAAATCGGCATTTCTGAAAATGCGAAGAAAGCATTCCGAGAAGAGATCCTGATCCGCATTTCATCCTATTCCCGTAAAGGCCGGAAATTTGATTACAGCAGTCACGAACGGCTGCGTGAAGCGATTGAGAAGAAACTCTTCGCTGATTTGAAAGATATCGTGAAAATAACGACCTCCACGAAGACGCCGGATGAGAAGCAGTTGAAGAAAATTAATGATGTGACAAAGCAATTGATTGATGAGCACGGCTATTGTCCTGTATGTGCGAATGAGCTGCTGCGTTATGTAGGGAGCTTGCTGAATAGGTAAAACTTCATAGTGGAAGTTAAAAGGACTTGAGGCGATGACGATCCCTCAGGTCTTTTTCTTTGTGTAAATTACACCGTCTACTATATATCACCGAATCTAGTAATCTCTCATATACTATAAGATCTTACGATAAGGGAGGTGCAAGAGAGTATGATAGGCAACTCAATGAAAAAGACTGGTTCATTTCTTTTACTTTTAGTGAGTTTACTAGCTTTCGTGATGACTTGGGAGGTGGGGTTATTATCCCCTTTGGGGGGAATATGTATAGTGGGGTTTAGCTTCGGCGGAGCCATTCTGATGTGGCTGGATGTCCATGAATCGATGCAAGGTGCTGGCAAGAAAGATGCGAAACGAGCAAAAGCCGATCTCTGATCGACAAGAGGACAATTCCCCCCAGAAAAAATCCAACCAACCTGGAAGATGGTCAGACGTCTTTGGATTCGGCAAAATGTTGGATAAATTACCGCTTCATAAGCTTTCAGCTCGTATGGCCTACTGTATGTTTTTTGATTTAGTGCTGCTCTTATTTGTTCTTGCTCTCCGTGCTTCGGGTACGAAGGTGAATGATTTTCCCAACGCATGGGATATTCGATTTATAGTGATCACGACAATTGTTGTTTTTTTCTTCGGTCTTTGCGATATCTGGAAAGACCGGAAGTAATAAGCTTGTTACAAAGCAAATGAAAATAAGCCCAATTTCAGGGGAAGCGGTCACCAACTAGGCAATCACACACATACTGTATAATAGGCAATTAACTATACAGGAATGTGAGTGATTTAGAAGATGACGAAACCAGAAGAGCAAGAATTTCGTCCACCAGTAGGTGGGCACGGAGGCGGTCCAGGACATGGTGGCCCCGGACATGGTGGCCCCGGACATGGTGGTCCTGGTCATGGTGGGCCAGGATTCGGAGGTCCTGGTCATCATGGCTTCCCAGAGCATGGCGGGTTTCATCACTTTGGACATGGTGGAGTGAACAATCTGCTGCCAATTGTTGTAGCCCCTTATTTATATGCGACACAGCCTTACTATCCATATCCATATCCAACATGTCCATGTCCATATCCATACCAGGATTATCCATGTCAATGTCCATATCCATACCAGACTTATCCATACCCACCATATTCCCCAGGTTATCCAGGTATTTAAAAAAATTTACTTGCACACTTAAACAAAACAGAGAAACTTTCTGTCCAGAGAGTTCCTCTGTATTTTGCTATTTTTTACTAAAAATGGGTGTTGAGTACTATAAAACTTTATCAAATCTTTATATTCCTATAGGCATTGTGTCGTTTTCATGCTACAATTCAATTTATACAGCGTTTACATTAATTTCCTTCTCGTTTACTCAGCCTTCATCGGTACGATGATTAAACCATCTTGGCTTTTGCTTATGAGGAATTCACTTGTGCAAATCTAGGGGGGAAAGTGTGTTGAGCAATCAACCCGTTCGGATATTACATCATATTAGTGATATGAATCGTGGAGAAGCGCAAAGCTTTATTATGAATGTGTATCGGCACATGGATCGATCTAAGATTCAATTCGATTTCGTTGTCCACTCCTATAATCCTTGTGATTATGAGGAAGAAATACGAGCATTAGGCGGGAGGATTTTCATCCTGCAGAATCCTAGAGCAGGCTGGATGGGTTACCTGTATGAGTTAAAGTCGACGATTCAGCATCACGGTCCTTTCCATGCTCTACATAGCCATAACTTTGAGGCTAGTGTCTTAACTTTGTTAGCATCAAGGCTGTTTGGCATTGATATTCGTATTGTACATTGTCACAGCATCAGTGATTATACATACTCTTCCTTAATAACTAAGATATCTCGATGGCTAAAAAGGAACATGATACGGCAATTTGCCACCAGATGGGTAAGCAGCTCGATCACGGTAAGTCAGGCATTATTTGGGTATCAATGGTCTAACGATAAACGCGGCAGAATGGTGCGTAATGGGATAGATGTCGGTCGATTTACAAGTAGAATGTACAATCCCATGACGCTCCGGGAGGAATTGCATATTTCATTAGAGGAACCAATTATTGGCCATATTGGACGGTTTAGCTCAGCAAAAAATCATACATTTCTGATTGAGATTTTTGAAGAGCTGCTGTACCGTGTGCCAAATGCGAGGCTTATTTTGGTGGGGGATGGTGCGTTGCGACCTCAGATTATAGCGCTGATCGAGCAAAAAGGGATCCAAAACCGCGTTCATCTATTAGGACTTCGAGACGATATTCATGAGCTTCTTCAGGAATTTGATTGCATGGTCCTTCCTTCATTCAAAGATGGTTTACCTATGGTATTGATAGAAGCGCAAGCCGCGGGTGTTCCCTGTGTGGTATCCGATGCTTTGCCGGCAGAGGTGAATCTGAGGGCAGGTTTTTTCGCATTCGTGTGTTTGAAACAAGACATTGCCGTATGGGTGCAGTGGTTAATGAGGGCATTGCGCAGCGATCCTGTTCCGGTTGATGAACGAATCCGTGCAATTAGACAAGCTGGGTATGATATTAAAGAAGCAGCTCTAGAATTAGAAGAAGTCTATGCTTTCCAATAGAAAATAGTGAGAGCCCTTATGGATGACATGAGGGTTCTTTTCTTATTTATAATAATTATTAAAAAGGATTGACTTTTATTATTTTTTATTTATAATAATTATTATCTGATATGAGTTCTCATTGGACAAACCGTCTTTATGGGCTAAAAGGAGTGCACAGCGATGTATGATGTCATTATTATTGGGGCTGGACCAGCAGGAGCCTCGGCTGCTATCTATACAGCAAGAGGAAATCTGAAGACACTCGTTATTGACAAGGCACCGAACACAGGAGCTCTGGCCATCACTCACAAAATTGCGAATTACCCGGGGGTCATTGGGGAGTTATCAGGTAAAGATTTGCTCGATACGATGCGGGAGCAAGCGAAGGGCTTTGGGGCGGAGTTCATCCAAACAACGATTACAGCTGTAGATGTGGAAGGCGATACAAAGTATGTATTTACGGCTGACGGGATCTATGAAAGCAAGTCGATCGTTATCGCGACGGGGTCCAAAGGACGCAACCGTATGCTGCCGGGGGAAGAAAGCTTGTTAGGGCGCGGCGTTAGCACATGTGCAACGTGTGATGGAGCCTTTTTCGATGGCAAAACGGTCGCTGTCATTGGCGATTCAGAGGAAGCCTTAGAAGAAGCGCAAGCGTTAAGTAAATTTACGGATAAAATATACTTCATTGTTCCACGACCTGAACTGCAAGGCGTTCATCATGTTCCAGAATTGCCGGGAACTGACTTTCTCTACAAAGCCAAACCGCTTGAAGTGCTTGGAGACAAGCATGTAGAGGGGCTTAGAATACGTACGAGTTCTGGTGCTGAGGAAGTACTCCAAGTGGATGGTGTGTTTGTCTTCCTATCCGGCAGTAAGCCAGGCACAGATTTCCTACAGGATCAGGTTCCGCTGGACGTGGATGGTTTTATGATTCTGGATAGCTCGATGCAATCACCTGTTGCAGGCGTATTCGGGGCTGGAGAAGTTAGACGCACACCGGTGAAGCAAGCGGTTGTTGCCGCCGCTGATGGAGCCATCGCGGCCATGGCGGTTGATAAATTTATTAATAAACGGGCTCAACTGATCCCGCAATACAAATAATCTTATACCCTACAAGGAGATGAATTCCGATGTCTAATGTCATTGTTTATTCAAGTACAAATTGCCCATATTGCCAACAGTTGAAGAAGTATTTAACGGAACAAAATGTCTCCTACGAAGAAAGAAACATTGATCTGAATGATCAATTTGGACAAGAGCTTCACGACTTAGGCTTGA
This sequence comes from Paenibacillus alginolyticus DSM 5050 = NBRC 15375, assembly GCF_000422905.1. Lineage (GTDB taxonomy): Bacteria > Bacillota > Bacilli > Paenibacillales > NBRC-103111 > Paenibacillus_E > Paenibacillus_E alginolyticus. The sequence continues at coordinate 46,085 of NZ_AUGY01000058.1, forward strand.
TGTCTTTGCCTGTGACGGTCATTGGCGAACACAAAATTCTGGGTCTCAACGTTACCAAACTCAAAAAAGCTTTGGCTGAAATCGCAAGCTAATTTCATACCATATAAATAGATAGAGGAGAGCAAACCATGACACAATCAACCGTACAACCTGCACATACTTTTGCTAAAATAGGGCTTCCAGCACCTTCATTTTCCTTGCTGTCGACGAAAAATATGGAAACCTTAGAAGAGAAAATAACGCTTGAAGATTATAGAGGAAAATGGCTTGTTTTCTTCTTCTGGCCATTCGACTTTACGTTCGTGTGTCCAACCGAAATTACAGCTTTCAGCGACAATTACGAGCAGTTCCTTGAACTGGATTGTGAAATTGTAGGGGCATCGGTCGACAGTGTGTTTACACACAGAGCTTGGACTCAAACGCCGCGCGACCAGAACGGCATCGGTCCTGTGAGGTTCCCATTGGTCAGTGATTTCTCCAAAGAAACAGCACGCGCATATGGCGTGTTAGATGACGAAAGCGGCGCTGCGCATCGCGGATTGTTCATTATCGATCCAGAAGGCGTGCTGCGCTACCAAGTGGTCACGGATATGAATGTTGGGCGCTCTGTAGATGAGACGCTGCGCGTGCTTCAAGCCCTTCAGGCTGGTGGACTTTGTCCAGCGAACTGGAAGCCAGGCGATAAAACACTTTAAGCTGCACAAATAAACAAGCCCCCATCGACTCTCACTCGATTGGGGCTTTTGTATGTATTCAAAGTCTGTTTTGAAGTATAATAGAAGAACAATATAGGTGAAGACAGAGAGGTTAGATGCATGATGCAGTCCTTATCGGACAAACTGTTTATGGGTTCTTTGATTTTACTCATGATTTCCATTGTTGTTAGCGGAATTGGATTTCAATTCGTGAATTGGCGCGCACAAGTTACAGATGAGTTGGATGGGGAGACGCAAGGAAGCGGCTCTCGCAAGAAAGCCGTAATGGATCGGCAAGATAAGAGCTTGGGACGTGTGCTGCGTTCAAAATTATTTTGGATCGCGATAGCAGGCATTCTCATATCCATTGGACTTTCTTGGTTTAGCTCTAAATAAAAATATAAGGCGTATAACCCTCGGGATGAGTGTTATGCGCCTTTTTGTATCCCATTTTAACCGGAATGAGGATTTAAACAACAATTTCTTCTACGCAGGAGCTGCAGACCAGCTTGCCTTTGAAATAGGTCATATTCTCGAAATTACCGCAGAATACACAGGCTGGCATATACTTCTTGAGTGTAATGCGCTCCGGATCGACATAAACCTCGATCGCGTCGCCGATATCGATATGAAGTGTTCGTCGCAGCTCAATCGGTAAAACAATCCGGCCCAACTCGTCTACTTTTCTCACTATTCCTGTCGATTTCATCTGAAAGCCTCCTAATTATTTCATTAGACTTCGATCAATTATGTTGTATATTCAATTCCACATATAAACTTGAATTCCTTTTATTTACTTCAAATATTTTAGTGAATTATCTGTGAAATGCATGAAAATGGACGACAAATAGAGGGCTTTCACGTATTTCAATAAACACGTGGAAACCCTCTATATTTATTTTTCAACATAAGGATCTAGTTTTTGTTCACAGATAAGAAAGTGTAAGTTTATGGTTGGAGCGAACTTTAACGAGAAGGAGTGACTACGGTTGTGGTAAGCCTGCAATTGTACATGCTTTTTTCTTTGAATCACTCCTAATCCTAAATTCCTGCAATCGTGCAGGCTTTTGTGGTTTTTTTAATCTTAGGATTGAAAAGCTAAAAATTCCTGCATAATAGCAGGCTTTTCCTCTATTCAAACGATTTTAACAAAAATACCTGCACTTTCGCAGTAAATGTGGGACGTTGAATAATTGTTCTCCTCGTACCACGAATTCAACAGCGCATGGAACCCCGCATCCTTCCCTATGCACAAAAGAATGTGTTTACACCAAGGGCCTGAGGCAGAGCCTGAGGTTTTATCTAGTTCTGTAGTTGATCTTTGGAAATTTGCTCTTTAAGCGCCGCATTTTTAATAACCAACTGTTTGGATAATTCAACTTGTAAAAGGTCGATTTTATTGATTTCATCTTTTAATTTACTAAGTCGAGACATCTTGCTGCTTAAATCACTGGGTGAAGTACTTATTTTTATATCCTTTTGTAATTGATTTATTTTTGAAAGTGCTTTTTCCTTTTTTTTCTGTTCGTCATTACTTCTTTGTTGAGTTTCAGTAATTTCTTTTTTTAATCGATTTATGATAGATAAAGTGAAACTTATAGCCATTCAAAACACCTCTTAGCAATTTAGTGTAGCTTCGACACCATTCTACACTAAATACATGGTCCGTGCCAAAAGAGGATAAAAAGAGGAGGGTGAAGCGGGGCAGCAACGCTGAATGCACGTGGAATGAACTACTCAATCAGCTTTACATCAACAATGACTTCCAGGTTTTGCTGCCCGGCACCGCGATAGACGCCTTTGACGGGAACGATATCGTTGTAGTCGCGGCCGTGTCCGAGCTTAACATAGCGCCAATTGACCTCACAATTGTTCGTAGGGTCGTAGCCGAACCAACCGGTTCCTGGGATCAGGCACTCCACCCATGCGTGGGAGGCTTGGGTGAATTCCGTGCTGCCTCCTTGTAGATCGCCAACAAAGTGATAACCGCTAACGTACCTAGCAGGAATCCCTTTATCTCGGCAAATGGCAATCATGAAATGAGAGTAGTCCTGGCAAACACCACGCTTAAATTGAAGCATTTCTCCGACGGTGGTCTGTACAGAAGTGGCTGAGGGATCGTAAGTGAAGTCGCGATGAATCGTTGTGTAGATCGTACGTAGTAATTCGTATAAACGGATATTTTGATCGGAAATGGCATCTGAGTAAGCCTTAAGTTCAGGGGTCAACCCCGTGTAACTGGTAGGAAGCAAGTACTCTGCATGCTGATTTTGGAAGTCATCGCTAAGTCTCATCGCTTTCTCCTGTAAGGGTGAAGCAACGACTGATGGGATGTTATCGTTGTCGTTCGTCACGACAGTGGACACCATTTTAATCGTTAACTCGCGATGAAGCTTATTGACGGTAAAAGCATGTACGCGATTATGAAAAAAATCCGAGTAGGTAAAGAAAGCTGAAGCAGGCTCCGTGGTGATGGCGTGGTGATAACAGGCTTGACGATTGTCAGTGAGAGGCGTCAAACGGACTTCATTGACACTGTCCTGCGCTGTATTGGTGTAGGAATAGCGTGTGATATGCGTAATCTCCAGTTTTTTCATGCGATGACCTCTTCTCGGGAGGGAAAAAAGACTTTGGACATCCTTAAACCCATCACGTTGCAGGATTCCCGAAGTTCACTCAACGTCATTTCCAATTTGCCGGATAAAATATCCTCTTCGTCCATGCAAGCAAGATTAGCCTTTACTTTCCCCGCTAGCTTAGCAAGTCGGTGTACAGCCAGGTTTAAATCGGGGTCCTCCATTTGAATGCCCTGCAAGGAACGCTCCAAGGATTGGAAGGAGAAGCTAACCGAGCGCGGAAATGTTTCGTGAAGCATCAGGAATTTAATAATGCTGCTTAGGTTAACCGTGTCTGCATGTTCCCGGCGATACGACTCATATCCGCTAACCGACTTCAAAACGGAAAGCATGAGCGGGTAAGAAGAGAGCTCTTCCCTAGCGTAATCATGGCATAACGATTGGAGTAAGCGCAGCAAGTTCTCAGCACGCTCCAAATATCTTCCTGCTTCCACGAAGTGCCATTCATTTTGACGCGGCATGACGAATGTGGCTGCTCCTTGAAACATAGACAAGGTGTCGCGAATAAAGCGATAGAACAAATGAGGTGAATCGTTTGTGATATCTCGGACTTCTTTTTCTTTTAGCCACAGATATAAGCCATTCATAATATCCCACAGCTCTGCGGGCATTTTCTCGCGAATATTACGAAGGTTGGAGCGAGCATGGTTGGTGCAAGCGAGCAAAGAATTCGAATTATTTTTATCGAGTGTAATATACTGGAGGACATGCTGCTCGGTGAAGCTCCCATATTGCTCCGTAAATGCGGCACGATCGCCAATCGTATCAATTAAACGGCTCCACGATTGATCGCTGCTATTCTCCTTCTCCTCGCGAATATGATAATACACGTCGATTAGCCTCGCGTGATTCTCCGTTCTCTCCGTATACCTGCCGATCCAGAACCATGTCCGCTAGCCTCCAATCTATATTTGTTTCACTACGAATTAGTGACCCACGTGTCCTTACATCCCCCGCCTTGCGAGGAGTTCACCACAAGTGAACCTTCTTTAAGCGCTACCCGAGTGAGTCCGCCAGGTATAACCTGAATGCTCTCGCCAGCGATGACGAAGGCCCGAAGATCGATATGCCGCGCAGTCATTTGACCATCCATCATGACAGGAGCTCTGGAAAGCTGGATCGTGGGTTGAGCGATATAACGATCGGGATTCGCTATAATTTTAAGCCGAAAATCAGCCAACTCACTCTCAGAAGCCGAAGGCCCAATGAGCATACCGTAACCGCCGGAGAGCGAAGTCTCTTTGACGACCATTTTATCTAAATGCTGCAATACGTGATCACGTTCTTCCGGTCTAGAAAGGATATAAGTAGGCACATTATTCAGGATTGGTTCTTCGTTCAGATAGTATCGAATCATGTCTGGAACATAGGCGTAGATGGCTTTGTCGTCAGCCACGCCGGTCCCAGGGGCATTCACGATGTTAATATTACCGGCGCGATAGGCATTCATGATCCCAGCAACACCTAGCATCGAGTTCGGATCAAAAGCGAGCGGATCCAAGAAATCGTCGTCGATTCTTCGATATAAGACATCGATTTGGCGGAGTCCCTTGATCCCGCGAATATATACTTTATGATCAATGACGACGAGATCATGTCCTTCAACAAGCTGTATGCCCATTTGCTGCGCAAGGAACGTATGTTCGAAGTAGGCCGAATTGTAGCAGCCTGGGGTCAGTAAGCCAATGACAGGATCGGATTTGCCCGAGGGGCTTAGCCTGCGTAACGCGGATAAAAATACATTTAAACTATGCTCAATATCTTGGATCGAATGGCTAAAAACAAGCTCAGGGAATAAATGCGTCATGATGGAACGGCTTTTGTACAAATAGGAGAAGCCTGAAGGTGACCGTAGATTATCCTCCAAAACGAAGTATTCGCCATGCTCATCTCGAATTAAATTAATACCTGATACCGTTACGTACACATCATTCGGGATGGATAGTCGCATCATTTCAGGTCGGAAATAGCAGTTGGAAAGAACCATTTTTCTAGGGATAATCCCTTCCTTTAAGATGCATTGGTCATGATAAATATCCTTGAGAAATAGATTAAGCGCCTTAACGCGCTGCTGAAGCCCTCGTTCTAGCTTGAGCCATTCATCCCGTGGAATGATTCGTGGGATCGGATCGAAAGGGATGGTTCGTTCCAATGCTTCCGCTTGATCAGGGCTGTAGAGTGTAAACGTAATTCCTTCTTCCATCATGCGTTTCATGGTGGCCGTCTGGCGCTTGCTCAAATTCCCCGCCTTCATGGCCTCCTTTCTGATCTAAGCTCTTAATTTTGTGTAAGAAAATATAACGTTAATTAATTTAATAATAATGATTTTTCTTATATTGTAAATTTATCAGAAAATTATGTCAATATACATGACATATAAATTAACTGACAAGAAATGCGCAAATAGTTCAATTGGTTGAAAGTTTCGAGAATTTTCTGTTTTTATCTTGCTTTACGTCGGAATCAGCTATAGAATGTCGAATAAGTAAATGTTATATAAAGTAACAGTAAAGTCACACATGAATTGTGAATATAGGGGGTTGGGGTATGTTTGATTGGCTGGGATTTCGAAAGGGTCTATCTTTGTGGTGGTCGTATCGTCTGAATCGTCACCTCAAGGAGGATGTGGAACATATCTTCGAAGGGATTGCGCATACGAGAACTGAAATTTTACGAGGCTGGGTGGAAGCCTATTGGTCCAATTTGGATCGCTTGCTTGAGCAGCTCTCTGATTCTAAACCTGGACCAACGAGGCAGGATGACTCGATGGTTCAGCGGTTGCTGGCAGCAGCATTAAAAAGCGGTTCTGATTTCTCTGAGATTTTCATAGTGAATGAAAAGGCAGCAGTGATATATTCCACGTCCCCCACTCATATTGGGAAATCTTATGATTCAGGAAGTGATCTTACAAAAGGGCTAGAGGAAGCACGCAAAGGCAAGAAATGCTTATTCGGACCTTATTCCGATCCCCTTACATTACAGCTAGGTCCAAGCACTTCGCCTTTTCACGATGCTATGACACTTGCTTTTATTGCTCCTATCATGGTAAACGGAATATGGAAAGGGGCTATTTGCGGACGTGTTCCGAACGATGTGCTCGGGGATCTGATCCAGCGCGAGTCAGGGCATGTGTATCCGGACTCCGGAGATAATTATTTATTTTGATTATCCAACTAGCTCAGGATAGGTAATCGTCGTAGACGATAGGCAACAATGAACTAACCTATTGAATAACTCGCTTTTGACCTCACGGCGGTTGAATCGATAGCAAAACTCATCGAGATATGCTTGTAGGTGCTTAGGATCTAAGCCGTGGTAGGTACCACCAATAAAAGCTTTCGCATTAGAGATGATCGTATGAAGCCACTTTAGATGATCTGGATTTTCTTTCAGGTCGTACTTTTTGGCTTCATGGTGGAAGCCATTTTTGGCCAAAGCTTGATAAGAACGATATCTATCGCTG
>NZ_AUGY01000059.1 GCF_000422905.1 Paenibacillus alginolyticus DSM 5050 = NBRC 15375
TAGATTTCGCACTGTGAATAACTTAGGATGTGCATAACATTATCCACAAGGAAAATGCCAAAAGCATGCAAATTTGGATTATGAATTTGGGTTATGAACCTATAAAGGGTATAGCTTCCCCTCCCAGCAAGGGGTTACAACTTCGTTTCCAGTTGTCGTTTGTCGTCAGGTGATGTGACGGGATCGTTGTAGCATGGTTATCCACAACGCATTCTTTGCAAAGCCATCCCACAGCTTAAGCGTCCATTGTCTTGCATGCGAAACAAGTATCGCTGGTATGATCCAAAAGACCCTTCTCATGCGAGAGACTGTGTAACACTTTGCTGCGTCTGGCGCAACCTCGCTTTTAAATCCTTGGTATACGTTGTAAGCAATGAGTTTCAACATGGCATCAGCAGCATTTGGGTAAAAACCGTCATTGGTGATGGCGTCTAAGGCAAAGCCGTTCTTCGCTTCCTTGATGTAGTTTTCCATCCCGCAATGATGGTTGTAGAAACGCCATATATCTTCTCCCTCCCAGAGAAGGTTGGTGACGATCCATTCGTATTCCCAGCCATACTCTGGAAAAAGGGCCATTTGATCCTCGTCCACGACTTCTTTGGTACGAACAGCAATGATGAATGCGGCGGGGAATGCTCCAACCGTTCGCTTGGTACTCAAACTCCGTGTATTCGATAATGTGAGTTCCCTCATAAAATCGGCACCATGGTCTGCTGAGCGCCAGTTTGAACAAGGGATTGCTACGTTTCATCTTGATGACATAGCCGATCATCTTCCCTTCAGATGCCGCATACATCTCCTCGCTGCCAAATCCCTTGTCTCCACGGCAATAAAGGGTTTCGATGTTGTCAGGCAGACGGTTCAAAGTATCTTCCAGCATTTCGGGTGTGCCATCTGACGTGTAGGCATTACCGGCACGTAATTCAAAGTTCAAGGCGTTATGGCTGACACCGTCGAAGCAGAGCAGCGGGTGCAAACTTGCTTTCCCATGATCTCTTGGATTGTAACCTACAGCGGCTTTTTCTTGGTGACCATAGAGCGTCTCTACGGAAGAATCGAAATCCAGAATAACCGTCTTTTGATTCTTCAGTTGTCGCAAGTTCACCTGATCATTGACAAGCTTAAGCATCTGAATTTTTTCATCAGAGTCGAAACGATCCAAGTCTCTGTATAAGATCGTCGTGTCGGGTAATTTGCCGCCCGCAAGACCTAGTTCTCTAGCCAAAAACGTATCCTTCTCCATCTCTTCGAAGTGACAAATGCGTTCCTTTCCAAGCAGTCTTCCTGCAACTTGGGTCAGGCATATTTGAGGCAACGTATACGTAGCCGTGGGTCCCTTTGAAAACGTAAGCGCATCGGCAAAGTGATTCTCAATCTTCAATTTTTTCATATAGGTTAACACGGGGAGTGCCCCGCCAAATGTTGTGGCATTGGGAAGCGAAAACTCTACATTCATCTCTTTACTTGTGGATACATTTCGTTTAATATTCACCTTATGGGTGCTCCTCTCAAGGGTCTATGGTGGTCTCGATAACTTCCATTTTCCTTGATCTGGCGCACCTTTTCAACTTCTATTGACAATTTTATTGAGGTTCAACTGCGAAATCTAGGTTAAAAAACGAATAGAGCAGCGCGGTTTTCATATTCACAGTATCAGTTCGCCGATTGGAAAAAGCTACATAACAGAAGATTTTACAGTTCATTTGAAGGGATTTATGAGGGCTATTGAACTTACCAAATTTTTCGATACTCCCTTTATTCGAATTTTTTCTTTTTATATTCCCAAGGGAGAGAACATAGGGAAGTACCGCGATGAAGTTATCAAAAGAATCGAACAGCTGACCCGGACCGCCGAACGGGAAGGGATCATACTCATGCTTGAAAATGAGAAGGATCTCTATGGAAATAACGGGGAGCGGCTACGCGATATTCTTCAGACGATCAATTCTCCCCATTTACGCTTTGCTCTTGACCCGGCCAATTTTGTCCAATCGATGGTGCTTCCTATGACAGATGCTTTTCCAGAAGTAGAGCCTTATCTTGCATGGGTACAAATTAAGGACGCTTTAATTAATAGTCGTTCCGGCGGGGGATGGGGATGGGGAAGTAAGGAAACTGATTCATGAGCTGAAAAAAAGAAATTACTCCGACTTTATGCCCGAAGGGGCCTCGTTGAGTCCAGGTTTTACAACCGCGTTAGTCTTGACCCCAAGAAAACGGATGAATTTGGAGTGCCTGAGCTGAACGTTCATTTTTCTTACAGCGAAAACGATTACATAGTGATTCGTCAGATGGCCGAAGATATAAGCCGTGTCGCATCCGCCGATTTCCGGTCGCCAACTTAATAACGCCATTCTGCTCGGATATAAAGTGGAATAGGTGTTGCGATCGGTATGGGTGCCGTGTATTGGAAGAGCGGGTTATACGGAAATTGGTGAAGGTAAGGGTACGGTTGATGATCCGGTCCCATTTCCATTACCCATCGGCGGGAAATATATCCGGTGGGATACCCTCCATAAAACACATAAAGCAAAATTGTCTTAATGAAGTTAAGCAGCATTTAGGTTACCTTATTAAGTAAGAACAATCAATAAGAGTTGGGAGGTTGGCTGGATGTCAGAGAAGAAACCATAAATATTTATCTTGCCGAGGATTCCACAGTTCAGGAGTATACGGCCGATTGGGCTCCACAAGCAGGATGGGGGCAATTTATCGCAGAGTATTTCAATTCGGAAGTCCGTTTCCATAACCGGGGAATAGGGGGAAGAAGTTCGAAGACCTTTGTGGAAGAAGGACGTCTCGAAGCGATTCTCGAGGAAATCGGGCCAGGTGATTACCTGTTTGTGCAAATGGGACATAACGATTCTACCACAAGCAAGCCGGAACGGTATACAGAGCCTTATACTACTTATAAACACTACTTGAAAATGTATATCGACAACGCGCGCCTTCGAGGGGCCACCCCGATTTTCATCACGCCAATGGCGAGACTTCATTATGAAGATGGGACATTTATCAACGATTTCCCGGATTACTGTATCGCAATGAAGCTGCTGGCCGAAGAGGAAAAGGTTCAGCTGGTCGATTTGATGACCATAAGTTTGGAATATTACAGCTCCATAGGGTACGACGAAGCCGTTAATCTGTTCATGATTTCCGTTAACGGTACGGATTGTACGCATTTCACAGACAAGGGTGCGAGGCGGATCGCCAAGATATTGGCGGAGGCGATTAAAGAATCGGGTGAGGTGATTGTATGTCCAAAATCATGATGACTTTCCCGCAAGGAAAACATAAAGTTTTAACGATGAGTTATGACGATGGCAAAGCTGCAGACATGAGGCTTGTCGAGCTTTTTAACAATTATGGAATAAAGGGAACTTTTCATCTTAATTCAGGTTTACTCGGCACGGGTGATCGTATATCTGAAGAACAGGTTGCAGACCTTTATCAGAGACACGAAGTGTCAGCGCATACGTCGACACATCCTACCATTGCAAGGTGTCCTAAAGAGCAAATTATAGAAGAAATGTTTGAAGATAGGAAAAGGCTGGAAAACTTGGTGGGATATACGGTAAGGGGCTTATCTTATCCGAACGGTTCTTTTAACAAACAAATTAAAGATATGCTGCCTTATCTAGGGGTTGAGTATGCAAGAGCAGTTCAAAGTACGGGACAGTTTTCTATGCCTGATGATTTGATGGAGTGGAGGCCTACATGCCATCATAAATCAAACTTGATGAATCTGGCGGAGAGCTTTGTGGGCCTGCATAAAACACAATATGTATACATGATGTATGTATGGGGTCACAGCTATGAGTTCGATCTCGATAATAATTGGGAAATAATAGAGGGATTCTGCGAATATATCAGCAATAGGCAGGATATATGGTATGCAACGAATCTGGAGATCGTAGATTATTTGAACGCTTTTCAGAGTCTTAAGTTCTCGGCTTCATGTCAATTTGTATATAATCCCTCTGCATCATCTGTTTGGCTAAATGTAGATAATCAGATTATAGAGGTAGAAGGTGGCAGTCAAATCTATTTACCGTAAAGAGGTGCATATCGTGTTGGAAACATTGAAACTTCAATTCCTCGAGCCATCTGATGAGTTCACGCCGATTCCGTTCTGGTTCTGGAACGATGAGCTGTCGAGGGAAGAAATTGTTAGACAAATTCATGATTTTCATGCGAAAGGTGTATCGGGCTTTGTTCTTCATCCACGTATGGGGCTGCCGCAATCTCAGCCTTACCTGTCGGATGAATTTATGGACTTTGTTGAGGCTGCCGTGAAGGAAGCCGCACAATTGGGCATGTCGGTCATTTTATATGATGAGGGCATGTATCCTTCAGGGGCGGCCAATGGCTTGGTAGTGAAGCGGAATACGGAATTTGCAAGCCGTGGATTACGGATGGCGGAGTACCCGTGTACGGGACAAGCTCCTGTGGAAATCAAGTTGACACTATCGCCCGGCGATCGTATTATTTCGGTTCAAGCTGTCCGTAAAAAATCCGAGAAGGAGATTGAACCGGGGGAATCCTTCCTCATTCTTGACAGCAGCGAAGACGGTGTTCGATTTACGCCGCCCCGGGAAGGACAATGGTCAGTATTGGTGTTTATCGATACCTATTCAAAGGGGACAATCCGGGGCATTCATTTCGGTCAGGATGACGGTGAACCCGATGCGCCGATGGCCGCAGACCTCCTAAATCCGGAAGCAATCCAAACCTTCATTTCACTTACTCACGAGAAGTACTACGAGAAATTAAAGCCTTATTTCGGATCCACCGTCATTGCCATGTTCACGGACGAGCCGGATCTGTTGGGACGCAGACATGTAAAAGGACTGAAGCCCTGGACAACGGATTTTCTGAACGAATTTCTTGAAGGGGGAAACCAACCCGAAGATCTGCCCGTTCTTTGGTTCGATGCCGGTGAGGAAACGGGGAGAATCCGCAGCCTTTATGAGAACTCGGTTTACAGCAGATTGACGAAGACTTATTATAAGCAGCTTTATGAGTGGTGTGAGAATCACGGCATTGCCTTGACCGGCCATCCGGCCGCAAGCGACGATATTGGGCTGCTTACCTATTTCCATATTCCCGGCCAGGATGTCGTTTGGCGGTTTATCGCACCGGAGGACGATAAATCGTTAACAGAACCTCACAGCACACTTGGAAAATGTTCGGCTGATTCTGCTCGCCATCGGGGGAGACGGCGTAATTTGAACGAATGCTTTGGCGTTTGCGGCAAAGAAAGCAGCTGGGCGCTCAAGGCCGATGAGATGAAATGGTATTTGGACTGGTTGTTTATCAGAGGGGTGAATTTGATTTCCCCTCACGCTTTCTATTATTCGATCCGGGATGAACGGCGCGATGAGCGCCCGCCTGACGTCGGTCCGAACAATATTTGGTGGCCGGAATATCATCGTTTCTCCAAATATATCAAACGAATGAGCTGGTTGATGACGGATAGCTTGAACATTACGGACGTCGCGGTATTGGCCCAGGAGTCCCGTCTTCCTTGGAAGTCTGTTAAGCCATTTTACGAGAATCAGGTAGAGTTCAACTACCTCGAAGAAGAAATTCTCCGAACGACGTGTGAGCTGCAGGACGGTACAATTCGAATTGCTGGGCAGAAGTATAGAGCTGTATTGGTCGAGAACGGCAGTTTATTCAGTCCGGAGACCTGGAATGTGCTCCGTGAGTTTGTCCGGCAGGGTGGGATTGTGATTGAAGTGGACGACAATGAGACCGGGACAATTTCAAATGAAGAAATTGGTCAGCGGCGGGTTGGTGCCGTGAAGGAAATTCCGGAGCTGCTTGAGGGCTTGCTCGGCAAGGATCCCAGACTCGTCCCTTCCAGTGATTCGATCCGGATTAGCCATGTTACGAAGGCTGGCATTCATTTTTACGTAGTAGTGAATGAAGGGGAAGACGCTTACGAAGGCGAACTGCAAATTAATGTATGCGGAAAAACGGAAATGTGGCATCCTTGGACAGGAGCTGTTGAAAACGTGCCGGTCAGCCGTAAGAAGGACGGAGCGGAAATAAGCTTCCAAATTCAGCGCCGGGAATGCTTGCTTATCGTCGTCGATCCGCAGCAGGAGGCTGTGCCGGTTTCCGAACCTTCATTTGAGCTTGTGGACACGATCGATTTGTCGGATGGCTGGCGTCTTCAGGAAGGGAATGAAGTTCAAACCCTCTCTTCCTGGACGGAATGGGAAGGAATGGAGCATTTCTCAGGGACCATCATTTATGAAAGAAGCTTTCGCTTGGAGCAAGCGGGGGCATATAGCAAAATCCTGCTTAACCTAGGGGAAGCGCACGAATTGGTCCGGTTATGGGTGAATTGCAAAGAGGCGGGCGTGCAAATGTGGAGCCCCTATGTTTTCTCCATTGAAGATGAACTGCTTTCGGGAGAAAATGTGTTCCGCATTTCGGTTACAAACAGTTTGGCCAACCGATACGATCAAAAGTCTTTGCCGTCCGGTTTAATCGGACCCGTTCAGCTATTGTGCTACAACTAAGTAGGAACTTAACAAATGTGAGTAGTGAATGAAAAAATTCGGCTTGCAATAATCCATACAAAATGGAAATGTATTTAAAAGAATATCGTGCTGCCAATTAATGATTATTGAAGGTTAACCAGGTTTTGTGTTGACCTTCGTATGAATAGGACAACCAGAGATCTCTGGTTGTCCTATTTGTGCGCTTGGGAGTGCATTGAATAAGGGGTGAAAGTCTTCAGCACGGGTTTTCTTACACGCGATTCGTTTCTTTCCATGCGGACGGATGATCGTCGCTTACAAAATCAAATTCCGCAGCTTAGCGTTGGCTTGTACCTGCTCAGGGCTTTTGCAGCCGGGGATTACGCTTGTAACAGCCTGATGCTTGAGGCACCAGGCGAGCGCCCATTCCGCCATATTGACGCCGGCCGGCAATTCATTGTTCGCGATTTCCTGCATTCTTTGCAACTTGATGGCAATAATCGGTGAGGTGACGGCCGAATGAGACAATACCCAGGCCAAGGCAACAACGTCTTCTTTCTCGGCTTAGGGATGGATGATTAAGTGATTACCCCTCGTAATTCGGCAATTGATCGACATCAACGGGAATATCGACCAGATAGAGATTTCCGTACCCGTTCATATCGCTTGTAAACAACAACCTTCTGCCGTCCGGACTAAAGCGGGGATGAGCGTGAACCTTTTGCGAATGAAAGCTGCATCGATGCTCGCATAACACTTTGGGTGCGCTTAAAACGCCATTTACACGTTTCCAGTAGATCATAAGCGTTAATGGAGAACGCCCGTCCACGATAACCTGGGAGAAATCGTCCGAATGCGCGTGCCAATTGCGAAAGGAAAACTCTACTTCTTCCATTTCCGTGTTATCGTGCTTGATCCTGCCCCAGAAGCCCGTTCCGTCTTCGCGAAACCCATGGTAGCCCAAATTCTCCCCGTCGGCGAGCCAATATTCATGTCCAACTTTCTCCAGCGGCTGTGTACGTTCCCGGATTTTCCATGTCGCGCCGTTTCGCAGGTCGCATCCCCAGATGCGGTGGTCGACCAAGTTCCACGGACCTTCATGGCAAAACGTAATCAAATGCGGAAGGGCAGGTGAAGCGTTGATATGCCCGATCCAGCTGCGGTCTTGGTGCACGGCTTCGGCAGCAGCCTCGGTCACCGATATTTTAATGATTTGGCAGAGGGGACCCGCTTCCATCACTTCACGATGACCGACATACCCGTTGCCGAGATCGATGCGGATCCGCTGGGAAAGGTTTTCGGAAATCGCAGTCACGATATATTTCCCATCGGCGGTACAGCTTAATTGTCCGGTATGGAAGCCTTCGGGGCATTCGTATAGAAACCGTTCCTGCAAAGTTCGTAAATCAAGTTCTACGACCTGGTTTTGATTTTTAAAATAGGCCTTGGTTTCTTCCGGGTTCAGACAAGCGCTTAAATCGTCCGTTGGCGATCTCAAATCGGTGAGCTGCGTCATTTCGCCGGTGCTCATATCCATACTGTATAAGTTTGCCTGGTTTCCCCGATCGGAGATCAAGAGCAGCCGGTTATTGTTCTCGTACCATCCGTTCTCGGTAAAATATAAATGGTGACTATGCGTTTTGTATTGGGTTAACTGACGAACGGGTACACCGGTCACCGGGTCGTGATAGCTTTTCCATTCCGATGGCCAAACCGTTCCCTTTGAACCTATTTCCACGTGCACCAAGCCTCCTTTAAGTCGTTAGTTCTTCTTCGTCTGCGCATAGATGTCGTTAATTTCCTTGATGTAATCGTCCCCACCGGTTTTGTGCCACAATTCTACCGCCTGATTGAAGCCTTTTTCATCGAGCTGCCCTACGATAAATTTAACTCTGGCATCTGCAATAATGTTGTCAAGCTGGGCACCCTTTTGCGAATACACTTTGGAGATTAACGGTTCCGCCGGATTGTCGACAACAAATTTTTCGTTCTCGGTTTGAAGTTTTGCTTCTTTTAAGCGAAGAGGGGTTTGCTCTACATCTAAGTATGAATTCGACGGAATTCCCATCTGCATTTGATTGATGTCCTGAATGTTTTTTTGAATGGCTTTATCGGTGCTGCGAATCATATAATCTTTTTCCTTCGTATAGTTTTGCCCTTCAATGCCGGCCCAGACCAGCGTTTGATTTTCCGGCGCGTTCAGCGCATCAAAGAAGGTGAGCACCCGCTTAAGCTCCGCTTCGGTCTTTACGCTGGATTTGGGAATGGCCAGAACGCCAGCGTAGCCGGATGTCGGCAAAACATGCTGCTTTCCGTCTTTGCCTGTTACCGTTCCAATCGCATCAAAGACATCCTTTGCTTCGGGATGCAGTTTGGTATATTCGTCCTGCAGGCGGTGCGCGTTGTCTAATACGGTCACTGCCACCCCGGTCTGTCCGTTCTTGACGGGCTCGTCCACTTTGGAGGATTCCAAAACCGCAAAGTCCTGGTTAATTAGTTTTTCTTGATGCAGCTTACGGAAGAATTTTAGCGCTTCCATATACTGCGGAGTCAAATGCGCGGGAACCAGTTTCCCATCCTTTTCGATCCCCCATTTGTTCGGCACCCCAAACCAGGTCGCCATAGCATCCCACGGCGTCGCATTTTTGGAGATAACCATTCCGTAGGTATCATTTTTGCCGTTCTTATCCGGATCCTTTTCTGTGAACGCTTTCAGCATATTATAAAAATCATCTACTGTTTTCGGTTCGGACAGTCCCACATTTTGAAGCCAGTCCTTACGGAAAGCGATCCCGTTCCGGCCGAGAGGCCGCGATCGGTATATGCCGTAGACTTTACCGTTGATGGAAGAATTGTTTAATGCAACCGGGTTAGCCTGACTTAAGTACTTATAATCTTTCAAATACGGGCCGATTTCCCAGAAGGCTCCGGACTGAACGGCACTGATGAAGCTCGACGTCTTGGATAAGACGACCATGACCGTCGGAAGCTTGCCGGAGCTTAGGGTAATATTGAACTTATCCTCGTAGGTGGTGGCCGGCACCCAAATCGGTGTGATTACGGTATTCGTCAGCTCGTTTAACTTTTTCAAAATAGGGCTGTCTTTGTCCGCCAGTTCTGCTGAATAGGAAGGCATCATAACGGATATTTCCATCGGAGACGGACGGGTTTGACTGTTAGCCTGTCCGGATGCGGGCTGGCCCGGGCTCGAACCGCTTGAACTGCATGCTGACAAAAATGTCAATAAAACAACTGTGCTGCTCATAAATGCTGTCGGACGCTTAATTAAACCTTTGGAAATAGACATCTTAAACCCCTCTCCGTCAATTGTATTTTGGCCGTTCTCCTGCATTGTTTATCACAGGTTACTGTACATACTAAAGCGCTTACATTTGGTGGTCAATTGAACATTCTTGCGCTGTGGGCAATCGGATTCTCAAGAGATATTCGGACTTTTTTGCATACATTGACTATTTTTGCTGAGCCCTAAAACCCGTTGGGCGTTCCTGTAGATTTCATCGATATGGATCAGGATTTTTCGAAATACAAGCTGCTCATCGCCTCTATGTTGTATATGGTGCGTCCGGGCGTCGGAGAGAGGATCGAACGTTTTGTGCAGAACGGCGGTACGTTTGTGGCGAGAAGCGGAACAGACGGCAGCACTTGACACTCAGGAATACGTAGACCTGCTTACTGGGGCGAAGACCGAATCACAATGCCAAATCCCTTCTTACGGCGTACGGATCTTGAAGCGCGGGTAGAAATCGATGTTACAAAAAAGTCTAATCGAATCAACAAAGTCAATCTGTAAACTCTGCTTCGTACAAGAATTTCCTAATGCTGGATAATTAAATCGAGTGATATAATCTATCCCACAAGGAGGTGAGATATGTAGACGAGAGGAGGTTGTGATCGCTTTCAATTTACGATCCTATTCATTAGTCCCCACCCCAGAACAGGAGGTAACAAATGATTAAAAAAAGAATCAACCAATTATTGGCACGTCCCTCTGCTCGATTTGAATGCGAGAAGCATTCAGTTATATAACTCGGTGGGTATAGAGGAAACCAAGTCGTTATTTTTATGGCTTGCACCTGGCGAATATCCGAATTGGTAAGCGAAGGAATCCGCGATTTGGATTATTATTTAAGGGAGGCTTTTTAGTGAAAAAAGGCATAATAAAAGCATTAAGCTTTATTCTTATGACAACTATAATCCTTGGCGGCATGGCAAGTTTGCCTGTGAAGGCAGAACCAAGCAATTACAAGTTTGATTTTGGTGCCGGAAGTGTAGAAAAAGGGTATATTGGTGTTAGCGCTTCTGATAAATATAACGAGAAGACACGTTATGGCTTTAATACGCCGGAAAACATGCGGAATGTTGCAGCGTCCGGAACGGGCGCTGCAAGTGATGCTGTTCAGTTTGTAACTTATGGCACGAAAAGCACAAACACATTCAATGTGGATCTTCCAAATGGACTTTACGAGGTTAAGGTCACATTAGGAAACACAGCAAGGGCCATCATTGCAGCTGAAGGAGTTTATCAAATCATCAATATGACAGGTAACTCGGCAACAGATTCATTTCAAATTCCTATTACTGACGGGCAATTAAATATCCTTGTAACTGAAGGTAAGGTGGGCACGGCTTTTACACTAAGCGCCCTCGAAATTAATAAGTTGTCTCATCATCCTGTTACGAATAGAACGATCTATATAGGTGGAGACTCGACTGTTTGCAACTACTATCCATTATCCGGCAGCGTGCAAGCCGGATGGGGACAATTGCTTCCACAATTTGTTGACACGGATGCCTTCCAAGTTAGAAATATGGCTTCAGGCGGCCAGATTGCAAGAGGCTTCCGGAATGATGGACAACTGGAAGCTTTACTGAAATACATTAAACCAGGCGATTATTTTATATTGCAATTAGGAATTAATGACACGAATCCAAAAAATAACACAACCGAAGCCGAATTTAAAGAGATCATGCGTGATATGGTTAAACAAGTTAAGGCTAAAGGGGCAACGGTTGTCTTATCCACTCCACAAGGCAGAGCAACGGACTTTAATTCAGAAGGCGTACATACTTCTGTGAACAGATGGTATAGACATTCCATTCTGGCATTAGCTCAAGAAGAGAATGTTCCATTGGTAGACCTTAATGTTTTAAGTTCGGCCTACTTTACATCCATCGGTCGGGAAGCTACACTTGCACTTTATATGAAAGGAGATACTTTACATCCAAATCGTGCAGGAGCGACAGAGCTTGCCCGCATTGTGGCTGAGGACTTGAAAAAACAAGGCCTGAATGGTTTTGTAGAGGAAAAGAAAGAAGTATAATAATCGATCAAGGGGCAAAAATTTACTGTAGAACGTGTGATATCTTTACTTTCCAAGGGCGTGCTCCGCTCTGACGCTCTCTTAGAGGAGTACCTGACCTTTACAAACGAACATTGCTAGATCGGCACTTGACTGCGCCGCTAGGGGCGATCACACTCAACAACGCGGTATCACAGCGTTGTTGGGCACACCATTAAAAAATGTAAATTACTTCCTGATTAGGGCGCTACATTTTAAAAAGAGGGAAATCCGAAAAGCTACCTTCAGCAAAATTAAGGGTTTTTGAAGCTTTATTTTCTTGAATATGGAAGACATCGTTAGGAGAATACATGGAAGGATTACAAGAAACTTTTTCCAAACGGTTCCAAATGAGATATACTATTTTATAATACGTCGTGAAGCACACGCCGCTGATCCTTTTGGATTGTACGGGACGCCCTCAAGCGCCTCGTCCGATTCTGGGACGGCGGCTTTTTTGTTACAAAAATTCGGAGGTGGCGGACATGTCGTTTGAGGCGGAGTATGAGGCGTTTCTGCAGCAGGTCTGGTGGCCGGCGGTCGGTACATTGGAGGATCTCCATCCGGAATATGAGGTAGACGATTTCAAGGATGGCCGCCGCTTTATCGATTTTGCGTATATCCGGCATCCGCATCAAGTAGCGATCGAAATCGACGGCTATGGTACCCATTGCCGAGATATGACACGCTGGCAGCATGTGGATCATATCAACCGCCAAACCTATTTAGTGTATGACAATTGGAAAGTCGTACGTTTCGTCTACGACGAAGTCAAAGAGAAGCCCCGCCATTGTCAGCAAAGGATCCTGCATATGATGGGAATTTGGTTCGGGCGGGAGGATGGCTCTCTCCAAGTGGAGTTGGACTTCCGTGAGCGGGAAGTCGTCCGCTTGGCTCTGGGAGAAGGCAAGCCGATTACTCCCTGAGACGTTATGGCTGGCCTTGGGGTTGGTGAAAGATACGCCAGAAAACTGTTAGCTCAGTTGGTAAAAGAAAAACATATTCTCCCCAACATCAGGTACCATTCGTATTCGTAGTTACTCCTTAGTCGCTAAACACTTTCAATAACCATTAACCGCCTCCCGGGTGGTTATTTCAGCGCACACACGGTAGTTTGGTTCAAAACCTGCCGAAAGTCGGACTGGAAATTCTAATGCAATGTCAGTGAAATCGTTTATCGGATATTGAAGCGCGCCTATGACAAAGGTTAATAAAAACAGGGACATGGGCGGCATAGCCGTCGCATGTCCCTGTTTTTATCGATACCCAAAATTACTGCACTAGGATGCGGTCAGTGCCGATAAACTGGCTGCCGTCCTCCAACTGTCCGGTAATCTTTACTTCCACCTCGCCGATTTGTCCCGAAAGCGCCTGATTGAGCTGCTGACGGTCAAATTTAACCGTGAATCCCTTCGAGCTGTCTCCCTTCGTGTTTTCCCCCTGTACCGTGCCGCCATTTACGCTCAAGGTTACCGAGTTAATTCCGACAGCTGTGGCTCCGGCATAATCAGGCAGATCAATTTTCGCTGTTACGGAGTGATCTCCGCCATTGCTTTTGAGATTTAGAGAGTTCGGAGTAACGCGGACGTCTGCTGGATAAGTGACATTAATGTTCGAAGCCGGAGGCTGCGTCATCCCTTCGCCCAGATAGAAGCTCGTATGCGGGGGCTGGTTGTAGGCTACGTTCTCCGAAGCAACGCCAAGGCGGTAAACCGGATCATGCATGAGCGCAGGGATACGGTGTTCGGTGACAGCCGTCGTTGTGTAAATGCGCAGCGCGCTGCTGTCGGCCGTTCTCCAGATTGCCTCTTCCCGCCAGTCGCCTAAAATATCGGCTTGCAGGCTAGGAGTGCCTTTGGTCGAGTTATTGGATAATGTACCTTCAGCTGTCAGCAAATTGTCTGTCTTGCTGTTTATATAATCCCATTTGTCGATCTTGCCGGGACCTGCCCCGATGGCTGAATTGTAGTTGTGATCGAGAAGCTCACGGAGCAAATCGCCGTCCCACCAAATGCCGAAGTTAATGGACGATGGCGTGGTGCTGCTGATTTTTGTACCTTTCACGGTGTATAAGCCCACTCCATTGGAAGCCCATTGCTCTTCGCCTTTAAATCTGGGGTCAATATCGGCTGACATGCCTCGTCCCGTATCTTTTCCTGTGTATACTCCCCACAGTACCTGCCCGGTAGCAGCATCCCAAACCGCTGCGCCATAAGGGGAATCCTTATGTTCCATGACTTTAAAAACTTCCAGCCCCGGTCTGTCGGGATCCAGATCCCCTACATGATGCGCATCTCCATGACCCAAACCGGTGCTGTAGAGGACTTGGCCGTTATCGTCAAAGGTCATCGCCCCGTAAACGATTTCGTCTTTTCCGTCACCGTCCACATCGATCGCACTTAGACTATGATTCCCTTGGGCTTCATATGCCTTGTTGCCGTTGCTGTTAAATGTCCACTGCTTGGTCAGTTGGCCGTTTCTCCAGTTGTATGCCACTAACGAGGTTTTCGCATAGTATCCGCGGGCTATGACGAGACTCGGCGTTTTTCCGTCGAGGTAGGCGATGGTTGAGAGAAACCGGTCGACACGGTTGCCATAGCCATCGCCCCAATCGGTTACCTGGCCACGGGCAGGCTCATAAGGCACCGATACCAGTTCTTTCCCGGTAGCGCCTTCAAACATGGTAAGATACTCCGGACCGGAAAGCACCCGGCCGGTAGCATCCCGATAATCGGCATTCGGATCGCCGATTATCTTGCCGGCGCCGTTAACCGTGCCGTCGGCTGTCTTCAAGGCCACCTCAGCTTTTCCGTCGCCATCCAAATCATAGACCATCATCTGTGTATAGTGAGCCCCGGCGCGAATATTCCGGCCCAAAGAAATTCTCCATAAGAAGGTCCCGTCTAGCTTGTAAGCATCCACGAACACTTCACCTGTAATACCATTCTGCGAATTGTCCTTGGAGTTCGAAGGATCCCACTTCAGAATAAGCTCATACTGTCCGTCGCCATCTACATCACCGACGCTGGCGTCGTTAGCATTGTAGGTGTAGGTAGAACCGTCGGGATTTACTCCGTTTGCCGGCTTGCGTAGGGGAATATCAAGGTATTGTTGCCCCCAAACGCTTGCCTTATCGGATGCAGGCAACTCCTTGCCGTTTACGATCGCCCGTACGGTATACACGGCGTTTGCCGTGCCGTCGGCGTCAAGATAGTTGGTGCTGGAGACGATCGGATCGCTATTCACTTTCTTTCCGTCGCGGTAAAGATGAAAGGAGATGCCGGCCGGATCGGTGCCCAGCAGACGCCAGCTGACAAACACGCCGCCATCCACTTTGACCGCTACCGGTCCCCGATCCAAATACTCCATCTGGCGTTTCTCGTGTGCCGTCGCTGCTGGCACCGATTCGGCTGCAACCGTTTGCAGAGGGGCGCATAAAGCTGCGATTTGGAGAGAGCCGAGCAGGCATAGACCGGTATTCTTCATTCTTTTCTTCCATTTCCGTTTGTTCTGCTTCAATGTTAGAACCTCCTGAATTATATGATCACGAAGTGACCCCTTTAACGTAATAGATGCGAACCATTCCAACAATAGGAAATATATGCTGCCCTTGCAATCTTTTGTGGACAAAAAAGTACGAATCTTTCAAAAAAATGCAAGCCCGGGAACCGCCTGAAACAAAAAAGTATGATTGTTAGCGGAAGGAAGCTTGGTTATTATTCATTAATAAATGGGATTTGACGACTGCGGCGGTCTCGGACAGGCCTTTGCCGCAATGCAAAAGACTTTATAGCTCCACGCTTTTTCCAGGTGGAGAAGTTTTATCCAATGGGAGGTAACGCACATGCTGCCTTATTTTGACGAACAGGATTCTATAGTGAAGAAAGCCGCCGGGCGGACGCAGGACATTCTGGCCACTGTTGCAGGCAGATTCATCGGCGCGCATCCGAAGCAGCCTCCGGTTTACCGGACGTATAACAAGCAGGGTTTTCGCAGAGACACTGACTATCGGTATGAGATCGATCTGGCCCAAAAGCTCAAGGATCTGAAGGAAGGACAGTTTGTCTATGTGTGGGGCAAGCTGTGGAGCGAGCAGGAAGCAGATGTGCCCTTCAGCGTAAGCTGCTTTAGTCCCGTCCGCGTCTTTGTCAGCGGTGAGCTGAAGTTTCAATCGAATTTGAACGATGATGTGTTTCCCGATCGGAAGACCGGCTTTCGCACTAAGCTGTGCAAAGGGTGGAACCATTTTGTACTGGAATTTGTCAAGACCGGTACAGGCTGCGGCGGACGCTTCGGTACGGGGTCCGTCAAAGGCTTCCCGCTGCACTTCCTGGCACCTGCACCAGTAAGGGACGGACAAGAAGGCTGGATATACAGTGAGCCTCAAGATGCAGCCTGGTCGATTTTGCCGGGTGACGGCATGTCCGAGTCGGCGGCAGACTGCCGTTGGTTTCCGGAACGGGATTGGTCTGAAGACCAGGCAAGCCAAGGCTGCTTTGCGCGGGTTTGCGGGAGTAGTAACCCGGGGCAGCAGGCTTTCGCATGGTCCAAGCTCGAATTTTCAGGAGTTGAGCCTCAGAATGTCGTACTGAAAGGTACGCACGACGGGCCGTTCACCGCTTATTTGAACGGTGAGCCGGTGCATCGCGAAGGTAAGGATAAGGGAGCTTTTGAAATTCCGCTGCGTCCCTCTTTCGGTTCCCAAGACCTGGTGATCCGATCGACATGTTTCGGTACTCAATGGGGAATCTCGTTTGAACCACTGTCGCAAAATGATGTTATCCGGTGGACGAAGCCTTATCCGGTGGAAGGGCTAAGGGAGCCGTGGCTTTATCTCGGACCGTTTGCGGACGGCGCGGCACCAGAAGCCGGGAACATTACCCGATTGGACTCGCTGTTCGGCCGGAGCGGCGAAGCGGTGTTCTGGCGCGCCGATCAGCCTGATGCCTGGGTCAGGCCGTACCTGGAAAACGCGATGTTCGGCAAATGGAACTACCCGCTTGGGGTTACGCTCTACGGCATTTTGGAAGCGGGGAAAGTACTCGGAAATTCCCATTATATCGATTACGTTGCCGATTTCATTGAAAGCAGCACCGCTTTGGACGCTTATTCGCTGTGGGACCAAGAGCAATATGGAGCTCCAGGCATGAATCATCAGCTTACGCTGATCGATAGCTTGGACGACTGCGGTTCCTTCGGCGCCACGATGCTGCAGACGCACAAGCAGCGGGAGCTGAAAGGGGCGAAAGGTGCGGCGGACCGGATTGCGTATTACATTGCGCACGTGCAGGACCGTTTGCCGGACGGCGCTTTGTACCGGGTACGGGGCACGACCGATTTTATGAAGAATACGATGTGGTGTGATGACTTATACATGAGTACCCCGTTCTTGTGCCGGTATTACGAGATGACGGGGGATCACGCGTATTTGGATGATGCGGCGAGGCAGTTTTTGCTGTACAAGCAGCGTTTGTTTATGCCGGAGCAGCAGATTATGCACCACGTCTATGATTATAAATTCAATCGGCAGAACGGCGTTCCATGGGGGCGGGGAAACGGCTGGGTGCTTTTTTCACTGACCGAGCTCCTCGCAGTGATGCCCGAAAACCACGAACTCCGCGATGAAGTATTGAGCTTCTTCCGGGAGCTCTGCGAAGGTTATTTGCGTTTGCAGGATTCGGAGGGATTGTGGCACCAAGTGCTGACCGATCCGGAATCGTATGCGGAGGCTTCCTGCACTTCGATGTTCGTCTATGCCTTTGCCCGCGGCGTCCGCTTCGGGTGGCTGGCTAAACCGCAGCCATACGTTCAGGCCGTGCTTCATGGCTGGGACGGCCTCGCCCGGGCCTGCATCGATAAGCATGGCAACGTGTATGGCGTATGCCGCGGTTCCGGTTATTCATACAACAAGCTCTATTATAAAGACGAGCTGTCTTGGCAATTGAACGATACTCACGGTATCGGGATCGTACTGCTGGCGGGTATCGAGACGATCAAACTGCGGAGGTACCTCAGTCAATCGATATAAATGACAATACCTCTCGAGGCCTTCCGTAGGGTACGTACGGGGGGCTTTTCTTTCATATTGAATTCAGATGAAGTTCAGATATATCGACGGTATGAAACGCAAGAAGTCGAAATGACACAGGTAAAGAGGTGGGGTCGCGTGAAGAAATGGGTAAAATTCACACACAAAATATTTAATTCCATATTTACTCCAGGAAAAGGTATGTTTTACAGGAAAAGCTTAGTGCTCATCCTGCTCATTACATCGATTCCCGGTCTGATTATGGGCTTCCTCATGTATTGGTTTGCGGGCGGGCGAATCGAAGAAGAACTGGTCCAACTCCACAAAAATCAAATTACAAGGCGGGCAGAAAGCTTAGGTGTGCAGTTTGACCACTCGGAGCTGACCATGTCCCATTTGGCGTTCGAGCCGCTCTTAGACTACCGCTTGCTTGAGACTGATTTTAATCGCAAATTTGACATTACCCGGGATATTACCAAAACTCTTATCATTATGGAAGGCTCAATGACGCTGACGACAAAGCTGGAGTTTTATATGGGCGGAACTACCCCCATTCAATTCTCCCCTGAATATAACTTGCTCCCTCCCGATTCCGAGGAGTGGAAGCAGAGCGAGACGCTGCTCAAGCAAGGTCCCCCCGTTTATTGGACGCTGCTGCCTTCCAGGCTGGGAATAAGGGAAAAGCCGGATTTGGCGCTTGTACACAAAATGCCGGGCGGTACCATGGCACCCTATGGTATTCTCATTGCCCGTACGAATAGGGAACGTTTGCAGGACTTGTTGAAAACGCTAACACCCTACGAGGATGGGGAGGCATTCCTGATGCAGGAGGATGGAACGCTGTTGGCTTCCACAGGGACAGGCGATTCGTCTGCTTTACTGCAGGAGTTAAGGTCCGAAGTGCTGCACCATCCGGTCGGTACGCCTTCCTTTATATGGAATGGGGACCATAACAAATACTCCGTTTCCTTCGGTAAGTTCGAGCGGATTGGTACGACATGGATCTATGTATCCGCGGCACCAATCGATGCCATAACCAGGCCTGTCGTGTTTTTGTCCAAGCTCGTGATGCAGATTAGCTGCGCAGGCATGCTGCTGGCAGCGGCGTTGGCTTGGTTCGCCTCCAGGCGGATCTATTCCCCTATGGCCAGGCTGATGGGTCTGCTTTCCTACGGCAAACAGACGTCGTCCGTCCTGATGCAGGACGAGTTCCAAGTGATCGAGGAGCAGTGGCAGCATTTAACCCGGCAAAGCACGGCGCTGCAAAGCAAGCTCGAGACCCAGCTTCCGCAGGTTCGCCAAGGCTTCTTATATCAGCTGGTCCAAGGATATTTGTTCTCGTACGCTGAGGAAGAGCTGCGTGAACGGATGCGACAGTATGGCTGGAGGGTGGAAGAATGCCGGTACCAGGTGCTGTTCATCCGGGTGTTAGGTATGACGCAAGCGAGCATGCAGGGCCGGTTTTCCTTGGGAGACGAGGGGCTTGTCAGCTTCGCTGAGGCTAACATTGCGCAAGAAATGACAGAGGAGCGATTCGGGCAGTGCCAAGTGATCAACTTTCACGATTTGACGGTAGGTGTACTGCTTGAACTTGATGCTCAAGAGTTTGACGGCAAGAATAGCCTGTACGATCTGGGGGAAGCTCTCATCCAGATGCTGAACGGAATCCTTAAACTGCAGGCGACGGTTATCGTCGGCGGCACTTGTACGGATGTCAAACATATTCCTTGGGTTTTCGAGGAAGCGCGGCTGGCGCTTAATTACCGCAAATGGGATACGGATAATCAAATCCTCGATGTGGAACTTCTGCGCGGACGGGAGAAAACGCCAGGTTCCCAGTACCCGTTTGCTGTTGAAAGGGAAATTATTCAAGCGATGCGTACGGGCAAACTGGAAGAAACGGAGCTTCAAATTAAAGCCTTTTTGGAAGCAATGACCCAGGGCGGCGCCACCGATCTTGATGTGCGGCAAGGGGGAATGAATTTGCTCGGCACGCTGGAGCGTGAGATCATGCAGTCCGGATTGAATCCGAACGAGCTGCTGTCACCGATCAACCGGTTCGAGCAGCTATCCGAGCTTCGTGAGTCGGAGCAAATCCTGCAGTGGTTCGTTAAACAGATCATCAGGCCGTTCATGGAGGAGATGGAAAACCGCTCGGACTATAAGATCAAAAAAATCGTAGACCAGGCCATCCGATTTATCGAAGAGCATTACATGAGGGACATTTCCTTGGATGAATGCGCGGAATATTGCGGCACCAACGCCTTTCTGTTAAGCCGCTCCTTTAAACAAGTAGCGGGGAAAAATTTCATTGACTATTTAACTGACCTGCGTATGGAGAGAGCAAGAGCGCTGCTACGCGACTCCGAGCAGAAGATCTTCGATATCGCCGAACAGGTCGGATACCAGCACAGCTATTTCAACCGCCTTTTCAAAAAGTTTGAAGGCGTAACTCCGACGCAGTACCGCGAACGTGTTCGTAGAACTTAAGTTATGCAGTTGAAAAGCGATATCTGTGGAAATTCAACAAAGTGCTAATTTGTGCAATAGAAGATAATCGCTTGGAACGTAATAAACAAAAATGTCCGATGGAAATCAAAATTGCAGCGGTACATAATAAGGTTGCAGCACCGTGGTCGACCGGTCAGCGCGCAATTCATACAACTAAGGACAATTGGGGGTAGATGAACCGATGAGCCGGATCATAACGAGTTCATCCGACGGCGGTATTCGAGTCGGCGGGCATACGAAAATTTCCGAAGGAAGAGTGCTAAGGCGATTTAAAAGAGACAAGTGGCTCTATATCCTGATGATGCCCGGACTGCTTTATTTTTTGATTTTCAAATATGTCCCGATGTGGGGCGTTGCGCTTGCGTTCAAAAACTATCAGCCTTTCACCGGCTTTTGGAACAGCGAGTGGGTGGGGCTGGAGCATTTTCATAATTTTTTTCAAAATCCCGATTTCTTCAGACTCCTGAATAATACGCTGGTGCTTTCTTTATATAATCTGGTCTTTTTCTTTCCGGCACCGATCGTTCTCGCGCTGTTGCTGAACGAAATACGCATTTCTTTTTATAAACGGACGATTCAGACGCTCATCTACGTGCCTCACTTCATCTCCATGGTCATCGTGGCGAGCATCAGCTATGTGATGCTGACGACTGAGGGCGGCGTCGTGAATGAGTTTTTGTTCCAATATTCCGGTCAAAAAATCAACTTCCTGGCCGAACCCCAGTGGTTCAAGCCGCTTATCATCATCCAAACGATTTGGAAGGAATGCGGCTTTGGAACGATTATCTTCTTGGCCGCATTGGCGGGGGTTGATGTGGAGCAGTATGAGGCGGCCGTCGTTGACGGGGCAGACCGCTGGCACCAAATTTGGCATATTACGCTACCTTCCATCCG
Organism: Paenibacillus alginolyticus DSM 5050 = NBRC 15375; assembly: GCF_000422905.1. Taxonomy (GTDB): domain Bacteria; phylum Bacillota; class Bacilli; order Paenibacillales; family NBRC-103111; genus Paenibacillus_E; species Paenibacillus_E alginolyticus. The sequence continues at coordinate 21,288 of NZ_AUGY01000059.1, forward strand.
GAGCACGATCATCATTTTGCTAATACTGCGGATGGGCCATGTGCTGGATAACGGCTTCGAGCAAATCTATCTAATGACGAATGCACTGAACCGAGAAGCGGCGGATGTGTTTGATACCTATGTCTATATCATGGGTATTACTCAAGGGGCGTTCAGTTATAGTACCGCGGTCGGTCTGTTTAAATCGGTTATCGGCGTCATTCTCGTATTAGGCAGCAACTGGTTATCCAAAAAGTTCGGTCAGTCCGGCATTTACTAAAGAAGGGAGGATTTCTTATGGGCAAAAAGTACAGATCGGTTTCAGGAATTCTCTTCGACGGGTTGAACTATACGCTGCTGGCCCTGTTCGCTGTTCTCACCGTGCTGCCGTTTCTCTATGTACTCGCCGGCTCGGTTGCTACGGATGCAGAACTGACTCAAAGGTCCTTTTTTCTCATTCCTCAAACGTTCTCGATGTCTGGTTACCAATATATTCTCTCTTCGAGCACACTGTTTCGCAGTATCCTCGTATCAGTCGGTGTAACCGTCGTCGGTACGCTGGTTAACCTGGCTTTTACCGTCACCATGGCTTATCCGTTAGCTCGCCGCGAGCTCATGGGCCGCAATTCGGTGCTTAATCTTGTTGTTTTTTCCATGCTTTTTTCCGGGGGGCTGATTCCCACTTATTTGGTCGTCAAAGGGCTCGGGATGCTGGATTCCTATTGGTCTCTGATTATACCCGGGGCCATCAGCGCCTTCAACCTGATCGTTGTTAAAAACTTTTTTCAGGAGCTTCCGCCGGGTTTGGAGGAATCGGCTAAGATCGACGGCTGTACCGAGATCGGTATTTTGTGGAAAATCGTTCTGCCTCTCTCCAAGCCGGTATTAGCAACCTTTGCCCTCTTTTATGCCGTTGGGCATTGGAACAATTTCTTCTCGGCGCTGCTTTACATCAACGACGCGGCCAAATGGCCTTTGCAGGTGATGCTCCGACAAATCGTCATGCTATCGCAAAGTGCGGGCGATATGTCTCAAATGGATCCGTACTTTGCGAAGCCGCCGGAGCAAACGATCAAAATGGCGGTGATCGTTGTCGGCACGATTCCGATTTTGCTTGTCTACCCTTTCTTGCAGAAGCACTTTGCCAAAGGGGTATTGATCGGTTCGATCAAGGGATAATGTTTTTCAAATAAATTAAGGGAGATTGTACAATGAATTCGAAACTATCTGCAAAGAAAAAATGGATGGCAGCGGCTGTCCTGACTTCTTTATCCTTGGCAGCGATGATCGGCTGTTCCTCCGGAAAACAAACGGCTGCCGGCGGCAACAAAGGAGACGCGGTGGCGCAAGAGCCAATGAACATCAGCATCATGCTCCCTAACTTTAAACCTGCTTTCCCGAAGGATGACGGCCCGGTAGCGAAGGAGATTGAAAAACTTACGAATACGGATATTCATTTTGAATGGGTGCCGAACAATACGTATCCGGATAAATTCAATATTACGCTGGCTTCCGGCAAGCTGCCGATGGTTATGGTGGTCCAGGAAAAAAACGCGTCCTTTATCAATGCCGCCCGATCCGGCGCTTTCTGGGAAGTCGGGCCGTACATGAAGGATTATCCGAATCTCAGCAAAGCCAATCCGATCGTCAATAACAATATTTCGATTGACGGCAAAATTTACGGCATTTACCGTTCCAGACCGCTAGGACGCAACGGGATCGTATACCGTAAAGATTGGTTGGAAAATGTAGGCCTGCAGCCGCCGAAAACGATCGATGACTTTTACAATATGTTAAAAGCATTTAAGGAGAAGGACCCAGACAAAAACGGCAAAAACGATACTTACGGCATGGTCATTTCCAAATTTACGGGGCCTTTCGATATTATGCAGATTTGGTTCGGGGCTCCGAATAAATGGGGTCAGGATGCAACCGGCAAGCTGGTGCCGGCTCACGAGACGCCGGAATATATGGATGCGCTGAGATTTTTCAAGAAGCTCTATGACGAGAAACTGATTAATGCCGATTTCGCCGTCATGGATACTGCGAAATATAATGATCCGATTATAAACAACCAAGCAGGCGCGATGGTCGATGTTACGGACAACGCAGCGCGTTTAGATGATAAGATCCATCAAGCGCTGCAGAAAGCGGGAAAGGATGCCCCTAATAAACAGTTTATGGATATCATCGGGGCTGTTTCCGGACCGAAAGGTCTGCATAATCTTCCTACGTCGGGTTATGCGGGAATGGTTTCCATTTCCAAAACCGGAGTGAAAACTGAGCAGGAGCTCCGCCGGGTGCTTGCTTTCCTGGATAAAATGAATGAGCAAGAGCTCTCGACATTGGCGGAGCGTGGGATTGAAGGCAAGCACTACACGAAATTGGAGGGAGGCTTCATTGAAACGAGCAAGGATTCGAATTTGATGGAAGGCGAGGTTGAAGGCTTCAATCAATTTGTCGCCTTTATCCCGGAAACCCGTACCCTGCCGGTGAAGACGACTCCGGTGCGAAAAAAATCGGATGAGGTACAAAAATCCAACGAACCAATCATCGTTGCGAATCCAGCCGAACCGCTTGTATCGAATGTATACACGCAAAAAGGTGCCCAGTTGGATACCATGATCAGTGACGCGCGAACCAAGTATATCGTCGGCCAGATCGATGAAGCAGGCTTTAAGGCTGCCGTCGAATTGTGGAAGAAAAGCGGCGGAGACGATTACGTGAAAGAAATCAATGATCTGTATAAAGCGATCAAGAAATAGTACACTTGCGGGGGCTGTGTTTGCGGACACAGCCTATTTGCGCTAATCATGGAAGAGTTTCAATATGATTGTGGAAAATTAATCAAAGCACTGCAAAAAAGTCCAATCCATGTCCATGCCGAAGACAAAAAAGTATGGTTGTGGTCAAGAGAGCGTTCCTATATGTTCTTGATATCAATTCTATTTCAGTAGCCGGGTACACAGCCGGAAAGGAATTGGGACATGATTACGGGAATCTGTATTTGGTGGACGTGCCTGAATTTGAAACCTTGCCCAAGAGCCTTTATAAAAGGTCGGGTAACGAAAGGACGAAAGGGTATGAGGATTCACTATAAATTTGCGTTTCTCCCGGAAGAAGATAAACCGGATTTTATCCGAATCGATCAGACGGTTTCGTATGACATGGCTTTGGGACACGGATTTGCCGAATCTGCGGGGCCATCCAAAAATGAGGATTTGCGGGATTCCTGGCCCGGCGACTACTTCATCCCTTCCGTAAAAACGTTTCTTGTGGACGTTCCGTATGGCAACTATAGGGTATCGGTCACGTTAGGCGGCGCGGATGCGCTGTCTTCAACGACCGTGAAAGCTGGTCTTGGCAGTATCATGCTGGATAATATCCAAACACCAACCGGGCAGTTTGTTCACGAGACGTTCGCGATTCATGTCGAAAACGGCCAGCTGAAGCTCGCTTTTTCCGGCGAGGCTCCGAGTGTCCGATCCATCGTAATTGAACGGGATCCGACAATACCCACGCTGTTTTTGGCAGGAGACTCAACGGTGACCGATCAGCCCTCCGGCCAATATCCGTACGCCGGCTGGGGACAAATGATCGGGAAATTTTTCACGTCCAGCATTGCGGTATCCAATCATGCGCGCTCGGGAAGGAGCTCAAAGAGTTTTATCGATGAAAATCGGCTTGATAAAATATGGAACAGGCTGCGTCCTTCGGACTATCTACTCGTCCAGTTCGCCCACAACGATGAAAAAGACAATGCAGGGGGAACGAAGCCTTTTTCAACCTACGAACAATATTTGCGGGAATATATTCACGGGGCGAGGCGGCGCGGGGTTTATCCGATTCTTGTTTCTCCCATGCACAGACGATTTTTCGATGAGCAGGGAAACATTCAGAACACGCACGGCGATTATATCGAGGCGATGAGGCAGTTAGCCGTCGAAGAGAATGTACTGTATATTGATTTGGCGGGCACAAGCAAGCGGTTCTTCGAGCAATTAGGCGAGGAGGGGACGAAGAACATTTTCATGTGGGCGGAAGCAAACGAATATCCCGGCATGCCGGAGGGAGCCAGAGACAATACCCACTTTTCGGAGCAAGGCGGCATTAAGATCGCAAGGCTGGTTGCCGAATGCATACGAGAAGCTGGAATCGAGCCGCTGAAGTTCTATTTACGGTAGGGATAATATGCAGGCAAAGAGAATCCAATTAGCGTACAGGAGTGTATGAAAATGAAACGTTTCATGTTTCGGGCACAATGGAAAACGGGAAAGGCTGAGGCAGGATTAAGCCGTTGGACAGAGCTGGTAAACAACGATCAAAAGCTGTTTGATGACGGCGAAATGATGACGATCGCAGGCTACCGATGGGAATATCAGATTTTTTTATACTGCGAGTGCATCCACCGGGAATGGCAGCCGGAGGGTATTTTCGTGGATTTAGGGGAGTTTCTTCAGGAGTGGCCGGGAAAAAGTGAATTCAGAAAATGGATTCCCCTGGTTGATGTGTTTCACTTTAACGAGCCGGTCAGCTTTGAGCATTGGAAAAGAAAGCAGCCTGTAGAACGGCGGGTTGGCCGGGTTGCCCATTTGCGTCCGGAAATGATCGGCAGTTATATTTATTACCATTATCAGCTGCAGGAGGAAAGAGCCTTTTTAGGGGACAAGTATGAGATTATTGGAATCCATGAGAATCTACTGTTCGGTTACCAAGAGTTCCCGAAAGTAATTGAAGAGCCTGCTGCACCGAAGAAGCTGAATACTTCCGGGACACCCGGAAATTGGAATGACTCTAGAATGGATCTGCACTTTCAACCTTGGGAAGACGGGCATCTCTTTTTTAAACCGATTGAACAAGTTTTTGTTCTATACTGCGGTGACAAATAGCAATATATGGGAACGATTTCTTTAAAGCGAAGAGAGCCATTCGCTTTAGCGATGGGTCTCATCCAAGCTATTATGAAGCAGCAAATCGTATGCCTGACTAGTCGAATTCGATATGAAGAGGTGGAGAGTATGGAACGAAAGCTGTATCACGGCACAGCCTATTATCCGGAGCTGTGGGATGAGCGGACCATGGAGGAAGATATCCGCTATATGAAGGAAGCCGGCATCAATGTTGTGCGGATGGGGGAATTCGCATGGGCCAAAATGGAACCGGAGCAGGATAAGATCGATCTTTCCTTCTTTGCTGCTATCATTCGAAAGTTATACGAAAATGGCATTCAAACGATCATGTGCACGCCGACTCCGACGCCGCCGATTTGGCTTTCGCACAATCATCCGGAGAGAATGTTCGTGGACGCGGAAGGCCGTACGATGAGTCACGGGGCCAGGCAGCACGCCTGTACAAACCATCCTTTCTACAGGGAAAGAAGTCGGATGGTCATTGAAGCGTTGGCCAAGGCTGTCGGCCGCCTGCCCGGCGTTATCGGCTGGCAGACGGATAACGAGTTTAAGTGCCATGTAGCGGAATGCTATTGTGAAACATGTAAAGGGCTGTGGCACGAGTGGCTTCGTGCAAGATACGGAACGATCGAAAAGTTGAACGAGGCTTGGGGAACGCAAATTTGGAGCCAACTTTACCAAAGCTTCAAGCAGGTCCCCCAGCCCGTACGAACGCCGTTCCTGCACAATTCGTCGCTCAGCACAATGTACCGGATGTTTTCCCGTGATAAAATCGCGGAATTTCAAGACAAACAGCTCGCGGTCATTCGCCGATATTCCGATGCGCCAATAACCCATAACGATGCGATCGGTTTTCAGTCGAACCATGAGCGGATGTTCGCCAATCTCGATTTTGCCTCGTTCGACGGATATCCGAATACCGACCAATACATGATCCTGCTGATGAATTACGATCTTTGGAGAAATGTAAAGCCGGGCGTCCCTTTTTGGGTAATGGAAACGAGCACTTCTCATAACGGTCATTTGCAGGGGTACCAAAAAACGCATAAAAACGGCTTTTTGACGGCCGAGGCAGTTGCTGCTTATGCGCTTGGCGCGCAAGGCTTCAGCTATTGGCTTTGGCGCCAGCAGCGGACCGGGTGCGAACAGCCGCACGGTGCCGTACTCAGCGCCTGGGGCAAGCCGACCGTCGGCTATCAAAATGTACAAAGGACAGAGCAGGCCCGAAAGGAAATCGAGCCGCTCATCTTATCCACCAAGCCCGTCCAGGCGGAGCTTGCCATCACTTGGTCGGACAGTGCGAAGGTATTCTTTCAGACAGAGTCTTTGGAAAACCTGACCTATCAAAGTCTTATTGTCGATTGGTATACGATGGTAGCGGAAACGGGCTTGCACCGTGACTTGTTGTTCGAAAATGCGGATCTGGACGGCCATAAGGTACTGATGTCTCCCTTTATGCCTTACATGAGCGATGCTTATTTGGAGCGGGCGAAGGCGTTTGTCGAGGAAGGCGGGATCTGGATCGTCGGTCCCATGAGCGGCGGACGTACGGAGGAGCATACGGTGCACATGGATGCCGGGCTCGGCAAGCTGGACGAGCTGGCAGGCGTCGAAACACTGTATACGTTCCCGGTAACCGACACGGGAACTGTCGGCCATGCATTCGGGGAAGCGGCGGGGCTTAGCCTGTGGAGCGCATTATTTGAAGCGAAGGGCGCGACCGTCATCGGAACGGTTGAAGGCGGAGCAGCACCGGAAACGACCTTCCTGACGGAAAAACGCGTCGGTAAAGGGAAAATCGTCATGTTGGGCTCCATGCCGGAAGGCGAGCAAGGCAGAACGCTGCTCCGCAAGTTGGTCAATCGTTATGCTGAAGAGGCTGGTGTTACCGTCCGCAGCGAGGCATCAGTCGGTACGGCAGTCGCGCCGCGCATAAGTGCGGACGGATCCCTATATTGGTTCGTCATTAATATGGATGGTAATGGCGGTTGCGTAATACTGCCGAGGCAAGGTGTTGATGCGCTTATGGGAGAACCGGTTCCGGCTGGACGGTTGGAAGTCGGACCGTATAGCTATAGGGCGATTAAATTTATTTCCACCCATACCATGTACTAAATCTCTTAGAGGCGGCTAGTTAGAGATGAATAAGATTGAGATTTCGCGAACGTTTGGCTCAAAAAAATGCAGACTATCATTCACGCCCGGCGCTTCACATATCTCCAACGAAGTTTAAGAATCAACGATGAAGCCTTGGAGGGACATATGAGAAGCAGAAGCATACCTAGTACGGAATTATCGCCGTCTGTTATTTGCTTGGGCACGTCACATTTCGGTGACACAATTAGCCGTGAGACGTCCTTTGAACTAATGGACCACTTTCTGGATCGGGGAGGAAATTTCTTAGACACTGCCAAAGTATACGGCGACTGGGTGCCTGGCGGACAAAGCCTAAGTGAAAAAATAATCGGCCACTGGTTAAAGTCACGCAAAAACCGCAGCCGAATCGTTTTGGCAACCAAAGGGGCGCATCCCGATTTGGATACCATGCATATTCAGCGCTTGAGCAGAGAGGATATTTTTTTCGACGTAGAGCAGAGCCTCCAACATTTGCAGACGGATTATATCGATTTGTACTGGCTTCATCGCGATGATTCACAGAGACCGATCGAAGACATTATAGATGTGATGAACGAATTAGTTCGTCAAGGTAAAATCCGTTATTTCGGATGCTCTAATTGGCGGTCTGAACGAATTGAAGCAGCGCAGCAATATGCGAAGAAAAAAGGAATTCACGGGTTTGTCGCCAGCCAAAACAAATGGAGTCTTGCCACGTATCCTCCCGAAAATGATCACACTATGGTGACGATGGACGAAAAGGAGCTATCCTATCACGAACGTATGGGATTGACAGCAATTCCATACAATTCACAGGCCTCCGGTTTCTTCAGCGGCCGCTACAAAATTGACATGCTGAATAAGCAGGGGCCTGAGAACATGAATGTGTGGAAGTTTTGCAGCCAGGAAAACATTCGAAAATTGAAGTGCGTCAAAGCGATAGCGCAACGCCTGAACATTACGATGACTCAAGTTTCTCTTGGTTATTTGTTGTCGTATCCTTTTCCCGTCTTTCCGATTTCCGGCTGTAAAAATCTCACCCAGTTGGATGATTCCTGTCGCGCTGGCGAAGTTCTGCTTGACCGCCATACCCTTGAGGAGCTGCAGGGCACAAAATGATAATTTTGAGAGGTGCATACCTATTTTAAAAGGAAAGCTGACTTTAGTAACCGGTGCAGGAAGTGGTGTAGGCCGAGATGCAGCTTTAGGGCTCGCTTCACAAGGAGCAGAAGTAGTGCTGGTCGGACGCAGAGTTTCCAAATTGGAAGAGACTAAGGAGCTGATTACTGCAAATGGTGGAAGAGCAGTCATTGCTGCCGCAGACGTAGGAAATTTGGAAGAGGTAAAGGGTTTGGCCCACAAAGTGCTGAGCAATTACGGAATTCCATCCATGCTGCATAATGGTGCCGGAGTTCACGGAGAAATAAAACCAATCGTAGAAAGCAATCCGGAACAATGGGTGAATACGTTTATGATTAATACGATTGGACCTTATTTGATTTGTAGGGCTTTTGTCGGGGAAATGGTTAAACTTGGCTGGGGTAGAATCGTTAATATGACATCCGCAGCTTCCTTAGCCCCGCCCAGAGGTGTCAATAGTGCTTATGCTGCAAGTAAGGCGGCCTTGAATCATTTCACAAGGCAACTTCTTGCTGCCGAGCTCATGGGTACAGGCGTAACAGCCAATGTCATACATCCTGGTGAAGTGAAGACGGAAATGTGGGAAGCAATACGCGAAGACTCTGTTCCTTCCGGCGATATGCGGCGGTGGGTTGAATGGGTGGAACAGACCGGCGGTGATTCGCCGGAAAAATCCGTTAAACTTATTTTGGATTTATTGAAGCCGGAATCTAATAGCATAACCGGACGGTTTTTATGGATTGAAGATGGCTTAAAAAAACCTATGCCTAGCTGGGACTAACTGGAGAGGGGGCTGCCCCATGCCTAAACAAAGATTAACAGATACACAGCATTTTTTATTACGCAATGTATCTATCATTTTTCTCGGCCTACTCATCAACCAATTGCTGCAAACGGGGGGCAGTATAATATTGGCCCGCGTGTTGAACGATCCAGCTAAATTCGGCGAAGTGAATCTCCTTTTGCAAATATTCGGAATGATCTCTCTTTTTCTTAATATCGGCTTTAACGCTGCGTTGATATATACGTTCTCCAGGGAACCGGATGAGGCGATCCGAAGTAAATTCCGCTTGGCTCTGCTTGGGAGCACCTTATTTGGGATTCTCATCAGTATCCTGGTCTCCTTGTTGGCGCCAATGCTGTCGCATACCTATCATCTGCCTGCTTTACACGGGGCATTGATAATCAGTACGATCATGCTTGTGTTCAATTCGATCATCAATATCGGGGTGGCTTCCTTTTCCGGAAATCGCGATTTCGGTATCCAGGCCTTCTTTATGGTAATTACGACGACGCTCTCCACTATCGGTACCGTACTCGGGGTATTATGGCCTACGGAGCATCTCAATCTTTTGGAGAACGTCTCTCTGTGGATGGGCATGGGTTCAATCCTAACGGCCGCTTTTATTTGCTGGAAAGTTGAACGTGTGCATAAACCAAAATGGCTCGGGAGCCTTTCCCTTCCGGAGATTCGGGAAATGGTGAACTATGGAATCCCCGTCTGGGCGGGGAATATTGCGAAAGCGTTTCAACAGCCATTTTTAGTAATGATGATTGGCTCCAGTTCGGTAGTAGCCGTCGGTTATCTGACCAACGGTTTCCGCATTACGGGATTTCTCAACATCATCACATGGGCTTTTATGATTGTTACCTTTCCATTTGTAGCGGAAAGCTCTCAGGATCTAGAAGAAAGCAGGCGGCGGGGCACATCCTGTATTCGGTATAATAACATTCTTTTATATCCGCTTACGGCCCTCATTTGTTTATTTCCGAATCAAATCAATGGTTTATTTGGGGCAAGCTACACCACCGATGATTCGGCAACGTATATTCGTTTGATGGCGCTAGGAGTCTTTTTTTCGTCTATAGGCCGGTTGGGCGGGAACATTTTGGCGGGAATAGGAAAAACGAAGGTTACTACTTAGGTCTCCCGAATTCGAGGAGACTTTTTTTATCGCTAAACGGGAAAACTCAATCCTCATTTAGAAGTATTACATAAAGATTTTCTTTGAGGGAGCGAGACCGATGAAGTTAACACCGCAACAGGTAAACATAATTTGCAAAGGTGATGAAGAAATTGCGGGTTACTTCCATGCGTTACTCGCGGTTGTAGATCAACAAGCCAAACGGATAGAGGAATTGGAGAAGCGCGTTCACGAATTAGAACGGCAACTCGGTCAGAACAGCAACAACAGCAGCAAGCCTCCTTCTAGCGATGGATTGCGCAAACCGACGAATCTTCGTACCCCTGGCGGTAAAAAGGGAGCCCCCAAAGGTCACGCAGGGACGACGCTTCACTTTGTGGACGAGCCCAACGAAATCGTTGTTCATGAGCTCTTGATGTGCTCGGGATGCCTGGCTTCGCTTGATGCGGTGGAAAGCCAAAATTATGAGAAGCGGCAAGTATTCGACCTGCCGCCGCCACGCATTTGGGTTACCGAACATCGGGCCCAGAAGAAATGCTGTCCGCAGTGCGGCCTTCAGCAAAAGGCTTCTTTTCCGGAGCGAGTCCATGCCCCTACCCAATATGGAGAGGGTTTTACAGCATGGACCGCTTATCTACACGCCTACCAAATGTTGCCACTCGACCGGATTACGCGACTCTTCGCGGATCTGACTGGTTATCAACCAAGCGAAGCGACGCTGCTTTCGTCTTTGCAGACCATGTTCCATTCACTGGAGGAGGCCGAGCAGACGATTCGGGCGCAGTTATTCCAAAAATCAGTGGCTCACGCCGACGAAACCGGATGTCGGATCGAGGGGAAAACCCACTGGATGCACGTGGTATCCGATGCAGATTGGACGCTGTTAGGCGTGCACCCTAAACGCGGAAGCCAGGCAATGGATGAACTTGGATTCTTTCCTTTTTATACAGGGACCGTCGTTCATGACTGCTTGCCTGCCTACTTCAAAGAGATTTATTCCTTTGATCATGCGCTTTGTAACGCGCATTTGTTACGCGAATGCCAAGGGATCGCGGAACATGATGGCCATGAGTGGGCAACTCAGATGAAAGAGCTGCTGCAAGAGAGTTGGAAGCTCGCCCAGTCTTCTCGTCAAGAAGATATCCCCCTGCCTAAAGTCGTGATTGAAGCGGTGAAGGATCAGTACGATGATATTCTTGAGAGCGGTAAGGTCGAGTGGGAGAAAGACGCCGTTCGAGCTAAGAACGGTCCGAGAGGCCGAAAAATAAAAAGCAAAGCCGCCAACTTGGGAGAGCGATTCCTTATTCATAAAGAGTCGATTATCCGGTTTCTTTGGGATGACCACATCCCGTTTGACAACAATCAGGCAGAGCGTGATTTGCGTATGGTTAAAGTCAAACAGAAGGTTTCCGGCTCGTTCCGCACAGAGTCAGGCGCAAAAAACTTTGCAAGAATGCGCAGTGTAATTTCGACGCTCTTAAAACAACAACTTCCCGTACTCTCCTCGCTAACCAACGCTCTACGTAACCAATTCAGTTTTTAGATAACCTAAGTAGTAACAAACGAAGGCGAATTTCTGGGTCATGATCGTTGCCGGTATTTTTGTCATTGCCATTGTGCCGTTTATAGCGGCTGGAAGCCCGGTATTAGCGGTGTGGAAATATACCGGCGGATGGACGTTCTCTGCTCTGTCCATGATTTGCTTCTTTTATCTTGAACATTTCCCTCTGTACTGGTGGAAGGCTTATGGAGAGCCGCTCATTCCTACTTTAATCATGATTGTCATTATAGAAGCCGGGCGGTTTACGGGAGCATGGTATATAGTCTTTATCTATGTTGGCCTCCTGTGTCTGATGATTTCGACCTTTTCGATTGAAATCAAACCCATGGCTGTACGTGGCTTTCGTATTCGATACGGTCGTCGGCCGTAAGAATATTAAACACCCGGATAAGATTTGGCTTTAATCGAGGTTTTCTGCATGAACAACGGAATCATCTTCCATTAAGCCCCCCATTTTCAAATGAAACCTATGAAAAAGAACGGATCGGGCGCCTTCCGCATGTTTGATGATCATGACATCTCATGGAATTGATTGATTACTTAGAGGGCGGCAAAAAGCCGGATGAACTCATAGGCGGTTCTGATGTCGAACCCCGAATTCAGATGGATTCGGGGGATTCGGTCTATTCTGGTTGATGGCGGTTTGACGGGGAGTCCGGGGAAGTAATTCCCCGTCTTACCCTACTGCGCCTGTAAAAAAGTCTTATTTCCGAAAAAAAGTGAAATACCCCAGAGTTACGGGGCTTAAAAAAGTATGCTTGAAGGAAATTCAGACAGTTAATAATCTAATACCATGAGTTTACAAAGCAAATTACACAGCTTTTCACTTAGCTATTTCTGAGAGGGGATAAGTAAATATGGGACTTAAATATCCTGGACTACGTTGGTTGGAGGACGCGCCTTCAATACCTTGTGGAGTAACATGGGGGGTTCCTTGGCAAATCGGCGAATTGAATCGGTCAAAGACCGACGCCTTCGCTCTTATAAGTCCATCGGGCAACCCGGTGGAGCTTCAGACCTGGCCGACAGCTTACTGGCCTGACGGCAGTGTGAAATGGACAGCGCACGCTGCTTCACTAGAAAAGCCCGAAACTGGAGACTATTCCTTGCAGGCTGAGGGAAAAAGCGTCACGAATAGTCATACATCGCCCTTGAGCGTTAAAGAGTCTGTGGATGAAGTGACCGTCGATACCGGCGCTATCCGGTGTGTAGTCGGGAAGCAGGGAAAAGCGTTAATCCGAGGACTGTACCACGGCGAGAAACGGATTGGTATGGAAGGTTCTCTCGTCTGTATCGGTGAAGAACGCCGGACTACACCGAGCGGAAAGCTTTACCAGGAAGAATCGTTTTACGGCGAGATCACATCGGTAACGATTGAACAGGAAGGACCTACTCGGGTCGTATTAAGCGTGGAGGGGGTTCATATCTCCCAGGATGGCGAACGCTCTTGGCTGCCCTTTAAGCTGCGTCTCTATTTCTATGTTAATCAGGCCTCGATCCGGATTGTTCATACCATCGTATTCAATGGTAATCCACAAGAGGACTTTGTAAAAGGGATCGGCATCTCCTTCGGCTTGCCCCTCAAAGAGCCGCTCTATAACCGATACGTGCGGTTTGCAGGCGATAATGGCTTTTTTAGTGAATCGCCAAGACATTTATCGACCCGCCGAACGAATGGTGTATATACAGACATGTTCCGGCGCCAGCAAGCCGGGGAATCGATTACGTTCGATCCTGAGAAGGATGCGCCTTTCACCTCGCTGCTTGAAGACTCCGCCGCGTGGGACGGTTATAAGTTGACACAGCTTTCTGCAGATTCCTACTCTGTCGTCAAGCAGACAAACGAACAGTGCAGTTGGGTGAAGGCCGTAAGTGGCAACCGTGCCAACGGGCTCGTTTATGCCGGAGATACAAACGGCGGACTGGCAGCAGGGCTGCGTAATTTTTGGCAAAAGCATCCGTCTTCGCTGGAAGTGACTGGTCTGACGACTGAAGAGGCCAAATTAACACTTTGGTTCTGGTCTCCGGATTCGGCGGCCATGGATATGCGCCATTATGATACAACTACGCATGTGGATTCAGCATATGAAGGATCACAAGAACTTCGCAGCACACCATATGGAATTGGAAATACGAATGAACTCATGTTATGGTGCTGCGATCGAACGCCGACTTTAGCGGACCTCGCAGCGATGACAAAACAAGTTCAAGCCCCGCCGCAGTTCGTGTGTGAGCCTGAACAGTATCACAATACAAACGTATTCGGTATCTGGAGTCTGCCTGATCGGAGTACGCCGGCAAAAGCCTGGGTGGAAGAGCAATTGGACGCCTTGGTTAGCTTCTACAAACAAGAGGTTGAACAACGAAGATGGTACGGTTTCTGGGATTACGGAGATTTCATGCATACGTATGATCCTGCTCGGCACAACTGGAGATACGATGTAGGCGGTTTTGCATGGCAGAACACCGAACTTGTGCCAAATATGTGGCTGTGGCTCTCGTTCCTGCGTTCTGGGCGAGGAGATCTGTTCCGCATGGCAGAAGCAATGACGCGTCATACGAGCGAAGTGGATGTTTATCATCTTGGTGAATATGCGGGGCTTGGCTCCCGCCATAATGTCGTTCACTGGGGCTGTGGGTGCAAGGAAGCGCGAATCGCGATGGCAGGCCTGCACCGCTACTATTACTTTTTGACAGCGGATGAACGAACCGGTGATATTTTGACGGAAGTGGCCGACGCCGATTATGCAACTGTCCAAACGGACCCCATGCGCGATTATTTTCCGAAAGACGATCATCCGACCCATGCCAGAAGCGGTCCGGATTGGGCGGCTTTCAGCTCGAATTGGATGTCGCAATGGGAGCGCTTTGAAAGTGATTTTTACCGCGACAAAATACTGCAAGGGATCAAAGACTTGAAGGCAGCACCGTTCCGGCTTTTATCCGGTACAACCTTTGGTTACGATCCGAAGACAGGCATTCTATCTCATATCAGTGACGCCAACTATGATTATCATATGGTAATTGCCTTCGGCGCACCGCAGGTCTGGATGGAGCTTTCGCAGCTGATTACAGATCCCGAATGGGATGACATGCTCGCTGAATTCGGTGAATTCTATTACCTCAAACCGGAGGAGAAGCTGGCCTGGACGAACGGGGCCATTCATCCAAGCAAATTTAGCTGGCCGATGATGGCTGCGGGGATGGCCGCCTTCGCTGCCAACCGACTGCACAATGCGGAATTGGCTGCAGACATATGGCGCATCATGCTGGAGAACCGTCTGCCTGGAGGAAGCGAGGACTCGACATTTACCATTCAAGTACCTGAGCTCGAGTATGTTCGTCCCATCCAAGAGCTGCCGCACATCACAACGAACATAGCGTCGCAATGGTCGTTGAATGCAATTTTATGTTTGGAGCTAATTGGGCAAGAACTGCCGGCGGAGCTGCATGTATGCGACCAAATAATAACCAAAGAAAAATAGTATGAAGTCCAAAAAAAAGTCTAATTCAATTCGTTAAAGCGATTACAAAAAATGAAGGTTGTCGGAAATTCTCGTTTTTATTATGTTTGATTCATATCGATTTTGAAACAGAGGAGTGAAGACAGATGGAGCCAATCAAGACGCAAGTGCTTTCTTCATTTTCCCAAACGAAGCCTAAAGAGTCCCGTTGGAGTCAGCTGGCGACTAGGGTAAGGAAAGATAAATGGTTACTGCTGCTTGCTTTACCCGGTATGGCGTACTTTCTCATATTTAAGTACTTACCTATGTGGGGTATCCTGCTCGCTTTTAAAAATTATCAACCGTTTTTGGGCTTTTTTAAGAGTGAATGGGTCGGTACCGAGAACTTTTCCCAATTTTTGAAAGATCCTATATTTATAAACCTA
Source organism: Paenibacillus alginolyticus DSM 5050 = NBRC 15375 (assembly GCF_000422905.1). Classification (GTDB taxonomy): domain Bacteria; phylum Bacillota; class Bacilli; order Paenibacillales; family NBRC-103111; genus Paenibacillus_E; species Paenibacillus_E alginolyticus. Next base: position 36,807 of record NZ_AUGY01000059.1, read on the forward strand.
TTGCGAAATACTTTTCTGTTGGGACTGTATGATATCGTTTTTTTCTTCCCAGCCCCAATCATTTTGGCTCTGCTGCTTAATGAGATTCGGGTCGCGGCTTATAAGAAATTCATCCAGACGTTCGTTTACTTGCCTCACTTCTTTTCTATGGTTATCGTGGCCAGTATTTCATATCTGATGCTAACGACCGAGGGTGGGATTATCAATGAGCTCTTGTTCAAGCTGTTAGGCGTTAAATTCGAATTTCTGACTAGCGAGAATTGGTTTAGACCCCTCATCATTACGCAGACGATCTGGAAGGAATGCGGTTGGGGCACGATCATTTTCCTTGCAGCGCTAGCCGGTGTAGACCAAGAGCAGTATGAAGCGGCAATCGTCGATGGGGCTTCCCGTTTCCGTCAACTATGGCATATTACGCTTCCGGCCATTCAGGGTACAATTATTATTATCCTGATTCTGCGAATGGGAAAATTTTTGGATCGCGGTTTCGAGCAAATTTTGCTGATGAGCAACTCGCTGAACCGCGATGTGGCGGAGGTATTCGATACGTATGTGTATTTGGTCGGGATTACCCAGGGATCGTTTAGCTACAGCGCGGCCGTTGGCCTATTTAAAGCAGTCGTAGGTGTCGTACTCGTCGTTTCCACCAATTATTTAGCCAAACGTGCAGGCCATTCGGGTCTTTACTAATGAAAGGAGACGCAGCATGAGACATAATACGTTAGGCGGTAAAATGTTCGATATCTTCAATTACGTATTTCTTGCAATCGTTGCGATGGTCATGATCATTCCCATCATGTATATCGTTGCAGGATCTTTTGCCTCAGACAGTGAAATTAGCGCCCGGGCCTTCTTTATCATTCCAGAGCATATTACCTTTAACGCTTACGAGTATGTTTTCAAAGATAACGCTTTGCCGCGGAGCTTGGGTGTCTCCGCATTCGTTACTGTGGCTGGTACGATCGTCAATTTGCTTTTCACGCTCACATTGGCCTACGCATTATCTCGTAGACAAATGCTTGGAAGAACGCTCTTTCTCAATATGATCATCTTTACGCTTGTGTTCAGCGGGGGTATGATTCCGACATACCTTGTCGTCAAGAGCCTTGGGCTGCTCAATTCCTATTTGGCATTAATGCTGCCGGTTGCGATCAATACGTACAATCTGATTGTCGTAAAATCGTTCTTTCAAGAGCTTCCTGCGGAAGTTCTTGAAGCAAGCCGCATCGACGGCTGCACAGATTTGAGCGCTTTGTGGCACATCGTGCTGCCGTTGTCCAAGCCTGTTATTGCTACCTTCGCACTGTTCTATGCAGTCGAGCATTGGAACGACTTTTTCAATGCACTGCTATACATGAACGATTCGCATAAATGGCCCATGCAGGTGCTGCTGCGTCAAATCGTGCTGCTTGCCACCGGGTCGCTGGATATGTCGACCTACGATCCGACTTACGTAAAGCCGCCAGATCAATCCATCAAAATGGCTGTCGTCGTTGTCGGCACAATTCCGATTCTGATTCTTTATCCATTTCTTCAGAAGTATTTCGCAAAAGGCGTTATGATCGGGGCCGTCAAAGGCTAATTTCGGTAGAACCAGAACGAACGGCATCCGTTTAGATGGCGTTCGACTGCTACAACATATAAAATTGATATTCATAAAGGGAGGATCATCAGCTATGAAATGGTTGTCGAACTCGAACAGAAAACCGGTGCTTATCCTAAGTAGTGCAGTCATGGCATTTGGCGTCCTTGCGGGCTGCGGATCTAAGGATTCGGCCAATCCTGCACCAGATGCTGGCGATAAAGGAGCCAATACTAAGACTGCTCCTTTCAGCCTCAGTATAATGGCAAAGAGCTTTACGAATGATAACGCTTCCCCAGAAAGTAAAGTCTGGAAGAAAATCGAAGAAGTCACGAATACGCAGCTGAAGGTTGAGTTCACGCCAGATGCCAATTATAATGACAAATTAAATATCACCATGGCTTCCGGCTCGCTTCCAAACGTTGTATTCATTCCGTCGAATATTATCCGAATTCCGACCGTTTCCAACGCTATTAAAGGCGGCGTTTTCTGGGAAATCGGACCTTATCTGAAGGATTATCCGAATCTGAAACAATACAATCCGACGACGCTCAACAACACTTCCTATGATGGCAAAATATACGGCTTGCCTGCCGTCCGCCCGCTTGGCCGCTACGGCACTTCGTACCGCAGCGATTGGCTGGCCAATGTGGGGCTCAGTGAGCCGACGACGGTCGATGAATTTTATAACATGCTGAAGGCATTCACCAACAACGACCCTGACAAAAACGGCAAGAACGACACTTACGGCATGGTCGTAACGAAATACGCCGGTCCATGGGACATTATGCAGACTTGGTTTGGGGTACCGAACAAGTGGGGTGCCGACAAGGATGGCAAGCTTGTCCCCGCTCATATGACGCCTCAATACATGGATGCGCTCAAATTTTTCAAGAAGCTTTATGATGAGAAGCTGATCAATCAAGACTTCGCCGTTTATGATTCCGCCAAGTGGAACGACCCAATTATCAACAGCAAGGCCGGTGTGGCGATTGACGTGGTCGACCGTTCTTACCAAATCGAAGAAAATATGAAAAAGGTCAATCAGAACGGAACGATCGGCCTCATTGGTTCCACGAAGGGATTGCCTCTTCCTTCCACACAGGGACACGCCGGTGTTTTCCTGATTTCCAAATCGGGTGTTAAGACAGAATCGGATCTGAAGAAAGTACTGAACTTCTTCGATAAGATCAATGACAAAGATATTCAGATTATGCTGAACTACGGCCTCGAGGGTACTCATTACAAAGTCGAAGACGGTAAGCTGATCACCATGTTGAAGCCGGAAGATCCTCAAGCTCCGGATATCAACAACAAGAACCTCAACCAGTTGTCCGTAGGTGTTCCTAACGTGTTGGATACCGCCTTTAAACCGGGTTCGCCGATTCGTGCGAAAGCTGCGGAGGTTAAAGCCGCGAATGAGAAAAATATGGTTCCTAATCCGGCGGAACCGCTGACTTCGGCTGCTTATACGCAGAAGGGTGCTCAGCTTGATCAGATTATCGCGGATGCAAGAGTGAAATTTATCGTCGGCAAGATCGATGAAGCTGGCTTTAAAGCTGAAGTCGATAAATGGAAGAGCACAGGCGGAGACGATTTTATCAAAGAAATCAATGAGGCTTATACCGTGGCTCAAAAAAAGTAATGGATCATTAAAAAGATGCCCGGTACATTTGCAGTACCGGGCTTTTTTCAACGTTAGGGAGGAACTATTGTGAAATACGTACCGATAAATGAAACTGAAATTAAACAAGCCATCGACCGGGTCGTTAATAGAACGTTCAAGATGGACATGACATGGGATTGGCCAGCCGGAGTCGCTTTCTACGGTGTAGGCCAAGCCTATCTGGCTACCGGTGAAACTTCGTATTTGGAGCAATTGCAGGCGTGGATCGACGAACAGCTGGAAGAGGGCATTCCACCACTGACCGTTAACGCCGTATCTATTGGTCATACACTGCTTACACTATACGAACAAACCAAATCGGAAAGCTATCTCGATGTAGCCGTCCAAATGGCGCAATTCTTAAGCACGGATGCAGTACGATTCGCCGATGGCGTGTTCCAGCATACCGTATCGCAAAATTACGATTTTCCGCAGCAAGCTTGGGTCGACACGATGTTCATGGCCGGGTATTTCCTCATCCGTATCGGCAGTTTGCTTCGCAATGATGCTTGGCTGGAGGACGGCTTGCTGCAGTATCATGCGCATGAGCTCTTCTTGCAGGATCGTGAAACGAATTTGTATTATCACGGCTGGGACCATCTCGCCCAGAACAACATGTCCGCTGTGTATTGGGCGCGCGGAAATTCCTGGGCGGCTTATACGATGTCTGAGGCGCTCCATATCGTAGAAGTCACGCATCCGTCTTATATGAGAGTGTATGATTCACTGCGGGATCAACTCAGCAGCATCGTCCGTCTTCAATCCGATAATGGACTCTGGCACACTGTTCTGAATGATCCGACAGCTTATGAGGAAACATCGGGATCCGCGGGTCTAACCGCGGCATTGCTCCGGTATAACGAAGCTATTGGAGCCCCTATGTATAACAAATTTATCCAGAAAGCGATCCCCTCCTTATTATCGAAAATTCCGAATAATGGTACCGTGCTGGAAGTATCGGCGGGTACGGCTGTCATGAAAGACGCGAGCGGCTATAAAGGTGTCGCCCATGAGCGGATACAAGGCTGGGGACAGGGCTTGACATTGGTATTTCTATCTTCACTTCTGGGCTACAAGTGGGTAAAGAACAGTTCACAAACCGAGTAAAGGGTTGATCATCGAATATGGATATGAAACACGGCATGATCATGCGTCAACCGGCATCCAGATGGCAGGATGCTTTGCCCTGCGGCAACGGAACTTATGGCGCCCTTGTATACGGAAGCATATATAACGATACGATTCTTTTGAACCATGAGGCTCTTTTCTGGAAAAGCCAAAAGCCCGAATTGTCTGATGTGAGTCATCATCTGCCCGAGTTCAGAAGGCTGCTTATGGAGGGCAAATACCGGAAAGGCATGCGTTTCTTCGCAGATAGGATAGCAGAAAATTATACGGGCTACGAAAGAGTCGATCCGTATCAGCCGGCGTTCGATCTGAAAATCCATATGCCGGTCAAGGAAGCATTCCGAAAATACCGAAGAAGTCTTGATTTCGAAACAGGGGAGGCGGTTACGACATGGCACGAGGACGGCAAACGGTATGAAAAACGTTTGTTTGTCTCGCGCTCAGACGATGTGGTCGTTATGGCGATCACTTCACCCGATCAAGCGAAGATTAACTGCGAACTCGCTCTATTTCCTCACGATGTCAGGGAAATAGCAGGGGAAGGTGAGGTCACCGATTCTTCTGGCAGCAAGCTGCCTTTTCGTTGTAAGGTCGAGCTCCAAGGTCATTTGATCAGCCTGACGGGAACCTATGAGGATGGTAATGAATTTGGCGGCATGGCGCGAGTGGCCGTAACAGGCGGGGAATTGAAGCAAAATGGTCTTCGTCTGCTTGTAAGCAATGCGGATGAGGTTGTGATTCTGGTCAAGCTGTTTGCCAATGAACCCGGTGCGGCCGCCATAGACAGAATTCGGGAAGACATCGGCGGAATAGATGCCGACTATCCTGAATTGCTGCGCAGGCATGCGGCAGTCCACAGCGAGCTTTTTAACAGAGTCAGGTTGAAGCTGGTCGATCATGCAGAGATCGCAGGCAGGGTTTCCAACGAAGAACTTCTTATGGGGAGCTATGACGGTGACGTTTCATTGGAGCTCGTGCAAAAAATGGTTGAGTACGGGCGCTATCTGCTCATATCCAGCTCCCGTCCGGGGGGTCTTCCAGCGAATCTTCAGGGGATATGGAACGGTGATTACAATCCCGCATGGGCTGCAGACTTTCATAATGATGAAAATATCCAAATGAATTACTGGGCGGCCTTGCCCGGCAATTTGCCTGAAACGGTACTCCCGTTCTTTGATTACTATGAATCCATGTTGGATGATTTCAGAACCAATGCGAAGCTCGTTTATAGGTGTAGAGGCATTTTGGTGCCCATTTGCCAAACGACGCACGGTCTCATCTATAAAGATGGCCAGTGGGTTTCGTGGATTGGAGGCGCCGGATGGCTGGCGCAGCTGTTTTATGACTATTGGCTTTATACGAAGGACCGTGAGTTTCTGCAAAACCGGGCCGTTCCCTTTCTAAGGGAGGTTGCCGAATTTTACGAAGATTTTCTAATCGATGGGGAAGACGGGCAGCTGATGTTTATTCCGTCGCAATCGCCCGAGAACCAGCCGGCCATAGCGGAGCCGTCACGGTCCGTCATCAATGCGGCTATGGATATTGCGATTGCGAAAGAAGTTTTGACGAATCTCAGTGATGCCTGCGAGCTGTTCCAGATGGATAGTGATCGGGTCCAGAAATGGAAAACGATGGCATCGCGTCTTCCGGCTTATTCGGTTAATGAAGAAGGCGCGGCCAAAGAGTGGATCCATAAGGACCTGCCGGATAATTATCATCACCGCCATCAATCGCACATTTATCCGGTTTTTCCGGGATATGAGGTAACGGAGGAAAGTAATCCGGCTATCTTCAAAGCAATGGCAGAGGCAGTCGAAAAAAGGCTGGTGATCGGACTTTCCTCTCAATCCGGATGGTCATTTGCCCATATGGCGAACATCTACGCGCGTCTTGGACAAGGTAACCGTGCGCAGGATTGTCTGGAGCTGCTTTGCCGTTCTTGCGTCGGTCCCAATCTGTTTACGTACCATAATGATTGGAGGAATCAGGGGGTCACCATGGCTATGTGGGGCACTGGTGCTGAGCCACCTTTCCAGATCGATGCCAACTTCGGCATCACTTCGGCGGTCATCGAGATGTTGGTCTTTTCAGCACCGGGTATGATCAAGCTGCTGCCGGCACTACCAGATAAGTGGAAAAAAGGAAGTGTTAGCGGTTTATTATGCAGGGGAGGCATCCGGCTTTCTATTGAATGGTGCATGGATGAAAAACGGGTGGATGCCATATTCACATCTGTGAAGGAGATGAGGTTGGAGCTGAAGCTTCCTTTTGTTCCGAATCATATTCATACGGATGGAATTATCGTACCCTCTCATAACGGCGACCCGTACAGGACGATTCATGTTTTGGCCGATAGACCGCTAAAGATAGAAGTCAGGTGATTGGATATTTATTACATCTCACCGGGGGAAGAAGCAATAAGAGTCTCCAGAGACTGCTAATCACCCAGTTTCACCGTTTTCGGGGAAAATAGAAGCTCCTGGAGACTCTTATCCATCGCGATTGTGGCCATTACCCGCATGAGAGGAACATAATTGCTTTATCAAAGCGGAAGCGTGAATTGAATCATGCATCCGTTCTAAGCGATATACCGGCTTCAGCTGCATAATGGTCGATGAGTTTCTTTACCATCACATTACCGTCTTCACCCATTGGCATTGATCCCAGCATGATGATTTTGCCTTTGCCTCGCCTCGCCTCGGTGATAAACGCTTTTCCCGGCGTTAGCCCATTTTTGATCATGCCGAAGTACTTCGCTTCATGGCTAATACATTTTTTCCGGGTTCGCACTTTTTTGGAGAGGCAGAATCAAAAAAGTAAGATTGCCGGAAAGCTTTGGATCATTTATTGTTTAAACAACGTAATGGAGAGGAGACTAAACCATGAATATATTTCTAGCAGGTGATTCCACTGTTCAGACTTATGATGCAAGTTCTGCTCCTCAGGCAGGTTGGGGACAGTTTATTGCAAACTACTTTACCACTGAAGTCCAATTCTTAAATCGCGCGATCGGCGGCAGGAGCTCAAAGTCTTTTATTGCGGAAGGACGATTGGATTCGCTCCTTAATGAGCTGAATGAAAACGACTATCTGTTTATTCAAATGGGGCATAATGACGCCACCGAAAGCAAGCCGGAACGGTATACCGATCCATATAGCGACTTTAAGCATTACCTGAATATGTATGTCCAAGTTGCGCGAAATCGCAAGGCAACCCCGATTCTGATTACACCGGTGGCAAGAATGCATGACAATGGCGGTATTTTTGTCAACGATTTCCCGGATTACTGCAACGCGATGAAGCAGTTGGCAAGCGAAGAAGATGTACGGCTTATCGATCTTATGACGATGAGCCTTAATTATTATACGTCCATTGGATATGACGAGACGTTAACTTTGTTCATGGCCTCATTGAACGGTACTGATTTTACGCACTTCACCGAAAAAGGCGCAGACCGAATTGCTAGGCTCGTAACGCAAGGGGTAAAAGAGCTTCAGCTTGATATCTCCAAACATGTACTTCTTAAGGATAAAGCGAAGGTTCACTTATTTTTAGCCGGCGATTCCACGGTGGCCGATTATCCGGCCTCTCAAGCGCCGATGGCGGGTTGGGGGCAGATGCTGGGCGCCTTTTTTTCTGATGAAGTTGTCATTCAGAACGAAGCGCGATGCGGAAAAAGTTCCAAAAGCTTTATCCTCGAAGGACATTTTCAACGGATTGTGGGAAAAATCGGAAACGGCGACTATCTTTTTATCCAGTTTGGTCACAATGATGAAAAACCGGACGGGACGGAGCCTTTTACAACGTTTCAATCTTTTCTGTCGCAGTACATAGATATGGCCCGGCAAAAAGGAGCCACACCGGTTCTAGTCACGCCCGTGCATCGGAGACGTTTTGACGAGGCAGGAAGACTGGTTAACACCCACGGTGAATATCCTGCCGCGATCAGGGAGCTGTCCGAATTGCGGCAGGTACCGCTGATCGATCTATGTGCGGCTACGGAAGGCCTTTACCAATCGCTGGGGCCGGAAGACTCCAAGCAGCTTTTTGTCTGGTTTACTCCGGGAGAACACCAAAATTATACGGAAGGAGTGGAGGACAACACCCATTTTAGCGAGTATGGCGCGAAGGAAGTGGCTCGTTTGGTTATCGAACGGATCGCGGATATGGGGCTTCCTTTAACCGCCTGCATGTGAAAGGAAGCGTAAAAACATGTTCTGGAACGAATTGTTAATGAAAATGATATGTGTTGGATTTCAAAATGGAAGGACAGGCCGTTGTCAGCTTTCCGCTGAATCGAATGCGGATGGAAAACAAGCTTGATCCCATGCTCGGACAACAGTCAAATTTTGTTTATTGAGCGGAGCTTTCATACGTGCAATTTGCGTAAAAGCTATGGCTTTCATCTGGTTTCGCAGGGCGGGGATCCGATCCCGTCAGTCTCCGATGCCAAGGGACCATACCGGATGAAATTGTTTAAATCGGAGAGAGATATTTTATTTGCTATTAATGATAATGGCTCCTCTAATAGCCGAATACGCCAATTTAAACGTATATTCGATTTCGAAAAATCCAAAAAAGGATGGGTGCTGCTAATATGGGGAATTTACGCGAGAATGAATTGATTACATCTGCAAAAGGAAGAATGTGGCCAGCAGAATGGAGTATCACGAACGATCTGATAACGGGCATTCCGATGCGTCAACTGACCAATTATATGTCGCATAGTTTTCACCTTTATTTTACCAACAACGGTTGGTATGATGATGGCAATAAGCTATTATTAGGATCCGACAGAACCAATTGTACGAATTTGTTCAGCATCGATTTGAATAACGGCGAAATGATGCAATTAACCGATTTCCGGGATAGTGAAATGGCAGCTATTCAGAATGCATTTATAAACCCAATGAAGAATGAGGCCTATTTCAGTAAGGGTAAACAGATTATTTCGATTGATTTGGAGACCTTGGAAGAAAAAGTTTTATACGAGGTTACCGGAAAATACGTTTTGGGTAATTTGAGTTGTACATCAGATGGCAAATGGATATGCACATGTGTGAAAGAAGACCTATCCGACCGTATTCAAACGATACTGGGAGCGGGGTATATTGGATTTGAAGAAACTGCGAAAGCGATGCCCCACTGCAAAATCGTTCTAATCCCTGCAGCAGGCGGCGAGGCCAAAGTCATTCATGAGGAACATCGATGGATCGGTCATGTGAATACATCGCCTACGCAGCCTCATCTTTTGTCCTTCTGTCATGAAGGCCCATGGGATCTTGTTGATCACCGAATTTGGTGTTTGAATATTCAAACCGGAGAACACTGGAAGATTAGAGCTTCCGAAGACAATGTGTTTGTCGGTCATGAGTATTGGCATGACGATGGAGTTCGAATAGGCTATCACGGGTATACGGAATCCTTGCAAAACAAGGACGGTAAGTTCATCGGCTCGGTTCGATACGATAATACCGAATGTGATGAAGTGGCGTTCCCTTTCCAGAATATGCATGTACACTCGAATGACTCGAGCTTAATCGTGGGCGACGGCCAGCAGACAAGTGCCTATCATGGCGATCAGTTCCAGGATACGATCTGTTTATGGAAGAAAATAGACGATAAGTTGGATGGTCCCCGAATTTTATGCAGGCATCGCGGAAGCTTTCAATCTCAAAAGCTTCATGTACACCCGAGATTCAGCCCCGATGGCACAAAAGTGTTGTTTACAAGCGATATGACGGGATATGGAAATCTGTATATAGTCGATGTGCCTGAGTTTGAAACTTTGCCAAAGCAGCCTTTGTAAAGAATAGGTGTATGATATGCCCAAAATCATGCTGGTTTTTCCCCATGGAAAGCATAAAGTGTTGACGATGAGTTATGACGACGGGAAAACAGCCAACAACCGGCGTGTGGAGATTTTCAATAAATATGGGATCAAAGGAACATTCCATCTGAATTAGGGTATTGTTCGGCACAGCCGATCGCATATCGGAAGAGGAGGTCACGACTCTTTATCAAGGACACGAAGTCTCCGCGCATACAGTAACGCAAGCCTACATGCCATCACTATGCAAACTTGATGAATTTGGCGGAAACCTTTGTCAACCTGAATAAAACGCAATATTTGTATATGATGTATGTCTGGGGGCACAGCTACGAGTATCTGTTGGCTGAACGTTGATGATAAGATAGTAGAAGTAAAAGGCGGCAGCCATAAAATTAGCCATGCAAGATCTGTGGACGACACCGCATCTACTCGCTGATGTATATTTACGTCAGTATGGATCGGCTGGGCAAGGCGCTCACAGTTGGAACCGATGAAGGGTCTTGCCAAGACCGTAAAAAAGCATGAAGAAGGCATTCTTCGCTGGTTTCATAGCAGAATGTCAAATGGCCTGCTCGAAGGAAAAAATGGACTTGTGCAAGCAGCTAAACGAAAAGCTCGCGGTTACAGAAACGTTCAAAACCTGATTGCCATGGTGTACATGACCGCTAACAAACTTCGGCTTCCAGTACTTTCAGCACGCAGATCCTAAATCCGTCTTTAACCCTTCCCCTTTTATACCAGTTTTTAAGAATCTCCTAATTTCAGGGGTAACTATGAGCCTATTTTATGTGGCCTTACCCATCCAGTAGAGCGAAGAGCTCTTTAATAAAAGTAGTGCTATCAGAAATTAAAATAACGGATAACATAACCTGAATAACAGATTAAAGGCTGCCGGCGGCGATTCATCGGCAGCCTTTTGTTCAGCTATACCAGCTAATAGCTTGTAGATTAGTAACATACCGATTAACAATTTTCTCGGATGCAGATTATGATTAATTAATCGATGATGGACACAGTCCTCTTTATAAAGTTTTGGAAGAATTATCTAGAGCTTTCACGAATTTTCAACTCTGTCGGAACTAAAACTTTTTTGGTCAAACTGCGAACTTCCTCAATTTTTTCAATCAGTGTCTGTACGGCGACCCTACCCATATATTCCGTGAGGATTTGTACGGTAGTTAACGCAGGAATGGTATATCGCGTCATTTGGTGGCCATCAAAACTTACGATGCTGAACGTCTCGGGTATCGGGATGTTCTTCTCCTTCAGGAAGTCCAGCGCCCCAATCGCAAGAGGATCGTTGGCTATAAAAAAGGCCGAAGGCAGCAGACCGTCATTAATCGCTCGCTCCATTAATTTGTATCCGCTCTTGAGACTGTTCTCGTCTACGTACATCCGCGAACTATTAAATTCAGTGAATTTCGACATATACCGCAGAAAGATTTGATATCTTCGCTCTTCCATATCTATATCCACGCTTTTGTAACTTCCTATGTAACCAATGTCTCGATGCCCCAGCTCCGTAAGATAATTTAGCGCTGAATGGATGGCGCGCTTCGTATCAAACCAAACGGAGTCGTATTTGTTATCATCTGGGCACCTCCCGATGATCAAAATATGATCCGTATGGAGCGAAGCTAACATATCCTTAATCTCTTCATTCGTATAGTTCCCCTGTATAATAGCCCCATGTAAATTTTCAAAGGCGACGTTTGAAACATTAAAGACGTTGACGATATCGATTTCGTATTGTGAACAAAATTTTATCAATGTCGCTGCGGATGACCCTGCCTTTACGACAGATCGTTTTTACGAGTGCCAATCCATAGAAGAGCTCATTTCAAAATTTCGCCAAGGTAACTGGCCACTTGGAACTGCATTATTTTATGATGATCTGTGCTGTGTTCACAGATCAGCTCAGGTGATGAATATCTCACTATGTTAGATAGCACCCCATTTGATAGCATAAGTTTCCAGCGAATTCTAGCGCGTATCGGAGATACCGGGATGAAGGAATACATTACATCACTCCTTGCTACTCCAGTTGACCATTAATTGTGAGCCTGACTACACGCTTGTCGAACTATTCTTTGGGTGAAAAATATTCGGATATTCTCAAAAGGTGCATGCAAGTAGGAGATTTGAGAATTTTGGCGAATAATTTGGAAATGAGATTTACGGAGACACGATCGATCTGTAGTTTTCAAGAGGAGGGCTTACGGCATTATGAATGAACAAGACACCGAGCAGGAGCAGCAACCGACAACTGATCGAACCGCATTGTTAAGCTTTCTCGAAACAATGAGACGCGACTTTGATAACGGTTTACTGCCTGCACGCAATGCTTACCCAGGACCTCAAGGATGGATAGGTCCATGGCTCATGCGTTCGATACTAGGTTTACAATATCAAAAACCTACGGATGATACCGTAAATAAGTTGATTAGCTTTGGATCAAATCACTTAGCTATATGGAGTGCAATTTCCCTGGCTATCACCGGTAGTGTTATTAATACCTGGATTCCATCCATGTTTCAGCCTTAGCCACGAACCATTGGAATTCTGTTTTTCATCATTGCTTTAATTTTATCGCTTCGTGCCAACTATGTACGTATGCTAACCATTGGTGACCCTTATTTCACACCGGTAGCTTACAAGATGTTTCGGCCTAAAGAGCATGCTATGTTCTTAAATTACATGAAAGAAAACACAAACACGTTCGAGACTCTTTCGAAATGGGTACAAATGTCTATCAAGAGCATTCTCTCGATGGAATTACCCAGTCTTATCAAACAATCATTAAGGATCTCATGAAGGATGTTGAGGTATTGAAAACCTCTTTAGAGGAGCGAGAGCGGGATTTAGAAGAAGCAGAGGTGGACATTGATCTCTTGAATCAGCAAATATCTTCACTCTATGAGCAGCTCATTGTAAATGAAGATGGATTCAATGCGGCGATCGATGTTTTGTTTCGGCTAAGCAACTTCAGAGACTCCCTTTTCAATATGAATGATTTAAGAATCTTAACAAGCTTTTCCCTCTATGAAGTGCAGGGCGAGGACCTGTATATGCTAGGCGAACAAGGGACCACAGAGACCCCTATTCACATCAATGTCAACGATCCTAGCTATGCGCATTACTTATCCATTAAATTATTTCATAGTGACAGAACAATCGAGTATGCAACAAGCGATCGCGAAGGACGAACTGTAGCTAGTTACCTTCTTAAGCTGCCCTCTCAACGAGTCCTCATTTATAATTTCCACTATGACTCTACAAACCAATCCGTTCGTGGTATAATAGACTCTAAGGAAATGTACCGTTTCATCCGGATTATTTGTATCCATCTGGAAGAAAGAGGACTCTTACATAAGGAAGGTGGCCGACATGCAAACGAAGCTTGAAGAACGTTCTGTTGATCAATTAATCACTAGTAAACAAAGAGCAAATCAGATCATGAATGATGTTAACCAAGTTCTTTTGTCTAGCATGAAGCGGCGCGCTGCTTCCGATCTACGACAACAGAAAATCGATGAGACCATTGATAATATGGAAGAATCGTTTAAAAAACTCCAACGACTTGCTAAATAAACCATACTCAAAGAAGCCTGAAACTAGGCTTCTTTTCTATTTACGTATAAATCGATAAAATCTGACCAAAATGACTACTACCAAGTATTTCTGAAAGGTAGTGGGTCAACCTATGTCATTGAAAGATAATATTATCCGCGGCACATTTCGTACTAGTGAGAATAATCTAAAATCCTCACGCGAGAAAACTGATAAGATCATGAAAGATGTAGAACGGATACAAAAGAGAATTTCAGATAGACGAGCTCAATCTATGAAAAGACCTCCTCAAAAATAGAAAATTAAATTATCTCCATGTATACTCGTAAGCAAAACAAGTGCTTTTCCTTTCGGGGCGAAAATGACTGGAGACGAAATCCGCCCTCAGCTTCCCGACAGCTTTTTCAATTTCCATAATTTAAGTACCGTATTTGAGATGGTCAGGTTGGACCGGCTTATCTGAATATCGCAATCATGCTCATTATGACGATCGTAGCCTGTAGGAGGACAAGAATAGTGGCTTTCATCAAATTTCAAATGTGTTGTTAGCTATCCGTGAATGGATAGCTTTTTTTATGGTCTAATAAATCATTCAATATACTATAAATAATAAGACGACACATTATAGTGGAGGTTTCAGGCATGAATCTTAAAAGAGCTAAACGGTTAGGCTTATTTTTGCAAATAATATTACCTATATCTGTTGTTATGCTTAAATATTTTGTAGAAATGAATTACATTTGGCTAGAATTTGGTCTAGTTGCTATCATTTTTTGTGTTTTTATGTGTTTACTTTTTGTTTCAGAAAATACAGATGCACAACAGGTTCAGGAGAAAAAGAGGTTACGAAATTGATTATTGAATATAGATTGGTTCCCTGTACGAAAAAATGAAGGAAAATAAAGTGTTGGACAGAAAAAATTATAGATTGAGAAAATAAAGTATTAGACCCCAGTTCGGCGTTAAGCTCACGGGAGTTTAATGCAGAAATAACATCCTCATTTATAATCTTAATTAGGGTAAAATTTGGACTTAGAATAAAAAGTGGACACCTCTTAGATTCAGACAGATAATAAATCTAATAAATCGAAGAGGTGCCGGCGCCATGAGTATGAAGAGACAACATTACAATGAGACGTTTAAACGTGTAGGCGGTAAAGTATGTGCAGGAACAAGCAAAGTCCCTGGAGCAGATCGCTGACGATCTGAATGTTAATCCGGCTACGCTGCGAAACTGGGTGGGAAAATATCGAGAGTTTGAATACGAACCTGTTAATCAGGGGGAGACTTTTCGCCAACAATCCCACCTCCTTGATGAACAAAAGCGCGAAATTGATGAACTGAAAGAAGAAATAGCCATCCTAAAAAAGGCCATGCACATCTTCAGCAAAGAAAAGAATT
>NZ_AUGY01000060.1 GCF_000422905.1 Paenibacillus alginolyticus DSM 5050 = NBRC 15375
TTGTGATTGTGCTTGATAATGCCCGTATTCATCATGCCAAGTTGCTCCAACCTTTTTTGGAGGACCATAGCGAGCGTCTTGAACTCGTATTCTTACCTCCTTATAGTCCAGAGTTGAACTTGGTCGAAGGACTTTGGAAATGGTTGAAGTCTGATGTCATTAATAACGTGTTTTTTCATTCCGTCACCGAGATCCGCAAGAAAGTTGCTGGATTTATGGAAAACATAGCTCTCAATGCTCAAACGGTCATTGATCGTCTCTGTCTTCGCTTGGAAAGCGATCATTTCCCTGAACAATTTTAGTTCAACTTATATAGCGTTTGAGTCGCTTGCCAAAATATCCATAATTCCTTTGAACAATGGGATGGACTTATTGCTCTCGGTTGGATCCATATTTTTAATGACAACAGAAACTGCATATTTCGGTGAATCAACGGGTCCATAACCAATAAACCACTGATTCACCTTTTCTTGTTTACCAGTCTCGAGTTGTGCCGTACCGGATTTTCCAGCAAGCTTCCACTTGGCATCCTTTAAACCTTGCCCTGTTCCATCGGTTACTACTTCTCTCATCCAGTTTACTAATGTTCGACTAGTCGCTGCAGAAACCCGCCCCTCCTTTGAATCTAATAATTGAACAGGAAATTTCTCCATGACACGATCCGTCTGATACCGAACTTCTTGAACGACTCTTGGTGAATAACCCTTTCCGCCATGCAGCAAGGTAACAATCATATTAGACGCCTGCAAAGGGGTCATCCTGACATCTCTTTGACCAATGGCCGTTTGCATAAGCACTCCCTCATCATTATGCGGCGTATGGGCCCCAAACAGCTGTCCGTTCTCCTCTGTATCCAATTGACGGAGCATCTGCTCACTGTCCGTCTTCCCCGTCCAGCCTACTTCATCCAATACACCAAGCTTATGTGCATAGCTTTCTAATTCAGCAGCTGTCAACCGCTGCATCACTTTCGCAAACACAATATTACAGGACTGCGCATAGCCCTGCTCTAGAGTTAAAGGTCCATGTCCGTCTTTCCTCCAGCACGTAAAGCCATATTTCCCAAGGGCGCCTTCACAATTGAAAGTTTCTTTGGGATCAACAACCCCTTTATCCAATGCGGCTGCGGCAACGATAGTTTTGAAAATCGAGCCAGGAGCCGTCGCCTTGAGCGCATAATTGCTCCAATTATTGCTAGCTAGATCGACTTCCGTCTGATCAAAGTTGGGTCTGCTCGCCATCGCGACGATATCGCCTTGTGCCACTTCCTGAACAACCGCCGCACCGTCACGAATATTTAGCTTATCCATAAGGGTTTCAATTCGCTGCTGCACACTTAGATCCAGAGTCGTCACTAATTTGACTGGATAAAAGGTATTGTCTGGTGCAATCATCCGGGCATCTAGGCCAGCCAATGGTCTTTTTCCTGCGTCTGTAAAATAAGAAATAGACGTCTCACCAACGCCTCGAAGCCACAGATCGAACGTTTTCTCAAGGCCCGCACCTCCGATTTTCGAGGTTAACGCAACCTTTCCTTTCTCTAGATCTGCACCGTAGATACTCATCACTCTACCCGGATTTTGCCCAATAAACCCGATCAATTGCCGCGCTGTCATGCCTGACGGATAGCGATCCTCCATCTTCACGACTTTCAAAAAGGGTAAACCGAGGGCATTAATTTGCTCCTCCTGTTGATCACTTAACTCTACCGGTTTCCCCCCCTCAATCGTGCGCCAAACTTGCGGCTCTTTCAAATCACGAGAGAAAGCAACCCACCCAGCTGTATTTGTCCGCAAAATACTAGCCAACTGGTTTATTTGTTGAGGATTACCTTGGTAGTAGCTATTAATAGGAAACGCCACTAGAGCTTTTATGATTTTTCCCGTCATCGGTTTTAGATCACGGTCTAAGATTTCCCCACGCCCGCTTTCCAGTACAAGGGCACGCTGCCTCTGTACGACCGAGTTTTTGACCAAATTAACTCCTCGTGAGGAGTAGCTTTCCGCAGTCGCAATTTGTATCCAAAAAAGCTTGCCAACGATCCCTATAAATAAGAGTAAGATCGTGAGGAGAACAAGAAAAATTCGGCGTTTTTCAAAAGACGATAATTGGTTAATCCTCATGCTAATGACCCCTTTTAACAAACAATGACTACTATTGCTTTCAGTATCGACATTCCCGTTGCTGTACAAACAATAATGATAAACGCAATAAAAAAAAGTCCACCCTCCAATATGGAGAGTGGACTACGTATTCTATGAAGACTATACTTCGAACTTGGATAAAGTGTCGTTCAGCGATTTGGACAGCTGATCCAGCTTGTCCGACAGTTTAACTAAACCGTCGCTGATGCTAAGCTGTTCAGAGCTCAACGAAGCAACTTCCTCCGATGTAGCAAGGGATTCCTCAGCTACGGCGCTGACATTCGTCATGGCATCGGACAGTACAACTTGTGATTGCTCTAGAGTGGAGATTGAATCACTTACCGTACTTAGCTGTGTAATGAAACCGCCCATGTGGTTCGTTACTTGTTTGAAGATCGTGTCGGCTTCTTTTACAGCTAATATTTGTTCTTGGAAAATTGGTGTTGCCGTCGAAAGCACTTTCACAGTCTCATCGATTTCTTTCGTGATGGTTTCAGTAATTTGACCTACGACATCAATGGATTGTCTGGATTGATCCGCTAGTTTTCGAATCTCATCTGCAACTACCATGAAGCCTTTACCGGCTGCACCAGCACGTGCGGCCTCAATTGTCGCATTCAAAGACAAAATATTCGTTTGCTTCGTCATATTATTCAGAACATCCAGAATCTTACGAATGGAACGAGTACTGTCTTTCAAATTATCGACTTTATCAACCATCGAGCGGATCATTTCTTCTGTCAGGTTCGTTTTCGAAATAAGTTCAGTCATATACTTCGTTCCTTGCTCACTGGAGCTTTGAACATCCGCAGCAGCTGTTCCCATCTCGAGGTTAGCTTCGATTACCTGCTTCATTTGCTCGCCAATATGATAAGTCAACTCATTGCCTCGCTCCGACTCCGTCGCCAATCCTCCGGCACCATTGGAAATCTCATCTGTCGCCACCGCAATTTCTCTTGCAGCTGTAGCCGTTACCTTCGAGGAATTCGTTAACTCTTGTGCTGTTTCGGAAACAGCCCTAGCAGAAGTGCTTGTTTGTTGAACCAAGGTAGTAATCTGCTGCATCATCACGTCAAAGCTGGCACCTAGTTGTCCAATTTCATCTTGCGAATTGTAGTTCGCACGCACGGTAAGCTTTCCTTTAGCACCTTGCTGCATCAAATTACGCAGATTAATCAAAGGACGTCCGATTATTCTAGCTACGAATAATCCGATTAGTACTGCAGCTATTGCCGCAAACAAGGCGATTAGAAGCGTATAGTTGAAGATTTTCTTAGCATCCTTTACAAGTGAGCTCACAGGTATATCGCCAACTAGATTCCAACCGGATACGGCCGATTTATAATAGGCAACCATGTGATCGTCTTTTGTTGTAAAAGAACCGTGTTCTTCATCTAGCTGTTCTTTCGTCAGTTTGATGTCAGAATCTTTTTCTAGTTCCGAAATTTCTTTATTAGCTATGTATTTATTCCCTGCATTCGTTATGACAACCTTACTATCATCGCCTAATGACATCCCAGTTAGCTCTTTAGTCAGTAGATCTGTATTAAGCTCTATGAGAAGAATGGCTGATGTGGAATTCGTAAGTGTATTTCTCATCACACGACCAATGGCAAATGTGTTGGACGAGCTGCTGGAATACCCTTTGACTTTACTATCTAACCAAGTCACTTTTCCACCGTTCTCAACAATCTTCTTAAACCAATCATTCGTTCTTGAATTGTCACTAAATGCCGTTCCTCCAGAACCTGTAATGACAATCAGTTTACCATCAGGTCTGTAAAGATGTAGCGTTTTAATTGCTTTGTTCGAGAAAGTCACCACATTCAATTTCTCTGTCAATTGACGAGTAACGTCAAGAGCTTCGTAAGAAGATGGATCTAAGTTAGGAATTGACCCTAGCAAATCCTGCAGTTCCTTGTTAAGCATAATTTGCAGAGATACTTCATCAAAAGTTTGATAAAGGAAATCTAGTTTTTGTCCGGCCTGTGTTACGGTTTGTAGACTGGATTCAGACACTTTGTTCTTAATCACATTTTTCGATACCGTGTAAGAAATCATTCCCACAGTAAGGACGAAAAAGAGAATGCTTACAAAAAACATTAAAAACAGCTTCATACCCACGGATTTAACAGGGTTTTCTACCTTGACTTGCTTCATTTCTTTAAAAGCAATCGAACCCATTTGCTTAGATTTCTTGCTTGCCACACCTACAATACGCCCCCATGGAACATTACGAATTGCTTGAACTACTTTGTCTAAAATACTTTGAAGTTTCTCTTTCATTTTGTCACCGCCATTAGTTTCTACTTCCTACAAATACCATACTTTTGAACTAGAATGTAAAGGGTTCACTTTACGTTTTTTAATAATTTCGACATAGTTTACCATTATCCTTCAAAATCCGATATAAAATAATAAAAAAGAAACTTCCTCCAATATAACTGAGTCTGGAGGAAGTTTCCATGGTACTATTTTCCTGTTTTCTTTCGCATCATATCCCATTTTTTTACAGGTTTTTCCGTTTGTAATTTGATCAATTGAAGTGGATGTCTAGCTGCATCTAACTCTTGGCCATCTTCATTTCGTATAATGCCAACCATTTGCTTAAAATGCGTACCATCCGGCCCGAAAAATTCAATTTCTTGGCCAGGCTTGAAATGATTTCTTTGCTGTATGAGCGCCGTACCCGATTCAGCATCATACCCCATTACCAGACCAACAAAATCAAATCCAACGACTTTATCCTCTGGCTCAAAAATATGATCCTTATGTCCAGGTGCTTCATAGAAGAAACCGGTGTTCAAAGGTCGGTTTGCCGCTTTATATATTTCATCCTGCCACACAGGATTGACCTCGAAATGCTCTGGATCTTCAAAGTAAGAATCAATGGCTTGGCGATAAGCATTAACTACCGTAGCCACATAATGGATGCTCTTCATCCTGCCTTCAATCTTGAAGCTATCTACGCCGGATTCGATCATCTCTGCAATATGTTCAATCATGCTCAGATCCTTCGAACCCATCGTGAAAGCATCATCTTCCTCGCCAAACATAGGCAAATCCGTGGCCAAAGGAGCAGAGAGAGGTTGATCCTTGGCAAATAAATCGTACTTCCAGCGGCATGATTGCGAGCAGCCGCCGCGATTGGAATCGCGATCAGTGAAATGATTAGAAAGCACGCATCTGCCCGAGTACGAGCTGCACATTGCCCCATGTATGAAGGCTTCAATTTCTACATCAACATGAGCTTTAATCTCATCAATTTCTTCCATGCTGACTTCGCGGGCTAGAACAACTCGCTCAATGCCCTGATCCTTCCAAAACTTCACGGTTTGCCAGTTCATAACGGATTGCTGAGTGCTCACATGAACCTCCAGCTTAGGCGCTACTCTTCTGCACGTTTCCATAATAATTGGATCAGCGGCAATAATAGCAGAAATCCCAACCTCTTGAAGTCCTCTCAAATAATCATCAAGGCCATCTATATCCTCATTATGAGCATAAATATTCGTTGCTACGAAAACTTTTGCCCCGTATTGATTGGCAAACTCTACGGCTTCGCGCATTTCCTCCAGTGAAAAGTTGTCCGCGTTTGATCGGAGACCATACTTCTGACCACCGATGTAAACCGCATCTGCGCCGTAATGGATCGCAAATTTCAGCTTCTCTAAACTGCCTGCCGGAGCCAGTAATTCCGGCTTGTTAAGCCTAACACGTTTTCCTCTAGCACGGGCTTCTATGGCTGTCGTCGTCACGAAAACGCACCTTCTTTCCTCTATCAATATACCTGTTCTTTGTAGAAAAACCCATATGACAATTCACGTTCAGGATCTTGCAGCTTAACTATCGCATCCAGCCATTCCTGTTGAAAGCTATATCCTTCAGGATCAGCAGCATAAGCATCGATTACAGCCCGGTAGCTTCTCACAACCGTTTCGTTATACAGAGAAGATTTCAAAAGACCTTCGATTTTCAAGCTATCTATGTGACCATCCATAAGCTCAGGTAAATTTTCCAGCATACAGATATCTTCTGAACTCATGATGTGCGTGCCATTGCTATCTTCGTATACAGGGTAACGCTGATCGCGGCGTTCGTGTTCAATGAGGAAAAGCCCTCGCTCGATGGAACGATCCTGGTTGGCTGCCTCTTTCCCTTGATGCTCGATATAATTTTTCACAAGCTCACGCTTAGAGTGATAAATATTGGTGATGCCATGCACTTGTACTTCAACAGCCAACTCGGCTTTCTCTTTAAAAGCCAAAACCTGCTCCATATTTAGTTCTCTGGCTAGTACCACACGGGCAGCTCCTTGCTTAGCCCAATAGTTCGCAGTCGCATAATTGGTTGATGTCATCTCTGCATTCCAATGCAGCGCTAGGGGCTTAGGTAAACGACGGGCAGTCATAAGTACCGCTGGATCACCGAAAATGACAGCATCCACACCGTATTCCTGTAATTTAGCGAAATAATCAAACAGCCCCTCGAGGGCATTATTGTCGAAAATATTGTTTACTGCAACATATACTTTAGCCTTCTGTTCATGTGCCCAGGACACAGCTTCCTGCATTTCATCCAGCTTCACTTCTCCAGGCAGTCGCATGCCGTAGCGCTCTTCGCCAATAATAACCGCATCCGCGCCTGCTTCGATTAATCTTTTCAGTTCTGCCACAGTGCTGCAGCTTACTACTAACTCTGGTTTTTTCAATTGCTTACCCTACCTTCTGTCAGCTTCCTATCAAATGGTCGTATTCCTAATTCGCAGCCTTCTTGCTTTCTGCAATATTCTTCTTATGCTCTTCAAAAGTTTCTGCAAACAAATGCCCTTTGGTTCCATCCTTCTTAGTTACATAAAATAAATACTTCGTCTCTTCCGGATAAATAGCTGCTTTCATCGAAGCTAGACTCGGACTAGCGATGGGTCCCGGTGGCAACCCTGTGTTTAGATACGTATTATAAGGACTTTGTATTTGTAAATCCTTTTCCAGCAATCTCTCTTTGGACTTATCGAATAAATATTGTACAGTTGCATCAATTTGCAGGGGCATATTCTTCTTCAACCGGTTCTGAATAACGCCGGATACAAGTGCACGCTCTTCATTCACAACCACTTCACGCTCTATTAAAGAGGCAATGGTTAACATCTGATGTACGGTAAGTCCGCGCTCCTTGAGCTTGTCCTTCCAGTCTGGCGGAAGAGTTGCCAGCTTCTTATCCAGCTGCTGCAGTGTTCGCTCAATGAAATCTTGTTCCGTTGAGTCCTTCTTAAACTCATATGTTTCTGGGAACAAATACCCTTCGAGACGATGCTTGATGCTTTTATTATCAGGAATCGTTGCGATCGCTTCTCCCTTTAAACCAGCAGGCGCATCCGCCATTTGTAGAAAAACTTCCTTTTTCCATGGAGTCTGCTCACTTAATTTGGCTGCAATCTGATCAATGGTATAGCCCTCAGGGATCGTAATACGGATGACTTCTTCCTTCACGGTCTCCCCTCTATTCAGCTTATTAATCATTTCTTCAAATGTCATGCCCGGTTTCATACTGTACTCGCCTGCTTGAAGTCTGGAGCCCAGTTTCTTCACCTTTAAATAATACGTAAAAATCGTAGAATTTTTTATAAGTCCCTTCGTCTCAAGTTCCTTGGCGATTTGCAAAGATCCCGCGCCTTGTGGAATTGAAACTCTTACTTCTTGCTCTGAAGCAGCTACAGGCTGGAGGGCACTACCGATATACAATCCGATGCCGCCTGCAGTTCCAATGATAATGAGCAGCAATAGTCCAAAGATTAGAAGGATGAGCTTAAGCTTACTTCGTCTAGGCTTATTCTGTTCATTCTCTTGTTCAAGCATGTTGTTCACAATAATCCTCCTAAAAGTTTTCGTGAGAAAACTAGCATCGTAAGCATAAACTTAGTTTTGCTTTATACCCCAAAGCAAACAAAAACGAGCGGATGCGCTCCGCTCGGTTGTATGCTTCTTACAATTCATCCTCTTTTGGAAATACCATCTCGTCGTAGAGCTCCGAAACGGTTTCCCATTCATCGTCGTCCTCGATAGTTTCCAATTCATACTGCCCATCGCTATCTGTCGTCACTCGGAAAACAGCAACCTCGTCTTCCTTCTTGAGCTCATCGGATTGCAGAACAGCATACGTATAATTTCCATAAACGAATTCTTTAAGAAGATGATACACCGTTGATTCATTTTGCTCATCAAACAAAATAATATCATCCCCGTAAGTTTTGCGCAATACGTCAGAAGGCGTCGTACTCATGCCTCTTCTTCCTCATCGAATTCTGCCATTAAGGTGTTGAATGTTTCTTCAACAATATTCCATTCTTCTTCATCCTCGATGGTGAACAGCTTCAAATCCTCGCCTTCATCATCCTCTTCATAGCGAAATGCGTAAACTTCATCGGATTCTTCATCTCCGCCGTCAGTCGGCACTACCATCATGTACTTCTTATCTGAACCGTCCACTTCGAATTTCATGATAACCTCGAACTCTTCTTCGTTGCCTTCATCGTCCGGGATGTAAATGATTTCTGGTTGTTCTTCATTCAATTCTTCTTTGGACATGTTCGTTCACCTCTTCATATTGGCATCCATGTAACCTTGTAGAATGAGCTGTGCGGCCATTTTATCAATAACCTGCTTGCGTTTCTTCCGACTCACATCAGCTTCTAGAAGTGTACGTGTAGCAGCTACGGTCGTTAACCGCTCATCCCACAAGTGTACAGGTACACTTAGTTTTTGCTCTAATTCTTGCGAAAATGCGATAGCAAGTTCGCCGCGTGGCCCAATTGTATTGTTCATATTTTTGGGTAAGCCTACCACGATTTGAGTAACACCATACTGTTTGACAATGGCCTCCAGCCGAGCGATGTCTTCTCCAGGCTTACGACGATGTATGACTTCAAGCCCTTGAGCCGTCCAACCCAGCTCGTCGCTCATTGCAACACCAATCGTTTTGTCCCCATAATCCAAGCCTATCCATCTCATGCCGGTTCTCTTTTCCTTCTATTTGTGTTGACCTAGATAAGCACGAACTAATTCTTCAATGAGTTCGTCCCGTTCCCGTTTACGAATGAGGCTCCGAGCATTGTTATGCCGTGGAATATAGGCAGGATCTCCGGAAAGCAAGTACCCGACAATCTGGTTGATCGGATTATACCCTTTTTCCTGAAGAGCATCGTACACCGCTAATAACACGTCTTTGGGCGATGTCTCAATTTCTTCTGCCTTTACGTTAAACTTCATCGTTTTATCCATGGAACTCATCAGGAGCACCTCACTTTCCTTGTGATACCTTTGTAAATTAATTGAAAATCAATCCATGTATACTGGTTATATTCTCTATGGGTTTAAAAATTCCTGTCCCACAGAAAAATAATTATGCAAATTGGGAAAGAAGTCCTTCAACTCCGGACAATGCAGCTTGCAATTTGGATGCATCCTTACCGCCTGCTTGCGCCATATCCGGGCGACCACCTCCGCTGCCGCCAACAGCCTGAGCTACTTCTTTAATGATTTTACCAGCGTGGAAGCCTTTAGTCACAAGATCTGGCGTGACAGCAGCTACCAAATTGACTTTGTCATCCGCAACTGCTCCGAGTACGATAACAGCGGAACCTAGCTTCGTCTTCATCTCATCCACAATATTGCGAAGTGAATCCATATCCGCTGCATTGACTTGTGCAGCCAGCACCGAAACCCCAGCAATTTGCTTCACTTGGTCTGTAAGAGAACCCGCTTCGATTCGCCCAAGCTTGCTGCGCAGCGACTCGTTTTCACGCGCCAGTTCCTTCACTTGCTGAAGCGTAGCTTCCACACGTTTAGGTACATCGTGAATATTTGATTTGAGCAAGCCCGCAGATTCCTTCAGTAATTGTAATTGCTGATCAAGATATTCATACGCGCTCCGACCAGACACCGCTTCGATCCGGCGAACACCTGACCCGATACCGGACTCGCTGACGATTTTGAATAAGCCAATTTGACCCGTATTCTGAACGTGGCAGCCGCCGCACAGCTCTAAGCTGTAATCGCCAACTTGCACAACGCGAACGATATCACCGTACTTCTCGCCGAACAACGCCATAGCTCCCATGGCTTTCGCGTCAGCGATTGCTTTGAGTGAAATATCTACATTCGTGTTGTTCCAAATCTGACGGTTCACACGCTGCTCTACATCCTGCAGCTCTTCACTGCTAATGCTTCCGAAATGCGAGAAGTCAAAGCGCAATCGGTCAGGTTCAACCAAAGAACCCGCTTGGTTAACATGCGTTCCAAGCACTTCCTTAAGCGCTTTGTGCAGCAAATGTGTAGCTGTATGGTTCTTAATGATGTCCCCACGTTCAGCGGCAGCAACAATAGCTTCTACCGAATCACCTTTACGCAGAACACCCGACACAACAAGAACTTTGTGAACGTGCTGGCCATGAGGCGCTTTGATAACATCTTCAACCTTCAAAGACACTTGGTTACTTCTAATTATACCATAATCACTGACCTGACCGCCGCTTTCAGCGTAGAAAGGAGTGCGATCCAATACGACCTGACAGGTCTCACCAACTCCGACGATGTCAACGAGTTCGTTCTCATGAACGATCGCCACGATACTAGCAGTAACTACCAATTCATTATAACCAACAAATTCGCTTTTAATCGTCAATTCAGACAGCGGTCCACCTTGAACCTTCATGCCGCCTTCTTTATGACTGGCCGCTCTAGCACGGTCACGCTGTTCCTGCATGGAAGCATCAAACCCTGCACGGTCAACCGTTAGACCCTTCTCAGAAGCAAAATCCTCGGTCAAATCGAAGGGGAAGCCATACGTATCATACAGTTTGAAAGCGTCCGGTCCGCTGATCTGATTCGTGCCTGCTTGACGTGTTTTTTCTACCATCTCAGCTAAAATGATCAAACCATCGCTTAACGTTTCATGGAAACGCTCCTCTTCGGTTCGGATGACCTTCTCGATAAATTCTCGTTTATCTACAACTTCCGTGTAGTAAACACCCATGATTTCTCCAACAGTAGGCACGAGCTTATGAAGGAATGGCTTATCAAGTCCAAGTACTTTGCCGTATCGTACAGCGCGTCGCAGCAATCGGCGGATCACATAACCGCGTCCTTCATTAGAAGGCAGCACGCCATCTCCAACCGAGAAAGCAACGGTGCGGATATGGTCAGCGATGACTTTAAGGGCAACATCGTGTTCATCGTTCACATGATATTTCACACCCGTAAGCTCACATGTTTTATCAATAATCGGCTTAAATAAATCCGTGTCAAAGTTCGAGTCAACATCTTGCAGAATCGAAGCGAACCGTTCTAATCCTGCACCAGTATCAATATTTTTGTTAGGGAGCGGTGTGTAGCTGCTGTCCTTATTATGGTTGAATTGCGTAAACACAAGGTTCCAAACTTCTAGGAAACGCTCATTTTCCCCGCCTGGCCAGCATTCCGGATCAGACAAATCACCGTATTTATCACCGCGATCATAGAAGATCTCTGTACAAGGACCACATGGACCCTCGCCAATATCCCAGAAATTATCTTCTTTGAGCTTATAAATACGCTCTTCAGGTATACCAATTTGTTTGTTCCAAATTTCAAAAGCTTCCTCATCATCTTCATGCACCGTAACAGAAATGCGATTCGGATCAAAGCCGATCCACTGCGGATCCGTCAAAAACTCCCAAGCCCAAGGAATAACTTCTTGTTTAAAGTAGTCTCCGATGGAGAAATTCCCCAGCATCTCAAAGAATGTATGATGTCGGCGTGTTTTACCTACATTTTCAATATCATTGGTACGAATACATTTTTGGGCATTCGTAATCCGTGGATTTTCAGGAATTTCGCGTCCATCCAAATACGGTTTTAAAGGAGCAATCCCCGCATTAATCCACAGCAGGGATGGGTCGTTATGTGGGACGAGCGAAGCGCTTGCCTCAACCTTATGCCCTTTACTTGCAAAAAACTGCAGCCACTTGGAACGTATTTCACTTGCTTTCATCTTGTTCAAGCCTCCATATTTATCAATTGTTTGAAAAACAAACAAAAAACGCCCCTGTAACATACAGGGACGAATAATCGCGGTACCACCCTGGTTATTGTATTCGGCTCACCCTTGCTTACAGCAAGAGGAAACAAACGCAATCTCCTTGTGCGGATTTGTAACGGGTCCAACCGGTGGAGTTCATCCACACTCCGAAACGAGCTTTGGGCCATCCTAGCACCGAAAGGTTCTTCCAGCCGCTACTTGCAGTAACACTGCTCTAGCGGAACCTTCTCTCTGACGATGGACTATGGCTTACTAAAGTTTCATCAACGCTTTCAATTCAGATATAGATAAGGCAAATTATAACTTTATGCTAGTACCCTGTCAATATTCATGTAAAGCTTTGGGCTTGAATTTCCAAAAATCATAATTGACAATCATTCTCAACAGAATTATAATTGGTTTAGTGATAATGATTTTCATTATCGAACGAAGACATATAGTAAGCTATCTTATACTTATTCCGTAGCCCATTCGTTGGTTTACGCATGGCCACACCTTTCATATCCTCAACCCTCGTGCAGAACCCCTCTGAACCATGATCCCGCAAGTCATGGCTCAGAGGGGTTCTGTGCGTCCATTCCTAATAAAATCTCATGTTGTAGGCTTATGAACATAGTGAAGGAAAACATGTTGAATGATAACCTTCATGACGGCAAAGAAAGGCACAGCCAATATCAATCCCACAATACCCGCCACTTCCCCGCCTACAAGCAATGCGAAAATGATAAACAACGGATGCATATGCAGCGTTCTTCCTACCACCTGGGGGGAGATGACGTTGCCTTCGAGAATTTGCACAGCTAAATTAATAAGCGCTACGAATAACAACATTTTCAGAGAGATCGTTGATGCCATTATGATTGCCGGCGCTGCCCCAAAAAAAGGGCCCAAGTAAGGGATTATATTAAACACCGCCACAACGCTAGCCAGCAGCAAAGCATATGGCATGCCAATAAGCCAATACCCCAAATAGGCAAGAACTCCTATAATCACGCAAACCAACAGTTGACCCCGGATATAATTACCGAGAGCAGTGTCAATATCAATGAGCAATTTGATTGTTTTCTTACGATGCTCACGCGGCACAATAGCCAGGGCTGTTTTCTCAATAATTTGAAAATCCTTTAAGATATAAAATGCCACAAACGGTACGATAAAAGCGATGAACAGCATATTGATGGTATTTCCAATCTGATTCATGTAATTCGAGATAGCCATGGAAATGCTATTTTCCAGTTTCGTAAGTGAATGATTAAATCCATTGCGCACACTGTCGGGCAGCAGTTGATTTTGATTAAAGCCATCTACAATCGACTGCGCACGCATAGCCATTTGCGGCATATGCTCATTCAGTTCCGCTATTTGGGACACAAACATCGGTGTCATATTCATGATAATAACGGTCAAAGATGAGAGAAAGACACTATAAATAAGCAGCACAGCAATGGTTCTTGGCACTTTCCGCTGGTTAAGAATATTCACGATCGGGTTTAAAATGTACGAAATAATCACAGCTATAAAAAATGGCGTCAAGATAGCTTTAATAAAGGTAAAAACGCTGAACATGATAGGCTTAATTTGCAGCAGCATATATAAGCTTGCCAGAATAAGAAGGAGGTAGACAAGCCCAACAAACCATTTATTTTTCCAAAAACGTTCCATTCACTTCACCTCTGTTAATCCAAATAACATACGCTCATACAGTATATGTACAACCCGTCCAAATTAACCCGTTACATCATGAGCTAAACAATGAGAAAACCTCTATCGAGGCCATTCAAGGATGAGCGACCGCGTTAAGAGGTAGGTTTTATCGCCAATATGAAAGCGGTTTTCGCTAACCGAAAACTTATACTTTCCTATGTGGAAAAAAAACGCTATTTCTTAAGCGCCGCTGCGCTTAAAAAATAACGTTTTGTAATGTGTATTAACGATTAATTGGCATGTTCATGGACTTGAGGAATTTCTTCCTCAAAAAACAAATCATCCAAAGAACTCAACGTACCGTCTTCCTCTACTTGATACACGGACATTTTATCTCCGTTAACGCTGAGTTCAATAAAGCAACCCCAGCAGTAGAATTGATGGGAACCGATTTTTCCAATATCTTTGGAATTACAGTTTGGACAACGCATAATGCTCACCCTATTCTTCTTTGGATACGAAGAGTTCTTCTACTTCCTGAGCGCAATGTACAGGCACTATGATGGCATCTTCCCCTTTGGTTGCCGACGCCGGCAAGGGAAGCCATCTTCGCCCTTCCTTTAAATCAGAAATAAACCCTTCGGACAATTCATAACCTACTATTTGTTTACCCCAATTCTGGTTTAAATAAACATCTTCTACCACGCCTAATTTGTGCCCTCCCACCGTAATGACGGGAAGACCTTTAATTTTGCGGCTTCCTTCAAGAAAAGCATGACACTCTTCCACATGCTCAAACTCGCGAATGACAGTTTCGTTCGGTATGGTAATGGCATCTTCTCCGGCTGCGACGATTCCCTCCCACGGTATGTAACGTAAGGAGGAGAACCAATTCTTCACTTCGAGCATGATACCTCGTATGTTCCAATCAGGGCCTACCAACAAATCTTTAACTTGACCTATTTGTTTACCAGAATCTACCGTTAGAACGGGAAGTCCGATCAAATCATGCGCTTTGCGCAAGTTTTATTCCTCCTAGAACCACCCGGTACTATATAGTACGCAACCGTTTGACAATGGTTGAAATTTTCTGGGCAGCTGTTTCGATTTGTTCTTTAGAATTCCCCATTCCAAAGCTAAATCGAACCGCGGAGGCTGTAACATTTTCTGGGAGCTTCATGGCTTGTAAGACATGCGATACTTCAAGTGAGCCTGACGTACATGCAGAACCGCTTGCAGCGGCTACTTCTTCTAAATCAAGATTCATAAGAAGTGTTTCTGTTGAGACACCCGGAAAGCTGATGTTCAGAATATGCGGGATATACTGTTCCTTGTGGCCATTAATCGTAAAGCTATCCATGCCTAATTGCTGCTCAAGTATACTTATCATAAGCCCTCGAAACTCAGTAACTTTGGATTGCATGCTGTCCATCATTGGGAGAGTAACTTCCACAGCTTTGGCAAAGCCTGCAATTGCTGCTACATTCTCCGTACCTGCGCGGCGCTTTCTCTCCTGAGAACCACCATAAACGTGAGGTGTCAACCTCGTGTTCTTCGATACATATAGGGCGCCTGCACCTTTGGGTCCGTATATCTTATGAGCCGAGAAACTCATTAAATCAACAGGAAGTTCACGAACATTCAGCGGCAGTTTACCTAAAGCTTGCACCGCATCTACATGAAAAGGAATTTGCCGGCTCCGCGCTAGTTGACCAACTTGCTCGATCGGTTGAATCGTCCCCACTTCATTATTCACATACATCATGGAAATGAGTGCTGTATCAGGTCGGATAGCCGCTTCCACATCTTCTATTTGAATAAGACCGGTCGGACCTACTGGAAGGTAAGTCACCTCGTATCCGAGGCTCTCCAATCGCTCACAGGGATGCAAAACAGCATGATGTTCGATCTCCGTCGTAATGATATGCTTCTTGCCATCCTTGTTCGCATTCATGATCCCGAAGATCGCCATGTTATTGCTTTCGGTCCCTCCGCTTGTAAAAATAAGCTCAGCAGGTAAACAGCCTAACGATTTCGCCATAGAATCACGAAACCGGTTGAGTGCGGTTCTAGTAGCTCTGCCGAAGCTGTGAGTACTCGAAGGATTACCAAAAAAGGCTGTATAGAAGGGAAGCATCGCTTCCAATACTTCAGGATGCACAGGTGTAGTCGCTGCATGATCAAGATAAATGGGATTCATAGGACACCCTTAAATGTAAAACATATAGTTGTCGTTCTTGCCTTGATCTTCGAAAGAAATCAAGTTCGCAAGTGTAGTAGAATCTAGCACGTCTGCAATACTATCGCGAATTCGAATCCACAGATCACGCTTAGCCGGATCATCTTCCTCCGTAAAATCGACAGGACTAATTGGTCCTTCTAATACACGAATAACTTCGCCTGCCGTTACGAGTTCAGCGGATTTTGAGAGAATATATCCACCGTAAGCGCCACGAATACTTTTGACTAATCCTGCATTGCGAAGCGGAGCTACAAGTTGTTCCAGATAATGCTCGGAAAGCTGATGCTTTTCGGCAATACTTTTGAGTGAAGTCGGTCCTTCACCAAATCGATTGGCCAGCTCCATCATGATCGTTAAACCATAGCGGCCTTTTGTAGAAATTTTCAAAGTTACACCTCATTCAACATTATATGCCATCAAGGAGTCTGATCAATATTGCTAAAACTTCGTTTGCCTACCATCTATATTATCCACGTTCAGACACAATTGGTCTTCCCTATCTTGGTACACAGCGTTTCCATTTTTCGCAAAAACATTCCTAAACATCCGTATATCGTATATATGGTATCATAAATTCCTTGTTCTGTGGGGGAAAAACAATGACATTCTCATGAAATATTTTAATTTTGAACAATAGAGAGGTATAATAGGAAGAGTTTTAAATAATGTCCCACAAGATAGAAAAGAGGTTCACAGCTATGAGTAAAAAAACACGTGTCATATTGGGAATGTCCGGAGGTGTCGATTCTTCGGTTGCTGCGCTGTTGCTTAAGGAACAGGGCTACGAGGTAATTGGCATTTTCATGAAAAATTGGGACGATACCGATGAGTTCGGCCATTGTACCGCAGAAGAAGATGCAGAGGATGTTAGAAGAGTGTGCGATCAGCTCGACATCCCTTTCTATACAGTTAATTTCGAAAAGCAATATTACGACAAAGTTTTCGCCTATTTCTTGGACGAGTACACCAAGGGCCGCACGCCAAATCCGGATGTGATGTGTAACCGAGAAATTAAATTCGGGGAATTGCTTCAGAAAGTCATTGATTTAGGCGGGGACTACATTGCAACAGGTCACTATGCACAAGTGAAAGAGCAAGATGGTGAATATGTGCTTTTGCGTGGTAATGATGCTAACAAAGATCAAACGTATTTCCTTAACGTGCTCAATCAGCAGCAGCTGTCCAAAGCCATGTTTCCGATTGGCCACCTGCCGAAGCCAAAGGTTCGTGAAATTGCGGAAGCAGCAGGTCTAGCTACAGCGAAGAAGAAAGACAGCACAGGAATTTGCTTCATCGGCGAACGAGACTTTAAAGAGTTCCTCAGCCAATACTTGCCTGCTAAACCCGGCAATATGGTCGATATTCGTAACGGTGAAGTCAAAGGCCGTCACGATGGCTTAATGTATTATACCCTTGGCCAAAGACAAGGACTTGGTATTGGCGGTTCAGGCTCAGGCGAGCCGTGGTTCGTTGTAGATAAAGATTTGGAAAGCAACCAACTGCTTGTTGTTCAAGGTGAGCAATACCCAGGATTATATTCTAAAGGCTTAACAGCCACAGATGTGAACTGGATATCATCGAGCAGACCTGTGGGCGCATATGCCTGCACAGCCAAATTCCGTTACCGTCAGCCAGACCAGGGCGTAGCACTTACGTTTATGGAGGATGGGACATGTGAAGTTGTCTTCGATAAACCACAAAAAGCCGTAACGCCAGGTCAATCCGTCGTTTTCTATGATGGAGACGTGTGTTTAGGCGGCGGAGTTATTGATAAGGTTCATAAATAAGTTTGATCAGCGGATATAGGAACAGAAAGGATGATCATATTGGTTAAAGTGAATGAGGTTGGTTGGAAAGCCGCTGCTTATGAGGATGTTACGAAGATCATGAAAGAGGTCGGTATTCTCCCTCTCTCTTCATTCATACCAGATCATCCTTCACTTGAATCTATAACTTCGCAAGAACAATGGCATACAGGGCTAGAGACAGACCCTTGGTTATGGCGAGATCGTCTTCCTGGCGACGGCATTGCCGCTTATGGCCGCTTTTTTGCAAAGAAGCCCATGTTGATTTCTGCTGAGCTCTTTCCATTAGTTAAGAATTTGTTAGACGAGCCTTATTCGGTTGAGGAACGTTACGCAGATGGGGAGCTTCCCAAATCAGCTGTCGAGCTTTTTCAAGCGGTTGAGGAGAATGAAGGCATCGATGTTAAGGAGCTTCGTTCCAAAATCGGAATGAAAGCCAAGGAGTCGAAAAATGAATTCGACCGAGCTCTGATAGAACTACAAAGCAAAACAGATATCGTCATAGCTGGTATAAGTGAACGCCTGAATGCCAATGGCACCAAGAACGGCTGGAACAGCACCTGCTATATGACTGCCGAGCATTGGATGGAGCTTCATGGGATTAAGGCCAATACACTTCCAACTCCGGAAGCGAAAAGCCAACTCAGAGCGTTGCTTCAAGAACGGTTTAGTGCTGCCGCGGGTGTTTATTTGGGTAAGGTTTTTAAATTATAGAAATGATCACTTATAGGAGCCCTCAGGGCTCTTATTTCTGTTCGCTAGCGCTGTCACCAGCAAACATATAAAGCGGCATTCTTGTAGAAATTACCGCTTACCTTTCAAGTATGCAGGCTTAATTCTAAGCATAGGATAATCGCGAAAGGTGTGAGTGAATGGGTAGAATCTTAGCCGTATTTCTCATTATTTGGGTTGGTTGGTCCGGAAGTTTTCATGCAAGAACTTCAAGTACAGAAGCAAGTACTGAAGCAAGCATAGAGACAAGAATACAGACAATTTCCGAGACTGGTTCTGAGATGATTTCGGAAGAAATTTTAGTAGAACATAAGCCTGTACATGACCCTGAATATGCCAAATGGAGTCGTCTTGCCTTTCAAGAGGCTGGAAGACTATATACTTTATTAGATTATAAATATTTAGGGCGTTCCACTGTCGCACCAGGTGTTGCGCAGCAGCAGTTCCGCTTCTGGGTAAGGGATCATGGTGTCGAATTTCCGCTGATTGTTTCGATTCGGTACGATCCTATTACGGAGAAGATTTTCACAATCGATATGGAGCAAGAAAAAAGAGAGAACCTACGGATTTTATAAACCAGTAGGTGTCCCTCTTCTTTTATGCTGATTGAGCTTCATTTTTTCTTCTGTCCCCTGCTCACTAGCTGCAAAAATGATCTCATTTCGAATTTCGTCAGGCAAGTACTGCTGCTTCACATAGTGTCCAGGATAATTGTGCGGATACATATAGCCTTTATGCCCAAGCTGATCAGCAC
Organism: Paenibacillus alginolyticus DSM 5050 = NBRC 15375; assembly: GCF_000422905.1. Classification (GTDB taxonomy): domain Bacteria; phylum Bacillota; class Bacilli; order Paenibacillales; family NBRC-103111; genus Paenibacillus_E; species Paenibacillus_E alginolyticus. Next base: position 19,396 of record NZ_AUGY01000060.1, read on the forward strand.
CTTTATAGTGCGTATCACGCAGATGAAGCGGTACATTCGCAGATTTCACTTGGTCCATCAACTGTTCCGCGCGAGAGATGGCCATCGGTATCGAATTTGACTTTGGACTCTCCACAGCGAATAAAATTGCCTGGGAAATGATGTATTTGGATTCCGGCCAACCAATCTTATGATAAGCGTCCATGGCCGTTACGGACTGCACCATCGCCTGCGGATTGGCAAGGCCGATATCTTCACTGCAAGCGACGATTAGACGGCGCAGGAACGTCATAGGATCCATGCCGAGCTTCTCGACGGCATACAGGAACCAGAACAGCGCGGCGTCACTAGAGCCGCGCACACTCTTGTGAAAAGCGGACAAGACGTCGTATTGCGTCGACTCGTCCGCTTTCACGATTGGGCGGCGGATTGACTCTTCCGCCACCTCGAGCGTAATCTGAACCGTTCCATCCGGTTCAGGCGAAGTCGTCAGCGCTGCAAGCTCCAGCGCGTTAAGCGAACGGCGGATGTCCCCACCCGCCATCCGCGCAATGTGCTCCAGCGCCTCCTCGTCTACGTGGAGGCGCATGAAGCCGAGCCCCTTCACGGGGTCGGCGATGGCTCTTCGCATGGCGATGAGCGCATGCTCCGCCGTGAGGGGCTCGAGTTGAAACAGCGTCGAGCGCGACAGCAGAGCCCCGTTCACATGGTGAAACGGGTTCTCTGTCGTCGCACCGATGAAGATGAGGATGCCCTGCTCTACCGCAGGCAGCAGCGCATCCTGCCGCGAGGTGTTGAAGCGATGCACCTCGTCCAAGAACAAGGTCGTCTTACGACCGTACATCGCTTTATTGGTTTTCGCTAGCTCGATAATCTCTCGCACATCTTTGACCGAAGCGTCCACGGCGTTCAGCTTCATGAACTCACCTTGTGTTCGGTTCGCTATAATGTTGGCCAATGTTGTTTTTCCTGTGCCCGGAGGTCCATAGAGCAAGATTGAGGTCACTTGATCGGCCTCAATCGCACGTCTCAGCAGCTTTCCTTTTCCGACGATTTGCTCCTGCCCAATATATTCATCAAGCGTTGCTGGCCGCATGCGATCAGCTAACAGCTTCCCTGCTGGTTCTTGTGAAGAAGCATATGTAAACAAGTCCATAAGTAGTTTATCCTTTACTTTGCATTGAAAGATATAAACACTATTATAACCCGCATATGAGATCATGTCATGTTTTGTCAGTAAAAGAACCCCCTGATACGAAACCAGGAGGATCCTTCTTGACACCATTTATATAGACTGAGGAGTTGCCTTTTCATTCTGCGGTTCCGGACGCTGGACAGGTACCGTGAAACGAAGAGGTCCTGCTATGAATGCAGCCGTTAGTCCGACAATACCGAACACGATACTTATGATAAAACCATGATTAATCGCAGTCCCCAGTGAATCTCGGAGGAAATCCATCGTTTCCTTAGGGAGCGCGGCTCCAGTTCGGATCAGATGTTCTGGATTAGCCAAAGTCGATAATTGATTAAGAGGCATGTTGTGCTCGGCTGCGCCTCCTTGAATAAGACTGTTGTATCTCGTGTTGACGACAGTCGCCATAATCGAAGCCCCGAGAACCCCTCCAATATTACGCAAAAAGCCAATGATGGAAGAACTGACACCGATATATTTGTGATCTACGCTGAGAGCAACTGCATTCTGAGCAACACTCATTAACGGACCAATCGCCCCTACGCCAAGTATAGCCATCAGAGTAATCATATACAGATTACTTGCGTCATGACTGACTATAGTTAACAAATAGCTAATAACAATACCCGTAATCATACTGGACGCAATAACCGCGCGGAAGCTAAAGAAACGTTGAAGGAAACCGAACAAAACTGCTCCCACCATTAAAGAAAACATCATCGGGCTCAAAAGTACATTGGAATTCGCCCGACCTAGTACGGCTGTTGAGAAAATAGGCAAGTAAGCAATTGCCGAGAACATGATCGCTCCTTGGCAGAGGCAAGCTAACATCATGCCGAGAACCATTCGGTTTTTGAATAAGGGTAAAGGCAGCATGGGTTCTTGGGCCCTGCGTTCAACCATAATGAATAAGAAGCCTACAACAACAGCAACAGCTAACAGACTAATAATTGGCCAGGACGCCCATGAATAATCTTTACCACCGAACTCTAAAGCGAGCATAAGTGAAACAGTTGAGATAATGAGTAACAATGTTCCTAAATAATCAATTTTCGGACGACGAGTCGAACGAGTTTCCTTAAGAGCAAAAAGTAAAACGAAAAACGATAGTATACCCAGTGGTAAATTAACATAGAAGCACCAGCGCCAACCCCAAGTTTCAGCGAGTAATGTACCAATTTGCGGTCCCGCTACGGATGACAGACCGAATATCCCAGCGAATACCCCTGATAGCTTAGCCCCCTGCTTGGGATCTGAAAAAAGTGTATAAATAATGGTGAAACTTATGGGAAAAATAGCTCCTGACCCTATCCCTTGAATCGCTCTATATACGATCAGCTGCGTCATATCCTGGGCCGTACCGCAGAGTGCCGAACCGATCAAAAATATGGAAATTCCAATCAAATAAAAAAGCTTTCTGCCAAACATATCCGACAACTTTCCGAAAACAAGCATCGTGCTCGTAGACGCTAGCATATACGCTGTGAATACCCAGCTAATCTTATCAAAACCATTAATGTCGCCTATGATATGACTTATTGCAGCCGCCGTAATTGTATTATCGAGCGCAGACATCAACAGCCCCAAAGCCATTGCCAGTATGATAAAACCTGTTTTTTTATTACCCACTGTCGTTTTTCCCCTTTTCCATTTTTAAATGACTCAACCGTTCTATTCCGGCCATTAATGTTCGCAGCGTACTTTCCATATTTTCGATACCAATTTGAATACAAAGCTCCTGAGTTTGAGACATTAATGACTTTGACTTACCGTTCTCATACATCTTCTTCAAATGCTCAAGATCATCTTTCGTACTCGATACACTATTTTCCAAATATTCAATAATGACCTCGACCTCAATAAATTCACCAAAAAACAAGCGAGTCATCGCATCAGATTTGAATTCATTGGCTTGCATAGGACTGTACATGTAGGCTTTGAAATGCTTTTGGCCTTCCTCCGTGATGGAGTAGACATTCTTATTCGGTCTTCCCTCTTGGATAACACTTTCCTTCGTAATGAGACCTTCCTTCTCCATCTTGCTAAGCGTAGGATAAATCGTGCCAAAACTGGCATTGTAAAAATAGGAAAATACGGTCTCAAACATATTCTTGATGTCGTATCCCGATAAAGTGCGCTTCATTAAAAGACCTAAAATGACATCCTGACTAGTCATGCTGTAAGTCCTCCTTCTTTCATGTTGTGCTTCTTTATTAACAATTTAACAGATTATATATATCGAGTCAACATATAAATTATTGATATATAATCATTCGATATAGTATCCATTGATTTATCCTTTGTTGTTCCTTTTGCTTCGTCTGAGCCACCTAGGCTTTGTATTATAAAATAAAAAACGGATGCCCGCGTTTTCTTGGGCATCCGTTTTTCTATTTCTTCTTCAAACCAATTTCCAATAGTTCTTTCACAGCCACACTCACCATGATCAGTCCAGCCACAGGCGGGACAAAAGCATTGCTTGCCGGCGGTTGTTTCGCCTTGCGAATTTCAGGAGCATTCGCAGGAACGATTTGCTGCGTTACGTCCTCGCGGGGTTTCATCGGCTCTTCGGTCGAAAATACGACCTTCACGCCTTTTTTGATCCCTTCCTTACGCAGTTTTTGACGCACCACACGCGCAATTGGATCCATGCTCGTTTTGGAGATATCCGCTACTTTGAACTGTGATGGATCCATCTTGTTGGCTGCGCCCATACTGGATACGATAGGAATCTTCCGCTCTAGACACTGTTTAATGAGATGGATTTTGTAGGAAATGGTATCACTCGCGTCCAGCACATAATCGATTGGATATGCGAATACTTCCTCATAAGTTTCCTCTGTGTAAAACATCCGTAGGGCGATGACATCGCATTCCGGATTAATTAATTTGATTCGATCACGCATCAGATCAGCTTTTGGCTGTCCGACCGTTGTCGTAAGCGCATGAATCTGACGATTAATATTCGTGATGTCGACAACATCTTTATCAATCAGAATAAGACGTCCAACCCCAGTACGCGCTAGTGCTTCAGCAGCGATTGAACCAACACCGCCAATGCCTAGTACGGCCACTGTGCTATTTTTCATGATTTCAAGGCCCTCAGGACCAATCGCTAGTTCAGTTCGTGAAAATTGATGAAGCATCGAAACACTTCCTCTTCTATGTTCTTAGGCTTTAGCAGCAGGCTGCTTAAGCGCTAAGCGAATCGACAGTTGTTCAAGCTGTTTGTCGTCTACTGTACCCGGCGCATCGGTCAACAAGTCTGTTGCGCTTGCTGTTTTCGGGAATGCAATCGTTTCTCTAAGGTTCGTGCGGCCAGTGATCAACATCACCAAACGGTCAAAACCAAAAGCAAATCCGCCGTGCGGAGGTGTTCCATATTCAAAGGCTTCAAGTAGGAAGCCGAATTTCTCAGCAGCTTCTTCTTTGGAGAAGCCCAGCGCACCGAACATTTTCTCCTGTACTTCACGTTGGTAAATACGCATCGAACCGCCGCCTACTTCATATCCATTCAAAACAAGATCGTATGCTTGTGCACGAATTTGACCTGGGTCTGTATCGAAGTAATGAACATCTTCTTCATTAGGACGCGTGAACGGATGATGCTCAGCTACATAACGTTTGGCTTCTTCGTCGTACCCAAGAAGTGGGAAATCCACAACCCAAGCATATTTGAACTTCGAGTCATCGATAAGGCCAAGCCCACGACCGATTTTCAGACGAAGGTTACCTAGTACATCAGCTACAACTTTTTTCTTATCAGCGGAGAACAGAAGTAGATCCCCTTCTTCTGCGCCCAAACGCTCTGTTAAAGCAGCGATTTCAGCTTCATTGAAGAATTTAACGATTGGCCCTTTGAATTCGCCGTCTTTCACTTGAATCCATGCTAAGCCTTTGGCGCCGTAACGTGCTGCGAATGGCAAGAGGTCATCAATTTCTTTACGACTCCAAGTGCCGCAACCTTTAGCGTTCAAAGCTTTTACTTGACCGCCGCCTTTAACGACGTTCGCAAACACTTGAACACCTGAAGTTTCAACGATATCAGAAACATCTTCGAGTTCTAGACCAAATCGCAGATCCGGTTTATCCGAACCATATTTCGCCATGGCATCGGCATACGTAATACGTTGGAATGGACGCGGGATTTCAACTTGAGCTGTTTCCTGCATTAATTTGACTACAAGCTCTTCCAAAATTTCAAGCAGTTGATCCTGAGAAATGAAGGAAGTCTCAATGTCGACTTGTGTAAATTCAGGCTGACGGTCTGCACGAAGATCCTCATCGCGGAAACAGCGGGCGATTTGGTAGTAACGCTCCAAACCACTAACCATCAACAATTGTTTAAAGATTTGCGGAGACTGCGGAAGTGCAAAAAATTCGCCCGGATGCACGCGGCTTGGGACCAAGTAATCGCGAGCGCCTTCTGGTGTGCTTTTCGTCAAGATCGGTGTTTCTACTTCAACAAATCCTTGATCATCTAAGAAATTACGGAATATTTTAGACGCTTTGGAGCGAAGCATCAATGTTCTTTGCATTTCCGGACGACGCAGGTCCAGATAACGATATTTCAAACGAACGGCTTCATCCACATCTACGCCGTCTTCGATGAAGAACGGAGGAGTTTTGGCTGCATTCATAATTTCGATTTCAGTCACCTGAATCTCAATTTCACCCGTTGTAATATTTTTGTTAATCGTTTCGGCATCACGTTCTACAACTTTCCCTTTAACTGCAAGAACGTATTCATTACGAGCACGGTCAGCAATGGCAAGTGCATCCCCTGAGAAGTCTGGATTAAATACGGTCTGTACAAGCCCGCTGCGATCGCGTAGATCGATGAATAGAACGCCACCTAAGTCACGTCTTCTTTGCACCCATCCGTTTAGTGTTACTGTCTGTCCAATCTGAGCCTTTGTAAGCTGCCCGCAATGATGTGTTTTGAGCATCATGATATGTTTTCCTCCTAATATAGGGATCTTTGAGCAGAGCTCAAAGTCTCTCCTTTGTTGGGATCTTTGAGCAGAGCTCAAGTCTCTCCCTTTTTCCTATAACTTCTATTCGAAAAGTGTCTTTGCAGCGTTTGAGGCAAGATCGGCTAAGCTCACAGTCAATTGACTGCCCGTATCCATCTTCTTCAGCGTAATTTCGCTGCGCACCAATTCGTCATCTCCAAGAATCGCCACATAAGTAGCTTGAAAGCGGTCTGCTGATTTCATTTGTGCCTTCATTTTACGCCCTTGGTAATCTTTCTCCGCTTTCAGCCCTTGTACTCTAAGCTGGTGGAGCAGCTTCGTTACTTCCTTTTCCGCCGCGTCTCCTAGCCCGATCAAATAGACATCCAACGGCTCTGGCTTTGGAATTTCGACACCTTGCGCCTGCAGTACGAGCAAAATACGCTCAAGTCCTAGACCCAAGCCAACTCCTGGCTGATCGTTACCATGCCCGCCAATCTGCTCAACTAGACCATTGTATCGTCCGCCTCCGCCAATCGTATCAATCGCGCCGATCCCGGCTGCTTTGTACTCAAAAGCTGTATGCGTGTAGTAATCAAGACCCCGAACAAGGCGCGGATTAATCCGATACGGGATTTCCATCGCTGTCAAATGCTCTTTCACAAGCGCGAAATGCGCTGTACATTCTTCATCCAAGTAATCTAAAATTTCTGGAGCGCCCACGCCATACTTTTGATCCACTTTGCAATCAAGAATGCGCATCGGATTCCGATCAAACCGGGCCTGACAATCTTTACAAAGCAAATGTTTCACAGGTGCAAAGAACTCCTGCAGTTTCACACGATAAGCCGTTCTAACCGCTGGCGTGCCAACGGAGTTAATTTCAACCGTTACTTCCTTAAGACCAATTTCTTTATAGAACGTATACCCAAGAGCAATCACTTCAGCATCAATGCTTGGATCAACGGACCCGAAAGCTTCAATGCCGAACTGATGGAACTGACGATATCTCCCAGCTTGTGGCTGCTCATAGCGAAACATAGGTCCTACGTAATAAAGCTTCGTTAAATCCGGAATCCCATAAAGCTTATTCTCGACATAAGCCCTAACAACACCGGCTGTTCCTTCGGGACGAAGCGTCATGCTGCGGTCCCCTTTATCGAGAAAGGTGTACATTTCTTTGCCTACGATATCCGTCGTTTCTCCGACGCCTCTAATGAACAGATCGGTTTCCTCAAATATCGGCGTACGGATCTCTTTGTAATTAAATCTTTGGCACAAGTCTCTCGCTTTGCTCTCTAGGTACTGCCACTTCTCCACCTCACCGGGAAGAAGATCTTGTGTGCCTTTTGGCTTTTGAATGCTCATGTGCTGGGCCTCCTCTTATCTGTCGTTCCTGTCAAATAACAACAAAAAAATCTCTCACCCCCGACTAACGTCAGGGACGAGAGATTTGATTATCAAATTCACCCGTGGTACCACCCACATTCAGAAATGCTGCTATCGTTTGCCATAGGCACCGAAACAGAATTCTGCTCTTTACGGTTAACGCCCGCTACACGCACAGCTGCTACTAGGCAAGTTGACATCAGCCAATATGCATTTCCCAGCTCGTCCTCGGGGAGGTCTTTTCGTTCGCTCATCATAGGAAGCTTGCAGCCTAGACTTCCTTCTCTGCTAATGTGGGGGCGACTTACTTTGTCCCTTCAACGGATCACAAAAGTATCGAATTACATTATTGTTTATTGTAAACATTGGCAGATACAAAGTCAAGAGATAGAGGTACTAATCCTCGTATATCTCCACTATATTAGTTAATGTAAGTCCGCCCATTTTTGCAACTCGTCCATAACGGGTTTTAGACCTTTTCCTTTTGGGGTTAATTCATACTCAATCCGAACCGGCGTTTCTGGGTATACATGACGGATGATGATCTCCGCAGCCTCGAGCTCCTTGAATCTCTCCGAAAGCATACGATCGCTCATACTTGGGATGAGAACTGATATATCTTTAAAGCGCTTCGGTCCAGAAAGCAAGACATGAACAATTAATCCAGTCCAACGCTTTCCTAGAAGTTCAAAAGCATTCTCGAATTTGGGACACAGTTGATAGTCTTCCATATAAATCATCTCCTTATAAACAATTTTAGCATAGTCGCTTGACAAAAGTAAGTGCTTCGTAATAATATACTAACATAAAGTAAGTTGTTAAACAAAATATATTAAATGAGGAGTTGTTAGTAATGGCGTTAGGTCTTCTTATTATTCGTTTAGTGATCGGTTTATCATTCGCGGCGCACGGTACACAAAAAGTCTTTGGATGGTTCGGTGGCTATGGTCCTAAAGGTACGGGAGGTTTCTTCGATTCTATTGGAATCAAACCAGGTGTGCTCATGGCTGTTCTTGCAGGTTTGGCGGAAATTGCAGGTGGGCTGCTCTTTGCCGCTGGTCTTTGGACCCCATTAGGTGCTGCCCTTATCGTTTTAATTATGCTTGGTGCTATTATTAAAGTTCATGCCAAAAACGGTTACTGGGTAACTTCCAATGGTTTTGAATACAATTTAACACTGATCGCTATCGCCGTTGGTGTTGCACTTATCGGGGCCGGTGAATATTCCTTAGATGCTTTGATGTAAAAATAATGCTAAGCCGTCCAGCTCATGCTGTGACGGTTTTTTTGTATAAAAAAACCTCTCAGCTGCCGATTACGGCGTGTGAGGGCTGGGTTGAGGGATGAGAAGGACGTTTACGACTTCTCAGCTGGCTTTCGCTGGCGCGCGCTTCGCCAGAGCGTTAAAAAAGGCGCAAGCTCCGCTCACCCCAAAAGCAAAAACATATAAATGCTTATATGTTAAGAAAATAGCCTGCAGCACAAGGGCTGCAGGCCTCAAATAAATATATATTTTAAAGGGGGTCGACTTTTATTATATCCGCTCTTGATTAAAGGGATATGAAAATTAAATTACAATTTCATTACAGCAATTTCTCCGTATTTTCAATCATTTTCATTTATTTTCACCGTATATTCAGACCATTTTCACATATACATGTACAACAAGGCAGATGGCCTTGAATTTATCATCAGGAGGCTGTAACAATGACAATACAAAACGAGTTTCAAGAGGAACGGCAAGATCTAGTGGTGCTCTTCTCTGAAGATTCTGAAACCGAAGCCGAAGTTCAAGAAGAAGAAGAAGTAGTAGCTGAAGAAACAGCCGAAGAAGAGGCCATTGAAGAGTCGGTTGAAGCTGAGGAAGCGGAAGAAGAAGCATCTGACGAGGAAAAAGTAGAAGCTGAGAATGTGTCCGAGGAGGATGCCGAAGCGGAAAGTGAAGAATCAGCCGAAGAAGATTCGGAAGATTCCGTGCAAGCAGAAGAGGATGCTGCGGACGCAGACTGAACAAGGTAAGAATGTAAGCGCAGTCACAAAAACAAAAACTTCCTTAGCTTCGAAAAGTTAAGAGCCCTAGTGCCACATCTTTAGCGGCATTAAGGCTCTTATTTGTTGTTCTATGGCTTACCTGTTAGGCCAACTTTTAAATCTTTAATTAGCAAATACGTGTCTGCATTCGTTAACTTTTGCTTGTCAGTAATAAGTTTAAGGGTTACTTCCGTGAGCAGCTTATTTTCCATTAACTTGGATTGCGCTTCAGTAGAGGCAGCTTTCAATCCTAACGCTTGTGTGATGGTATAACTGGCCTGTTCTAGTGTCAATGGTATTTTATCTGCGTTTTGCAGATTCGCAATAGCCTGATTGACATCTCCGACCCAGGCATCAGGTTTCATTTTCCTCGCGCCGCTGACGAGATTAACCATCCGCTTTGGATTGGCCGCGTCATCCAAGTGAAAGTTATTGTCATAGGCACCTGAAGCTAAGCCCAGCATAAGTGCGGATTTCAAACCTTCATAGGATTTATGCTCCATAAAAGGTTGAGGCTTAAGCGCAATTGGCTGAAGCTCCATGCCTTGTTTAATCAAATGCTCCTGCAATTTGGCAATTTCTTCTTTGGAGCCAGCTAGTTGACGGAATGTCATTTTTTCTTGCTTAGCGAGCATAGCAGCAGCCCCGGCCGCTTCACCTTCAGCCATCCCAGTTGGCATTACTCGAGCACTCCCGTGCGGAAGCGTATCGTAACTAGCCGCTCTACCAACAACAAGCAGTCCATCCACTTTCAGCGGTACAATACTGCGGAATGGTATGGCATACTGTTTCGGTTTACAAACCACATTACCCGAGTCCGTCGGTGATATCCTTTGAATATCTACGGGATAAGAACCAAAACCAATGCGGTCCCACTGATCATTGTTCGTGCAAACATCAACAATGTTCAATCGGTATTCCCCTTGCATATGACGCGTTTCTCTCACATATAGCTCTGGAGCTGTTCCAGCAAGCTCGAGACTCGAGAACTCTGGAAATGTCTTCTGCATATAGGCAACGACATTAGGCAGTTCCTTTTTGCCGATCTCAAATGCTTCTTTCACAGATTCAGGATCAAACGTATCCACACCAAAAATTTGCAAGGAATTAATAAGTACTGTATTATCATTTTCTCTTCCCATATTGAGCCCTCTCATTTTGGCTCTATCTTTGTTCAGAGGTGGATAATTGCTCATTTCTTTATACCCATAAACGCTTACTTCCGTTACACCTGAACCATCATCATTATCGCCATTCAATCTCTTGGCCATTAAGCTCCACACTTCTGGTGTTACGTTTTTAAGACGAAAAGCCAGTGTCACAGCCATTTTAGATTTCGGATCACCAATATCCTCATGCCCCATTGTGAACGGAACGCCTGCTGCTGCAGCGAAGTCTCCATCCTGAGTAGCGTCTATCACAGAGGAAGCTTTGACGACTTGGGTGCTTCCGTTCTCAAGGGTAATAGTAGCACCTTGTACAACATTTTGACCCTGTGCGAGAAGAGGATCTACTTTTCTAGTTTTAAGCAAAACGTCAATATTTTTCTCATTTTTAACTAAGTCATTGAAAGCATTCGCAGCCGTATTGACATCGAACGAATCACCTTCAACTTTGGCATACCATTCTGAGAAAATTCCTTTATTAAACACATCGTCTTTCCCAAGGAGGTTTTTATTCGGCGAATAGTTCATATCAAGGGAATTAATCCAACCAAGCGTCATCAGCCCCCCTAGGATCTGACGATTCCGGCCGTCAACTAGCAACGTACTGAGTCCATTGCGAGCAGCCGAAACGGCAGCAGCAACCCCCTCAGGGTCCGTACCCACGACAATGACATCGTACGCATCTTTGGCTTTCTTTACTGATTTCACTTCTTGAATAGCTTGCTTAACTGAGCTATGTTCACCATGTGAAAGGTGTTTATATTGATAGTAGAGTGATGCAGCTGCTGCGAGCACCGCAAGTACAATCAATGTCCCCATCAACCAAAGCCATCCTTTGGATGTGGATTTGTTACGATTCGAATTTGCCATTGGAACGAAAGCACCCACCTTGTCTCCTGCTTTTTATACGCTTACCAGGTATAGGCTTGATAAGTTTCTTCGGAGCAGTTGATTAATTTCTAGCCAAAAAACATCACATGTTAGTTTATCACATTTCGATCGTGTAGAGAAATATTGCGGAATTTAACAAATAAAGCCGCACATGGCTGAACGAACAGCATGCGTGGCTTTATGGTTACCGATAGGATTTTTTGGGAATGCTTTTCATTTTTTCTTGTTCAGATGTGAATTCTGCACTAATTTCTACATCCGCGAGCGCTGGTGCTTGACTCATCCGCTCAGCAAGTGTGGTATGGAGCAGTTGCTGCTCTGGTGCCGTCATGGCTCTGTGTTTGATCGATTGACGCATCTGGGTGCTCCTAACCGCTAGTATATACACATTAAGTATAACCAGTCAGCTAGTTTATTATCCTTCAAAGCAACCTATTTGCTGTCGATAACCAACGTAACAGGTCCCCAATTCGTCAAAGATACATCCATCATTTCGCCAAAAACACCCGTTTCCACGTGTAGGCCTAGAGACCTTAACAGCTCATTAAACTTATCATATAGCGGCTCAGCAAGCTCTGGTCTTGCCGCTGACATGAAGTTGGGCCGCTTCCCTTTGCGGCAATCGCCATACAAGGTAAACTGCGAAACGGATAAAATTTGTCCTCCCGTCTCCAAGACGGAAAGATTCATTTTGCCGGTTTCATCTTCAAAAATACGCAGCCCAGCCACTTTATCTGCCAAATACTTCGCATCCTGCTCAGTATCGTCATGGGTAATTCCGACTAGGAGCATCAAGCCTTGTTCAATACGACCAATGATTGTATTATTGACAGTTACTTCAGCACGTTTACAACGTTGTACAACTATTCTCATTGCCTACCTTAATCTCCTTAACTATATAACATCGGCTAGCTTTGCATAATACGCTGAACAGAATAAACATCTTTGACACGTTTAATTTTCTCAACAACGGACTGCAGATGGTCTATATTTTTGATTAAAATGGTCATATGAATCGTAGCCATCTTGTTCTTATCGGATCGCCCGGATACTGCTGAAATCATCGTTTTGCTTTCTGAAACAGCCTGGAGTACTTCGTTTAGGAATCCACGGCGGTCATGACCAGTGATTTCAATCTCGACATTGAAATTGGATTCAACCGCTTCGGCCCAATCGACCTCAATGACCCGTTCCTCTTCTCCCATACTCGTAGGAATGTTCGTACAATCAGAACGATGCACCGACACGCCGCGGCCTCTTGTGATGTATCCAATAATCAGATCGCCAGGTACCGGATTGCAGCAGCGAGCGAAGCGGACAAGCAGATTGTCGACGCCTTTGACACGGACACCGTTGGTTGGACGGCTTTTGCGCTCGGATGATGTCGGCGCCTTGACCTCCTTGACCTCACTAGTCAGCTTCAGCACCTGCGCTTCTTCGGCTTCCTTACGCAGCTTCTCCGTTAACTTCGTACATATTTGTGCAGCTGTAATACCGCCAAAGCCAACGGCTGACAGCATATCTTCAATATCGCTAAAATTAAATTTCTTCGCGGCTTCAAGCATTTTATCGTCGCTCATCAACGTCGGTGGATCGATCGCCAATCGTTTGAGCTCGCGCTCAATCATGTCTTTCCCTTTTTCGACGTTCTCTTCACGCTTCTCTTTCTTAAACCATTGCTTGATCTTACTTCGAGCGTGGGAGGATTGCGCGATTTTAATCCAATCCTGACTAGGTCCGTAGGAATGCTTAGAAGTCAGAATTTCAATTATATCCCCCGTTTTCAACTTGTGGTCCAAGGGAACGATCCGGGAATTTACTTTAGCACCAATTGTGCGATTACCTACTTCAGTATGGATGCGATACGCAAAGTCTAGCGGCACCGAACCGGCTGGAAGCTCGATCACTTCCCCTTTTGGCGTAAAGACGAAAACAAGGTCTGAGAAGAAATCCATCTTCATGGATTCCATAAATTCAGAAGCGTCATTGGTCTCGTGCTGAAGCTCCAGAATTTCACGGAACCAGCTCATTTTATCCTCGAAAGTGCCCGAAGGTACAACAGATCCGCCTTCTTTGTAGACCCAATGCGCAGCGATACCAAACTCTGACGTCCTATGCATCTCCCATGTGCGAATCTGTACTTCTAACGGCTCTCCCTTAGGACCAATCACCGTCGTGTGCAAAGACTGATACATATTCGGCTTCGGCATCGCGATATAATCTTTAAAACGTCCAGGCATTGGTTTCCACAAGGTATGAATAATACCTAAAGAAGCGTAGCAGTCCTTGATGCCATCGACAATAACACGAAGTGCCATGAGATCATAAATTTCATTGAATTGCTTGCCGCGGGAGCTCATCTTTTTATAAATACTGTATAGGTGCTTAGGTCTTCCGGAAATATCTCCCTGAATGCCCATTTCATCCAGTTTTTCTTTGATGCTGTGAATAACGTCCTCAATATATTGCTCACGCTCTGTACGCTTCTTCTGCATGAGGTTAACGATCCGGTAATACTGCTGCGGATTCAAATAACGGAGGGCAATATCCTCCATCTCCCACTTAATCGTAGAAATACCGAGCCGGTGCGCAATCGGACAGAAAATCTCCAGCGTTTCCTCCGCAATACGGCGCTGGCTCTCTTCGGACTGGTACTTCAATGTGCGCATATTGTGCAAACGGTCGGCCAGTTTAATGAGAATTACACGAATATCCTGCGCCATCGCGACAAACATTTTGCGGTAGTTCTCGTTCTGCTGCTCCTCTTTGGACTTAAACTTGATCCGTTCCAGCTTCGTCAAGCCATCCACAAGCATCGCACAAGTTTTCCCGAATTTATCTAGAACAGTTTCCAGTGAAACTGTTGTATCTTCAACGACATCATGCAGAAGCGCAGCAATCACGGATGTGACATCCATCTGCATGTTCACCAATATATCTGCAACAGCGAGTGGATGCAGAATATAGGGCTCACCCGATTTGCGCACTTGGCCATGATGGGCTTCATCCGCGAATTCATAGGCCTCCCTAATCCTCTGCAAATCATTCTCTTTCAGATAGGTGGCGGCCTTCTCCAGCAGCTGCTCTATACCCATGCATCTACCCATTCCCTTTAATCGATTTTTATTCATTATGCCTGCAAGGCAGGCTCCACGTCAACTGTTCGCTCCATGCATTCGACAAAAAGCGGCATTTTCTAGCAATTCACTGAAAGTATTCCTCAATATTAGCTTTCATTGTATAAAAAAGAATCGAATACTAACATTCGATTCTGGGCTTAATGATTCAATTTTAATATTGAACTAAGGAAACGACGTCAATCCCATTAAACTTACTTCTTCCGTCCAAGTAGGATAACTCAATTAAGAATGCAGCCCCTACAACTTCTCCGCCAAGCTGCTTAATCAAGTCGATCGATGTTTGAATCGTTCCACCTGTTGCAAGTAAATCATCCGCAATCAGTACCTTTTGACCTGGTTTAATAGCATCTTTATGCATAGCTAATTTATCCTTGCCATATTCAAGAGCATAGTCAGCCTCAATCGTCTCGCCAGGCAATTTGCCACTTTTACGAATTGGAATAAAGCCTATGCCAAGTGAATAAGCGAGAGGAGCTCCAATTACGAAGCCACGAGCTTCGGGACCCGCAATAACATCGATTTGTTTCTCTTTAATTAATGCTTTCATTTGATCGATAGCTTCTCTATAAACTGGCCCATTTTGCAATAACGTTGTGATGTCCTTGAAACGAATGCCTGGTTGTGGAAAGTCCGGGATAACTCGAATGTGTTCTTTGAAATTCATATAATTTCCTCCAAAATGTGATTTTCTTTTTTTATTTGATCAGCGATCCATTCCTCCAGCTCTTTGGCTGAGGAGTACATGACAATGGATTCAACTTCCTGGCGATGCAATCTATGTTGATACAAGCGGGATGCTGTTAAATCTCTCTTTGCCGGTGATGCATGCAGTTTAACGAAGCCGCCTTGTTTTTCAACAAAACCAAGCTCCTCAAAAACGGATAAAATAAATTGAATCATTGCAGGAGAAAGCCCTGATCGTTTACTAAACGAGGTCATTAATCGTACATCCTGAACATTCAGCGATCCTTCTTTTTGCAAAGTGCCGTACAGCATTTTAAACATGTCTCGAGATGGCAGGGTACTGCCGCTGTCAGGCCCAAGCTCAGCAAATACTGGATAACAGCGCATCATTCCACTGGCTTGATGAATGACACTTTGCAAGCTAGCAACGCTTCGCGGGATCGTGTACAAGATAATATCCTGCATGTTAGCAAATTCCAATTGTTTGGCTGATTCGTTACCTGGCCGTAATTGTTCATTATCTTGAACGACCCAATAAGGCACTGAATCACCTAGTTGAAACGCTGTTGAAGTGAACAATGCCGCATCTGCTTCGTCGAACAGAACGATAGCTGGCGTGAGTGTGTGGTTACCATTCCCCGCAGCAATCGTGTTCTGAAGGACGCTCAGCTTAGTGCTCAATTGACCTGCACCACGCCAATCAAACAGCTGCATGTGCGTTATTCGAAAATCCTGCATCATGATTTGGGGCTTCCGCACACCGTTCCACTCGTTGATTGAAAGCTCTCCTAGCACATCAACCTTAGCCGCAGGCGCGATCAACCCAGCCAAGCTTCCTTTGCCGAAACCAACAGCTTCCACTGAGCAGCTTACTTCTTCCTTCATCTGGGAGAGAGCTAGCTTGAGATGCTGTTTCTCCTTGCCCATCGTCCGGATATCACCGAGCGATAAATCGGTGAACATGAACCTCGGCGCAGGATTGCCCATACCGAAAGGCGCAAGCTTCTCTAATTGCTCAATACTTGCAATCGGAACATCAGCCAAGCTGCACGCCGCATCTGCTTTCAGAAGTGGGATGAAATCCTGTTCTGTTAGGGCAGCAGCTGCTAGCTCGTTTAGCTTATGAGTAAATGACTCCAGATGGCTGCTATTTAAACTCATACCCGCAGCCGCTTGATGGCCGCCATAATGGTCGAGCATCTCTTCACAAGCTGTTAGAGCTTTGTGCAAATCAAAGCCGGCAATCGAGCGAGCAGAGCCTTTGGCCATACCCGTCAGTGGATCTATACTTAGCACTAAGGTTGGACGGTAAAATTTCTCTACGATCTTGGAGGCGACAATTCCTACAACACCGACGTTCCACTGTTCCTTAGCGACAACTATCACTTTATCTAAACCCTTGGCTTGCTGCTGTTCAGCTAGAACAAAAGCTTCTTTCACCATGTCCTCAACGATAAGTTGACGTTCCTTATTAAGCATATCCAGTTCAAAGGCAATTTGCTCTGCTTCTTTCTCATCCGATGTTGTGAGCAGCTTCACCGCAATATCTGCGGCTTCCAATCGGCCGCTTGCATTAATTCTAGGCGCCAGCGAGAAGCCAATGTGAGATGCTGTCACTTCTTTATTTTCAATTCCGGAAACACCGATGAGTGAACGAAATCCTGCGTAAGTAGAATCCTGCATACGCAACAGCCCCTGCTTCACAATTAAGCGATTCTCCCCCGTGAGAGGCATCAAATCCGCAACTGTCCCGAGCGCTGCAAACTCCAACAATTCTTCAGGCAATCGATCTAATAAAGCATGGGCCAGCTTAAATGCAACACCAACGCCTGCAAGATGTTTGTACGGGTAAGGGCAGCCTGGCTTCTTCGGGTTAATAACGGCTAAAGCTTGAGGCAGAATCTCAGGAGGCTCATGATGATCCGTTACGATAATATCTAGGCCTAATTCCTGACAATAGGCTATTTCTTGAACGGCACTAATGCCGGTGTCAACGGTGATTAATAGCTTGACTCCTTGCTCTTTGGCTAATTCGATCGCAGAACGATTCAGCCCATAGCCTTCTCGAATGCGATGAGGGATATACGTATCGAAACGAGCGCCTAGCCCTTTTAACAAATGAGCCATCAATGAAGTGCTGCTTACACCATCTGCATCGTAATCACCATAGACACGTATGAATTCATCGTTCTGAAGAGCCTTTCGGATGCGTTCTACAGCTGGGAGCATCCCATCAAGCAGATACGGGTCAAAATAATAGTGGACTCCGCCATGCAAGAATTGCTCAGCATCTGGCACAGTGCGTATATCTCGAAGAACAAGCAGCCTGGCAACGAGCGGGTCTATCTGCAGCTCGCGCGCAAATGTTTCAACGAGCATTTCATCCGCATTTCCTATGCTCCATCTTGCCTTCGGTGCTAGCACTCGGTGTGTCCTCCTTAGAGTTTTGCTTTGCAAAACTTTCTTCATAAGCATAGTCTTAGCGTTTTGCTTTGCGATGCGCTTATTTAGTGAATAACGGATGGAAATTCATTTAACTCGGTATCCGTATTATTTTTGTAAGGATATCCTGCATCATATGGATTTACTTGAACAAAAACATCGGAAACATGATGGAATCGTTTCATCAACTGCTGTTTGATCTTTTTGGAGACTTCATGCCCTTCCCATACAGTTACCCTTGGGTTTACGCTAATTTTGATATCGACAACGACATAATGGCCATGTTCCCTTGCCTGCAAGTCATCGACGGTTATTACACCTTTAATCATCTGTACGGCAGCAATCAGTTCAGCGGCATCTTCTTGCAGCAGGACATAATCCTTTTTCGTATGTAAGGCTTCCTTAAGTAACGAATACCCCATCTTCAACACCATAAGAGAAATAAATAATCCCGCAAGTGAATCCAAATAATAAAGAAAAGATAGCTTTAGGTAATTGCCCATTAAAGCACCTAGCACACCAATAAGAGCTACAATAGAAGAGTATATATCGGAACGGTGTCCCCAGCTATTAGCAATTAATTCCTGTGATCCTAAACGCTTGCCTAACCTGTAGGTACATTGAAACATGATCTCTTTCACCAAAAGCGAAATCCCAATTGCAACAAGCGCATACACCTTAGGAGCATGCTCTACGTCGATCCATAGGGATTTGATGGTAGAGATGCCCAGTTCAACACCTAGGACTAGAATAACCATAGACAGCAGAACAGAAGTGATAGATACCTTCTTATCTTGACGATTAGGGTAAGCTTCTTGAGGCACCGCTTCTACTGTTCTTAATTTAATTAATGCTTCAACAGAACTTACTGCCTCAGATGCTGAATGTACCGCGTCAGCGAGAAGTGCTCTACTCTGCGACATAAACCCAGCAATAACCTTGAGACAGGCAAGAGCTACATTGCCGGCAATACCTACCCAGACAGTGAGTTCTGTCTTTTGAAAACGCTCGTCAATCACGCGGACACTCCCCCTGAACGGATACAAAGGCCGCGCAACATTCACGCGGCCGGTTATTATGGTTATTACGCTGCAGCTTTCTTTTTAGAACTACGCAAAGTTTTTCTTTTCAATAAATACCAAAGTGAACATGCAATGAAAATAGACGAATAAGCTCCACTTGTTAACCCGATTAATTTCGCAAGTGCGAAAAGTTTAATGGACTCACTGCCGAAAATATACAAACAGCCTGCGGCTAACAATACCACTAATACGGTATTGATATTACGCGCCATCGTCTGCCAGATACTTTCGTTGACCAATGCAACGAGATCTTCGTCCGTTTTGAGTTTAGCAAATCGCAGATTTTCACGAATACGGTCAAAAATAACGATTTTATCATTGATGGAATAACCGATTGTGGTCAAAACTGCCGCTAGGAACGGTAAGTTCACTTCAAAGCGGAAGATCGCAAACATAGCGATAACCATAAAAGCATCATGAAGTATGGCAATAATCGCTGCTACGGCAAAGCGCCATTCGAAACGAATACTTACATACAAACAAATCAGCACGCTGGAAATGGCAACGGCATATACCGCTTTAAGCAACAGTTCCTTCGCTAATTGTGGATCAACTGTGTTGATTTCTTTGGAAACCTCCGTACCATAAGCGGTTGCGAATGCTTTTTGGATCTTATTTACCGTATCATCATTCAGAACATCATCGAATCGAATGGAGACACGATCACTGTTGTTACCGCCGATTGTTGGATCCGCAAAGTTCGATTTTAAATCGCCATTCGTTGTAAGAGTATGCAAGATCTCTTCAACCTTGACCTTGTCTAGTTGTTTGCCAACGACAAGATCAATATTCGTTCCTGCCTTAAAATCAACACCGAAGTTCATGCCAGAGAACAGCATAACGGCTAGTCCAATCACAAGTAGAGCAATCGAAACGACAAAAAATTTATTGCGGTTTTTTACAAAATCAAACTTTTTCTTAGAGTCCACGAATGTCTGCCTCCTTCACACCGAAATAACTTGGCTTTTTCAGCAAGTTGCCCCGTATGATAAGATGCAGCAGCCATCTGGAGAACAATACGTTCGTTAAGATACTGATAATAATACTCATCATCGTAATAACCGCGAATCCGCGGATTGCGCCGTTTCCGACGTAATACAGAACAATACCGGCAATCAAATTCGTTACGTTAGCATCCATAATTGTACGGAAAGAGTGTTTCGAGCCTGATTTCAAAGATGAAAGAATGCTCTTACCGGCACGTATTTCCTCACGAATTCTTTCATAAGTAATAATGTTCGCATCAACCGCCATACCAGCTCCTAAGACTAGGGCCGCAATACCTGGCAGCGTCAGTGTTGCATTCATAAAGTCGAATATAGCCAGTAGAACCCATACATATGTAATCAGTGTAAAGGCAGCCACAAGGCCTGGTGCACGGTAATACAGTACCATGAAGATGAAGATTAAGATCGAAGCAATCAAACCAGCTCTAGCCGTTTGGTGCAGCGACGCTGTACCTAAAGTGGCATCCACACGCTGAATATATTTCTCTGTTAATTTCAACGGCATCGCACCCAAGTTAATCATCTTGGCTACTTTCGTTGCTTCCGCTACGCTCGTTTGTGTAATAATCGCCGAATCACTGTCAATAGGGAAATTAACAGAAGCCGTCGACTGCACTTGATCATCCAGGAAAATGGACAAGGTGCTGCCAACTAATTTCGTCGTTACTTCTTTAAATTTCTCTCTGCTTTTCATCTTGATTTCGACAATCGGTTGCTTCGTATTCGGATCGTAGCTTAATTTAGCCGCGTTTTCTACGAAATCTGTTCCGTTCATGTAAACCGTTCCATCCGGACCTCTAAAAGTAAGTACCGATGGCTTAGACATTAAAGCTCTAACTTCTTCCTCATTTTCCACACCCGCAAGACGTACACGAATGCGATCCGTTCCTTCCGGATAAACCTCAGGTTCAGCTACACCAAGGGAGTCAGCTCGTTTCGCAAGACTTTCTGCTGCTTGCGTAAGCGTTTCCTTCGTCAATGGTGCACCGGCTGCCAAAGGCTCTGCGGTGTATAAAATTTCAAACCCGCCTTTTAAATCCAATCCAAGCTTAATTCGTTCTACAAGTCTAGGGCTTGTTGCTCCGATCGCACCAAGAACAATTACAACCGTTAGA
Source organism: Paenibacillus alginolyticus DSM 5050 = NBRC 15375 (assembly GCF_000422905.1). Lineage (GTDB taxonomy): Bacteria > Bacillota > Bacilli > Paenibacillales > NBRC-103111 > Paenibacillus_E > Paenibacillus_E alginolyticus. The sequence goes on from NZ_AUGY01000060.1 coordinate 40,469, forward strand.
AAAAAGAACGATATTCTTTTCCAATCCACCATCTATTGCTTGTCTCCCTTCCATACTCAATATGCCTATTATACTCAGGTCTGAAAATCGAGTCAATTTAAGTCGTTTCACGAAAAAATAAGCCCATTTTTAGAATTGGGCTCCTTTATACATACTAATCGTCATCCAGTTCATGAACGCCGTTGATTTGAGCGACAAAATGTCATTTACGATTTGATGGAGTGAAGGGACACCCGTTTTGCGGTATTTGTCGCTAACGCAATCCCATATATCTTTCCCGCTCACATGTTCGTAGCCAAGCATAATAAATTCTTCAACTTTGCTTAAACATAAGCTTTCGATAAGCTCATTAAGTTCTATATCCGTAAGGGAAACCTCTTCTTCCTCAGAGTCTATGGACGCTGTCTCGTTAGCCTCTGCCTGCTCATTCTTCTTGTCCTCAGGATGATGAGGTACTTGCTCGTTATCTTCTCCGTTCATGGGGAGAACCTCCTAAGGTGTGATTTACCTTTACTCATTCGAATAATTCGCTGTTTACCCACCATTTTCCTGCCAAACTCAACCTGTCCACAAAATGTTAGCATGAGCTTGGCCAGCCCGCGCATAGTCATAGGATATGACACGTATCGGAAGAGGGAATGGCAGTGACCAAGCAGTCGTTTATTAGAGGCACGATGATCCTGTTAGCCGCAGGCATTTTGAACCGTATTCTTGGCTTCATACCTAGAATTACATTACCGCGTGTCATCGGTGCGGAAGGCATCGGTATTTATCATATGGGCTGGCCATTCTTATCCGTCATCTTAACCATTATAACAGGCGGAATACCTGTCGCAATTGCCAAGTTGATAGCAGAAGCAGAGGCTGAAAACAACGAAACGAGAATCCGCAGCATTCTGAGAATTTCGTTAGCCATTACCATCTCTCTCAGTGTTTTATTTACCATTGCATGTGTTGTGGGAGCATCGTGGATTACATCTCATTTATTAACAGACTCGCGAGTTTACTACACATTCCTGTGCATGAGCCCAATGATCCCGATCATCGGAATCTCTGCCGTGTATCGCGGCTATTTTCAGGGAAGACAGAATATGATCCCTACCGCTACTTCTCAAATTATGGAGACACTGATCCGTATTGTCATGGTTCTCGTTTGTTCGTATGTAATGATCCCCTACGGGATCGAATATGCAGCAGCCGGTGCAATGATGGGTGTCCTGGCAGGAGAAATTGGCGGCCTAGTCGTCCTAGCCATCCATTTCAAGTACGACAAGAAAACATCACTAAAAGCCCCTATCGCGCAAATTGGTTCGAATAAAACGAATGGCAGGCTTTCTAATTTTCGTAGAATTATGCGAATTGCAATCCCTATTACTGGAAGTAAATTGATTGGGGCAAGCTCCTATCTGTTCGAATCCATTCTGATTGCACAAAGTCTTGCGATAACGGGCATTTCAACTTCATTGGCTACAGCCCAATACGGCGCCTTACAAGGGATGATTATCCCCATCATACTTCTGCCTAGCGCTCTTACGATGTCACTGTCTGTCTCGCTGGTTCCTTCCTTAAGCGAAGCAGCCGCCCGCAAAGATATCAAAACGATTCACATGCGGCTGCATCAATCCTTGAAACTAGCTTTAGTAACTGGAGCTCCATTCGCTGTCCTTATGTTCGTTCTTGCTGAACCGATCTGTACGTACATGTACAATCAACCGGATGTAGGGGTCATGCTGAAGATGATGGCTCCTATCGCCATATTTATTTATTTCCAAGCTCCCTTACAGTCCACCCTGCAGGCTTTAAACAAGCCAGGAGCTGCTTTAATCAACACTTTAATCGGATCAACTGTTAAGCTTATTCTCATTTATTGGCTGGCCAGCAAGCCGGAAATGGGTATTCACGGCGCTGTTTTCGCCATCAATGTGAACATCGTTTTAGTAACGCTACTGCATTGGAGCAGTGTTGTACGCTTGTTGAAATTCCGTATGGAAGGCAGCGATTTCGGTAAAATTGGAGCGGCTATGGCGCTTTCCGGGCTTTGCAGTTACTTCGTCATGTATACGTCGTGGACTTCAACCGATTGGCTTCGTTTCATAACCTCTTTTCTCATAGGGTTTATCGTATATTTATTGTTCATCACTGTTTTTAGACTGATTAGCTTAAAGGATATAAGCCGCCTTATGCACATGGGCAAAAAAATAATACGCTAACGAGCAGCTTATCTTTTACGATCCAGAAACATCCGCCCTCTATGATCAATGGAGCAGTAAAACACTTCTTTAAAATCACGAGCACCTTTAGCTTGGAGTTGATTTTTTAGCCAAAATCTGGTTTTTCCTATTTTTTCCAAATTCTCATCCTGCACTTTACCATCCATAATCAGAGGCAGCGGAAGTCCTTCATAGCGAATCGTCTCTTTTATTCCATCATTGACTTCAGCTGTCTCAGGCTTTGTATCTTCCTCAATCTTTGTCTCTGTCTCTTTGACTTTTCGCTCCACTACACTTAATTTCCCCGAAGGTTCTAACACCGCGAACTCCACGTCTGCCACATTGATAATCTTATTTTGTCTTAGCTGCTGCATCAAATCATCTAAATTATATCGATGCTTCTTCATTTCCTCTCGGTTAATCAATCCCTTGTTGATTAAGACGCTCGGTTTTCCGTCAAAGAGAACTCGAACCGCTCTACTTTTTAACGTAATAAACGCAATCAAAATTTGGATGAGTACCAGCGTTGACATCGGGACTAGCCCATCCATGAGCGGTTTGTTGGTATCCTCAATAACAAAGACCGCAATTTCTGCAATCATGATCGAGATTACAAGATCAAACAGCGAAAGTTTGCCAATTTCTCGTTTCCCCATAATTCTTAACATGAGAAAAACGACAAAATAGATCAGCACGGTACGTAAAAAAATGGTCAGAATCTCCATTGTAAGCCTCCCCTGATTAAGCCCTTGCTCGTTCTCGGAGTTCAATGGTATTCTGACCGCTCATGCACTTCATCATGCAGAATTTACGTATTCAATTGTTGGCAATTCCTACAGAAACAACTTGAAATAAATAGTAGCTGTTATGAATAAAAGCAGGGAAATCGGAGCTGCCACGATAAAATAGCTGCGTTGAGTTAGCCCTCCCCCCTCCTGATCAGAAAGAGCGGCCGCATACATGCTTGTCATTGAACTTAGAAGAGTTACCCCGCTGCCAATAGCAGTTCCAACGATTAAGGACCACCATAATGATGAAACTGTTGAGATACCGGCTGCACTTTGCAGCATGCCACCCATATGATCTACGACTGGAATCATGGCAGCGGTATAAGGTATATAGTCCATCATGGCAGAGCCAAAGCCAGTAAGCCATAGCAGTAGAATGGATAAGAAGGGGATGTTTCCTTGACTGATTTCTAAACCTCTGGCTGCAATGAAGCCTGTAATCCCGGCATACGTTAAACCACCGACCATGATGAATAATCCAAAGAAAAATAGCAATTGCGTTTCTTTCAAGCCATGCCATACGGAAAGATAGTCTTTTCTTTTGACCAATTGGACTAGTTCTTTATAGTTTAATGCCAATAAGATCACTGCCCCGCACACAGCAATGTAAGAGGCCTTCCATCCCAAAACGCCTTGTAGCAACAACGCCAACACCGTAAGACCGGTTATTAAACAGCTGCCTGCAAGCAATCCTCGATCTGAAGCCAAATAAGAGGCGGGTTGTAAAGTAAGCAGCTCTCTTTTATACGATTCTGCGACAATCATCTTCTTCCCGTAAACCAACCATATCACGAGATATACGATCGCTAGCAAGATAATGACAAGTGGTCCGAGCTTTAGCAGCATCTCCCCCGTTGAAATGTTCTCAGCTGCTCCAATCATACGGTTAGGCAAATTCCCCATAAGGGTGGAAGCACCGCCAATATTCACAGATAAGAGAATGCTAATCAGAAAAGGAGCTGGGGATAATTTCATCATTTTCGTTGTCTTCAGCAGGATCGGCACCAGGACAGCAATAGCTAGCAAACCGTCCAAAAGGGCTGATATTATCGCTGAAAGGACTGACAAACTTAGTAGAATCGTGATGGGCTGTATTCGAAACTTTCGTAAGATATGAGCTGCCAAATAAGCGATAATTCCTGTTTTCTGAAAAATGCCAGAAATAACATACAAGCTTGTGATTAGCAATAGAACATGCCAGTTCGCGTATGTGGTAACAGCCTTGCCAAAAGGAACAATCCCCATAATTACCATTAGAAAGGCTCCGCCTAACGCTGTATACATCCGATCCCATTTCTCAATCAAGATACAAACATAAGCCGCGGCAAAAATGAGCAAGGCAATAATCGCTTGCCACAAAGCTGGACCTTGAGAAAATTCCGTCATAATTATTCACCTTCCCTTTGAACAGTCTGTACTAATTCTATGTGCTTGGCCATACAATGATGTTAATGAAAAGAACGAATATACGAAAGGATTGGTGGCCTGTGAACCCTATGAAAACGGTCAGTCAGGTTCGAATAACGTCTCCTTTATTTTCCGGACTTGTTTATTCATTAAGTATGATGACAATTGGTACAATAGTGACGTCATTATTTCTGCTTTTAACCAGCACACAAGAAAGCTCTCTGCATACGTTAACTACAATTATTCATGCGGTTTCTCTATTTATTGGCGGCTGGGTTTCAGGCAAGAGAGCTGGAAACCGCGGCTGGTATCACGGGGGTATTGTTGGCTTTGTTTATTTTATCCTCATTTTTTTGGTTGGTTTTCTTGCTTTCGATGCAGGATTGAATCTTAAATCCCTTCAATTGCTTAGCATTTTATTCGTTTCTGGAGCACTAGGCGGAATACTCGGCGTTAACACGCGAAAATAAGACGTTTCCGTGAAAATATCACTTTCCCCCTTGATTGTGGTATAATATCATAGTTATTGCCGCAAATAATTTCCAATATTAGGGGGAAAACACCATGAGCCCTTTTCATTCTATGACGCATGCAACGGTCTATATCGTTATTACTGTCTTAATTTTCCTGATCGCTGCGACACGTAAAAGTCCATTTAATATTGCTGGAAGCTTTGTTCAAGAAATCTTTACTAATCGTAAGTATCTCCTTCACTTTGCGGCACTGATTACGATCCTATTTTTTAATAAAGTAGAGATGTGGGTTGAAAAAAAGATCGATATCAAAACTGATTTCACCAAATCGATCTATGGCATAGAAGGCAACTTTGTTTCAGCCATTCAGCATTTTTTCCATAATGATACGTTGACTTTAGTTAGCAGTTATTTTTATGTGGTCATTTTTCCTGCTGTAATGATAACATCGATTGCGCTTTATACGTACCAGAAAAATTATAAGCTTTTTTATGCCATTTGCTACGCACTTATGTTCAACTATATGATCGCTATTCCATTCTATCTGTTTTTCCCGGTTAACGAAGTTTGGTCGTTTCATCCTAATGTTAAGCTTTTGATTCTAGATGTGTTTCCAACCTTTGAACAAGATTACCGGCCACTTTCTGGACTTGATAATTGTTTTCCAAGCTTACATACGTCAATCTCGGTTTCGATGGCTGTAATTGCAGTTAAGAGTCGTAGTACGTTTTGGAAAATATTCGTTCCCTGCTCTTCGGCATTCATTATTTTCACGATCTTTTATCTAGGCATCCACTGGTTATCTGACATGTGTGCTGGTGTGGTTCTCGGTGTCGTAGCTGCCAGAGTGGGCTTACGCATTGCTGAAGGCCGTCTCGTGCTTGGTGAGCAAGCTCTGCTCAAACGGTTAAAGAATAATGAACTATAATAACTTTTATATCCTTATAGAACTAAATAAAAAGCGAGAACCTGATTGAAGGATCTCGCTTTTTATTTTATTCTTTTGCTGTAGTTTGAGAAACAGCATTGATAGCAGAACGATCAAATGTCATTTTCGTCGCATCGTTGACACGAAGTACACAAATGTCATCTGTAATTTCCATAATCGTTCCGTGAAGCCCACCAATCGTAACGACCTTATCCCCTTTTTTCAAACCTCCAAGCATTTGATTACGGGTTTTCTGTCTTTTCTGCTGTGGACGAATAAGTAGGAAGTAGAGAACAACGAACATGAGCACTAAAGGCCCGTATGTATACAAATACCCAACTGCACCTGTATTCGCAGTGTCTGCTGATAGTAACATAGGTATCCTCCTTTCTTAAAATCCTCTTTCATTATCATTCAGCCCATATGCGGCAAAGAATTCATCACGGAAATCAAGCAACCTATCTTCCTGGATGGCTCCTCTTACATCACGCATGAGCTGTAGTAGAAAGTGAAGGTTATGAATCGTAGTCAATCTGATTCCGAAGGTCTCATCCGCTTTAACTAAATGACGAATATAAGCCCGGCTGTAGTTTGTACAGGTATAACATGTACATTTGGGATCCAACGGACCAAAGTCAGTCGCATGCTTAGCATTACGAATGACAAGCCGGCCTTCGCTAGTCATACATGTCCCATTCCTGGCTATCCTTGTTGGCAGTACGCAATCGAACATATCGATACCGCGGATAGCGCCTTCAATTAGAGCATCTGGCGAACCTACGCCCATCAAATAGCGTGGTTTGTTCGCAGGCATAAGAGGTGTGGTGTAATCAAGCACTTCGTACATCAAATGCTTAGGCTCTCCGACACTCAGTCCACCAATAGCATACCCCGGGAAATCCATGGAAGTCAACTGCTCGGCACTCAACCTGCGAAGATCTTCATGCATGCCGCCTTGAATGATTGCGAATAATCCTTGATCATTCGGTCTGCTGTGACTTTGCAAACAACGCTCAGCCCAACGCGTTGTACGCTCCAGTGATTTCTTCACATATTCGTACTCTGCCGGAAATGGCGGGCATTCGTCAAAAGCCATCATAATATCAGAACCCAGTGCATTCTGAATCTCCATGGCTTTCTCTGGTGAAAGAAACAGCTTGTCCCCATTCAGATGGGACTTAAACTGTACGCCTTCTTCCGTGATCTTACGCATGTTACTAAGACTGAATACTTGGAACCCGCCGCTGTCTGTCAAAATAGGTCGGTCCCAGTTCATGAATTTGTGCAAACCGCCAGCGGCTTTCACAATATCATGACCTGGCCTAATGAAAAGATGATACGTATTACTTAAAATAATCTGAGCATCCATCGTCTTCAATTCCTCAGGGCTCATCGTTTTTACCGTCGCCTGTGTGCCAACTGGCATGAAGGCAGGCGTTTCAATGACACCGTGAGGGGTGTGAACGCGTCCAAGACGTGCTCCGGATTGTTTACATGTTTTAATTGGTTCGTACGTAACTGCTGCTGCCAATACATCCACTTCCTAACTTCCTATTCTAAACGTCTATCTGATTATTGATTCTTAGTAAATTAACATGGCATCTCCAAAACTAAAAAAGCGATATTGCTCACGAACAGCTTCTTCATAAGCTTGCAACACATTCGTGCGCCCAGCTAATGCGCTAATGAGCATAAGCAGGGTTGACTTTGGTAAGTGGAAATTCGTTAACAAGGCATCCACTACACCGAATGTATACCCAGGATAAATAAAAATTGAAGTCCAACCCTGTGATGGCTGAATAACTAATGGCTCATTAGCCTCGTTACCTGCGTGCTTACGGCTTAATCCAGCTGCCGTTTCTAACGTGCGCGCAGATGTAGTCCCCACGGCAATCACACGCTTACCATTCATTTTGGTTTCGTTAATCAATGCTGCTGTTTCAGGTGACAGCATATAATACTCCTCGTGCATTTGGTGTTCTTCAATGGTGTCCACGGATACAGGACGGAAAGTCCCCAGTCCGACATGCAAGGTAACAAATGCAAGACGAACACCTTTAGCTTGAAGTTTATCCAAGTAGGCTTCGGTAAAGTGCAGCCCTGCCGTTGGTGCAGCAGCTGAGCCTTCATGCTTAGCATATACCGTTTGATAGCGTTCACGCTCGGACAACTGCTCCTTAATATAAGGAGGAAGCGGCATCTCGCCCAATCGGTCTAGAATCTCATTGAAAATGCCTGTATAGCTAAATTGGAGCACACGCCCCCCCATATCTCCAACTTCCACAACTTCCGCCGTTAGCAAAGGTTGTTCTCCATTGGCCCAGTTGGCGTTCACACCGAAAACAGCCACGGCCCCTAATTGCATGCGTTTTCCAGGCTTTACCAAGGCCTCCCAGCGATCCTCGCCCAGGGGCTTCAAGAGTAAAATTTCCACTTTGGCGCCGGTGTCTTTCTTCGCGCCAAAAAGCCGTGCTGGAATGACTCGCGTGTCATTCATCACGAGTAAATCCCCGGCTTCAACATAATCAATAAGCTGTTCAAACGTCCGGTGACTAATCTCACCTGATTGTTTGTTCAGCGTAAGCAGTCTAGACGCCGTGCGATTAAGCAGCGGCGTCTGGGCAATCAATGAATCAGGTAGTTCAAAATCGAAAGCTTGTACATCCATATTGTGTATTCATTCCTTAGTTATGTTGACTCCAGTATAGTAAGACTGAAGTATTTTCTTATAATCATAGCCTAATTCAGCATAGCCTCTTGCACCCCATTGAGACATGCCAAGTCCGTGTCCATAACCTGTGCCGCGGAATATGAACTGATCACCTTGACCTGCTGTTTGTGGGCTAGGAGGGGTCACAGGGGTGACTGGCGAAGAGGTCGGTTTGGACTGCCCTGCTGTGCCTAAAGCCGTTAAATCGGTTACCTTCAAGACTGTAGGCTGTGATTGACCACCAGACAGCACATAGACCGAATCAGAGCCAGCACTACTTGTCTGACTACTTCCTGCACCAGCAATAGCTAGGCCACTAGGAGCTGGGGTATTACCAGTATAACTTCCTGCTTGTACAATTTCAAACCGGGTGCTGGGTAATCCCCCAAGTGCTGCACGTAAGGCATCGGGATAGGGCACCTTCACCACAACTCCGTTGGCTTTAAGTTCAGTCACCCTCCCTGAAGGTCCTCGCTTCGATATTTCAAGTGATTGCAGATCTCCGTTTACAATTACATCTGCTGCCGCTAATTTACTTTTAAGTTCATTACCTGTGTAAGGACCTCTAATCCAAGAAAAGGCATTTGATTCTTTTTCTTGGCCTAACACCAACACTTTCTCTTTATTGGAAAGCCTCGCGATCGAAGGATTAGCTACATTATCTACATAAGGTGCCGTACGGACATTTACACCTTGTTCCGTGGCCTCGTAGTAAGAAGCGCCCTCTTTCCCCTTCTGACCGGTGTCTCTGAGATACATGCTGTGCACGTAGCCCGTTCGACCGTCGGATAACTGAATGCGATACCAGATGGCTTTCCCTTTTTCAGCACCATCATCTGGGCTTGGCACACTTCGCAAATAAGCTAACGGATTCCCCCATACCTCTGAGGGATCTGCCGTCATTCCGCCTGAATTCGAAGAAAACACAGGTGAAATCAGTCCATTTTTATCTGATAATACTTCATCTTTCGTCGCATCAACAGCTTGTATACCCGCAGCAAATTCCTTTTGAATCCCAAAGTAAACCTGATCCAGCGTTGTATCCGTAACTTGTGCTATCTCATACTTATTGCCTTGTTTAATTGCAAATGTACGGGCAGCTACAGCTTGTGCCTTCAGCGCCTCTGTTGGCCAACCGGAACTAAGCTCAGAGCCTACGACAGCATATAAATATTGCTCCATCGGCACTTCATTCACCAAAGCTAACTTGCCATGATATGTACTGATCTCCATGTCTCCGCGGTAACTGCGGTCAGACCGCTCTTTGACTGCAATCCCCTGACTCTTCGGATGGATCACCGTCTTTTGCTCTCCTGCTGCTGCAGCATAATGAGGCACCGAAGCGGAGCCATTGGAGGAACCCGTTACATCTGATCTGCGAAGCAAATAGGATGATTTCGTATTTACGGGTTGTAAAGGCAAGTTCGGAGCCGCTCGTAATGCTGCCTGCTTCACTGCTTCTAACTGTCCTGAAGTAGCTTCATTACCTACCCATACGCTATATGCTAGTTTACCTGCCGCATCTTCTTGCAGTGCAATATCTGCCTCGAGTCCCGCTTGATTAAACACAAGCAACTGCTGCAAAGCAGCTGCCTCATCAGCATACGTACCCGCACTCAAATGCTGTGGACCCTTAACTACGGGAGGAGCCGATTTCGTTAACGCCGAAACGGTTGTATCTTTAAGCACTTGCGCTGCAGCGCCTTCGGCCTCTTCCTTAGAAGAGAAACTGCCGTAATAAACTTGGTACACTGTTCTGGCTTGTTTGACTCTACTTAACACATAACTATCTTCAGGCATCGCAGCTAATTTAGCATATAAGGCTTTGGCTGCTGTGTAGTCCATCGTTTCGAGCATCATCACACTATACTGATCAATCGATAGTCGAATCGAAGTATCTGAAATCGAGGCCCACGGTTTAGCAGCTGTACCAGCTGTACCAGCCGAACTGCGCACATTGATATCCATTCCACCTGATGCAGTAAGGGTAACTACAGGTTCTACTTTCTTATATTTGGTTGAATCGATCAATAGTGCAACACGAATCTGATCTAAATGTTTGATCCCCTCTGCTTTGGCATAGGGCTCTAGCGCAGGGAATGTTCCAAAGGTCAAAGCAGCCGTCGTTATCAAAGCTATTCTCTTAGGGGTAAGCAGCTTATTTCTCCAATTCATTCGACACGATTTCCTTTCTTTCGCAGCATTCTACTAAGTTAGACTCTAAAAACTGGAAGAAGTTTTGCTTAATAGAATTTTAAATAGGCTTCAGAGAAAACATCCATTCACCAATCTATTTTATGTATTTGAATTCCGTTGTTAAAAAAAATTTGATTATCCAGTTAGCTCAGGAATGTCTTTAAATACGAACTAATGTTTGGTATAATGAAATCAAACATATGTTCGGGAGTGATTTTTAT
>NZ_AUGY01000061.1 GCF_000422905.1 Paenibacillus alginolyticus DSM 5050 = NBRC 15375
CAATGCGGAAGGGATGGCAGCGCACGGGATACAGTCAGCGTGTAGGAAAATACGGAAGAGGCCAAGGGAACACTCTAAATTGGAAGAAACCAAATGCTTGGTTCAACAGGAGGGTAAGGAACATTCCCGTCAGTAGCACCTATTGGCATTGTCCCAAAGACATCGCAAGATCGTAAACACCTTTTAAAAATTTTCGTCCCGTTGGGACGGCTCCCGCGCCTTCGCTTGAGCTACGTTCACAACCGGTTCAAATTCATTTTTCAAGGAACAAAAAATAATAAGAGCAATTTCCAATTCATTAAAGAATTAGGAACTGCTCTTAGCATACAAGGAGGGTTCTACATGCAAATGAAACGTATAACTACTGTTCTACTATCTCTTACTATGGCAGGTAGTCTGGCGGCTTGTTCCAGCGGGCAATCTGCGGCTCCACAAGAAACCGGCAAGGCTGGAACGGATACTGACAAAAAAGTCACGATCAATTGGTTTGAAGGTTCTTGGGAAGATCCAGTCCCCCCACCAGATAGTGAAGCGGTAAAAGCAATCAATGAGAAGTTTAAGGTTGATTTCAAATCGCAGTACATTCCATGGGATACCTATGATGAAAAGCTTGCCGTAAAAATGGCTTCCGGCGATCTTCCAGATGTGATCGGCATGGAGGAAGTGGACTCCAACTTCGTGAAATGGGCGAAGCAAGGCGCTTACCTTCCTCTCGATGAGTCCATTAAGCAATATGACACCTTTAAAGCGGTTCCGGATTATGTATGGGATCCTTTGAAAGTGGATGGGAAAATATACGGGATTCCAACCTACTTTACGGCAAAAGGCGGAAAAAAACCGCTTATTCGTCAAGATTGGCTGGATAAGTTAGGGCTCAAAATGCCGACTACCTATGATGAGCTGAAACAAGTTGTTACGGCTTTTGCGAAGAACGATCCTGACGGAAACGGAAAGGACGATACCGTAGGTCTAGGCCTTGCAAAAGGGATCTACTATGATCCGGGCTTTGGCGCTTATTACAGCAATACCGCATGGTATCATAAGAATCCAAGCGGGCAGTTGATCCCCGGCAATATTTCTCAAGCCAATAAAGAAAAGATTCAGTTCCTTGCCGATGTGTACAAGGCAGGCGCGCTCAATAAAGATTGGGCTGTTACGAAATATAACGACGTATTTAAAGCGTTTAACGCGGGGAAAGTCGGGATTTGGTACGATCAACCGGGACCGGGTGGGCCAGGCGGCGTTGACTTTGAAGTATTGATGAAAAATGATCCGAAGGCGGTAGTCGTTCCGATTCCTCCTTTTAAAACGGCAGATGGGAATTCAGGCTTTACACTAGGTTCTGGCTTTTATCGTATGTATATGATTTCTGCCAAGCTGAAAAACGTTCCGGATAAAGTAAAACGCATTCTGGAGATCATCGATTACTTCAGAAAGCCCGTTCCCTTCGATCAGCAGAATCCGAAGAACGAATACTTCGATTGGATGAACGGTCATGAAGGCAAAGGCTATAAAATGGTTGACGGAATCGCGCAGCAAATGAAGGAAAACAGATCTAATGTTGCGCCTAATGCCTATATCTTAAACGAAGGATGGCAGACTGGCGATGACATTCTGTATGATTACGCGAAGATGAATAAAACAGCTGAAGGAAAAGTATTCAACCAAAAGCTTGCCGATCTTTTGAAGAGTTCACCGTTTTATGTAAATCCAATCAGTCGGATTCATCCCCTTACGTTTATGGAGAAAAAGACGGAATTGAACCAATATATTACGGATGAAACGACCAAGATGGTTGTGGGTCAAAGACCGATATCCGATTGGGATAAGATGGTTGATGAATGGATGGCTAAAGGCGGAAAACAAGCTATCGATGAAGTCAACAAAGAGCTTAATGATATGAAATTACAAGGGGAATGGAAAAAGTAATTCCTCAAGGAGAGAACCTACTATGAAGGAGCTTACAGCTGTACTCATCGGTGCGGGAGCAAGAGGCGCTCATGGCTATGCGCCTTATGCCATCAATTACCCTCACTTGTTGAAATTCGTCGCCGTTACAGATTCGAATCCGGAGCGAAGGGCAAGTTTCGCCAAAGAACACGGGATTCCTGAGGATCGCTGCTTTGATTCTTGGGAAAAGCTGCTGGAGCAGCCGCAAATGGCAGATATTGCGATGATTTGCACACAGGACCGGATGCATTACCATCCTACACTTCAAGCTTTGAACAATAAGTATCATGTCCTATTGGAAAAACCGATGTCGCCAAGTCCCAAGGAATGCTTGGAGATGGAAAAAGCGTCAAAGGAAAATAACCGTCTACTTACCATCTGTCATGTTCTCCGCTATACACCCTTCTGGTCTGCTATTAAACGGCTGATCCAAGAGGACAGAATTGGTCAAGTGGTATCTATTCAATTAAATGAAAACGTCGGTTATTGGCATATTGCACACAGTTTCGTCCGAGGGAACTGGAACAACTCCGACACCTCGAGCCCGATGATTCTTTCCAAATCGTGCCATGATATGGACGTGCTCTCTTGGTTAATGGATCAGCCTTGCGTTCGGGTCAGTTCTTATGGCTCCTTGATGCATTTTCATTCCGAGAATGCCCCTGAGGGATCAACGGATTATTGCATTAATGGCTGTACGGTCGAATCGACCTGTCCGTACTCCGCACCACGCTTTTATTTAGGGGAAGGCAAAGGATGGGCGAGACACTTTACAGAAGAACTGACAAGGGAAAATATCGTCAAAGGCTTGAAAGAAACCCCTTATGGACGCTGTGTGTACAAAAGCGATAATAATGTCGTGGATCATCAAGTCGTCAATATGGAATTCGCGAATGGGGCCACGGCGATGTTTAGCATGTGCGGCTTCACCCGTCACCAGGAGCGACGGATTCAGATTATGGGCACCAAGGGCGAGCTTCGCGGGGACGAAGACAAGTTGACTCTGCTAGAATTCGTCACCCATGAGGAGACGGAGATTAAAATTGCGACTCCAACAAGCGGCCATGGCGGCGGGGACTCTGGCATCGTGAGCAGCTTCCTTGAGGAAGTACGGAACTACGACGGAGGAGAAAGCTTAACATCCGCATCTGCGTCCGTGCGCAGCCATTTGATGGCTTTTGCCGCTGAAGAGTCCCGATTGAATCATGGGAAGTCCATAGATTTATCCGAATTTGCTTTTCATAATATGGAACCATAAAGTAAACAGAGCCGATTCCCTCGATATTAACTGTGATCTCAATCGTACGGCACATAAAAAGAAAGACCCTAGTTTAACCAATTAAAAGATGGCTCCTGTATTTGGTATTCACCGGGAGTCATCTTTTTTAATGTCAAATGATAATAATTTAAGCGGCTAAATTGTTGTACATTAACATCAAAGGGATAGAGGTGGGATCTAGGCTGAATTGTTGCATTTTCTACAACATCATTCAACAAAGAATAGGGAATCATTCATTCAAGCCTTATTCCCCCCTACCCCAACTATTTCTAACGCGGCTCTCTTCTTTTTCATTGACTTTCCCCTGAGTTAAAGTATACTTATATTTAGTACCTAGTACTAATATCAGATACCAAAGGAGTGAATCATTGATGTCCATCTCTCCCCCATTGCAAGCTAGAATCTCAGCAATCGGCAGCTACGTGCCTAATCGCATACTAAGCAACGCGGATCTTCAGGATATGGTCGATACGAATGATGAATGGATCGTTCAACGCACAGGGATTAGGGAACGTAGAATCGCCGCAGCGAATGAATTCACAAGTCATTTATGTATAGCCGCCGTACAAAATATGCTCACTAGATACCCTACATCACTGAGCGATGTTGAATTAATCATTGTCGCTACCCATACACCGGATCTGCCTTCCACGCCAGTGGCTTGCCAGATTCAAGCTCATTTCGGCATCCCTGAAACTGGCGCCTATGACCTCAATGCCACATGCTCCGGGTTCGCCTATGCCTTGCATACAGCAAGCGGGCTTGTCGCCGCTGGGGTACATCGCAAGGTTCTCGTCGTAGGCGGGGATTCCTTGTCCAAAATCACCGACTATACGGACCGTTCCACCTGCATTCTTTTCGGAGATGGCGCCGGAGCCGTGATGGTTGAAAGAGAAGAAGAGCATCCTGCTTTCCTTGCTCATCATCTTGGATCGGACGGTACAGGCGGCAAGCACGTTTACCGAACCGGACTTGCCTCTGAATTGAACGGAACGTCATTAACGGGTGAAGGCAAGCTCGTCCAGAACGGCCGCGAAGTGTATAAATATGCCGTTACAACTGTCCCGCAAGGAATCGAGAAGCTGCTTGCCAAAAGCCGTTTACCTCATACAGCAATCGATTGGTTCATTCCTCATAGCGCTAACCTTCGGATTATTGAATCCATCTGTGAAAAGAGCGGTATTCCATTCGAAAAAGCGCTGTACAGCCTTGAATACTACGGCAATACATCCGCGGCTTCCATTCCTCTTGCTCTGGATCTTGGCATACAAGAGGGTAAGGTCACGGCCGGTGATACGCTGCTGCTTTTTGGTTTTGGCGGGGGGCTTACTCACGCGGGATTAATCATGCGCTGGGGATGATGTTCCGCGAGCGACATTTTTACTAATCCACGGCTTGCCTGGCGTTCCTAACCGGCGTTGACGTGGACTTTTTTTCGTAATTTTCTCAATCATCGAACGCTGGTATTCACTAATCGTCTGCAGATTTTCAGCCAAATGGATAGCAAGCTGTTCGGATACTGTTACTTGATCTGCGATCGTCTCCATGATTCGGCATAAGGCTCGCTGGCTTCTAGCCAGCGAGGTTAGCATATGCAATTCAATTCTTTCACGATTCGATGCTTTCATTACTTATCATCCTCACCAAACGAAAATAAGTTGCCCATTTCGTTCGAACCGCCTGCTCCCGATTCATTATGTCCAAGAAGAGCCTGCATATGTCGATTTAAGGAGTTCTCCATCTTCGTCAAGCTATCGATGAGCTCAATCACATACTCATGAATCTCTCCGGATTGTTTCATCTGATGTTCGTGTCCATCTAAATTTGCTGAGTTAATATGAAGGCAAATCCAGTTGCGCGATTTCTCCGCTTCTACAACTCTAGCTTCCAACATCAAAGCTATTTCATGCTGCAGCTTGGCTGTAGCATCCAGCATATGCAAATACAGATCATTTCTATTCAAGGCGTATCCCTCTATTCTTCATGATCAGGTTCTTTCATTTCTTTCATGACAATTTCCGTTTGCTGCGCGATTGACTCTTCCAAATTGGCTAAGCTATTTAAATAAGCCGTAATATTCTTAGTCAATTGTAAGGCTTGCTCCTGCAGCATGCCTACGCCTTCGAAATTAGGATGCGAGTCAGGTATATCGCTGGCGATTGTCGCCATTTGCGACGAAACACTTCTGTGCGTCTCTAGAATTCTAGACATCTCACGATGTGAGGCTGCAATGTGAGAAATAATCGTTGTCACTCGCTGTTTCAATCCCTTTCGCCTCCATTTCCACTTTTTCACTCTAAGTTATGCAGCAATGAAGAGAACGGTGACTTCATAAGCTTCACGTCTGGCCTTATATAAAGCTGTGGGGGTCAACGCCCCATTTATCTATAAACTTCTGACGATTTTGCTGCAGCAGTCCTTGCACAGCCTCTTGACTCTTTTTGCTAAAGCTTGCACTGCCATGATGGAAAATGAAGCAATCCCCGGTTATGAGCAATCGATATCCTGCAAGCCGAGCCCGGTAGCATAAATCATCGTCTTCGAAATGACCCGGGGAGAATCTTTCGTCCATCAAACCAACTTTATCTAACATTTCTCTTTTGAAAAGTAAACAGATCCCGACCAGACGTTCAGTTTCCTGCCATAAAGAAGTATCCACGTTGTTATATTTCGCAGCCATGTCGGCTATGTTCGTAAATGGCTCCTGAATCTGCTGTTTACCGCTCGCATAATTCGTCACAGGACCAACCATGCCAATGTCCTCACTGCTGTATAAACAGCGCATCAGGTTATCCAACCAATTCGGAGTTACGATGGTATCGTTATTGAGCAGCATCAAAGCATTGCCAGTCGCAATACGAAGGCCAAAGTTACAAGCAGCGGGGAAGCCGCGATTCACTGGAATTGAAACCAGCTTCAACCGTTCTCTATAGCAATACTCCAGTGTGCCATCCTGTGATCCATTATCAACCACGATAATTTCAAATGGAACAGACGTATGGCTCCGAATTGAAGCTACACACTCTTTAAGTAGAGGAAGGCCATTAAAAGTTGGAATAACGATACTGACCTGCATGCTCCTTCACCTCTCCAGTAATCCCCTTTTTCTAATGATATCAGGAAACACAATTCGCTCACCTTTCAACTTCATCGCAAACTGCAGCGCCTCTACATGATCACCAATAATCAAGCGGGCAACCGGGTTGTTTTTCCCTTTATTGTGACTTCGGACTTTGTTCACAGATACGACGTTAACACTTGTAGGCGCAGTAATCCGTAACCCAGTCAGAATCGCATTCATCTGTGCTTTAGGCGGAACCATTAACTCGGAATATCCGATGTTCTCCAGAGCATTCCGCGACAGAGCATGAGGAACTGCTGTAAGCGAGTTTGCATTCAATTCCGGTCTATTCAACGTTACGTTAAGGAACCGCTTCATCACGGTTACGGAATCCCAGTGTGAAAATTTAGGTAAATACGGTGTTATGTTATTTAGCGCAAGATCTGAACCACGTTCAACATCATAGATAAAAGGAATAAGTTTCTCAGCCTGCACGACAAAATCACCATCTAAAAAGAGTAAAATTTCCGAATTCGACAGTTTAGCACCTATCGATCTTCCGACATCATGACCCAAGGGGTCTGGGTAATGAACGATAAGAGCATGCGAATGCGCTCTTACTTTCTCTAAGGTGCGGTCACTCGACCCATTCACTATTATGATGATTTCATCTAATGGTAATCGATTCAGCTGCTCCAATACCTTCACAATGGTACGCTCTTCATTCATCACGCTCACAATCGCGCCAACGGAATGTGCTGTAGGGATGAGCATCCAATTGGGAACCGGCAATTTAGCAGCTTTAAAGTAACCTTTCACATACCCTCTTGACGCTGCCTCATAGTTATGAACGTTGGTAGCAAGCAGCTGGGAATTAGCATGGTGAACCCAAAGGTTATTGAGCGCTTTCTTTTGATAACCTTCCTTACTAATATCGTGCGCAAGCGCATCTTGTTGACCCGCACGTTTCCCCCAATTTTTCCAGTATAGCTGCGTTTTTGTTAGAGAAGGCGTGTGCTTAGGGGCGGATCGGAGCACGGACTTCTTAAGCCCGGTTCGTTTTTTTTTCGCTACCACAGGCCGGGGGCGAGGTTTTGGTTTCTTGATGCGAAGCTTCATGTGATCACCTCATCATTTCTCTAATACGCAATTTGTCATGCATACTCGCTCTTTCATCTGAGGCTTGGATCAGCCACCCAATGGCTTCCAAATGATCACCGATGATGAGATCACCTACAGGATCTACATCTTTGGCCCTTCTTCTGATGCGATTTCTGAGCCCGACTTGGATAAGCTGCGCTGCCTTAATATGAAGTCCGCTTTGTACAGCTATGGCTTGAGCCAAAGGGGGAACTGCTAAATTCTTAGCTCCAATGGTGTCAAGCGCTTTGCGACTAATTGCATGTGGGATCGTCGTCATAGAGGCTCCATGTAAGTCTGGTCGGCCTAGTATCGCATTAAGTGCATGTTTGGCAAGAACAACCCTATGAACATTTGCTTTCGTTACGATTCCGTTATATTTATTTAATGCTACATCCACACCTTGCTGCACAGCTCGGATCAGGGGGATTGCTTCCTTGGCAGATACAACAAAATCGGCATCGAGGAATAATAGAATATCCCCTTTAGCTTCCATCGCACCTATGCTTCTCCCAACATCATGTCCTAGCCGTTGACTAAACGAGATAACCCTAGCCCCTAATCGCGTCGCAACCCCCTTACTACCATCCGTAGAACCATTATCAACGACAATAACTTCTGTATGTGGATGCACACGGAAAGCTTCCCGAATGACTTTGGCCAAGGTACGAGCTTCGTTGCAAACTGGAATGATGACCGATACTTTTGGCTGATGCTGATGCAAGGTGACGCAGGAGATTGGCTGCTTCCGTTTCCGCTGAATACGCTGGTTACTCAATTCGCTCTCAACTCCTGTCCATGGCGGAATACCTGCTTATATATTCTATGATTGCAGCAGAAAGGGGACAGGGCTAAAGCCGTACTAGAGTAAAACAGGCTTTTGTATCATCCTATCCAGCTTTACAAGAAACGTAATGATTGAGGCATTTGTCTTGTCCCCCTTTCCCCTCCTCCACGTAAGATAACGAAGACCAACCAAGATGAGAGGAAAACAGGATGAAAGCTATCGTTACCGGAGGTGCCGGTCTTATCGGCTCACACCTTGTGGAAGAGCTCCTTGCCGAGCAATTTGAGGTCCATATCATCGATAATCTGATCTCAGGTAAACATAAACATGTAACCTTTCTTTGAAGGGTTATCCGGCTTTGCCAACCAACATGGTTGAACCACCTGTTCCGGGGTTTACCTCCTGACCCTCCACACCCTACCTCGCGGTCAGAGTACTGTCATTCAGCTATACTTCCGCCACCTCACGGTATACACGGGTCTTTCACCCGTTAGTACGATGTGCTGCCTAGCACACAGAAGATCACCAAGGCAACATGGGGTACCGCAGCAGAATGACGTAAAACCCACTCTATGACATTATTTATCGTTTAAAACAGCGATTTTCTACATTGTTAGGTTGGTCAAGTAGGCGGGGCCTCTCCATCACGGATTGCACTCCATACTCTAGGTAGAATGGCCACCCAACTGGTGACCCGAACCCCCACAGAACCCGGCGTGCGGATTTCCTGCACCGGGCTCTTAAGCAATGGATTTACAGCATGGCGTATGTTTTCACCCGGTTATACGGGATGAAAATTCGCCTCAGTGGAAACAATGAGCGAAGGCGGTGGAATTCTTCCCACGTTACGTAGCTTCTCTGGCTTCGTCTACTCAGTGTTCGCCGCCAGCAAAAGACGGCTGCCTTGTAAACTTTAGTGAGATACCTCAAATTACCCGCCATTCCGTAATAAGCGTAATGACCTTGCAGCATCTGGTTTATTTTCACTGACTGTGTTTCTATCGCTTCGTGTTGCATTTTCCTCATCGTTTCCTGCACGTTCCCAATGCTTCGCTTCAATAGCGTCTTCTCCGTTTTCCTGCCCACCATAAAGTTCCCCTGTCGTTTCGCGTACAGTAATGCGTAAACCCCAGACAGTAAAGTGTATCTGGCTTTCTCTTCCCTTTGGCTTGGCTGTGTTTGCTTGCAGATCTCCCAAACTCAATTAATCTGGTTTTGCTAGGTTCCAACTCCAGCTTAAATTTATGGAGCCGGTTTCGAAGCGCTTCCTAAAAACAATGGCGTCGCTGCGTATTGAAAACAAACGATGAAATCGTCGATAACCGGAGCAGATAGGCTTCACCTCTCAACCTAGGTTTGATTGCTTTCTCAAACCATAAATCCAACACATAGTGCAGGTACAGATTACTCAGCATACTCCTTAATTTAAATTCTCTAACATGCGTGGTTTCCAAATTCGAACAAACTGCAAATATAAATAAGATCCAATAACAAAAACCATCGCAAAAGCTTGTAAAGCGAGTGTTTCAATAGTTGGGAATACGGAGAACCATACTCCTAACCAAGCCGATATATCCACATCAATTTTAGTTGTTGGTATCCATTCCGCAAGTTGCATTTCCTGAACGGTTTCACCGACCATTACAAAAAGCACTGCTGTGAGCATAACACCGGTTAAAATTAACATCTTTTTTGTACGAAAGCTTTTGATGAGCAACGAAGGTAAGAACTCCTGCAATGGCTGTAAAAAAACCAATTGATGCTCCCATTAGAATTACATGGTTTCCAGCTTGTAATCGTATGTTTTGAAGGAAAAGAACAACATCAAAGCCTTTTCGGTAAACCGAAGTTAATCCGATGACAACAAAACTCCAGTATGGGTCCCGCCATTGGTGGGACCCCTATTGTAAACAAGGAGATGTGGAGTGTTATAGCCATGAGGCTATAGTCGTTCTGTTAAGGATTGAAACGCTTCGTCAAGAATTATATTCAAAATCATCAATTAGGGGGATTTTGGCTAATGATGGTTACAATCAATATGGTTAGTAAAACAAAGAACGGATCTGTAATTGTTCCACGGAAGAAAAATCAGCCTCTAATTCGTTTGCGCTACCCCTATATAGACTAAATACTGGTTCAAAACAAGCACATTCTACATTTCCTATATAGAATAGAACTACTAAAAAAAATTAAATAATTTGTGTCCGGCAACAATAGGATGTGAACCACTAAGTAATTACTATCTCAAAGATTGGGTGTGTTGCTGGGATGAACCGTCCAAAAGTCATGTTGTTCTCCCATGTATGTAATATAAATTACATCACAGGGGCGGAAAAATGGCTCTTGTTTTTCACTCGCGAATTAAACCCTAGAAATGATTGTATTTTAGTCGTACCTAACGATGGTATACTCGCGGCAGATGCCAGAAACATAGGTATAAACGTGATCATCGAACCATCGGATGGCTGCTTATGGTCTTTGTATGAACCAACGTCTACATTACTCGAAGAAATCCACCAATTACGGTCGGATCCATCATTCAGTTCTTACATCAATTTATTGCATACGTACCGACCGGACTGGGTTGTGGTCAACACATGCGTTAACGTATTACCTGCGATGGCGGCAAAAATGTTGCAAATTCCAGTTATGTGGATAATTAATGAAATATTAGTAATCAACAATTATACGATGCACTCCGTTGATGTAATTGAACGTTATTCAGACTGGATTGTTGGCGTTTCGCATGCGACATTATCCCCATTTCAACATAAAAATTCAATTCCTAGAAAGATTGTCCTATATCCTGCTTTCCGCAGGGAAGAATTTAATCCTCTATCATGGGATTCTAATCGCCACGAACTTCGGATAAGCCATGGAATTTCAGAGGACTTGCCGGTAGTCGGATATATTTCTGCTTACTTTACTCCCAAAAAGGGCTTAAAGGACTTTATAAGGATGGCCATACAGCTTTGCCACGATGGAGTAGAAGCTTATTTCTTCATTATTGGGAATCCCGTTGATCCTGACTATTTTGAACACTGCCTGCAAATGGTAAAAATAACGAAATGGTCGCACAGGTTTGTTATCGTGGATTTCCATTCACGTATTGAAACTCTTTACCCAGCTATGGACGTAGTGGTTATCCCCAGTCTTATTGATGAAGGATTCGGCTTAACGGCACTAGAGGGACTCATATTTGGAAAACCTGTCGTCGCTTACAACTCTGGCGGATTAGCGGAGATTTTGTGCTTGACGGGTAATGAAAAATTTCTCTCACCAAAAGGGGACATTGATGGATTAGTGAATCGAGTGAAGGAACTGTTATCGGTTGAATCCTTACGCTGTAGAGTCACCGAAAGGAATGTATCCGCTGTACAGGAAACATTCGGTATCGATATTTTCCTCCATAGGTTAGAGGGTATACTTTCTATAGTTTATGGTGATATCGAAATACTACAAACTATTCCTTCTCTATTATTGAATTATAGGGATGGAACTTTGTTCAAAGGAGAGCTAACCCCTACAGTTTATCGACTAGAGATAGGAACGAAACGTCCCTTTCCCAGCGAATTCGACTTTCGTTATTATAAAAATCACTGGCGGGATGTTCACGTAGTAAGTGAAGCGGAACTGTATAGGTTGCCAACAGCCCCACCAATCATAGCTGAACCTCCACAGGCCTACGATGGAACGGCTACTTTCCATGCCGATAAGAAACAGAAGTCCAAGCGACATAAGAGGCGGCGAAAGAGACATAAGAAAAATCTCAAGAAAACGAAAAAGTTGCGATTAAAGAGGAAGCACAAGAAACGCAAGTAATTTTATACATCTAAATAGATCAAGGTGAATCATGTTCGTTCATATCCACGTTTAATCTAAATTATAAACCCTTCAATATCTCAACGGTTTGAATCAGTTCACTTAATAGGGGATTTCTGTTGGACACGAAAAATGCACGCAAAGCTAAGCCTCGCGGAAATAAAGAATTTTTTATGTCACTTTATCCCTTAGCGTACGAAATTCGCGTTTATCTAAACTCATAATAATGAGCGACTTTACAGTATTCTATGTATCGTTACTCATTATTTTTATTTCTTTGTTGATTATAAGATTATATATCTCTATTGAATTTTATAGTATTTATAAGTATTTATAGTATATTTGATAAGGTTGAGGACGTAGCTCAAGCAAAGGCGCGGGAGCAGATTTTGAATTGTGCTAAAGTATCTACGATAACAACAGGAGGGTTTAAAGAGGGTTGTCAGTCTTGAGACAAAAGAAGGCAGTATATGCTGATGAATCCGAATGATGAACCCGTACAACCGGTTCTACAGTATTTGAAATTCAAAGATAATAGCGGTGCAGCTCTTGATACAGTTGCTTTGGGAAAGCTCAATGCGAATCGGAGAGGCGTTAGCATTGTGGCTTGAAGACTTTGAGATCGATGCCCGAAAGATAAACATCCGTGACCGCGGCGAACTTTTCAACTTCGCTGAAATTAAAACGGTATGTAGTCCACGAAGTATTGATGTTTCCCCGGATTTAATGAACCTATATCTGGACTACATAGCCGAATTTCATATCGAGAATGTGGATACAAACCATGTTCTCATCAAATTTTCCGGAGAAAACAAAGGAAATCCATTGGAGTACGCAGATGTGTCTTCCTTATTTCAGCGCTTACGCAAGAAAACATCGGTCTTGCTTTAACAACTATTTTATTCCTACTGCTTGTAGGAACCGTTACTGCGTCGAGCATTAATGGCGATTATCAGGGTTATCCTATCGTTAATGTGGAACTACCCTGGTTCCCGTAAGATTCGTTAGTGAAAAAATGGGTTCCAAGTTAGAATGGGATCCCAACACTTTCACCGCCAGTATTACTTCTTCTGCACCACCCGTCTCATCAACCACCGTCATGTTTACTTATGACAAACCAGACAATCAAGCCGACAACGAGTTTATGGACAAGATTTTCTCCATTTTTCCACGTACGCTACAGTGCTAGACAATCCAAGAGGCAAATATCCGATCGATAATGTCATCGTAACTTTTAAAGGCGGATATGTTGAGATGAGCTACAAAGATATTCTTCAGGAGTTGCCAAATTCGAAAGTACCTGGATTATCAAGAAATAAATCAATTAAGAAGAAGATAAAATAGCACCATGACAAACAGGCTGCCAGCATTAAGGGCAGCCTGTTGTACTATCGGGCAGGATAGTTTAAGATCCTGTGTGGTGAACCGTATCATAGTGAATACATCAGTAGGATTAAATGATTCTATCAATATTAGTCCTAATTTCCACTGAATCAAGCAGCTTCGATCTATAATCTGAGGGATCGTTGTTTCCCAGTACAAGTAATGATGTTCTTTTGGTATTACTGATATTGTCAGATACTGTTAATCCTGTATATTTGATATTAAAATGAAGTGAACGAAATAAATTAGTGAGTTCACTAAGATTCCATTCTTGTACATGTGATGGATTTTGAGGTGGCCCAAAATGATCAATACCTCTCTCAATGTCTCTTTCTGGCGTTGACAGCAGACATACGGAAGAAAGCCCCATCATCTCTTTTAGATTCCATAACAAATAAGCTGGATTAACCAAATGTTCAATAACATCTGCACAAATAATAATGGAATCTTTAAGGATAGACTCTTGAAGGATTAGCTTCTGAGGACTATCAAGGTTATGCTCAATCCATGTTCCGTAAGGATACTTGCTCATGCATACTTGTAGATTTGCACCATAATCGACGCCAATAATATGAAAATCGGGATACAATTTTGTTAATTTAAATGCAATACCACAGCCAAGATCGATAACATACTTACAATTTAAATTCGTTCCTAAATAGCGTGCTAAAGCATAAACCTGTGGTTGCCAAATACCATCTCCCAAAGAATCATAACAATATCGAGGTTGATTTCTAGACTGGTATCCGCTCTTTAGGTAACAGTTGTTGATTATAGCATTTTCGATAGACTGATTGTCCAACAGAATCTCTCCTTCTTTTATTTATTTAAGCTTAAAAGTATCCGTTGTATGAACCAAGGTGTATATTACTTTATTCAAGTCTAGTAGGACATGTTCGGGTTTTAGCAGCAGCAATTATACAAGTCTTTTACGATCCAAGAGGAGGAGATCATTTGAACACGTTAGTAGACATGGAAGTTGCAAATAATATTTGGTGTGCTGAACCGTATCATATAGAAAGAAAAGTTAGATTTTCATTGCGCTAACGAAGACTAATCTTTATAGGAGATATGTGATTAGTTGGTATAGTTATACAGTAGCCTCTTGGAATTAGATGAGGTTTGAAGGGGAGAGTGACAGAAATACGACGTATTTTAACTGGAAGAAGTGGACAATGAAAGCCATTTTCATAAAAGGCAGACTGACCCAATTTTCATAAGTTTTTTTAAAAATCAGGCTGCATGAGGGCAAACCATGGTCCTAAGTTTGTTCCACTCTTCTTTCTGGCTCACGTACCACGCATCCATGTGTTGGCAGATCATAATGCCATAGATGCGCATGTACCACATCATGGTCGAGCGATGTCTGCCGGACTCGAGCTTGTAGTCGATCTTTTCCCGCTTGTTGGAACGCTCGATGGAAGTGCGGCGTTTGTAAATCAGCTTCCACTTTTCCGAATTTCGAGCGGTCTTGGGAAAAAGGCGAGGGTTGTCGCTGTTGTGGGTGTGGTAGGTTCGACCGTATTTGGCCGTAGAACACTCGCAGGACGGCGAGCACCTCCACTTGCGGCGATTCTGGGATTTGTCGTAGCCATTAGGTTTCATTTCGTTTCCCTTTGGGCAGATGGGAATGCCCATGGGCGAGATTCGGATGTCGCTGTCCCTAGCCGTATTCTTCTTGCTTCGGTTGTTAAGATCGATGAAAGGCTCGATGTTCTGGTGATCGAGAAGCAGATAAATCGCTTCGGCATCATGACCGGCATCGAGGAGCATTTTGTCTACCGTGCCCAAGGTGAAACGTTGCTTGAATTCGACCGCACTCTTGACCAGACTGACGGCAGCCGGGAAGCAGGATGCCGTCTAGGGTACAAGGGTAAATCGTGTTTGCTGTCCGCCGCAGAGACCATGTATAGGTGGTATCCGTTAAAGTGCTTTTCTCTGGCGCTGTCCCAACCCGAGTTGCAGTCGGGTTGGGAGTAAAGACGAGGATGGTTGTAGTCAGCAAGGCCTTGGGCACGACAATCACAAGTGGGTTTGCTTCGGGGATAGGCGGAAGTTTCGACCGGTGTGCCATCACCGGCAGCACTTAGGGCCGAGAGATCCCCAAGCAAACCTAAACTCGCTGACACGGAGAGAATCTGGGATTGGAAAAATTGAAACAACCGATCCGCAGGCAAAATCGTTTTTTTGTCAGCGTGACGTATCATCATTCCACCAGTCGCTTCACTCTTCCGGATGTCGTGGTAGGCGCCTTTTCGCCCTTCTTGCCTCTCTTGGATTTGCTCTTGCGTTTACGCTGTTTCTTGGGTTTGAGGTGTTTGTCAACAGAAGGCCAAAGGCGATCGAAAAAGTCGTAGAACGTACGACGTCGGGAATCGTCAAAATCAAAACCGCTAAGAATGGCGTAGATCGGGGTACGTTTCATTTCGTTGATCCATTCCGTCAGTCCCATCTCCGAATTGGTTATGAGGAAAATGAGGAAGGAACGCAACAAGGAAGCCGGATCTCGAGGCAGGGGACCCCGATTCGAGTAGGTATCGTGAAGCAAAGTCGTGATGGGAGAAAGATCCGTCATCCAGAGTTTGGCGGTAAGCGGCCAATCCTTGTTAATGATTACGATGCCGGGTCCGTAATTCGTGCAAAGTTGATGGTGAACAAAAGCTTGGTAATCCGAACGGGGAATGAATATAGGTTTCATGAGTAAAACACTCCAATCGTGTGTTGTAAGGGATATCCCCTTCACGCGATTTTGGAGAATTCCAGAAAATGTCAAGTGTTTTTTCGAATTATCAGCCGCAATTTGCAAATATTTTTCCAATTCCGAATGTGGTTGAAATAAAAAATCCCCCTACGAAAGTAGGAGAAGAGCAAGTTTGGTGGTTCAAGGAAACCCTTAACCCATCTGCCTCGGCGAATGCCGAGAGGCTATTATACAATAAGAGGAGGATTCGAAAGTTCAACCACCGCTTATAGCATATTGCTGCTGAGAGGAGATAAGTATTGAGAAATGGAGAACTATAAAAATCGTGTAGTGATCGGAATAGACGGTGGGGGCACCCATACCCGAGTCATGGTAGGAAGAAGATTGATGATATTGATTAGACCGTTCAACTAAACGGAGAACGATAGTTGAATGACAGAAAAAAAGCAGCCAAGACTGTATTGTTCCAGTTTTAGACTGCTTTTTGTGATGCTCCCACAAGAATACATTGAATACATGTAAACAATGTGCAGAGCTTTATAATTCAAGGGATTTTCACACGCTCGTTTAGATAATTAAAATTTGTTGGCTGGACCCCATGCCCCCATTTGGCCACACATGATGCTAATACATCGCGGTAATTGCCAAGTCCGTTACATGATGATCGATCAAGTTTCTACCATTTGTGTCTGGTACGCTGATACTGCCTCAAATGGGTTGTTTCAGGTCCTATTCTTAGGTTCTTGTTTATTTCAATTTCATAACGGGATTCATAGGTTATATAAGGATTGTACGATCATAAAAACAAACGGAGGTGTTAGGCTTGGGTTCAGTCGGAATATCGCGACCGAAGGATTATTATTTCTGGATGAAGGATTGGGCGGTCAGCTCCGGGTTTTCCCTGTCGGATGTATATAAGCCGATTGCCATTGATGCATCAATTCCTACCTTTGTGGCTGTAATCCCCGGGGGACGCGTGTACGGCGACGAAGGTACCGTGATATCCCCTGATAATGTGCTGATTTGGGAAGTATCTTATGATTGGAGCAATCAACCGCATAAACATACGATATTTCTGCTGGATTCACTACCGCCTGTCCGGCATATTTCTGGCAACGTAGCTGTCCTGACGAAGATCGGATCATCTAATTACTATCACTGGTTGTATGATGTGCTTCCCCGCATTTATTTGCTTACATGCAGCGGGATTTCGGTAGACTGGTACATTGTCAGTGGAGGCTTGCAGCCCTTCCAGTATGAAACCTTAGAGTCGCTAGGCATAGGAAGGCATCAGTTAATCGAGAGTGATACCAATTTCCACATTCAGGCTGATAGGCTGATTGTTCCCTCTATCGGCTTCGGGCAGAAATGGGTATACCACTTCCTGCGATCCGAGTTTCTGCCGCAGGCACCTCAGCCGTCGAGGCGGTTGTTTATTAGTCGTGCCAATGCGGTAGGGAGATCGTTAGCGAATGAAGCGGAAGTGATTCAAGAATTGAAGGGCTACGGGTTTGAGACGGTATATCCGGAGACACTGTCCGTTGTTCAACAAAGCAAACTGTTTGCTTCTGCTGCGTATGTGGTCGCACCAACTGGAAGCGCACTAACGAACCTGACCTTTTGCAGTTCAGAAACGAAGGTGCTTGAGTTTTTCTCGCCCAATTTTGTTGTCCATGATATTAAAAGGATTTGCGATTTTGGGGGGGTGCGGCATGATGCTCACTTAGGAATAGGAGTCCGGCCCCCAAGTTATGAAGGAAGTCCTTGGTATTGGAACGGGCTAGACAACATTGTGGTCGATATTGCCGAGCTAAGACGATGGTGCTCGCAAATGAGCTTGTAGGAAAAATCCGGAGGAAATCTGCGAGCGGGATGAGCAGGCGACAAGACTGAGGGACAGGGAGTCCGGGGGAGCAATCTCCCGTCTTACCCTACTGCACAAGCTGTAGGAAAAGGCAGGGTAAACCTAGGTTCACATGGACATCTATCTCTTTCCAATGGTTGCCTTCCCTTCATACTATATAAGGAATTCGTACCGGAAAGGAAGAACTCCATGAACATATTGCTGACTACCTTTTGGGGGCTTCCACAGGCTGGAGGAGTAGATCTGTATATAAGTCAATTAAAATTGGGACTTGAACGGCGAGGGCACCATGTAGATGTCTTGAGCCGGCTCCCCGATGGCAGTGGATATACGGTCTTGAACCAAAAAAGAGTGATACCAAGATCTGTTATCACCTCTTTGGTCACCCCTCATATGGAAACCTATTTTCAATATCATTTACCTGAGATCGATCCGCTAATCCGGGAGGCAGAAGTCGAACGATACTGCTTTGAGGCCGGTGCCGCGTACCTTGACATTCATTCCTATGATCTCATTCATGCCCAAGATGTTATTTCCGCTCGTGCCTTATCCCGCATCAAGCATCCGAGAACCGCTTTAGTTACAACGATTCACGGGTATTTAGCGAAGGAATGGTTCTATGGGCTGGAGGCACAGGGTGTGCTGAAAGATATGAATCGAAGACGTATGCTATGGCATTACGCTTCTCACCGGGAGCAGCTCGGGATTATGTCCTCGAACGAAACGATCCTCCCTACCCAATGGATGAGGGGAATTATGGAGGAACAGTTCTCTATATCCGAGGGAAGGATGTCGATTGTGCCCAACGGCTTTGACATTGAAGGGTTCCTAAAGCAAATGAATGCCTATACCGAAGTGTGCCGCCCACCGGACCGGAAGGTGTTTATATGTCCGGCCCGATTCGATGTTGTGAAAGGACATGTCTACTTAATTCGTGCGCTTGCGAAGTTGAAGCGCGATCGCAGTGATTGGGTATGCTGGCTGGTTGGAAACGGTGGTCTGGAGTTAAAGCTGCGGGAGCTGACGAAGGTACATGGCATTGAGGAGCATGTGGTATTTCATGGTTTACGGAGCGATGTGCCGGCACTGCTCAAGCAGGCGGATGTGTTCGTGTTGGCTAGCCTGCAGGATAATCATCCATTTGCTGTCATGGAGGCTCAGGTGGCCGCTAAAACCATCATTGTTTCAGATGCAGGCGGTATGCCAGAAATGGTTGCGCATGATGAGAATGGGCTGGTATTCCCTGTGGGGGATGACGAACAATTGTATCAGCATTTGCGTAGTGTCATGAACGACCAAGCACTGTGCGACCGGTTGTCGCATCAAGCCCAGAGCTCGGGAAATCATCGTTGGTCGCTTGATACGATGATGGCACAGGTTTCGGCGGTCTATGAATCGGCACTACACCATCACCGGGGAGGATGAGGGCATATGGTAGCGAAAAAGTCCCGCCATCACGGTAAGAAAACGACCAAGAGGGGGAAGGTCTACAAGCTTCTCGTCCGGAAACGTACGAGACGGCATGATCATAAGAGCGGCACCACTAAACGTCATATGCTAAAGGCCGGCATCGGCAAGAAAGCCGGTCGGTCAAAAGGAAATGCCAAGCGGAAGCGACCCACAGACTTCCGAGGTACTGTCGTTTCCAACGGGCTGTATAACAGGATCTTCCACCTTCCGCGTTATAAAGGGGAAATTAAAGAGAAAAAGAGGGTATGGGATACCATTCATTCTGCCCTCCCCCCCAAGTATATGATGCCGGATGTTGAGGTTGTGCGAATGATGGAATCGTATTTGCATATGGAAGCAGAACAGCCATAGATAAGCTCCAGGTGATGTTATTTCCCCATATTTGCGGCAGCCAGCTAATCATGGGGGAAGCGGAAGCATTCATACTGGCAAACCGCAGACACGCGAAATACGAACGGTGATTCAACCTTTATTGAACGGTTCCGCATATCTATCGTTATATGCAGGCTTGAAAGGGACGTTAAGCAGTCTAACGGCATCGTCTGAGGCCTTCCACCACTTCGATTTTCACTGGTAGGATGTGGCGTTGGTAGAGGAACTAGCTGTTCCTCCATCTCGCCGGTATCACGATCAGACATGGTCTCCTATTAATGACTTCGGCTCGCCACTGATAAAGAAACCTTCGCGCGATTCACAGTTATAATCCAACCCAAAAGTTGTGGTAAAACGAATCGGGCGAAGACAGAGGCCACAATGAGCAGTACAGCCAGAAGGGTCTGATCCTTGACCGGATCAGACCCTGATAAGTTCAATCGCCATTTCATAGCATACGCAAATGGACAAGCTTCAGCCAAGAGGAAAGCCCCTTAGATGCGAAGCCGGTAAGACAGAGCTTAAGCTATCTTTGTCAAGCCACTCCAGCGTTTACATCCAAGCGAGCAGTTCTCGCAGTCATGTTGGGTAATTCCGTGCTGAATAGTTTACAGAACCCCATGGAAGGTTGTACGAGAAGTAAGAAACCAGCATGGAACAGACCCTACTGTATCCGTCGATTAGTAACATTCTCATACGACTACCTCATTTGATTCGGGCATTGCTGATGATCGATAACGGACCAGAAAACGAACGATATCGATATCTGGTGCGCGATAGGCGGGAGGCAGCTCAGCGGCGATTCGGTTCCATATCTTCCGATTCACAGATTCCCGTATGGCTTTGCACGGAGGACGGAAGAACCGACTATAATGGTTCGCGGACAGGATCAGGCGTCCAGGCCGTTTCTTCTTCCTGAGACTTGCTACCTTCTTCTTCCTGAGGCTTGCTACCTTTTTCTTCCTGAGACTTGCTACCTTCTTCTTCCTGAGACTTGCTACCTTCTTCTTCCTGAGACTTGCTACCTTCTTCTTCCTGAGTTTTGCTACCTTCTTCTTCCTGAGGCTTGCTACCTTCTTCTTCTTTGTACGGACGATTGTTTTCTTCTTAATCGGGTCCATCCTTCCCTCACCTCTGCTTTCCGTTTATGCATGGCCCGGCTATACACGGCCATCGTTCTTTCCGTCATAACAGGAAGGGACCAATGGTAACTTCCCCACTGTTCCGACTGTTCGCTCAGGTGACGGCACAGCCCTTCATCGTTAAGGGCGGTATTTAATTGGGCGAACAGCCTCTGTTCGTCCCCTGCGGGAAAGATAAGTCCCGTTTGCCCGTCGATGATCATCTCAGGAATGCCTCCCGCATTCGATACGATCACCGGCTTTCCAGAAACATGGGCTTCCATGATTGCGAATGGATGATTATCTTGCAGGCTGGGTAACACGAACAAATCTGCCTTCTTGAGCAGCGCAGGGACATCATGACGTTTTCCAAGGAACACCACCTCATTCTGAAGACCAAGGCTTACCGCCAGTTCCCTCATTTTCCCTTCTACCTGACCGTCCCCGACCAGCCAGCACACCCAATCGTTTTGGAAGCGTTCCTTCTTAAGCAGTAACAACGCATGAAGCAAATGGACATGTCCCTTCACTGGATCGAAGCGGGACGTACAGATAATCACCTTCTTCCCTGCGGCATCCGGAGTAACAGCAGGCTTCTCCATGTCTTGCTTAAACTCTTCGATATCCATACCGCAGGGAACGACCGTCATTTTGTCCGGTGGGATATGAAAGTCCAAGGACATGACGGATTTAAGCCATTGCGTCGGTAAGATGGTTTCTGCATTCCGCATGATGCCGAGGTGCTCAATGAATCCGAAATAGTGCCAAATCGTCGTCTGCTTATACTGGTCGTTGAAGATGCCCTGTTCAAGAAGGCGGGCTAGGCTTTCTGTAGAATAGCAGCCGTGGATCGTGGCGACTTGGATCTGATGCGGATGTCCGATCCGGGTGAATGCCCGGGAAGCGAATATATCTTGCGTGTGAATGATGTCGTATGTGGATGGACGGAAATAGGCAGCTGCTGCCTCAAAGCAAAATTTTTCAATCTCCATATGCTTAATCGCAATGTCAATCTCCGGAATATGCTTTGCGAAATAGGTACCGGCTTGTGCGGAAATTAGTGGGAGCAAATGGCTTTTCTTCAAAATCCAGCCTTTGTTTAACATATGGTAACCCGAGTCGTCTGGCATTCGGCTGAAAATATCCACTTGGTGCCCCTGCGCTTCCAATCCCCGCTTTAATTGATAGATGTATTTTTCTAGTCCGCCCACAGACGGAAGCCCCCAATAGGTGGCAATGAGGATTCTCATAAAGACCTTCCTTTCTGGTTTGAAGTTCTTATATGTTTATGTTTTTGCTGGTCTTCGGATAGAGACATCCACCCGAATTCGGAAAATTTGGGCCGGAACAACACCCCATTTTTTAGAAAACAGGCTCTCAACCATGACTTTATCTTATATAGCTACGTATGATGTTGGCAGGAATCGATAGAAAGGGGGATATTTGTATGCCCTTTAACCATCTGCAAAACATTGCCGTCATCGGACTCGGCTACGTGGGGCTGCCGCTTGCCAAACTTTTTTTGGAAAAGGGACACACGGTCTATGGTATCGATGCGGATAAAAGCAAAATTAAGAAATTGATGAATAAGCAACCTTATATATCGGATTTCACACGGTTGGAGATAACAGAGATGTTCGGAACCGGACACTTCCATGTTGGAAGCTCCTTTGAGGTGATCCGGGAAGCGGACAGTATCCTCTTGTGCGTACCAACACCGATTGATAAAGAAGCAAAACCGGATCTATCTTTCGTACTAAGTGCAGTCGAGCAGATCATCCCTTACTTACGAGAAGGACAGCTAGTCGTCTTAGAAAGTTCTACTTATCCAGGTACGACGGAAGAAGATCTGAAGGCCTTAATCGAAGGCGCCGGGTGGGAGGTCGGGAGGAACGTATATTTGGCTTATTCTCCAGAGCGAATCGACCCCGGGCAAATACGGTATAAGCTTTCTGAGATTCCTAAGGTGGTTGGAGGCGTAACGAATGCGTGCACTGAACATGCGAAGCGGGTTTACGAGGGTGTCTTCAATAAGGTTATTGCGGTATCGAACGCCAGAACGGCGGAAATGACCAAGCTGATCGAGAACTACCAGCGTTTCGTCAATATTTCGTTAATGAACGATCTGGTCAGGATTTGTGAAGCGATGAGCATCAACTTGTGGGAAGTCATTCAAGCGGCCAGCACAAAGCCTTACGGATTCATGACATATTATCCGGGACCAGGCGTCGGTGGACATTGCATACCTGTCGATCCTATGTATCTGGTTTGGAAAGCAAAGCAGTACAATGTTGATCTGCCTTTTATCGAGCTTAGTCATCAGGTGAATGAGGAAATGCCCTGGAACGTCGTCTCTAGGGTGGAAAAAGCCCTCCTCCCTCTTACGCTTGCGCAAAGCAGCATCATGGTGATCGGTGTGACTTATAAGAAGAATGTCAATGATCTTCGTGAATCCAAAGCACTTCAGGTAGTCGAATGCTTGATCCGCAGAGGGGCGTCTGTGAGCTACTACGATCCATATTTCAAGGAAATTGAGATCGCAGACCGAAAGCTCAAACGTTCAGAGGTAACGGCAAAAAACGTCAAGAAGCATGATTGTTTGCTGATTCTGACAGATCACTCCGGGCAGCCGTATGAGTTGATTGCCAAGCACGCACGACTGGTTGTAGATACAAGGAATGCAACGGCGAGTATTGTGGACAAATCCAATATTATTCTACTGTAATTAGCAGTAGGCGGGGGTGACTCGATTGAGAATATTAGTTACGGGCGGGGCAGGATTTATCGGCTCAAATCTTGTTCGGTCACTGCTAGCCAAGGGACACAGCGTAGTGACCCTGGATGATCTGTCTACAGGGAGTGCGCAATTTCTGCAGGATGTGTTATCCCATGATAGGCATACATTTATTCAGGAATCGGTACTGAATCGTCATGAGCTGCAACGCTGGATGGATCAGGCAGAAGTCGTATATCATATGGCAGCAGTCCTTGGAGTTAAGAATACAGTTGACAATCCGATTAAAGTCATCGAGGGGAATATTGACGGCACGCGCAACGTGCTGGAGCTTGCCTATCCCCGGGGGATGAAAGTGATCTTTGCGTCCACATCCGAAATCTACGGAAAAAATACGTTGGTTCCCTTCTCGGAGACATCTGACCGCGTATATGGTGCACCCTCCGTCCACCGATGGTGTTATGCTACAGCAAAGTCGCTAGATGAGCATATGTGCTTCGGTTATGCCCAGAAGGGGCTTCGGGTCACTGTGCTACGTTATTTTAACGCTTACGGCCCTGGTCAGACGAACTCCCAATACGGCATGGTTGTACCACGGTTTATTCGTTCCGCGCTCTTGGGGACGCCGCTTGAGGTGTATGGGGACGGTTCACAGTCTCGGTGCTTCACTTATGTGGATGATACGGTTCGCGGGACGATTAGCGCGATGCGAAGGGAAGCGGACGGACTGGCATTCAACATCGGATCCGACAGCCCGACGACCATCTTGGAATTAGCCCGCATGATCGTGCAGTTGACAGGCTCAGATGCCCCGATACGGTTCAAGCATTACCAGGAAGCATACGGCCCGGGGTATGAGGATATGCCGATTCGTATTCCGGATTTGACCCGTTCAAACTCCGTTCTAAATTTCCAACCTAAGGTTGGGCTGGAAGAGGGATTAACCAAATCTATTGCATGGTATCGTTTGAACGATAGTTGCTTTCCGGGAGGTAAGGAATCATGAGGGCATTAGTAACGGGCGGTGCTGGGTTTATCGGCTCCCACATGGTTGACGAATTGGTGTCGGCCGGGGCGGAAGTACACGTTTTGGATAACTTGTCTACCGGTTCAAAGAGGAATGTGAACCCACGGGCTTTTTTTCATGAGGTGGATATCCGGAACGAAGCCATACGAAGTCTGGTCTCTGACATTCGCCCTGATGTGGTGTTCCACATGGCCGCTCAAGTGGATGTACAGCGGTCTGTGAAACAGCCTCAGGAGGATGCTTCCATTAACCTTGTTGGAACGGTGAATTTACTGGAAGCGTGCCGGCAAGCGGAGGTTCGGAAGATTATCTATGCTTCCTCCTGTGCCGTCTATGGCAATACGGTCAAAGAAAGGATGGAGGAAACCGATCCTGCAGCGCCTATTTCCTATTAAGGAATCAGTAAATGGATGCCTGAGCATTACTTGCGCATTTATCAACAACTATACGGGCTTAGGTATACGATTCTTCGGTATGCCAACGTCTATGGTCCGATGCAAACGCCCCATGGGGAGGGCAGCGTGGTCGCGATCTTCCTCGATCGGATCGGGAAAGGACAGCCACTCGTGATTTACGGTGATGGGAAACAGACCCGTGATTTCGTCTATGTGAAGGATGTAGTACGGGCTAACATGGCGGTTGTGTTGAAAGGGGACGGTCACCTTATTCATTTCTCTACATCAAACAAATCCACTATCTCTGAGTTATGTGGCCATTTGGAGCGTATTCATGGCAAGCCCCTACTAGCTACTAATGCTGACGAGCGACCGGGAGATATTCGTCATAGTTGTTTGTCTAATCGGAAGGCACAGGAAATTTTAGAATGGAAGCCGAATTACAGCTTATGGCACGGCTTGAAGGAGTCTTATGCAAATACAATCATTGGAGAGCGATAAAAAGCGGATCATGATTAAGGGGGGGTATTCGTGAAGATGCCGTTGGTTAGCGTGGTCATTCCTTGCCATAACTACGGGCAGTATGTAGAGGAGACGGTCGATTCCGTATTGCGTTCCACCTTTCAGGACTTCGAAATTATTGTGGTCGATGACGGCTCCACCGACCCCTTTACCCTCGAGAAGCTCGCTACACTGCAAAAGCCGAAGATGCGCATCATCCGCCAATCCAATCAAGGACTTGCTGCCGCCAGAAATCGGGGGATTGCCGAGGCTCGAGGGAAATATGTGCTTCCGCTCGATTCTGATGATCTCATTCATCCCACATATCTGGAGAAGGCGTTCTGGATATTGGAGCTTTATCCCGGAGTCGGTTTCGTGTCTCCATGGGTTCAAGCGTTCGGGACGGAAAACTGGTCCTACCCCGCACCGCAGTTTAACTTCCACACTCAACTGTTTCACAATATCACCTGTGGGAACTCAATGCTTCGCAAGAAGGCTTGGGAGCAGGCTGGCGGGTATAAGAAGGATTTTACCGTCATGGGCTATGAGGACTGGGATTTCTGGGTCACGCTGGGAGAGAACGGTTGGTACGGGTATCAAGTCTTTGAGCGCCTCTTCTTGTACCGACGGCATGGAATTTCAATGGTTCACAAAGCTATGGAGCATCATGATAAGCTGTTTGAGCAAATCAAAGAGTATCATCCCGATCTATATAAGGAGAGCCATCTGATTAAGCTGAAGCAGGAATGGGATCAGGAGCCTTTATTCGACAGGATTAAACCCGATCTGCAGGGATCCGATTGGAACCGCTATGCGACCAGACCTGTTCGGCATGACCGTTCGAGATGGCTATTGCTGCTGCCGCATATCCGACGTGATCGCATTACCGATAGTTATTTGGAGTTTATCGATGGTATGCATCCTGATTGGTATGGAATTACGATGGTTTCAACCGGATACGGGATGGAGTCGGGGATGGAGGATTTTGGTTGGTTAACCGACGATATCTTTGAATTGTCGCTTTATATCCCCGGAATCGAGCTTAGACTGGATTTGATAGAAAAGATGATATGCAAGCTGATTATATCAAGGGAGATAGAACGGATCATCATACTGGGTTCACGGCAAGCGCACTATCTGCTCCCTCATATCAACTACAAATTTCCCCATATTCCGGTAGATATCCGTCCAGAAAACAGGAGTTGATTGGGATGAAACAGCTTCGGAGGTTTAATGAAAATTTTAGCTATGAAAGGTACCTGTTGACGATTGAGGAAGTGCTCGAATGCATAGATACGGCAGTGGCGGAAGGAACTTCGTACTCCCTTGCCCGTTTCGGCCATGCCGAAATTGCCGAGCTGCAAGTATTTCCCGATCTCTACTGGGGAATGGAGTATTACCGGAAATATAATGGCGTTACAAGGGGAAATTTAAAAATTGAGCTTATGGAGGCATTTAAATCGTGTACAACCGCCGGTATACTGCCTACGCTTGAAGACGCGTCAGGTGCCGAATATTCGAGGCAGACGTTCCTGAGTCTCGGGCTTGAGTTCTACACCATATGCTCCGCTTGGGCCACGCATCATATGGTTAGGCTCCCCTACTTCTGGGACTGGGTTCGGCCGTATCGACTCGTGCTAGTAGGGAGACGTGCGGCGGAAGCGGCACCTATTTTTGCAAGCAAAGGTGTTGCTGTGGTGGATGCGGTGATGCTTTCCGATTATGAACAATTGGAGCAGGTTTATCAGCAATTGTGCCGAGTCGGCGGCTGGAATATCGCGCTGATCGCTGCCGGAGTGCCGGCGACGCTGCTTGCCCCCCGTTTGGCGAATGCAACCGGTAAGGTAGCGATTGATTTCGGCCATGCGATTGATTTGATTATCGACGGGGAGGATTTTGATTTCGAGGGACTGGTAAAAAAGCTGAGGTGAGCGTAATGAAGGCAGAAGTCACCGTATTGATTCCAACCTATAATGCCGGAGTTTATCTGCGAGAAGCGATGGATACGGTGTTTAATCAGACCTATGCAGGATGGAAAATCATCCTGATCGATGACGCCTCCACCGATGACAGTATCAACCTCGTGCGCCATTACCTAATGGATAGCCGGGTGACGTACATCTGGAACGAGCGCAATGTCGGACAATCGAAGAGTATGAATACCGGTCTGGAAGCGGTCACAACTCCTTATGTGGTGCAACTCGATGCAGATGATTGGTTGTATCCATATACGCTTGAGGTACTGCTGGCCGAGGCACTTAAGCAGCCTGAGCATGTGGGGCTGATCTGCGGTAACATCAATTCTCTCTTTATGGACAGTAATGGAAATGTGATGGAGAGTATCATCAAAAAAAACCGGTCTTTTCATGATAAATATGATTTCCTTAAGTCGAATATATCGCAATGGCCCAGATTTTATCGGACTTCCGCATTACGGGAAGTTGGAGGATGGCCTACGGACGACCCGTTCGAAGGACGGTACATGGAGGATAAACGCGTTCTGATGCGGTTAATCGAGCACTATCATTTTCACTGGATCGACGTTCCTCTCTATATGCACCGCCGGCATGAGCATAATCAGACGAATTTGCTGGACATTTACAAGGAAATTACCGAGTGGAACGTTCGCGACGCTTTGAAACGCTGGGGAGATGAATTCGACCCCGTGTTTGTAATAGACAACGGCTGGCTGAAGGTTGACTATCTGCAGCCAAAATAAGCCTGATGGCTTGACCTTTTATATAAATAAGGTCATTTCATTATTTCTATAACATGTTTGATTGTATCAGATCACATTAGGTAAATGTCATTATATTAGGTGCATTGGCTCTGCAGTAACAGGCGCTTATTATCACAATGGAATGGATTTTCGCGAAAATCATGAACAATAAGCACAAGCAAGTCTTATGAACATCATTGTTCGTCATCGGAACGACTTAAGATCATTATTATTTATTTGATTATCCAACTAGCTCAGGATAGGTGATCGTCGTTGCCGAAAGGCAACAATGAACTAGCCGGTTGAATAATTCACTCTTGACCTCACGTTGGTTAAACCGATAGCAAAATTCATCGAGATACGCCTGTAAATGCTTAGAGTCTAATCCTTGATAAGTTCCGCCAATAAATGCTTTTGCATTTGAAATAATCGTATGAAGCCATTTCAGATGATCTGGATTTTCTTTCAGATCGTACTTGTGGGCTTCATGCTGAAAGCCTTCCTTGGCCAAGACTTTATAAGAGCTAAACTTATCGCTTGCTATCGTTGAGCCAGCTTCGATGTACTTTGTTGCAAAGATGGCGAGCGTGCTGCCTTTGACATCAGGAACGACCTGCATTTTCAGGTATTTCGGGCAACCCTTCTTGTCGAGCGATAATGCTACAAGCACGGCAGTTTGTTCGGTGCCGCGCCCGCGCTTACCGCCTTCCGTAGGCGCTCCGAAAAAAGCTTCATCGAGTTCGACGATACCAGCAAGGGTATAGGCAGCGTCACGTTCTCCCATCGCCTTACGAACTTTGTGCTGAATCGTCCAGGCAGTCTGATAGGCAATGCCGAGCTCCTCGGATAAGTAAGTGGCAGAGACGCCCCGCTTGTCTTGGGCGATCAATAAAATGGCCCAGAACCATTTCAATAAATCTGTTCTTGTCTTTTCGAAAATCGTTCCGGCGATCACAGTGGTCTGGTGTTCGCAATTCACGCACTCGTATATAGGTAACTTGCGAGTCTTGATTTCATAAGCCTTATCGTGCTTACACTTCGGACAGCAATACCCTTGAGGCCACTTCATTTTATACAGGTTCTCATGGCAAGCTTCTTCAGTTTGAAACTTTTTCTGATATTCGATAAGGTTCATCGATTCTTGTTTCGCCATAGAAATCACTCCCGAACGTATGTTTGATTTCATTACACCAAGCATTCGTTCGTGTTAATAGGGGTTCCTGAGCAAACAGGATAATCAAAATTATTTATAAAGAGGGTGCATTATAATGTCCTTTATAGAACTGAATACTAATCAATTAATGGATAAAATACTACACTCACTAGACAATCAATTACCGCTCTCTGTGATATCCGTGGGAGTTACCGAAACACATGTCTTGGCTCAATATGCCGTTTTCTCCGAAGATCAATTTATGAATGACCCGGAAACACATGTTGCCAATAACTCTATGGTTAAAAGAGGCCACACCCATCGCGGGATAAGATTTCCTAACATTGAAGCACGTAATGAAGCGTTAGAAGCTGTGAAAAATGCTGATATTATAGGCATCTGCATAAAAGTATCAAAAGCGGGGGAATTAACTAGGAAAGTTTTTGACGTCTATGGCGTTACCCCTAAATACGTATTTGAGGCTTACACAAGACGAGTCATTATGATATCTCAGCAGCTAAAGTTTCATCAAATGCTAAGAAATAAAAATATTATCATCATTTGCAGCTACGCAGACGATGTAAGATATGCCCTCGACAATGGTTTAAAAGGACAGTTAGAATTTGAAATTACAGGCACTATAATGATAGAGCAATATGAGGACATCCCTAGAGTGAAGCAGGAAATTACAGAATATGAATTTGACTTATGTTTACTCGCTGCTGGTATAAATGCAGTCATTCTTGCGCCATATATTGCTAATGAGCTAGGGAAAGTAGCCTTTGATATTGGCCAAGGCATGGAAACTTTTATTACTGGCGAAATCGAGGGCGAGGATTGGCTTTCTGGACAAATAGAGTTAGATAGACTCTTAGAAATGTAAATTATAAAGGCCAGAATCTTGGCGTGTATCCAGATTTTTGAGCGCAGAAGTCCCCGGACAGGGAGATCTTCGATTCGGAATCCCCCTCTTAGTGCGGACACGACGCCCTCAACGCCAGCTCCGAATTTGGAAAGTTCGCGGTGTCGTTCTGTCCCCATGCTGCTACGCATCGAATCCGATTGAAGTTTTGCATCTGTGAAGCGAATATTGTTGTACTTCTGCTGTTCTTTCATGGGGCATTGTTCTCAAAGTGGACATACGGCACAATCATTTTTGTCAAATTTGGCTGTATATAACTGCTTGCTTGCTTCAAGAGTTGAATCGGTTCATGCCCTGACTAATGTACTTTGCTGATGCAGCAGCATATAATCAGGCTTTCGCAGCCCAAGCTCTTCAAAAAACACGTCAGTGAGCGTAGATGTGAAATTTTGCCCTGTATGAATGATAGCCATAACGTCTAAGAGTTCGTTCCGAAGGAAATGGATATCGGATGCCATGCTGCAGCAAAAAGACGGTTGGGCCCGATCCTCTAGCTACGCAAATGGCTGGTGCATTTTGCAAGAATGGCTCTTCAGCGCGAATTGCTCCGCCAGTCGGATGAACCGCAATCTGTGTTTTCCTATACATTGGTCACTCGGTTCCAATCGTATTTATAGAAATGAAATGCCTCCATACTGTGAAAAGGACGTTTCTTGCCCTGCTCCACGAAGAATACCGTATTCGAAGACTCGCCTCTCAGCAGAGAACCATCAGGAAACCTTGGCATACTTTGCAAAGCTATGGCCCTTGTTTCCATATGGGGCCCGATTTGTCCAAGGAAGTGTCCCAATCTGGAGCGGTATGTCTCAATCCCGAACACTTGCCAAATCGCCTGACTGCCCAGTTCGCCAACTTCCTGACGTAGGCGGCGATCGGATAGTAGGTGCTGAACCTAAGCTGTGAGATCTTGGATCTCTCCTTTATGCGCCAGAAAAGCGTCAATTACCCGTTGCGGTCAAAATTTAATTCAGTCCACCTGAACGATAGGCAACGACAGGTTTACCGAGGATAAGCCCTTCAGTCAAGTGCAGTTATCCGAATCCCTCGTTCATCAAACTTGGGATCACAACCACATCCATAGCCTGTAGAGAGACTGAATATCTTGAGCACTTCTGTTTTGCCTTCTTACCGGCCATTGGTTGACATCACACTCATCCGTTCGCCAAGAGGGAGGCATTTTTATGGTCCCATCCTATCGTTTGGAATGGCTACAGTGTGGCATGGGATATACCAACAATCCAATCAGAGTATTGATCCACGAGTCCAACCGTGAGCACTGTGGATTCATTCAGTTGTATGGTTTCCGCAATAATCCAAATGACTGGGATTCCTAACTTCTTAGCAGCAACAGCCGGTAAAATGTTGACACACGTATTCGTGATGACAACATCCGGTTCATGGATCAAAAGAAGATCGAGTATATTCTGGTTTCTCGAGCAGCGCTTGGAACATACTTGGCAATGCGGGTGCAGGCTGATACATTTCATGCAAGACCGGATACGGTTGAATGACCGTCGTAACGCCATAGTATCTAGCTTCAAAAGTCCCTCTCTCGGCATCACCAAGGTACAGTCATACTGCCCCCCGAGT
Source organism: Paenibacillus alginolyticus DSM 5050 = NBRC 15375 (assembly GCF_000422905.1). Lineage (GTDB taxonomy): Bacteria > Bacillota > Bacilli > Paenibacillales > NBRC-103111 > Paenibacillus_E > Paenibacillus_E alginolyticus. The sequence goes on from NZ_AUGY01000061.1 coordinate 31,992, forward strand.
TCCAGGTAACAGGTCTCATTACCTTACCCTTTTACATTCGGACATTTGCTTCCTTTTGAAGGACACCTCTCAAAAAAACGACCTTCTTTGGCTAATCAAAGACAGGTCGTTTTTCTATTCACGCGGTTTAAGCAACCTCGTTTAGACGGCAAGCTGTTGTTGCTCCTGAAGGTAGCCTTGCGCAAAGCCTGCATTGAAACCCTCGTTGTAAGCTTGATCAAAGGCTTTATTGTATTTGACAGTAGAATTTGCCTTAACGATTTTGGCGCGCCGTTGCTTGCGTCGAGACGCATTGGCTGATCGACTTGCCAGTGGCTTTCTTTTCAGAATCAGCTTGTTCTTAGTCTTCGACTGATTCTTCCTCTGCAAAGCGCTTTTCTTTTTCCGAATGCTTACTTTAACGTTTCTATTTTTCTTCTTCAACATGATTCATGCACCTCCACTTTCTAGCAGCGTCCTCTCTTATTAGTGAAATACAATATCCAGCATTTGAGACAATCTATTCTCATAGGTGTGATCTCGCATCGTACGATACAATCCGCGCAAAGCGATTTGTTTACGTTCCTCTTCGTTTCTCAAATAGTAGTCCATTTTATGCAAGAGTTCTTCGGGAGATCCATACATCACAATGTCATAGTCTGGTGTGTAAAAGCGGGCTAAATCTTCGCGTATATCCGTGATCTGAAGAGCGCCGCAGCCCGAAATCTCAAATGTTCGCGGATTGGGAGAAGCCCCGAGTAATTGTCGGCTGTTATAGTTATAAGCTTCGTCATCGTAGGCCCTGTGCATATTAATGACCAATTTGGCTCCGTTATAAGCGTTCGCTGTGTCTTCAGGTCCTAGCCAAGTATTCAGTTGAATTTGAGGCGCCAGCAGTTGATATTGCTTCAGACGTTCCCACCAAATTCCTGAGATTTTGATATGTTTGTTTGCTAAGTAGGGAGCTATCCGATCGAACATGGCATGGCTATTCGCATCCTATCTTCTTCGTGAATCAAATAATGCTGCATTTTCTGTATGAGCTCCTCCGCACTATCGAAGGTTTCGATATCATGACCAGGCGTGTAATACTGATCCAAGTCATGGCGGTAATCCGTAATTTGCAAGGTACCGCATGCCGAAATTTCATACGTTCGCGGATTAATCGAATGACCGGGGAGGTTCTTGCTATTTTTATTGTAGGTTTCATCATAACTAAGACGATGCACATTCATGACGATTTTAGCCCCATTGTAATATTTCACTGACTCTTCAATCGGAATCCACTGCAGCTTGATCCCTTGTTCCAAGAGCGAATAATGACGCAGCTGGTCCCAGAGCGATCCGGCCAAACTGCGATATTCAGGAGCGACATGCATCGGTTTATAGACAGACGTATTGACAGCCAGGGGCAAATAATGAACTTGCTGACAACCAATCTCCCTATATAAAGCTAAGCAGCTTAGTTCATGCGTGAACACATAATCATAATGGGGAGCAAGAGATGCTGTATGGTCGGTAAAATAAGGATCATCCGCGAACCAAATGGCGGTCCTTATCCCCATAAGTTTTACTTGCTCTACATGCTCTTTATGTTCGGTTGGAAATAAGTGCAGCCCATTCATGACAAGCACGAGATCAGGTCTAAGCTCTTCTGCCAATCGAACCATATCGGTCGCGGTTGCGGTATAAGCTTCACGGACTGTCTGCTGCAGCCCTTGACTAATACCTCCATCAATGGCATCGAAACCTTGGACGATAAATAATACTTTGGCCTCTCTTAGCGGTAGAGCGGCAGGTCTTACAACGTCAATAACCGCTTGGCAGCGCCACATTCGGACTCCGTGCTCTTTGCCTGCTAGAAATCCTCGCTCCCTGCCCACCGTAGAGTTAGCCGTGATCGTCTTGCTCATTCACACCCTCTTTTCTGTCGTCTTCGGGTATTTATAGTCAACTTGCAGGAAATAATGAAGCGCTGACTTCCAATCCCGCATTGGGGTAAAGCCATTGCCAACAATCGCTTTATGACCAAAGACCGAGTACATGGGTCTTGGGGCTGGTGATGGGAACAAATCCGATTGAACAGGCACTAAGGGAACATGATCCAATTGAGCATACTTTAGGATCTCAGAAGCAAATTCATATCTAGAGCACGATCCTTGATTGGATGCGTGATAAATGCCATATCTGTCCGTCTCCATAAGTTCTCGAATGAAAATGGCCAAGTCCAAACCATACGTAGGTGAACCGAACTGATCATCAACAATGGAAAGATGACCGCCTGCTTGCGCCTTTTCCAATATTTTGGTAACAAAATTGGTTCCTTTGGTCCCGTACAACCACGAAGTCCGCACAATAAAATGCATTGTGCAGGTCCTGCTGACGAATTTCACTCCTAGAAGCTTGGAGCGCCCATATACATTGCCCGGATTCGTTGTGTCAACTTCATCATAAGGAGTTCCCTTTGTTCCATCGAACACGTAGTCCGTGCTAATGTAAATAAGCTTGGCGCCAATTTGCTCGCACACTTTGGCAATATGCAGAGATCCAATGGCGTTGACTTGATAAGCAAGCTCCGTCTCCGATTCCGCTCTATCTACGTTCGTATAAGCTGCTGCATGAATGACAGCGTCCGGGCGTTCATTTGCCAGTATGTCTGCTACCTGTCCCTCATCGCTAACATCCAGTTGTTCCCTCGTCCAGACAGTTACTTCATGTATAGGGGCCAGTACACGTGAGAGATCGTACCCCAGTTGTCCTCCTGCTCCAGTAATCAAAACTTTCATAGCACATCAGCTCTCTTAGAGGTATGATAGGATCCATCGGCAATTCGTTTCAACCACTCGCGCTCCCGCAAATACCAATCTATCGTTTTCTTCATTCCCGCTTCAAAAGAATAGAATGGCGTCCATCCCAGTTCTCGGCGAATTTTCGCCAGCTTTACTTGCCGAGTAAGGACTGTTCGGTGCAAGCGGGGTTCTTTCTGTAAAGGCCCCATCTTGGCCGAGTGTTCCGTATACTTCGTCCGTTGATATATGAATGAATTTCTTCACTTGATGCTGCCGCGCCGCCTCCAACAAGGATTGCGTGCCCAGCACATTGGTAAGTACGAAGTTGCCTGGGCTATGAATGCTTCGATCCACATGGGACTCCGCTGCAAAGTGAACAACGACATCGACACCCTGCTCCATAAGCCGGTTCATCCCTGCCGCATCTCCGATATTTCCATGTACAAACCGGTAGCCGGCTTGCTCTTCCAGCGCCGCGACGTTATCTGGATTTCCCGCATACGTAAGCCAATCCACATTGATGATGCCATCCTGCGGATGGTGCTCTCTCCAATAATGAATAAAATTACTACCAATGAACCCCATGCCTCCAGTTACTAGAATCACCGACATTAGCTATCCTCCTTTTTTGAATACACTAACGATAGCGATCCTTCAAGGACTAAATAACCGGTTGCTCTTGCTCCAAAGCATATCCTTGCGCAAAGCCAATTTTATAACCCTCATTGTAGGCTTCATCGAAGGCCTTATTGTATGAATGGACCCTATGCTTCTTCCTGTGTTTCTTGATCGATTTACGTCTTAGTTTGAGTCTGGGCGATTTCGCCAGGCGACTTAGGCGAGGCTTTTTCTTAACAATCAACTTCTTCTTTAAGCGAGATTTGGTCTGCGAAGCGGGTTTCTTTTTTCGAATATTTATCTTAAATTTAAGCTTTCGAACCTTTATCTTTTTGATCAATGTCCATGCACCTCAGCTTCCTTATCATTAGGACCGGCGTTCTCATCCTTGTTGTCCGAAAACAATAGCGAGCATGTTAGACAGCCTATTCGCATAGGTGTGATCTCGCATTGTACGATACAATCCTCGCATAGCTATTTGTTTGCGTTCTTCTTCGTGTATCAAATAGTATTCCATCTTCTCCAATAGATCTTCTGGTGATGTATAGGTGACAATATCGTAATCCGGTGTATAAAAGTTAACCAAGTCGTCGCGTACATCTGTTAATTGAAGCACGCCGCAGCCGGATATCTCGAAAGTTCGCGGATTGGGGGAGGCTCCAAGTATTTGCCGGCTGTTATTGTTATATGCCTGGTCATCATAGGCTCGGTGCATATTAATGACCATTTTAGCTCCATTATAAACATTCGCGGTTTGCTCCGGCTGCATCCAAGTATTGAGCTGAATCTGTGGCGCAAGCAGCTCATAGTGCTTCAATCGCTCCCACCATATGCCGGAGATGAAGATCCGTTTGTTCGACAAATAAGGAGCCAGCCGATCAAACATCTCCACTCGGTTCCAATAGGCAGATCCGATGAAACTGATATCCCGGTGCATACCATGTGGAATGGGCTTTGGTCGAAACATATCCGGCTGAAAGGCAAGCGGTAAATAATGAACCTGAGGGCATCCCATTTCCTTATATAGCGACACGCAATTCACTTCCAACGTGAACATGAACTCGTAGTGGGTCGCATAAGAGACGGTGTAGTCCGTGTAATAGGGGTCATCCGTAAGCCATATGGCCGTGCGGATGCCCATACTGCGAATCCGGTCTACCACATCTAGAGATAGATTCATCCCATCTAGAATAATCATCAGGTCGGGATGATAGACAGCAGCAAGCGTTTCGAGATTTGCTTCCGGGCTGCCGATACGAATCGGATCATTATCACAATTCCCTATAATTAATTCACGGACTAATGGACGCAAGCTGCCAATAATCGCATGATCCAAGGGCTCGTAAGGAAAGCCTTTACCCGACGTTACATAGAGCACGCGTACATCCCATACGGGCTTTGGTGCACGATCCCGAATCGCTTTTTGAATAACAGCTTCACATTGCCCCAACCGAACGCCATTGGTTAATCCAGAGTCATAACCGTCCTTATGACCCCGTTTCCAGGCATGATTCTTTTTAACTACGGCCATTTGTTCCTCTCCCTTCTAGGCAAATACAATTTCCATCATTTTTACTAATCGATCTGCAAACGTATGCTCCTGAACCGTTCTGCGCAAGCCTCTTATCGCAATGCGCAGCCTTTCCTCCTCATGCCGCAAATAAAAGTGCATCTTTTGAATAAGCTCATCCGCATTAAGAAAGGTTTCGATATCTAGACCCGGTTTGTAGTATTGATCCAAATCATAACGGTAATCTGTTATTTGCAACGTACCGCATGCGGCAATCTCATACGTTCTCGGGTTTATCGAATGACCTGGAAGGTTTCTACTATTTTTGTTATATGTTTCGTGATAGGTTAAGCGATGTACGTTAATGACAATTTTAGCGCCACTGTAATATTTCACAGACTCCTCGATGGGAATCCATTGCAGCTTTATCCCATGCTTTAAGAGCTCATACTGACTTAGTTGGTCCCATAATGAACCGGCCAGCAGCACCTTTTTACTAGCTAAAAAGGGCGTAAGCTTGTTGAATAGGTCGATTCGATTAGGAAAGCCGCTCCCAATGAAGCAAATATCGCTGCGATATGCCGGATCTACTTGTAAGGGTTTGAACACAGTCGTATTAACGGCCAATGGCAAGTAATAGACTTGCTGACAACCAACCTCAGCATAAAAGGGTACACAGCTCATTTCATGAGTAAACACATAATCATAATGGGGAGCAAGCAATGCGGTATGGTCTGTAAAATAAGGATCATCCGCAAACCATATGGCCGTGCGAATCCCCATAAGTCTTACCTGATCCACATGGATCGAATGATCCGGAGGAAAGATATGGAGCCCATTCATGACAAGCACAAGATTCGGCTGGAGTTCCCCCGCCAAACGAAGCATATCCGGAGCTGCACCGATAAACACTTCTCGAACCGTCTCCTGCAAGCCTTGAATAATCCCCTGATCAATGGCATCGAAGCCTTGAACGATAAAAAGTACGCTGGCATCTTTGAGTGGAAAAGGGGCTGGCCTCATCGTGTCAAGAACAGATTGGCACCGCCCCATCCGTAGTCCATGTTCCCAACCTGCACGAAAGCCCTGTTTCCTTCCCAGCGCCGAACTGACAGCAATCGTTTTGCTCATTTCACACCTTCTTTACTATGACTGCTGGATAAACATGGTCGATCTTCAAGAAGAAGTTCAGCGCCGATTCCCAATCTCTCATCGGGGTAAAGCCATTGTCAGCAATAGCTTTGTGAGCAAATGCCGAGTACATCGGTCTTTCCGCAGGCAATGGATACAAATCCGAATGTACAGGAATCAGCGGAACATGCTCCATCTGAGCCATCTTCAAAATGTACAAGGCGAATTCATATCTAGAACACACCCCTTGATTCGATGCGTGATAAATGCCATACCTGTCCGTTTCAATCAGTTCTCGAAGAAAGATCGCCAGATCCAAACAATACGTGGGTGAGCCGAATTGATCATCTACAATGGACAGTGGTCCTCCCGACCGCGCCTTTTCCAATACTTTGGTAACAAAATTAGCTCCTTTGGTGCCATATAACCAAGACGTACGTACGACAAAATGCTTCGAGCAGGTCATTCTGACGAATTTCTCTCCAAGAAGCTTGGAATGACCATATATATTGTTTGGATTGGTGGTATCCCCCTCCTCATACGGGGTTCCCTTCGTTCCATCGAACACATAGTCGGTACTGACATATACAAGCTTGGCACCGATTTGTTCGCAAGCTTTTGCTATATGCAGGGCTCCCATGGCATTCACTTGATAGGCTAGTTCCGTCTCTGTTTCCGCCTTATCGACATTCGTATAAGCAGCAGCGTGAATAACAACATCCGGTCGCTCTTGTAAAAGGATGTCCATGACTTTCTTCTCATCGCTCACGTCAAATTGGTCTTTGCGCCAAGCGGATACTTCATGAACGGAGCCAAACACACGGATGAGATCATAACCGAGCTGTCCACCAGCTCCAGTGATTAATATTTTCATGTGAGATCAGCTACTTTTGGGGCGCGGTAAGATCCGTCAGCAATGCGTGCACACCATTCGTGTTCTTGCACATACCAATCTAGCGTTTTCTTTAATCCTGATTCAAATGAATAGAACGGCACCCACCCCAGCTCACGACGAATTTTGGTACTATCAATCGCATACCGACGATCATGTCCAAGGCGATCAGATACGAAGTGGATCAAATCCTCCGATTTGTTAAGCATTTTCAGAATGCTTTTGACAACCTCCAAATTCGTTCGTTCATTTTGTCCGCCGATATTGTAAACCTCCCCTGCTACACCATCCTCAATCACTCGTTCAATTGCTGAACAATGGTCATCCACATACAACCAATCCCGTATATTCAATCCATCGCCATATATCGGAATCCGCTCATTACGAAGGGCACGAGTAATAATGAGTGGAATTAGCTTTTCAGGAAACTGACGAGGACCATAATTATTAGAGCAACGGGTAATAACACCCGGAAATCCATAGGTTTCATAGTAGGCTCTGACGAGTAGATCCGATCCTGCCTTACTCGCAGAATAAGGAGAATTAGGTGCTAGAGGAGTCGTTTCGGTGAATGCTCCCTCGTCACCAAGTGATCCATACACCTCATCGGTTGAAATATGAATGAACTTCTTGACCTGGTGCTGTCTTGCTGCCTCTAATAAGCATTGTGTCCCTGCGACATTCGTAAGCACGAAGCTGCGGGGGTTACGAATACTTCGATCTACATGGGTTTCGGCGGCAAAATGGACGACCACGTCAACCCCGAGCTTCATCTGTTGGTTGATCAAAGCAATATGAGCGATATCACCATGTACAAACTGGTACCCAGCTTGCCCATCTAGTGACCTGACGTTATCCTTGTTTCCTGCATACGTAAGTAAATCGATATTTATTAACTGATCTTCCGGATGATTTTTTTTCCAGTAATGCATAAAATTACTTCCAATAAATCCCATTCCGCCCGTAATTAGAATCACCGACATTAGCTGTCCTCCTTCCTTACAAAAAGAGTAGCCTGAAAGAGAGATTCATGTGTCCCGGCATCAATCCACCATCCTGTAAAGAACTCATGAGTAAGCTTGCCAGCAGCTGCGTACACATTGTTCACATCGGTGATTTCCAGCTCGCCTCGGTTGGAAGGCGTTTGTTGTTTGATAATGTCAAACACCGTAGAATCAAATAAATAAATACCCGTAACTGCATAAGATGAGCTTGGATGCTCCGGCTTTTCTTCGATCCGTTCAATGATGCCGTCCATCATCTTTGCAACACCATATCTTCTAGGATCAGCCACTTTCTTAAGAATGACCATTGCTCCCTCTTTCTGCTTCTCGAAAGTGTTAATCATCGGATTTAAGGAATCTTCAAACAAGTTGTCACCAAGAAGAACGACGAATTTCTCACCTGACAACACGAATTCCTTCGCAAGCGCCAGTGCCTCAGCGATCCCCCCGGCTTTCTCTTGGAGCTTGTAGGTAAGACGGACACCAAACGTTTCACCGCTGCCCAAATATTCCAAATACAATCCTGCGGACTGTTTCCCCGTGATTAATAAAATATCTTGAATGCCAGCTTTGCATAATTTCTCAATGGCATATTGAATCATGGGTAATTCACCGACTGGAAGCAAATGTTTATTGATGATGTTCGTCAGAGGACGCAAGCGGCTTCCCGTCCCTCCCGCCAGTACAACACCCTTCACAAGACATACCCCTTTCCAAGCGTTATAATGGTGCGTAGCCACATCCACTTCTTTAATCATATGCTTTCGTGATATATGGAAATTGGACGAATACCCCTGATTCAAAAATTGGTCATTCAACCACAAGATAAAACGCCGCTAAACAACAAAAAACGGCTAGCTCGCAGAATCTGCGACACAAGCCGTTTATCATCTACCTGAGCCCTCTTCATTTACAACTTTTTGCCGATAGCTATCCAATTCACGATACCTTCTTGATCGGGTGAAAACTTGGCACGTATAACGGATACTATGGCGTTTTCCATCGATTTTTGTTTCACAGATACATAGCAGGCCTGGTGATCCGTCATCGCCGTCAACACATAATTCTCATCCGCAAACTTCTCATCGAAGTGTAATACGACTTCCATCATCTCATCCTGAATTTTCATTTCAAAAGGAACGAGTCCAAACTGCTGCGTAATATTTTTTTTCGTACTTGGCGTCTGCAGAACATTTTCCGTTAACTTCGTTACAGAAAGCGATCCATCTGCAATGTGCTCCCTGCTTATAGCACCTGGTTTAAGCTTTGATCCGTCAATGCTGCTACTCGCAATATGGAAATTGCTAACAGCCGCATAGGCTAGTTTGCTGCCATCAATACTGCCAACCGTCAGCTTCGATCCTTCCAATGCACCTTCTGCCAGATGGCTGCTATTTACTGCGCCGGCTACCAACTTGCTGCCATCTACGCTGCCAGCTGCCAGCTTCGATCCGTCTACGGAACCGGGTACCAGATGACTGCTGTCCACTGCTCCAAACGCCAACTTGCTGCTATCTACACTGCCAATTGCAAGCTTCGCCGCATCTACAGCGCCGTCCATCAGGTGCTCATTTCTTACCGCACCTTCTACCAATTTACTGCTATCCACACTGCCTGCCGCCAGCTTATTGCCATCTACCGCGGCTGCAGCCAAATGCTCCTTAGTTACTGCGCCAACTTTAATCTTATTGCTGTCTACACTGCCCGGGGCCAACTTCGAGCCTGACACTGCTTTATCAGCAAGGTGCTCACTACTCACCGAGCCGCCCGCCAGAATTCGACCGTTTACACTGCCATCAGCCAGCTTTGCCTCATCCACTGCACCGTCCGCCAAATGTCCATTCGTAACCGCACCTGCGATGAGCTTACTTCCGTCCACGCTGCCAATGGTCAAATGGTAGTTGCTGATGATGCCAGAGGCCAACTTGCTGCCATCAATACTTCCTGCAGCTAGCTTCGCGCCATACAATGCGCCATCAGCGAGATGATCGCCGCTAACAGCACCTGCGGTCAACTTGCTGCCATCTACACTTCCTGCTGCCAACTTAGCCCCATCGACAGCACCGTCGATAAGATGAGCGTTGTTGATGGATGCAGCTGTCAGTTTGCTGCCATCTACACTTCCTGCGGCTAGCTTTGTAATATCAACTGCACCTTCTGAGAGATGAAAGCCACTAATGGCGCCAGATACCAGCTTGCTGCCATCCACACTGAATGGAGCCAGCTTGCTGCTTGTGATGACTCCATCACCTAAGTGCTCATTCGTTACCGAGCCTGCCACCAGCTTGCTGCCGTCCACACTGTTTGGAGCCAGCTTTGATGCATTAATGGATCCAATCGCGATGTGATCGCTGTTCACAGCCCCAGTGACTAACTTACTGCTGTCCACAATACCTGCAGCCAGCTTAGTACTCGTAACAGAACCATCAATGAGGTGACCGCTGCCAACCGATCCTAGAGCTAATTTACTACTTCCTACACTGCTGTCTGCAAGCTTAGATCCATCCACTATCCCATTCGCTAAGTGTTCATTATTTACAGCGCCTGCTGCCAGCTTCGATCCATCTACAACGCTATCAATGAGATGTTCCCGATGAACCGAACCCGCCACCAACTTAGTTCCATCTACACTACCTGCTGCCAACTTCGCACCATCAACAACACCGTCTGACAGATGCTCATTCTTTATCAAGCCTGTTGTCAACTTACTACTGTCTACGCTGCCTGTCGCCAGCTTCGCTCCATACACCGCATTATCAGCTAAATGATAATTACTAACAGCGCCAAGAATCAATTTGCTTCCGTCTACTGAATTCGCAGCAAGCTTATCATTATCAACAGCACCGTTTGCCAGGTGCTCAGTATCGACAACCCCAAACCCAAGCTTTGTTCTATCTACTGCACCATCAGACAAATGTTTGCTTGTAACTGATCCTAGAGACAGCTTCGTACTGTCTACGCTGCCCATTGCCAACTTCGAATTACTTACAGCACCATCCGATAAGTGCTCACTATTTACAGCGAGCGCTGATATTTTGGAACTCGTGATAGCCCCGTCTGCCAAATGTCTTCCACTAAGCGCGCCGCTCACTAGCTTGCTGCCATGAATACTTTCATTAGCCAGTTTAGCCGCTGTAATCGCCCCATCAGCGATATGCTCACTATTGATGGCTTTCACTGAGATTTTGCGGCTAGTCACACTCGCATCTGCTAAATTGGCTTCCTTCACCGCTTGGTCTTCCAGTTTCCTTGTTGTCACTGCTCGATCCTGGAGTACCTTGGATGATACGGATTCAGCTTGCAGATGCTGGGTTCCAACCGCTCCATTTGCCAGCTTTTCTTCTGTAACAGCTCCTAGCGCAAGAGTTTCAGAAGTAATCGATTGTTCGACAAGTTTACTTCCTTCCAGACTTCGGTCAGCGAAGATGCCAATAGTAATAGATCCTTGGGCTAAATGTTCAGACGTTATTGCACCTGGTTTAATGTGCAGACCATTAATAATATTCTCTTGTAGATGGCGAGTTTCAACAGACATCGCGGCCATTTTGCTGCTTGTTACAGCTTCTTCCGCGATTTTACTCGTTGTAATGGTTTCATCTTGCAAATGAAGGGTTGAAATGGCTTCTTCGGCTATGTGTTCGCGTTGAATCGCTGACCAAGCAATTTGTTTCTCGCCTATTGCTTGATCTGCGACATGCTCCGAACGAATCACCTTTAACCCCATCTTATCCTCAGTGACAATTCCATTCTGAAGGTGCTCTTTACCAATTGCCTGATGAGTAATGTGTTGACCTAATACGGCTACATCCTTCAAATGAGTACTACTAATGATGCCTTCTTGCAAATGCCCTGTTTTGATGGAACTCAGAGAGATTTTATCAGAAGTTACACTGTCATCCTTCAACTTAGAAGTATCTACACTACCCTCCGATAATTTCTCATTCGTCACAGCACCTGCTTCAAGCTTAGCGGTAGAAATGATTTGATCAGCCAAATGTGTATTCTGTATGGATTCTGCTTTAATATGTCTTCCCTCAACCGAGCCTTCGGCTAATTTAGAAGAGGTGATCGTTCCATCTTGAAGCTTGGAAGGCGTTATTTCACCATCAATCAAATGCCTATTACCAATCGCTTGACTGCGAAGGTGCTTTCCTTCAACAAGGTCCTCTACCAATTTAGCTGATGTAATGGACCCATCTTTCAGCTTCGAGTTCGAAATGCTAGCGTCCGCAAGATGCTGGCTTTGAATGGCATTAGGATGAATGTGTTTATCCGTAATGAGGTTTTCTGCCAACTTATCTGATGTAATGCTTTCATCCGAAAGCATACTTCCATATAAAGCACCATTCGCAATATGCTCCGCTTGAATCGAGCTTGCAGCGATATGACGACTAGTGATGGCTTCATCGGTAATATGTTCACCAAAGATGGAGGCTTCCTGCAAATGTTTCGTTTCAATCGCTTGTGGAGCAATCTTCGAGCTCGATATAGCCATATCCACAATCTGATCTTGATTTACGGCATCCCACGCCAGCTTATCTGTAGTGATTGACTCATTTTTCAAATGAAAACTCTCAATAGCAAAATCAGCAATATGCGTTGTTTCAATTTGACGCGGAGCAATGTTACGGCTTAGAACACTGCCATTAGCCAAGTGCTCTCCATAAATACTTTGTGGTTGAAAATGAACAGAAGTAATGCTCTCATTGGCGATCTTCTCTTCGGTCACAGCCTGATCTCTTAACTTATCCGTTGTGACTGAAGCATCTGTCAGCTTGGCGGTATCAATAATATAATTGGACAAATGCTTTGCTTGCACGGCGCCACTATGAATTTTCTCTCCCGTTATCGCTTGATTATCAATGAGTTCGCTCGTAATGATCAGCTCAGACAAATGTTGGGGAAGAATGGAACCGTGAGCAATTTTTATGGAATCAATGGTTTGATCGGCCAGTTTATCGGCTGTGATACTATTGTCCAGCAGTTTACTGCCCGGAATGGATTCATCCTGAATTTTATCACCCAAAATACTATGCGGAGCAATATGTTCATCATTGATCGCTTGAATAGCGATCTTATCTCTTGTTACGCTGCCCGGAGCAAGCTTCGAATGCTCGATTGCAAAATCCTTCAAAGCTTTAGTGCCGATACTTAGAGGTTTAATCTTGCTCTCATCGACAGAGCGACTTGCAATTTTCTCCCAAGTGATCGCTTCCTCGACAATATCATCTGTATAGACAACAGGGTTTACAAATTTCCCCGTTTTTCTTTCAGAAAGCAATAACAGCGGTGGTGGGGGCGCGGTAGTCGTAGTGGAAACCTTCATTAGACTGGATTGCTTGTTAATTTTGGTCGTTTCGACCGGGGGTTTCACATTCCCTTTGAGTGGCGGTTGTGGATCACTTGTTACCGTCTTCTGAACGGGTTCGACTTTTTCTATTTTCTCTGCTTTCTCAGCTTTCTCTGTTTTCTCTTGCTTCACTGGATCTGATACTGGTTCAATCTCATCTATCCAATCCAGTTCGTTCACCCTGCTGGAGATCACTTTTTTCACATAAGGTCTTACCCTGCTGTTCTTACTCTTACTCATAGACTCCTCTCCATTCTCCAAGAATTAGTCACTTGTAACATATTCAGTCTCCGCCCGATAGGTACGCTAGCCCGAGAAAATGTGCGCTAACCTAGATAAATGGTCGAATTCACCAACTACTCTCTATACATATGCGGATTATAAAAGAAAGCTTGGGCATTTGTTTCATTGGTACATGTAAAGTATCCGTATCCGTACAAACAAGCAATCCTGCTTTTCCATCATGTCAGCCTACGATTCTCTCATTATTAAACCAACCAATTCTAGCATCGATGATGAAAATGGATCGCAATGTCAGGAGCTGGTTCTTTCCATTGACGGATATGCAAAATTCTTGTTAGATGGCGGCATCCCCCCGCTTTAATCAAGCAAAAAAAACACCGTGCTGCGAATGAATCCGCAGGAACGGTGTTATTTGTTTGCTTTTGTCCCTAGTACGCTTTGCACCTCAGCGTTTAGCTTCTTCGTATCAGGAACTTTGATCGGACGATCCGTAAGTTGGTATTTCTGTTTCACCTTCGTGACTTGACGAACACTTTGGTTGATTGTTTCCATCGGTATTCGCCCGGATTGAACGGCTTTTCGCAGTGCGTCTATGACCGTGACGACCTTCTCATAATCATGTCCGACCATGACGATATTTGACCCCGCAAGAACAGACTTCACCGCAGCCTCACCCAGATCATAGTTTGTGATAATGGCTCCCATCGTCATATCATCTGTCATGATGAGTCCCTCAAACCCCATTTCCTTACGCAAAAGATCTGTCATAATCTTTTTCGACATCGAAGCGGGATTCTGAGCATCCACTTTTGGCAGCAGAATATGAGCGACCATGACCGCATCAGCCTGATGCTTGAAAGCTTCTGCGAATGGAACCAGCTCAAGCTTGCGCAAACGGGCGAGATCATTTTGAACGATCGGCAGTCCCACATGCGAATCTATCGAAGTATCACCATGTCCAGGGAAATGCTTCACAACAGGGACAACCTTCTGATTCTGTAGTCCATTCATCATTTGAACACCAAAACTGCCCACAATAGAAGCGTTAGATCCGAATGAACGGTCACCAATGACCGGATTATTGGGGTTGCTATTGACATCCAGATCAGGTGCGAAATCCATATTTAAGCCATAGGCATTTAGTTCTTTCCCTAGAAGTTGACCGATATTATATGCCAGTACAGGACGACCCGTTTTACCGATGTCCATGCTGGTCGGTGTTTTCATAATCTCATCCGGTAACCGTGTCACCCTGCCGCCTTCTTCATCTACACCCAGCCAAAGCGGAAGCTTATTCACGGCATTCGTCTGTTTCAATTCATTAACTAGATCTACCAGCTGAGTCGTATTTTTCACATTTGGCTTGTATAATATAATCCCGCCAACATGATAAGCTTCAATCAGTTCGCGTGCATGTGCATTCATACTGTACTCATCTATTCCCGCTATAATCATTTGTCCTAACTTTTCTTCCAGTGTCATCGCCGTAACACCGCTTGTTGCGACTGGTGTTGAAGTTGGTGATGGAGACGAAATCGGTGTTGGAGTAGCATCCACGCTCGGCGGTGTCGCGGCGGGTGCTGAGGAAGATGGACTGACTCCCGGGTGAGACGACGAACAGCCCGTTAAGAGCAGTGAAAATGCAGCTGCGAACACAGCGCTCCTGATCAACAAAGGTATATCTCGTTTCATCTTCATCTACCTTCCCTTTTGGACCTAATCTTCTTAACGAGCTTCTACCTAAAATTGTTGCAAGACCGATTACTCACTTCTAAGCTCCTTCAGCGTCCATCTCAGTAACGTGTAGATCCCATAACACCCCAAGTAACCTCCGCTTAACAGGAATAGCCCATTTTGAAAAATGCCGTGAATATTCGTCATAAATACCGTCTCATCTCTTAAAATCTCATAAATGGCGAGCACGCTGATGATACCAAACACATAAGCACACCCTACTGCTAACACATGATAAATCGTTCGGCAGAATGTGAACAGCCAAGCACTTACTAGCATGCTGATCGGAAGCAGAATACTAAGTATCACGATTATTAAAGTCATGACGTTCTTTCACCTCATCAACAGCATTGACGTTTTCCTTTCGGGAAATACCAAAGGCAACTTGATCCATTTTGTGATATGATAGACATTGAAAGTAAAGCGTTTACATAAAGGCTTCTCCTGCTAGGATCCGGCTCGCATCCATCACAAGGAAAAGAGGTCTATTAATGAAGAAGAATATCGTCTTACAGTATTCGCTGCCCTTAGATGCTTCCTTTGAGCTAATCGCAAGCTGCAAGTCCTGTACGAGTATTTCTGATCATTCGTCTCGAACCCCTGTTCAATGTATCAAGTTCGCCGGCTCCTCTGTTCCCATCTCCGTTAACCTCGCTACGTGCTATACCTGCGGGGATTATAAGCAAAGCTAGCATATTCCACCTCAAACAGCCATTAGGCTGTTTTTTTCTTGTGCTTGCCTTGCATTCCTTCCTTATTCGACAATTGATTCTTTTACCTTTCTGTGGCAAGATTAGCGAAGAGCCATATATAGGGATCTTTGATCTTGATCAAAGTCTCTCTGCATGAAGGGATCTTTGATCTTGATCAAGGTCTCTCCTAAACACATGAATGAACAGGAGTTTTTTAATCTATGTCTAAACCATTTTTTCGATTGCTTACGGAGCTGTCTTCACGCAAATGGGTGTCCCAAGTGACAGGTGCTTTTGCCAGATCCAAAGCAAGCCGGATCTTCATTCCCCGCTTTGCCCAAACCTACGGAATACGTATTGAAGATGCTGAGAAGCAGTTACAAGATTATAAATCTTTGAATGATTTCTTCACACGCAGATTAAAGCCAGGGTTACGCCCTATTCACGAAGACTTGTCTCGTGTTGTAAGTCCTGTTGATGCCATGATTACAGGTATCGGCGACATTAAAGAAGGCTTAATTGTGAATGTCAAAGGCCAAGACTACACCATCGAAGAGCTGCTGAATCGTTCCCCCCGTACGGTCAACTATAAAAATGGCTTTTATTTTGTTCTGTACCTCAGCCCTACAGACTACCACCGGATTCATTCGCCGATTTCAGGTGATGTGCTTGAGAGCGAGCATGTGCTAGGAAAAGTATATCCTGTGAATGAGTTTGGCCTTCGTCATATGAAGAGAGTACTAAGTCGTAACGAACGGTTAATCACCTTTATCCAGCATAATGCCGGTGAAGTTGCTGTGGTCAAGGTCGGGGCACTTAATGTAAGTTCTATTCAATATGTGAAGCCTCTTCCCAAAAACCTTGAGCGAGGTCAAGAACTAGCCTACTTCGAGTTTGGTTCAACCGTCGTTCTCCTTTTTGAAGATGATATGTTTGAGCCTCGACCGGATCTGCAGCTTGGTTCTAAAGTTAAAATGGGAGAAGACCTCGGCCGTTTCCTAGAAAAATAAAGGGAATCTGCTGACTGGAGAGGAGAGAAACATGGCATCCATTACAGCATCATCTCCCGATCAAAGCTCCAAGAGCTTACATGGTACCGGAGACGTTAAACCTACCGTATATCGGATTTTATTCGCAATTGGTCTTGTCCATTTACTCAACGATTCAATTCAATCTGTCATCCCTGCTATCTTTCCCATACTAAAAAGCGAGATGGGACTTAGCTATTCACAGATTGGTTGGGTGCAATTCGCCATTAACTTCACGGCTTCCATTATGCAGCCGGTTGTCGGCTTATACACAGATCGCAAGCCTTCACCCTATATGCTGCCGATTGGCATGGCATCCACCCTTACGGGTATGCTGCTGCTCGCGTTCGCACATTCGTATTGGGTCGTGTTATTGTCTGTTTGCTTTGTAGGTCTGGGCTCAGCCGCCTTCCACCCAGAGGGATCTCGTGTCTCTCACATGGCCGCGGGAGGTCGCAAAGGTCTGGCTCAATCCATTTTCCAAGTTGGCGGAAATGCCGGTCAATCTTTGGCCCCTATGATGACCAAATGGATTTTCATTCCACTTGGATTATTCGGTTCCATATGGTTCACAGGCGTTGCAGCAGTAGCTATCGCCGTGCAATTATATATTGCGCGCTGGTATAAATCCGTGCTGATTGCCACACCGGTTAAAGCTAAAACAATCGTACAACGCACCGTCAATCCACAACGGCGCAAGCAAGTCATGTTTGCGATTTGCCTGCTTATTTTTCTAGTGTTCGTCCGTTCTTGGTACGGAGCAGCAATGAGCGGCTACTTCGCCTTCTTCTTGAAGGATACATACGGCATGTCAATCGACCGCGCACAGGACTTTATCTTCTTGTTCCTAGCGGCTGGTGCAGTTGGAACATTTTTTGGCGGTCCGCTTGCAGACCGCTTCGGTAAGCGGAATGTCATTTTCTTTTCCATGCTTGGTTCAGCGCCGTTTGCTTTGCTGTTACCGCATGTGTCCATAACTTGGGCTTACGTTTTACTTGTTATTATCGGAGTCATTCTATTATCCAGCTTTTCTGTTACCGTTGTGTACGCCCAAATGCTGTTTCCCGGGAAAGTCGGAACCGTTTCTGGCTTAATTACAGGCTTAGCTTTTGGAATGGGGGGCATCGGGAGTGTCGTCCTAGGAAATCTCTGCGACACCCTAGGCACGACACGTGTTATGGAAATGTGTGCCTTTCTACCACTCCTCGGCATCCTGACGTTCCTTCTCCCTTCGGATCGCAAATTAAGACAGTGGACAGAAGAAACCAACTAAAAGAAAGACCTTGTTAGGCATGCTAAATCAGCTGCTGAAACAAGGTTTTTTTGTATAGTTATAGACAAGCTGGCGATTTCTTGCATTATCTTGCTGCTATGAACCTATTAACTAGCTGACTGCTTTGCTGCTACAACACACTACATAGCTGGCTACTAAGACATTATCTTGCGGTCTGCTAATCCATAAACTTGCTGCCTGCTAACCCATTACTTTACCACTACCCCTTTACTTGCTGCCTGCTAACCCATTACCTTATTACTACCCCTTTACCTGCTGCCTGCTAACCCATTACCTTATTACTACCCCTTTACCTGCTGCCTGCTAACCCATTACTTTGCTACTCCCCCTTTCCCCTGCTGCCTGCTCACCCATTACTTTGCTACTACCCCTTTACCCTGCTGCCTGCTAACCCATTCCTGATTGTGACATGACACACTTCCTCTCGCATGAATTACCCCCACTTCCTCCACCCTCCTCCTCGCTCCGCCACACCTTTAAGGAACTGTTCGAACAAAATTTGCTGCAAAAAATGCAGCTAATTTCTAATCAGCTGCTCATTCGGTTCGGCCCCTTAATTATGGAGTCTAGCTGCTAAATGCTCTCGCTCTCGCAGCTTCTCATTTCTCTAGCACACTAAAGCGCAATTTCTACGGCTTCTAATTTTTTAGCTTCCCAAGCTGCATGGTACTGGCTTGGACTCATTTTGTGCAGACTTCCGTGGAAACGCCGTTGGTTGTAGAATTCAATGTATGTGTGTACTCTTTGGTAAGCTTCTTCAAACGTTTCAAAGTACTCTTTTGTGTACACATCTCTTTCAATAATGCTATGAAATGACTCAATGTATGCGTTCATATTGGGGGTCTTGGGCGGTATGCGCTCGTGCTCGATCG
>NZ_AUGY01000062.1 GCF_000422905.1 Paenibacillus alginolyticus DSM 5050 = NBRC 15375
TAACTCAAACTTCGCAGCCTGAAATCGGCAGATAAGCCTTGAGGTAACTGGGCAAACCGACAATCCATTGTTGTAGTTGACTTTTTATTAATTTCGAAAGTTTTTTGGATGCTTTTGTAGCTACTTCACTGATCAAATCGATCAGTTGCTGTAAGGCGACTACCCAATCCAAGGTGCTGACTTCATCACATAGCAAATAAAACAAACCACCAAGCGTTCTTTGGTCCGTGCTTTGTCGATGCTGCCATGCAAGCAGAATATAACGAGAAAATACAATCGTTGTATGACTAACGAGTAGGTCGTATGAAAGACCTTGAAACTCCTTTTGCAGGCGTAACATGGATTTTGCACACTTAAAGAAGACCTCAATATTCCAACGCATCGTGTAGGTACTAATGACTTCCTGAGGCGTCAAAGTCAAGTCGGTGGAGAGAATTGCTAGCCATTCTTTTTTCTTGGAGCGATGCCGAATAAATACCACGAGCACCGGTATTCCGGCGACCAATTCAGTTCGAATGCAGCGAAGAATATCGGACTTCTTTCCCTCAACTTGCGGGGCTACCAGATACAATTCCTTTAGGTTCAGGCGGATTCCTCCAACTAGGTAACGTTTGTTGTCATTTTTAATCATGCCAATGACATGGAGACCACGATCCAGGATTTCTTTTATGAGTGGCGCATGGGTGAACCAACTGTCCATTAAGGCATAAGACGCAGACGCACCAGCAGCTATGGCACGGTCTATCATAGACGCGATGACCTTTGGCGCTGAAAGTAGCGCTTCCTCGCGGCGTTTATAGCCGACGGTTCGTTTATCCGTCCATTCAGAGATGCCATTTATTTGTGATTTGACCGAGCTCAGCAAAGCAAAATCCATGGGAATAAACGAATGGCTGTCAGACCATCCCATCGTCAGCATACGGAAGCCTTTATAATAGGCTCCAGTGGCGTGATCTTTGAATCTTGCAAGCAATTCTACCGCTTTGCTGCGGTTACGATCAAACATGGAATCGTCAAAAATGAATGCGGTCACACGCTCGTCTGAGGTTAGCGTTTCGACTTTATGGATGGTTGCTGTGCTAAGGGAAAGGAGAAACTGTCGCCAAGCAAATTTGGTATGATTCAAAAAACGATAAACGGCGTCTTTGCCTGGAAATGATTCCGCTTTTTCACTTTGGAGCAGGCGAAACCAATTTTTCTGATGAAACAAAAGAACGAATACAAGCTGATACAGATAAGCAGCAGAATAACCAAATTTCTTGCTTATTTTTGCGTCTTTTAAGTGCTTTAGCACATGAAGTTCTTCGAATGCCGGTTTAATTTCTTTAGGCAGTTGATTGCAGGGCTGCTTTTGATCTATCATATAGAGGACACCTCTTCTGTGTGGTAGTGGATTGCTCGACACAATCACTATATCAAACGGAAGCGGTGTTTTCTATTTTTGCAAGAGATAGATTATTATCTTGAGTTAGCTATATATATCAAGGGGTTAAAAGCAATTTTGCTCTGCGAAGTTTGAGATACTAATCCTTTCAATTTTGCTTATGCGTCAGCCTTTGTATAGCGATATTATAGTTTGAGATAAGAGTTCTATTTTATTGTTGCCATTATTAAAAATTTTCAATTATGAAATATCCGATGATTGCAAGAGCAAGATTAACTAATCCTATCAATAATAAAACATTCATCCTAGATTGGCGAGAATCTCTACTTTCTGAGGTTTCCATAGTTAAGTTCCTACCCAGTCGATCTCCGCTTACAAACGCCCCAGAGAGTACTGCACCTAGAACTAATGCAGCAGCTCCCAATATTCCGGGAATTGTATAAATAAAAGACCAGTTCTGCGTTATAGATGAAATTATTAATGCAATCAAAACAGTTCCTATACCTGTATAAATGTACTTCACGGTTTATCAACCTCCATTTATTTGATAATCGTTCCATGTAATATTTTTATACTTTTACCTCCTGTATGTAATAAGGTAATTCTACCATAAAAAATAAAAAAATAAAAAATTTCAAAATTGTGGAACAAATTTAATATATTGGGTGTCTATAATATTGAGAACACAAATAATTATGCTCCGTAAAAAAAGGAGGATTTAAACTATGGTATTTAGAAAATTGGCAGTTATGTCTATTACAGCAGTTTTATCGATTTCATTTTTTTCAGCAGCTTTGGCAGCAGGACCTGAAGTTCAGGAGAGAGTTATTCAAGAACATAAAGAAATCAAAGATCCTGATAAATTGTGGGAAAGGGCAGTTCAAGGTATAGACGATTCTCCATATAAAGAAAGTAAAGCGACAAATACAGTTTCGGTGAAACTGATTAAAAAGGATTCCGCAGGGGAGATTCAAACCGAGGAAGCAAGCGATGTCACATCCGAAACTTTAAGTACAACTCAACTATTGAGTGTTGTCGAAAAGAATGGAGCAAAAGTTGAGAGTTATGCAACAACTACTTTTGCTGTTGTTAAAGGAAAAAATGTACCTACAAAAAAGCCTGGGGTTGAAGATTCTAATGTTTCCATATTGTCTTCGAGAGATGACTCTAAATGGGACGACACTATTGCTGTCAAAGCGTATTCTACAGTATATTGGGATAATAAATACGATTCGAATAATCTCCTACATGTTGACATGTACGGTGTAACAGGTGGATGGAGTTATGGTGGTGAAGGAAATTATACTTTATCCAATCGAAAGGTCACAAATGGACAAGTAGGTCCTTCTTCGTTTGGAATAACAACCTACCAGACTGCAAGCTTTTATCCAAGCACCAACACTTATAGCGCTGTAGTCCCGGATAGTTGGTACGGTGTAACATCTAGTAAATATTCATCTGTTGGATCAACTTCAGAAATTACAATTACAAGAGGGACAAGCTCTTGGCTTCTCAGTTTTCCTAATAGAATTTATTAACCTTTGCAAAAAAAAGAAGCACCTAGTATAAACTGGTACCCATAGACTGGACACTTTAAAAAAAGGTGTTTGGGCTATGGGTGCCTTTTTGTATACTGGAAGAAGCAACGGAGGGGATGACATGAGTAAGAAACGGTTTAGTGAAGCAGAGTGCGAGGCGTTATCACAAAATCAATATATTGCTAAAATCAGTGAAAAATCCATGACCTACATGGATGAGTTTAAACGGTTATTCATTGATCAATATATGCTCGGACAAACACCAAGAGAAATCTTTGAGGCTAATGGATTCGACATCGGTATCATCGGGATGACACGTGTGGAACAGTGCGCTGATCGCTGGAAGGATGAAGAAATTAGGTCTGGTCTGCCCTCTTCGTAAACCAAACCCATAAGGCTAAAGCCACGATGGAGCATCGAACGCTGCCTAACCTTTTACAGAGGGATTTTAGGAAGGAAGTACCAGGTCTTGCCCTCCTGACAGACATCACGTATCTGCCTTACGGCCTTTCGAAGATGGCTTATTTGTCGACCCTGTTGGATGCCTTCACAGGCGAGGTTCTGGCCCATAACCTATCCGATCGCCTCACACTGGATTTAGCGACAGATCTCGTAGATATGCTGGCCAAGCAAAAACGGATCCAACTGCCTAAAGGTGTTTTTATCCAATCAGATCAAGGCAGCCATTACACAAGTCCGACCTATCAAAAACTGTTGAAGCAATACAAACTCGGTCAATCCATGTCCAGACGGGGAAATTGCTGGGATAACGCCCCACAAGAATCCTTCTTTGGAATCTGAAAGACCATGTCGATCACCGGAATTGTCAATCGTTATCAGAACTGAAACATGAAGTAAACCGGTACATACGCTATTACAATAACCACAGATATCAGTGGGGACGCAAAAAGATGACTCCCGTACAGTACAGGAATCATCTTTTGTCGGTGGCTTAAGAACCTCAGTCCTTTTTTTATAAGTGCCCTTGACAAAGGGGCCAAATCAGAATGTGGCTCCTTTTTTTCTGTAGATATGAGGGTCAAACCGAGATATAAAAATTAGAGTACTGGACAGGGTCGGGTCCTTAGCCATAAAATTGAACGAGATCTTTAAGCAGAAATTGACTTCTAGCTAATAGTGAAACTACAATATGTAGTGTGGATAATTAAAAATTTATTCTAAAAGGAGATCATTTATAATGGATCATTCAACCATGCAGCACGGACCTGATTTTATGGCTATTTTGCTTTACATAGGCTTGGCTATTTTTATTTTGTCGATTATTGGCTATGTGTTGGCCGCAAAAGCGCACAAACAGAACACAAGCCGATTGAAAAAGGTGGAGAAACAGGCTCTGAAAAAAAAGCAAAAGACCTGGCTGCTTCTCTCTCACACTCTCGTTATTATCGCGATATGCTGTGTGGGAACCTCGCTTATTCAGCAAAATTCCAGCAAATACAGTATAGAAAAACTGAATTTTAATGCTCCTATCCAGGTCGTGACAGATAAAGATTACGGACGAGGGCATGCTGAGGGTACACTATCCTATGAAATGAAAATCCCGACTTCCGGTACACACAGTCCACATGACTTAAAGTTCGGTTTTTATAAGGACAGACCCTCTTATGAAATGCTTGTTCATAATTTAGAGCACGGAGATATCATTATTCATTATCGCCCTGATGCTCCTAAAGAACTGCTAGATCGACTCGACTATTTGACGCATTTCAAGAAAGCCGGTGCCGGTGTACTAGCTGTACCGAATCCAGATGTACCTAGCGATCAGGAGGTCGTTGTAACCGCATGGACGAAAACGATGCAGCTTACAAAGTTTGATGAAGCAAGTGTCGGGACGTTCATCTACCAGAACATTGATAAAGGCCCTGAGCAAATCCCTTCCGAAGTACGTCGCGGCGGCGGTACGATGTAAGTTCGTGTTATCTCGTACTACTTACGAATCGTTTCACGGTCGGATACTAAATCCGTTGGCACTAAGCCGGTTAAACGCCTGAATACACGGTAAAAATAAGACGGATCATTGTACCCGATGAACTCGGAGATCTCGGTCACTGACAGCGCAGAATGTCTAAGCATGTAGATGCCCGTTTTGATCCTAGTGGCATGGACGAACTCGCTGATCGTTTGACCTGTTACTTTGCGAAAAAGTGCCGCTGTGTAGTTCGGAGATCGGCTTATACACGCGGCAAGCTCGTCCTTGGTCACGTGCTCGCGGTAATGGTTCTGAATGTAACCTTTCATCTGCTCCACCAGCTGCGCAGTAGCGGTCGTTGTCGTATCTTGGTCCCACTCTCTATGGAGATGGACAAACAGCTCTTTGAGCAGCGCTTCACACAGCGTTTGGTAATAGGATTGCTTGTCCTGCCACTGCTGATGAATAAGGCGCAAACGATCGACAATCAGCTCATATTTACCCGTTAATCGGCTAGTATAATGCGGCAGCTGGAGAAGTGGGAACAGCTCATCTGATGGATCAGCGATGAATTGAACCACGTACTTTTCATGGATCTGGGTCGGCACACTCCTTCCATAAAAGGGAGTTTTGCTCGGAATGAGCAGCCATTGCCCTTTCTCAACTACCTGCTTCTTCTCATTGATCCAATACACACATCGGCCATACGTAACAAGAACGAGCGTCCAATTGAGGCATCCCTCCAGCTCTTCCTTGTACCAATTGCTGCTCTTGTCATACGTAAAGGTTATCACCTGCATAATGTCACCTTCCTGCATACTATAGTACATATATCATACTATAGTTCATAGAACTTCGGCTCATTTAAGCTTATAATGAAGCCAAAATTCATTCGTTACTATCGAAAGGAAGTCCTAACCACCATGCGTAAAACAAAAATCATTTGTACCATGGGACCCGCTTGTGATTCCGTCCCTACTCTCAAAGAATTAATTCGCGCAGGCATGAGTGTCGCCAGATTGAACATGGCTCATGGCGATTTAGAAGAGCATAGGGGACGCATTCAGCGCGTACGTCAAGCAGCTGCCGAGCTTGGGGTCATCATTCCTATTCTGATGGATATTAAAGGTCCGGAAATCCGCATTGGTCAATTGAAGGATGCTTCCTACGATTTGCAAAGCGGCGATCACATAGTGCTTACGACTGAACAAATTATCGGCGATTCCAGCCGTGTTTCTGTAAATTACCCTGGCCTTCCGCAGGATGTTAAGCCGGGGAATCTCATTCTTATCGATGACGGCTCAATCGAGCTTAGAGTAGAAATGATTGACGGTACCGAAGTTACTTGCAGCGTCTTGAATCAAAGTGTTTTGAAGCAGCGTAAAGGCGTTAATTTGCCGGGCGTGCGCACCTCTCTACCCGGTGTAACTGAGCGCGATGTGATGCATATTAAGTTCGGCGTTGAAGAGAATATCTCCATCATCGCGATGTCTTTCGTACGTAACGGAAATGATGTTAGAGAGGTTCGCGCGATTTTGGAACAGCATGGCGCAGCGTTTACGCCGATTATATCGAAGATTGAGAACGAAGAAGGCATGACGAATTTCGCTTCGATCCTTGAAGCTTCCGACGGCATCATGGTGGCAAGGGGAGATCTAGGCGTCGAGATTCCGACGGAGGAAGTTCCGATTGCGCAGAAAGACATGATTCGCGCTTGTAATTTAGCTGGCAAGCCTGTTATTACGGCGACGCAAATGTTGGATTCCATGCAGCGCAACCCTCGTCCAACACGTGCAGAAGTAAGTGACGTGGCGAATGCGGTGCTTGACGGCAGCGACGTAGTCATGCTTTCCGGCGAGACAGCCGCAGGCAAGTATCCCGTCGAGTCCGTGACGATGATGGCGACGATCGCCGAGCGCGTCGAGCAAACCATGGAGCGCAGCTCCTTGATCGACGCGCAGCTTCAGTCGAACAACGAAGTGACTGAGGTGCTGTGCCAAGCGGTCGTGTCATCCGCTAACAAGCTGCACGCTGCAGCCATCTTGACGCCAACGGAGAGCGGCTTCACCGCTCGGA
This sequence comes from Paenibacillus alginolyticus DSM 5050 = NBRC 15375, assembly GCF_000422905.1. Classification (GTDB taxonomy): domain Bacteria; phylum Bacillota; class Bacilli; order Paenibacillales; family NBRC-103111; genus Paenibacillus_E; species Paenibacillus_E alginolyticus. The sequence goes on from NZ_AUGY01000062.1 coordinate 6,929, forward strand.
TGATCGCGAAGTACCGCCCGGAAGCACCGATTATCGCGGTGACTTCCAATGAATATGCGATCAACTACCTGAGCATGGTGCAGGGCGTGATCCCGATCCTTGGCGAATTCTGCGACTCCACCGACGCGATGATCCGCTCTGCCATCGGGCAAGCTGAGACACTCGGCTATGTGAAAAAAGGCGACCTCACTGTTGTCTCCGCCGGTATCCCAGTAGGGAAATCAGGAACGACTAACCTGTTGAAGGTTGAGCGGGTTTAGATTTGAATCATTCCGTCTGCTGTGTCCTTCCCCAGACTTATATGAAATGTTCTACAGAAGACACCTCCGGGTGTCTTTTTTTGTTAGGTGGCTTGGGAATTTGTGTTTAACTTGAAATTGTGTACGAGACGAAGGTTGCCTAGACCATCATGGGGAGCGCTAAAGTGACACTACCTGCATTTCGTACATCAAAATTATGGGTTTAACCCCTTTCGGAGGGAATTACTTGCAAAATGTGCAGCTAATTTCGCCCAAAAGGCTGAAAACCCTCGTTATCGGGATTATTTGATGTAGGAAATGCAGGTAATCTAAGCGGTACAGGTAGCTGAGGTGAAATTTGATGTAGGTTTTACAGCAAATTTGTTTAAACAGGCTCCACTTTGTACGTTCCAATGAAGAACTCAGCCTGAGCTTTTGCAATTTCTTAATCCTTTTACCCTCAGCTCCTCCCCTTCACGCTCGATATTACTCCCTTTTGGGCAGACTAATCAAGCTAGATGATGATGGAATAACGGAGGCCCTATGATTATCCGACTCGGATTCGTATCTATAGCAATGGCGATTTTCAATAATACACCTAGTTCCACTTTTACATATAAGCTATTCTCTCAGCGTCCGCGTGAAGAGGCTTTGCAGCGAGCCATCGAGATCGGACGCAAAAATCTCGAGGCGACTCAGCGGATTCTATACTATAATGCCGCTCATGGCATTCGCTTATTTCGTCTATCGTCGTCGCTCATTCCGCTAGCCACCCATCCGGACGTGCGGATTGATGTAGCTGCTGAATATAAAGATGAGCTTCGAAAGCTCGGCCAGTTCGCCAACACGCAGGGAATCCGACTAAGTATGCATCCGAATCAATTCACGCTGCTAAACGGGAGTGATTCGGTCGTGGAGGCTGCTATAAGAGACTTGTCCTATCACGCGGCGATTTTGGATGGGATGGGACTTGATGAATCTGCTATCATCAATATCCATGTTGGCGGTGTGTATGGGGATAAAGATACCGCCACGGAGCGGTTATTTACTAAGATCTCTGAGGTGCCCGAGCAAGCTATGCGGCGTCTTACATTTGAGAATGACGATAAAACTTACACATTAGAGGAAACACTGGCCGTGAGCAAAAGGCTGCAGCGCCCCTGCATGCTGGATTTGCACCATGATTGGTGCAACCCATCCGCGTCTTCCCCCATCGAACTATTGCCAGACATCGCTAAGACCTGGGGCGATATTCCGATGAAAATTCACGTCTCCTCGCCAAAGGATGCGAAAGAGTTCCGATCTCATTCTGACTACATTGAGCCCGATCAGCTCATCCCTTTTCTGAAAAGCTGCAAGGAGGCAGGCCTCCCCCGCATCGACGTCATGATTGAAGCCAAAATGAAGGATCTAGCCTTGTTCCGGCTGGCGGAGCAGCTTGGAAAAATTCGCGGCGTGAAGCGAGTGGATGGCGGCGTTTTGACGTGGTAGAACAAAAAACCGTTTCTGACCGTATATCAGAAGCGATTTTTATGCGTTGTCGTCTCCTTTTTATCCAATGGAACCGTATGAATCTGATTCTTCACATGCCTTATCGCATTAATTTCACCGCCGATGATAATGATGAGCGCCGAAATATAGAACCAAGTCATGAGCACGATAATGCCCCCGACACTGCCATAAGTGGCGCTGTAGTTGGTGAAGTTGTTGACATAAAAGGAGAAGCCGAGGGATGTTAATTGCCATCCAACTGCCGCGAATATCGCTCCAGGAAGGACGCTTTTGCAGGTCAGACATGTATTAGGCGCTATATAGTAAACCCCGATGAAAACCACAAATACGATGATGAAGTTCGCAATCCAGCGCAGGTTGTTCCACAAAGCCACTTGTTTCGTAGAAATCGGAATGTTGGCAAGCGTCCAATCCCCGATCCAATGCCCAAACACGCTAAGCAGCAGCGCTGAAGCGATGACAATGAGCATGCCCAGCGTCAGCATCACAGCAAGAAAACGCGAGTGTATGAAGCTTTTGCGCTCCGGCAGCCCGTACGCTTTGTTGACGGCAATGACGATCGCATTCATCGCGGCGCTGGCACTCACCAAGGCGAATATTATTCCGAAGGAAAGTGCGCCTCCTCTTTTGACATCAAGCAGATTGCTAAGCATTTCCTCGATCCAGCCGGCTACTGCCTCCGGAATATAGTCTTTAATGAGTCCCATGACATCATCCGAGGAGAACGGCAAATACCCCAGTAAGCTCAGAATAAAGAGTAGAAAGGGGAACAGCGATAGCAGAAAATAGTAGGCGCATTGTGCAGCAAGCCCCGTGGCATCGTGCTTTTCGAACTGCGTCCAAAGCAATTTTAAGTAAGATATCCCCATATGTATATAGTTCCTTTCATAGGTCTATAAATGTGATAGAATAGGTAGTCCAGTATTGCTATGAAACAGGTGATGATTTTGACTTCTCTTTCAATTTACCCTACACCATTAGGTACGAAACAAACCACAGAGCGACCTATCCCGCATGCGCGTATGGCGCTTTTAACGAATAGTTCCGATTTTGTGTCCGATGCCGATCGTGACGCTTACTTTTTTCGCGATTTGGAAAGCCATCAGATTCTGCTGAATGAAGCGCAGGTTCAGGCTGTGCGCCATTTCAAAGGTCCTTTGCTTACCCTAGCGGGTGCAGGTTCCGGGAAGACAACTGTTCTGGTTTGCCGAGTGGCTTATTTACTGCGTGTGCACCGGGTTCATCCGTCGAATTTGTTGTTGATTACTTTCTCAAAAAAAGCCGCCGAAGAGATGCGGGAACGCCTCACATCCATGCCAGGCCTTGATCATAGTATGACCAATACGATGCAGGTGCGGACATTTCACGCTTTTTGCCTCAGATTACTGCGAATGAACGGGTTACAACAAGAGATTCTGAGTGATGGCCGCTATCAGCAAATTGTCTTCAAACGCATCATGCTGGGCATGGGGCTGCAGGATACATATCAACCCGAAGTGCTCATTTCCTTGCTTTCCTCTTATAAAATGCAGCTGATTGAGGTTGAAGACCTCCCAGAAGGAACGGAAGAAGACAAAGAAGTGAAACGGATTTTCATGCAGTATGAGCAGTGGAAAATGGAGCAGCAGAAGATTGATTTTGACGATATTTTGATCAAAGCCTACCACTTATTGCAGCAAAATACCGATGTCCTTCGTTCGCTGCAGCGAAAATTCACTTATATCAGCGTTGATGAGTTCCAGGATACGAATACCGTGCAATACGAAATCATTCAAATGATTGCGAAGGACCACGAGAATTTGATGGTCGTTGGTGATGATGACCAGACGATTTATTCGTTTAATGGCGCGCGAAATGAATTTATTCTACAGTTTCATGAGAAGTATCCTGCTGCCAAGACGGTCACTCTTGATATTAATTACCGTTCTACTTCAAGCATCGTCGGCCTGGGGAATGCCATCATCACACACAATGTCCAGCGGAAGTCGAAGACCCTCCTCGCCACGAAGGAAAGTGATCGGAAGCCGCAATATGTGAAACCAACGAATAGTGACGACGAGGCCGATTGGTTAATTAACGATCTTCGGATTAAAGTAGCCGAGGGTGGCAGTCAGTATGGCGAGCTATTTTGTATCGGACAGCCAGCAACAGTCGGGCGATTATCGAGCAGTTGATTCTTCATAATTTGCCTTTTGTGGATTACGGTAGCAATGACTCCTTCTACGATCAGTGGATGGTGAAGCCGATTATTGATCACTTAAGGCTTGCCCATGAGCGGCGTAATTTCGAAGCTATAGAAGGTGTCCTCCCATCATTATATATAGGACGAGACCAAGGCATGCGGATTATTCAAGATCAGGAAGCGATTCAAGCGAAAAAGTGGCCGCTCATCCACCTGCTCGGACTGCCTCAGCTGAAAGATTTTCAGAAAGAAAAGCTCAAAAGTCGCATCCGGCTCATTAAATCGCTTGCTGAAATGAAGCCGCTCGCAGCCGTTCAGGCGATTCGCAAGGATTTCTATGATGCTTTCCTAGAGACGAACAAGCGCAGCAAGCTGACGCATCACAGAGAGATGCTGAAGGAAACGCTCGACGAGCTGGAATCTTCGGCCAAGCGGTTCGACAGCGTGGAGCAATTTCTTTATTTTATCCATGAGGTCGCGGAAAAACGCACCGAAATGAGTGCAGCGAGAAAAGATCATACCGCGAATAAAATTTCGCTCATGACGATTCATAAATCGAAGGGACTGGAATTCCCGATCGTGTACTTGCTCTGTGCGATCGAGGGCAATATGCCGCATAGCACGGCAATTGATGCCAGCCATCTGGACGATGTGAAGATGGCTGGCGTTGTTGGGCGCGACAAGGGAACCGCCGCGCTGGAAGAAGAACGGCGACTCGCTTACGTCGCCGTCACGCGCGCCAAGGCTGAGCTGCTGATCAGCTCGCCGGCGTTTTATCGCGGGAAGAAGGCGGAGCCTTCCCGCTTCCTGCTGTCCGCGTTCCCTGGCGCGGACCCTGTTGTCAGCCGCAAGCCTGCTGCGGCTGTGGATGTTGGTGCAGCAGCGGCGCGGCGCCCGGCCGCTGCGGGGAAGCCCGCCGCCGCGACTGAGCGGGTCGCGGCGTGGATCTGCGAGCAGGCCGGCTGCAAGGCCTGGTCGCGCATCTCTTCGCCGCAGGAAGCGAAGCTTGCGGCGAAGGCGTGCCCCTTGTGCAGCGCAGCGATGGTCAAGGGCAGCCGGATGGTTTCGCTCACTCGCTAGCATCGTTTGCATGTCTCCCATGGTAGAATACACACGTATCTGACCAGTTGCAGGGATTCAATTGAACTTCGATAAAGGATTTCATTCAAACCGGCGAGGCTGCAGCGGCCAGCTGGATTTACATGTGATAACGAAGAGCAGCAATCCTTTGAGGATGCTGCTTTTTTTATTTTACATTTGCGTCGATCAAGGTGTTTGTAGATCTAAGCTTCCCACATTATGATGTTAGTAAGGAGGTGTTCACATGGAGTTATGTCTAGAAGAGCTACTATCAAAAGCGAATGCTGAGGGGGATTACATTTCTAGAGATACATTTAGAAGCTTTGTCCGATACGGTCTTATCGTTCCCAATAAGAAGGGGCGTGGAAGAGGACGCGGTGTAAATACCTTTTACCATCATTCCGATATTGAGGCCATTCACGATATTCTTACACTAAAGCAGATCTACAACATGACGAGTTGGGAAAACATGATCTCTCTTTTATATGTGAAAGGCTTCCCCGTCCAGTGGGACAAGCTTCAAACGAGACTGCTGAAGTTTGCAGAAGAAATGAACGGTAAATTCGTATTCATTTCGGACCATCCGCAAGAAGTAGAGGAAGCAATACCTAACTTAACGGTGAAATTAAAGCGTCATGAAAAGCCAAGAACTCCGTCCCCTGAAGAACAGGAGGCTGCGCAGCAATATGCCTTCATCGCAAAGGTGATTACGGATTTATCAAAATCGAGAGGTATCCCTACCGTCCATGCTTTAACCTTTTTAAGACGTCTCAAAATCTTTGGACTTCCTGATTTCAAAGAAACCTTCGAAGAGCTTTTCGGTAATTTCGAGTTGTCTAAGCTTCGTAAGTCGGTTCTTGCCTGTAGTGAAGCGGATTTCTACCGCATTCAGCAAATCATTTTACAAAGCCTAAAACTATGGTCAGAAATTTCTGCTTTATACCCGGAAACTAGACATGTACCCTTTTTTGGAAAAGTGATAGGTAAGCTACACGATGGTTTCAAGACCGACGATTTATTTTCGAAACCAGAGTTTCTGCAGCTTGTAGTCCTTTCTCTCATCCATATCTCCAAAAAGCGAAAAATGGAACTTCATAAATTTTTGTTCAATCAAAAACTTACAAGAAGGGCCTTTCTCCTATTTCGCTATTTAGGTGCCCTCTCTAGTCATTCCTGGTCAGTAAGAAAGAAGGTGAAGTGATGAAGAAAGTTCATATCCATATCGAACGCAAGCTAGTTAAACTTGTACTCCCCGCGTGGCTTGCCCTAGTTATGTTTGTTTTGGCCGCAATCTCATTGAAATTTGGTTAGCTATCTGGCTTGTGCTATTCCTCACAGAAAACCCGCACCCCTAAGCTCTAAACAAGCCGCAGGTGCGGGTACAAGCATTCTTTTACACAAGTTCCTTCAAAGCATCTAAAGCCGCATCATAATTCGGATGCTCCTTCATCTCCATTAAATACTCCACATAACGAACGGTATTGTTCTCATCCAAGATGAATATCGCACGTTGATCAAGCTGAATCTCCTTAATCAACACGCCATACGCTTGACCGAAAGCTCGGCTTTTATAATCAGATAAGGTTACGACTTTATCAATGCCTGCTGCCCCGCAGAAACGACTCAGCGCAAAAGGAAGATCCACCGAAATCGTCAAAATGACAACATTGTCTCCCAGCTTATCTGCTTCCACATTGAAGCGCCGCGTCTGTGCATCGCATGTACCTGTATCCACGGAAGGGACGACCGAAATCAGCTTCACTTTGCCTGCATAATCCGATAGGCTTACCTCTGTCATCAGATCCTTATTCACTTTAAAATCTGGCGCTTTATCCCCAACCTTGATCTCCGGCCCCAACAAAGTAACTGGATTTCCTCCAACTGTTGCTACCCCTGTGCGTTCTTGTACCTGTGTCATATTCGTATTCCTCCTGTAATTTTGTATGTTTTATTTCATTGAGTTTCGTTGTTTGTTATGCCTTCTCGTTTCGTTGTTTGTTAGGCTTTCTCAATAACTGCTTTAAGCTTCTCTTTGGGCTGTACCCCAACCAATTGGTCAACCAATTGACCATCTTTGAAAATGAGCAATGTAGGGATACTCATGACGTTATATTTGGCAGCGGATTCTGGGTTGTCATCCACGTTGATTTTTACGATTTTGGCTGCATCTCCGATCTCAGCTGATAGTTCATCTAGAATCGGAGCAATGATTTTACAAGGTCCGCACCAAGGTGCCCAAAAATCTACGAGGACAATACCCGCTTCAATTTCATTGTTAAAAGTGGCATCGGAAATTTGTTTAACTGACATGGCTAATTCCTCCTAAAGGTTCTTTTATACAAGGATAAACGACTCCGTCGTCCTTCAGGGACGAACGCGTTTGTCAAGACTGATGACGCGAAGTGTAATAAAACTTATACTTTCTTATCTACTTAAAAAGCATTAAGCATGCTGTTCGGAAATATATCTCTCACAATCTAGTGCCGCCATACAACCGCTTCCTGCTGATGTAATCGCTTGGCGATAGATGCGATCCTGCACATCCCCACAAGCGAAAACGCCAGGTACAGTCGTTTGTGAAGTTCCGGGAATAACCTGCAAATATCCGAGCTCATCTGTTGGCAGCTGTCCGCCTAGGAAGCCAGTATTCGGAGTATGCCCGATCGCTAGAAAAATACCATCAGCTTCCAGCAGCTCTTCCTCACCAGTTTCGTTGTTAAGCACCTTAAGTCCAGTGACTCCAAGAGTTCCAGCTACAACTTCAAGCGGTGTCCGGTTAAGGCTCCAAGCAACCTTTTGATTGCCGCGAGCGTGATCCTGCATGATTTTCGATGCTTTCAGATCGTTACGACGATGCACAACGCGCACTTCGGAAGCGAATCGAGTCAAGAACTGTGCCTCTTCCATCGCTGTATCCCCACCGCCAATCACGATAATCTTCTTGTTCCTGAAGAAAAATCCATCGCAGGTTGCACAAGTGCTTACGCCTTTCCCAATATTATCGGATTCACCGGGGATACCCAGTTTCTTAGCCGTTGCCCCTGTGGAAATGATCAACGAGTCCGCTGTCAATTGCCCTCCATCCTCTAAGAACAAGGTGAATGGACGTTTGGACATGTCGACTTCAGTGACCCGACCTGACTGAATCGCAGCGCCGAAACGCATCGCCTGTTTGCGCATATTGTCCATCAGCTCGGGCCCCGTGATGCCGTCTGGGAATCCTGGGAAGTTATCTACTTCTGTGGTGGTAGTTAACTGCCCCCCAGGCTGGATGCCTTCTATAACTAGAGGTGACATGTTCGCCCTTGCCAGGTAAATCGCTGCGGTTAACCCCGCTGGTCCGGTTCCGATAATAATCGCTTTGTGATGCATAGGAATGCCTCCTTGGATGCTTCATGGTCAATTTATTTTCTATTTGTTAGCAATTTAATTTGAAACAACTTTATGAATGAATCATACCAATTCCATTTAACATTGTCAACAATTAATTTGTGTACAATATAATTAAATGGAATACCCCTTGCTAATGGCAGATTCAGCCTTCTATTCATCAAACTTTCAGTCAGCTTTCAAGTAGGCTTCAGTTTCAATCGGCATAATAGGCATCAGGTCAAGTCATTCCAATTACTGAAACCGAAGGGAGCATTCATAATGAATAAACATATATCAGCAAATCGTACAAGGAAATGGGTATCTTCTCTTCTGCTGCTCAGTCTTATCGCTTATCTCATCGTCTATCCTCCTCTTAAGAAAACCGATCAGGCATCAGCAGCAGCAGCAGCCGTAGCTAAGGTTAATGGTGTCAATATCAGCACGGACCAGCTCTATAAAGCCATGCTAGTAAGTGGCGGCCAGCAGACACTGGACTCTTTAATCTCTGATGAACTTATTAACCAAGAAGCACAGAAGACGGGCATTCAAATCACAGACGAAGATATTCAGAAAGAAATCTCATCCATTCAAAGTTCCTATGCTTCTAATGATGAGTTTCAGCAAGCACTCACCTCTTACGGCATGACATTAGACGATCTAAAGAAAAATATGAAATCTCAAGTTCTCTTGAAAAAAATTCTAGAACCTCAAATTACGATTTCGGATGATGAAATCAAACAATATTATGATCAAAATATCGAATCATTGAAGGTCCCTGAGCAAATTCAGGCTTCTCACATCTCGGTCACGACCAAAGAAGAAGCGGATGCCATTCTCGCTGAGTTGAAAAAAGGTACGGACTTTGCAACGCTTGCCAAAGACAAATCCCTAGACACTGCAACCAAAGATACAGCCGGAGCTCTTGGTTACATCTCTAGCGGTAAAATGGAAGCAACCTTCGACACCACGGCCTTCGCCTTAGCTGTAGGTGAAACAAGCAGTGCCGTTCAGACAAGTACTGGTTACGACATTATTAAAGTAACGGACCATAAAGCGGCCTACACACCTACACTAGAAGAGAAAAAGGAGGATATTAAAACAACATTAACCAACCAAAAGTTGTCTACCCTATCTACTACATGGCTGCAAGTGAAGAAATCTCAATCGACGATTGAGAACTATTTGAGTAAAAGTGCTTAAATGTTGGTATACAAAAGAAGGATGCCCCTCCTGGGCATCCTTCTTAGCTTTTATGGCGTCCGACTTTGCATCTCATCGAGACTCTTGAACTGGTATCCCTTACTCTTCGCATCGTCAATGATTCTTGCCAGTGCTTCCGTGTTATCCTTGGACACCGAATGGAGCAAAATGACGGCACCTGGATGCAGCTGGGCCATCACACTTTTGTACGCATACTCCCAGCCTTTCTGATGCTTCGGCTCCCAATCGCGGTAAGCGACGGACCAAAATACGTTCGTATAGCCAAGTCCCTGACTAACAGCTAACGATTGGCCGCTAAATATCCCCCGCGGCGCGCGCAGATAGCGCATCTCCTTTTGCCCAGTAAGAGCGCTGACTTCGGTTTTCACTTGATTCAGTTCTTTCTGAATGCGCTCTGCCGATATTTGACTCATATCCGGATGACTCCAAGAATGGTTGCCGATCAAATGACCTTCCTGGGCCATCCTCTTTAACAGTTCTGGCTCCGTCTTGATATAATGCCCCGTCACGAAGAAAATCGCGGGTACCTGCTTCTCCTTCAGCACGTCTAGAATCTTACCGGTATAGCCCTGCTCATAACCATTATCGAAGGTTAAGTACAATTCCTTGACAGCTGGATCCCCTGTAAAAATAGCCCCTCGCTGCTTCAAAAGGCCTTTGAAGCCTTCTTCATCAATCGATGGAGGCTGTCCGTTTACGCTTTTCTTAAACCCAAAATGATAAGACCCATCAGCAGATGCCATCGTCGCTTGCCCGAGTAGCATGGCGAGCACGATCGTCAGAATTCGCATATACTTCACGATTGAAGATTCACTCCTTGCCTTCTGTGGATTGGTACAGTCAACATAGACTGTTACTAATATGCCACATGTTAGACGGAGATTATGTGTTCTTTTTCAATCGATCACTTTCCCAAAGGCATCTACAATGTCAGCTCGAAAAGCATGTCCGACTAACTTCTGAATTTCAGCGTACGCTTCTCTCGGCGACGTGGCCTGTCGATATGATCGCGGCGTTGTCATGGCAAGGAACACTTCCACCAAGCCGAGCATCTGCGAAAGCAGCGGTATCTGATCACCCGCGAGCCGATACGGATAGCCGGTGCCATCTACTTTTTCATGATGATATAGGAACGCTTTCTCGACCTCTTGAAAATCAGGGATACCCTCGCATAACTCCTTCGCCATGAAGCAGTGCTCCTGCACCACTTCGAACTCAAACTCTGTCAATTTCCCTTCTTTTTCAAACATATAATCCGGCAGCTTGACCCTGCTTACAAAATGCAAAAGTGACAATAAATCGATCTCCCAATCTTGCACACGCAAGCTTCCGTATTCATTCACAAGTGCTTTGAGCAGAACACTCATTTCACCGATTTCTTTACGCGACGTTTGCGTTTTCCGTTCTCCAACTGGGATGAAGCATTGCAAAATGTTGATCACTTGCTGTTTTTGCTGCTGAAAAGCAGCGGCCTCGACGCGCCGTTTATGCTGATTAAAGGCTGTAATAATAATCCCGCCTAAGATCACGCAGCCTAATGCATAGACACCTTTTGTCGTCGCCATAATAATCGGAGAGAACCCATCGTCATTCCCATACGTAGGACCAAAAATTTGAAAGAGTAAGAAATACAGTGAAAAAATGACAGAACCAACTACATACACCTTAAATTCCACCAATAAACTGAGCATAATAGGGAAAAAGATAAGGGCAACCCACATCTGCTGCAAAGCTACAGGGTTGTACAGTGTGATAACAACAATCACCAAAAATAGTAAGGATGGGGTTATCAAATTCGTATATGGACTGTCTTTCGACATACTTTTCTGAATCGCATACATCCCCCAGGCAAAAAGGGAAACCGTAAACGAGGTCATCATATACAGCTTAGATTCCGCGTTGCTGCTAACCAACCAGTATGACAAGCCGCTCAGTGTACAGATAGAGGACATACTGCCAATGATCGCCATCAATAGCTGATGGACAGGCAGTTGGCCGAATCGTTGTAAATTCATTATAGTGAACTCCTTCTAGTATCTGGTTGATCGCTGTTGTTTTCCTTCGGGCGGAAAATAGAGGCACCTTTCATGACATCCTCGATGGTGGATAGAATCATTTCCGGACTCGTATCCTTCATCAAATAACCGTCAATCCCCGCGTTGAAAGCCCGATAGATATCCTCACTCTCATCAACAGCTGTTAAAATAATAATTTTCATTTGCGGATTCCTAAGTTTAAGAGTCTTAGCCCCTTCAATAATCGAAGTGCCAGGCATCTTCAGATCCGTTAAAAGAAGATCGGGCACTAACGCTAACGACTGCGCAATCGCTTCATTTCCGTTCGTCGCCTCACCCGTAACCGCGTAACCCCCACAGCTGTTGAGTAAAATATGAAGACCTTCTCTTACGATACAATGGTCATCGGCAATGACTACTTTATACATAGGCAATGCTCCTCTCACGTGGAATGTAGGCTGTAACCGTCGTGCCCATGGCAGCTTCGGAATGAAAAGAAATCGCTCCATTCAAGGCTTTAATCCGATTCTCCATGCCACTCAGCCCGAATCTCCCCTGCTCGTACACCTCGGATGTCTGCATGCCGATGCCATCATCCTTAATGGTAATCGACCATTGCACACTCGTGACTTCAATCCTCACATGGATATGTTTGGCTTTGGCATGTTTAATGACGTTGTTGGCTGCTTCCTCTACCAAGTGGTAAATCGCTTCTTCGATATCTAGCTGCTCATGCGCTGTCCAACCTATGTTCTCAAAGATCGGCACCACCTCGGTATGTTCAGTAACACGGTGCAGCAGCTTCTCAATAGCACTATGGAGATTGAATTTTCTCTTCTCATCCTTAAGCTCGATGATGAATTGTCGAATATCACGATGACTTTCTTTCACTTTTTTCTCAATCTCCGTCACATAAGGAAGCGTCTCCTCGCGAACATCCGGGGGAAGCGCATTTTTCAATTGAAACAGCTGAATCGAGATGAAGAACAGCTCCTGAGCGATACCATCGTGAATATTTTGAGCTATGGCATCGCGTTCGAGGGCGACAGCCGTTTCTTGAGCATCCAGCAATTCCTCGTTGACGAAATGGAAAGCTTCCAGCTTCATGAGGATAAATTGAATATAAATTTTGTGTAAAATAGACAATTCGTTCTTGCCTGTTCTTACAAGCAGCCAGCCATACTTTTTCCCACTACGATCCAGAATGACTTGTACGTAGTAAGGCACAGCTTCTCCTGTAGGCGATGGTAATTGGGTGTAAATCTTTTGGCTATGCGGCCTATTTTGTTTCATATAATTCGTAAAATATGTATGCTTCCAACTTTGAACCTTTTCGTAACGAGAGGCACTTTCCACGCAAAGGATAACTTCCCGATCATCTAAAAGACGCTGCAGCAGTTCCTCTACATAGGAAATCATTCCTTGCTTCATTGGCTGTATGGTCATGCGACGAGAAGAATAGATCATGACTAGCTTACGAAATTGCTTTCGTACATTTTGCTGTACGTAGTGTATTAGACTTACTAAGCAAAAGAATGCAAATACGAGAAATCCATAATCAAAATGAACCATCACGTATTTATATATGAGAACACCTGATGTCATAGCGAACAGAATTGGGATACTGGCTGTATAAAATAATAGGATCGGATAGTACTGTCTCCAGCTTACAAATAATTTGACCATCAAGAGACCTGTAAAACAATAGATCATGAACGGACTGGAGAGGCCGCCTGTCAGCCCAAGCAAATAAATCCCAAAGCATACATCCGCTACAGCGGCTGTGATCGCTACTTTTCTGCGCATTTTATTCAACTGCAATAGACTGTATATCGTCTGAAAAAGAACCGCGGCCAACAGCAGTCCGGGCGTTACACCGCCATCCTTTGAATAAAGGATGAGCCCCGACAGCAGTAAGACCCATCTGCAGCCAAAAAATAAATATAAGCCCGTTCGGTTATGTAAGGACATGCCCAACTTCTCCTAAACTTTATGAATTCTTAATGGTCTTTTGGCATATTTTGTTATACAATGGAGCCAATTGATTAGAATGGGTAAATAGTAATAGGTATTTTGTACTATTTTAGTATAACATAGCTGAGATCTTTTTGGAGGGAACCCGCTTGGTTAATATGATTATCCTTGATGATCACCCGCTTGTTCGCAAAGGAATTCGCACGGTTGTATCATCCGGCCAATCGATGAATGTTGTTGGGGAAGCCGCGAATGCGAAAGAGGCTCTACGGCTCCTTGAGCAGACAAAGCCTGATCTTGTACTCGTTGATTTAAATTTAGGAAACGAAAATGGACTGGACTTGATTCGAGAGGCTCGACGGTCGGGACATACTTGCAAATATATCATTTTAACCTCATCGGTGACTCGAAGTGAGCTTCAATTAGCCCAAGCTTTACAGGTTGAAGGCATCTGCTTGAAAGAAGCGTTTCCCGAAGATTTGTTATATGCGGTTGAGAGCGTTGCCCGTGGCCGTAAATACTATGATCCTGTCTTAATGGGATCTATGATGGGCGAGAAATCCCGCAGCGAAGAGCAGGAGCTATCTGAATTAACACCCAAAGAGCTAGAAGTCCTTATGTCTCTTGGCAAAGGACTTTCCAATAAGGAAATCGCCAGCGCCCTCTACATAACAGAATTTACGGTAAAAAAACATGTGAGTCAGGTGTTAGCCAAATTAGTTTTGGCTGATCGCACGCAAGCCGCCTTATATGCCCTATCCAAAGGACTCGTGCAGTTCGAAATGCAGCGATAAACACAAGGAAAGATCCGTCGGGATAACCCCGCCGGATCTTTTTGCCTTATAGGTCAAGCGGTTCCGCAATCTTGTGCATAGGAAATAATGAGAAGATCGCATAACCCTTCACATCTTTGATATGAACAGGCCCTAAGGAAGGATCCCGACTGTCTTTGCTCTCACCCAAATTCCGATTATCTCCGACAACGAACAGGTGTCCGCTCGGGATTGTCTGCATCGCCATATCTTCCGACTTCCCAGCTGTATACAGCTCTGGCATCGGAGTTTCGTTCACGAAGATGACACCATCACGAATGAGTACGCGATCTCCTTGAACAGCGATAACACGTTTGATAATGCTAAAGCCTAGTCGCTCATCCTTAATGACGACGACATCTCCATATTTGGGCGTTGAAAAGAACAACGATATTTTATTCATCAGCAGTATATTGCCGTTCTGTAAGGAAGGATTCATGGAATTACCCGAAACTTTCGTAAGCCCAATCATGTTATTAATCAAAATAAAGGCCAAAGTCAGAAGTAGAATGAATCGAATCCAACTCCATACTTCACTTTTTTTCCTGACTGCAGGCTGTCTAAGCTCCAAGATTTCTTCCGTCATCACTGCTCGCACCTCAATCTCAGAAGTCTGTCCAATTATTGTTTGTTATACGTTACATTAACCACGGTTGCTGGTTTGGGTTGATGTCCATAGACATCATCCGTTACTGCTGGCGGCTGTGGCGCAGGAGCTGGTACAGGTACTGGAACAATTACAGGTGGCTGAATAGGTCCTGCTGGCGCAGGCAGCGGAGCCGGTGCCACTGGCGGCAGAACCAAGATAACCGGCGGGCTAGGCGTGAACACGAGCGCAGGCGGGACATAGCTGTTCGCTAATGTATCCATCGCCCCCTGTGCGCTATCCACAATCGCTTGAAGCTTATTCAAGATCTGCTGACGATCTTGTGCGGTCTTGATATCCGTACTGGCGAGCAAAGATTGCGCATACTGTCCAAGAGCTTGGAGACGAATTCGCTTCTGTTCCTCCGTGAATGATTCCAAGCTTCTGGAAGATGCTTCTAGTCGAAGCTGCAATTCTTTCTTCAACCGTTCCTTCTGCGTTTCGGTCTCTGACTTCATCGATTGATCCAAGCCTTGGATGACTTGCTCTGTTTTCTTATTGAACCAAGCAGCCATGGAGCCCGCAATATCAATGTCCGCATAGGAAATTCCGGCCGATGCCGTAAGTACAACAGTTAAAGAAACAATTCCAGCTGCGACAATCCGTTTGGATTTCAGGTTGCGTTGCTTTTCATTTCTGGTGACCATTTTAATTCCTCCTTCTCCTCATAGTGAATAAAAGTAAGCTTGAGGCCCCGTCACCGGGGCCTGTTCGCCTATGTTATTATTTCAATCCGTTGATTACGATATTTTCTAATGCTGTTTTACCAGCAGCTTCAAGGGAAACACCTTTTTCATTGATGCCTTTTTTGTTTGCTTCTTCCAAAGAATCAGCAAGAGCTTGAAGTTCTGCTAATTTAGCTGCGATTTTTGCTGCTAAGTTGTCTTTAATTTCTTGGGATGCAGCTGTTCTCTCAGCAGCAAGCAATGTGTTAAGTTCTGTTTTGGTAGCTTCGATTTTCGTAGTCAAAGCAGTTGCTGCTTGAGATTGAGTCGTACCTACAGCCGTAGTCAAGTTGTTTACGGACGTTTTACCTTGGTCATTAACATCTTTCGTAATGTCTAATTTGGCTACAAAACCAATACCATCAACTACACCGTTGTTAATAGCGTTCGTCCCATTAATAAAACGGTCATACTCGCCTGGCATACTGCCTTTGATACTTCCATTTTGACTATCAATAGCAGCCGTGTAAGTGTTCAGTTGACCGTTGATGGAACCTTGTACACGAGTTGTTTCAGTTGTACCTGCTGTTTTTACATCATTCACTGCTGAGTTATTGATATTTTTGTAATCCGTAACCATTTTTTCTTTGTTAGCAGCTACATAGCTTGCAACGTCTCCAGCGATTAATCCTTTGGTGATAGCTGATGCCGAGGAGTACCAGCTTTGAAGTTGGCCGCCAGCGTCTGTTGCTGCGAATGCTGTACCCATACCTGCTACTAAACCTGTTGCAATAACACCAATGGCTAATTTACTTTTCAATGCTTTCATCATTCATCAATCTCCCTTAGAATAGTATATTGTTTCATTGCATTCACCTGAGGTGAACCCATAACTCACCATGACTGACTAGTTGCCCAGCTTCGACGTTAATCCTTGAATCGTTTCCTGAGCCCATTGATCGACTTCACGTTCGTTCGCACTTTTCGAAGCACTTACGTACTTGTCGAAATCTGCTGCAGCTCCCGTCTTAGCAAGCTCTGCCGCGCTTTCGATCTGACCCGCATAGGATTGGCGAGCCGTCTCTATGCTGTCGATAGCCTTATGACTAGTGTCATCTACCATCTTCTTCAAGTTGGCTTTTGCCTTGGATGCCGATTCATTCGCCGATACGCTCAAGGATTGAGAAGCTTCGTCCAACCCTTGTTGGACCATAGCATTCATTTCTTTCGACACCTGCTGGAAACTTGCTTTGTACCAATTTTGCAGAGGCGCACTTACATCTGAGTAGGCGTATGCCGTACCCACAATGAGGAAAGTCGAGAGGCTGAGTGAAACGATCATCACTTTGCGTTTCAAACGAATCATCGCGCTGCCCTGCCTCCTTCTTGTTCTGATCTTGCTTACAAACCTATTGTATCTCGCCATACGATTCGTGACTTCGTCCTTTAGAGTAATTTATACCTACTACCTTCGCAGTGTCTGATGGTATACTTTCGTACCAGATGCATGCTAGTAAATATGCTTTTACAAGCAAGAAACTACACGATACAATGCTGCTATACACTTAATTCACTTATTAATGGGGGTTGGAATCTTGAATCTATCAGAAATAAACTACCTTGCCGTACTTGTGGCGACGTTAAGCACCATGGTCCTTGGTTTCCTGTGGTATTCCCCGGTCTTATTCGGAAATGCATGGGTCAAGCTGCGCAATATGAAAATGGAAGAGATGAAAGGCGGTGGCCCCATCACTTACATCCTCACGGCACTAACAGCATTAGGGGCTCCTTTATCTTGGCCTTTCTCTTAACGCTTGGCAGTGAGACAACTTGGTTGACTGGGCTTACGATTGGCCTGCTTATCGGGCTGAGCATTTCGCTGAAAATCGGGATGAATTATTTGTTTGAGAATAGCAAGCTGCAGTTGTATTTCATCACCATCGGCTACCACTTGGTATCCTATATGATTGCCGGCATTATCATTGGAGCCTGGCAGTCCTAATGTCAGTGGGATAGACACAGAAGAGCGCCTCCACGGGAGACGCTCTTTTTTTATTGCCTCTAACGTGTTTAAAAATCGTCTAAATCGTTTATTCAGGTATATCCCCCCATTCCACTTGGCATTTATTCGAATATACTGAAGCACAAGGTCTTTGGGGGTGAAGATAGTGTTTCAACTTAATGGCATCGTAGGCGGTAACTCACCAATCTCGGTTGGCGCTGGGAAAACGATATTGCTGCAGCAAATACTTATTCGTGTGAAAAGTAAACAAAAGTTAATTTTGAGGGATATCAACTTCTTATTTAACAACGAGGCTTTTGCTATCAAAATAGAGGCTGAACCCTCGCCTGGCGTCTTTATAGCCCGAGGAGGGGCTGGTGATTTAACGCCTCGCAAAGTATTAGTCAATAATACAACTGGCGAGGATTTACTTATATTCCTACTCGTAAGTGCCGTAAATACAGCCAAGAACTCGCGATCGTTGAGTCGTTCAGATAGTTGGCACATGACTTTTGTGCGGCGTTAAGCATGATAACCAAATGTTTTATCCCTAGAAAAGAGGAACCAATGAACAGGAAACAAATGCTCATGATCAGCACAATGGCTCTTACCTTAAGCATGGGTAGAACCACGTGGATGGATCCTTTAAGAGCTACTCCAATTGCAAATAAACAGAATACTGTTCCTATAAAAGAAGATCTGCTGCATGTACTTGGGCTATCCTCGGAGGAAGATATTTACATTGCCCAGTATAATGGGCTATCTCTGGCTGATATCGCCCAAGCTAACAAGGTTGATGTTCAAAAAGTCATTGAGCTTCAATTAGCAGAGTTAACTGAACAATTAAATTTACGGCTGTCCAGCGGCAGCATTACGCCTGAGCAATATGAAGCACAACGCGCAGAATTGCCTGAAATTATTATCAAAAGTGTATACGCCATGTAACACTGCATAGAGAGAAAAGTAAAAAGGATGCAAAACCGATTCACGGTTAGCATCCTTTTTTGCTTAGATTTTCTAGGGGCGAGTAAAAGCTTCTTCTTTTGCGCTTGCTCAGCTGATTGAGCTTATAAATGAGCTGAAGTTGTATAGATACAACAATTTCGCTGGTTTCTTCTTACAAAACTGACAATGTTGTATTTTGTGCAACAATTTAACCGTATTTCATCCCACAAGGCTACTTTTGGGAAAAATTGTTGTATGTTCTGCAACAATCGCAGGAAAAACGCGGATTTGCGAGCCAGATGTTGTACGAAAATACAACATTACTATGACTAGGAGTCCTCCGTTGCATCACGACTCATCGAAAAGATCAGTGTAAGCCATTTATCCTCTCCATTCCTGCGCATGTTACGGTTCCCTTAAACCATCCCGCGCAGCCGATCTGCAATAACTCTCATCATGCTCCGCAGCACATCAATATTCTGGAAACAGAAGGTCAACACCTGATCTCGATGAAGCTGCAGCAGGACGGCAGCTTCCTTCGCTGTGCAGTCGGCCGAGCGAGGGCCGCTGTCAATAATCGCCATCTCGCCGAAGAACGCACCTTCCTGTAGGACCGCGTACTCTTCACTGCCTCTATGCACACGGATGCTTCCTTCGATAATGCCATACATCGTATCTCCGAAATCACCTGCTCGGCAGATGACTTCTCCGGGTTCGTAGGCGACTTCTTCGAGCCTTTGAGCGAGCCATATGAAATCCTCCGGGGCTAGATGGACGAACAAATCCATTTTTTGCAGCACGAGGACCCGCCGTAAAATGACTTCGTCCTTCGTCCAGCCTTCGGTCGGCCTGGTTTCAGGCAATTGCAACGTGGCTGCGACTTCTGCGTGCCTTTGCTCCAGTTCAGGCTTATCCGCTGCCTGTCCCCGCTCCAATTCGGACCGCAGCCTGCGGGATAGCAGCTTCATCATTTCAACTGCAATGCTGGTCTAATCGAACATCATATCGTAGAAAACAGAGGAATCCAGTCGCCACAGAAGAACATCATCCTCGGCTCGAATGGTAGCTGTTCGGACTCCCTGAGTCAGAATCGCCATTTCACCGAAGCAATCTCCCCGCTTCACCTCGCCTAAAGGCTGCCCGTTGCGGTAAACACCGGCTCGGCCTCCATCCATAATCATCAGGGAATCTCCCATATCCCCTTCCTGAATGATGATAGCTCCCTTCTCAACACTCAGCTTATGTAATCTCCGTGCAATAACAGATAAATCTCTGCTTGTCATCCCTTGGAACAGAGATACATGACGGAGCAAATGCACCCGATGCATCAGATCGGATAGATCCTCATTTGGTGAAGTTCCCAACTTGTTCACGGTGTGATGCTGTATCGCTTGCTTGAGCCAGTCATCCCCTTGCGCGGATAGCCAGTTCAAATGTTCGCTGAGCGGCATGTCCGTTACCGAATTCCTCACCATTTTGCTTGAGCCTGACATGAATGCCGTCATTTCCGTGCGTAGGCTTCCTCGCAGCGTTTGATCGATCACTTCTTCCGCATTGGCCTGCTGCCTGGAATCCCCTTCGGACCAGTCGAGATAGACAGCCTGCATCGTCTTCTCTTCATAGAGGAGCGATAACAACTGAAAGATGCGTCGACTGATCTCTGTTCGAATTTCTTTAACGATATTCTCGATATCAGCGAAGCCTTCTACCCCAACCATACTCGCCCCGTGTTCAGCAAACTGTCCATGCAGCTTTAATTCGTGGAAAATATAAGTCTCTACTTGCTGGCTGTCCACAAAAGGCAGTCGCTTATGCATGCGAAGCAGCGATTCCAAAATCCGATCGCGCATGTCATAGCTGGCAGCCACGTAACAGTCGAAGAGCATATCGAAGGCTCTTTGCGTTGCAATTCGTTCGAATACGGCTGGTAGATACATGCCAATCTCTATCTGGTTCAAATAAGGCGCTAACTGCGGCAAAATATCCTGCTCATCATAAGCAGCGAGAGCTTGGGTGGCGTAACGCCGGGTTTCGCTGTCTTTTAGCATGGCAATAATCGGTACAATTAATGGAGGTACATGAAGAATAGTCGCAGATTCCAAAGCACGTATTCGCACCAGCGGACTGCTGTCCTGTAGGAGAGAAATTAACGGTTTATAGAAGTTTTTCACCCGAATTTGTCCGAATAAAGCAGCCATCGCGATCCGTTCTTCTTCCTGCCCGCTTTCCATCATTTGCTTCAGTTTTCCGACGGATCTAAACATCCCCTCAATGCTATAATATTTGACCAATCCAGCGATGGCAGCTGCTTGTACTTCCACCGACTGATCATCTAAATGAACGGTTATTTCATCCACATATTCCTCTTTGGCGTACGCCGCTAGCGCTAGAATGGCTTTTGCTTTCACCTGATTGTTGTCGATTTCCGCCAAGGATTGCAGGATAGGTTCAAATCCCTCTGGCACCTTTTGCTCCACATAGTCCAAGGCTTCTATACACATTTCAGGAATTGGATGATGAAGCAGCCCGTCCAAATGAGGCGTTAAATCGAAAGAGTCCATTTCTCGTAAAAGGCCGAAAGCATACAAGGCTTGCTGCTTATCTGAGCTGGATAGCGCATCAATCAGGATTTGCCGACTGGCTGGGTCCATCAGATTGAGCTCAACCTTCTGAAGATCGTCTCCCCCTGTTTTGAGATTGGACAAAAGGGTATGCAGATAGGCTTTCTTGACCTTTATCCCCGCTACGATACCAATGACAAGCAAGACCAGCACAATATAACTCAGTTGTTCAGGAGCTAGCAGCCTCGTTACGACAAGTAAACAAATGGCCGCCAACCCTTTGGCCCCATTTCGGACTATGCCGTCTAGGAAGCTCTTCGCTCTGCCCCGCCATTCCGGCGGAACGGGAAACATGACTAATTGGCTCACGGACGAGTAAAGCGTATCTCCAACAACTTTATCGCTTCCCTTCACGATGACAGCCATAGCCAGAACAGGTAGAGCCAGAATACCGAAACTGCCGGCAATTAAGGTAATCGGAAAGACAAGCAAGGCGGTCATCACACCGAATCGCGTCAAAATGCAGCTGGAAATAAACAATTGAACAAATAAAGCAATCAGCCCGGAGAAGCCATAGAAGCTGCCCATAAATCCAGCCAAAGCCTCATTCTGCAAAGTCCCTCTCAAGATCACCTTGAATTGATAATCGATTAATGTGAGAGATAATACGAGTGCTGCGGATAAAATGGCGACATATTTCAGATGAGGAACACTCGCGAATAAACCAGATTTCCGCTGTACGGCCTGCTTCGCCGTTGTTGTCCTAGGCTGTGCCGGTTTGGCTTCTATCGTTTCCTTAGCAAAACTTAATATCAAATATACGGCCACTAAACCGAGCAGCTGTAGACCCGCATAAAAATAAATCAGATTCGCCGTGCCTACAAGCGGAACGAGTGCTTTTAACCCAAAACCGCTTAAAATCCCTCCCGTAATCCCGCCGCTTCCTACGATTCCAATCATCTGCTTCGCCTTCCTCTGGTTCATCACCGATGTGGCGAACTGCCAGAAACAAACGATCATCAGGAAATTAAACACATCATAGCCGATATAGATAACGGGAAATACCCACCGCAGCTCAAGTCCCACACCAAACCTAGAAACTAGAACCAGTACGGAGATAAGCGGAATTAAGATCTTCATAAGACTTTCCAACCGCACCTTCGGTGAGTACCGCTGAAAAAGGATGCCCGCCGTGATCATAACCAGAGCCTGTGGCAAGTACATGAGGGACAAATAGGAATTATCAAATCGGCTTAAAAAAAGCGTATCTGCCGCAGTTCTCCCAATGGTCGATGCTGAAACGACACAAAATAAATAAGCGAATAGGAGAAAAACTTTCCCGTACTCTTGCTTATCTTCAGCGAATTTATTCAGAAAGTTCTGATAGGTTTTGCTAAACATCATACGGCCCATGATAACACCCTATTTTAGAATCGGCGCTTCAAGGCGCCTAATGGAATTGTACCAGAAGTCCTAGGATTAAATAACTAATTTAAACAAAAAAAGACACAATCCGTCACGGATGTGTCTTTCTCTTTTCGAAAAAAAGCACTATATTCGGTAGGTATCGCTTCTCCAGCTCTTAATCGACTTCTTAATCGCGTCTGGTGACAACTGCTCTGCAGCAGCCTTCTTACAAAGTGCAGGAAACTCCTGATCGGAAGCAAAGCGCAAAGCGGTAATTTGCCCCATCGTGAGCTTAGTATCCAACAGCTTCTGGGTCAAGACATAGTGCCTTAGATTCTCTTCGGCCCGTATCGCGCGATCCTGCGCTTTTAACGGGTAGGACCGTACAAGTAGAAATACAATGATTAAAATGATAGAAATGAGCAGAAAAATAGCCGCGGGCAGAACGTCTGTCCCGGATTGCACTGACCTAACAAGCTGGATAAGTGATAGAATCACTAAACCCAAAGCCAGTACACTGTAAACGAAATGAAACAGCGGATGCATTCTACGATGATTCGCATAGTTTTGATTGTCGTTACTCATAATTTCCCCACAATCTCATCAATTTCACTTTTTAATAATAGGTAGCGATGAACACTTCTCATAATTGGCACTTTGGTTAACTTGTTTTTGTCCACATAGAGCTTCATCTGGTCCTTAGAAAGACCTAATGATTCTCCCGCTTCCATAACCGTTAATACGACTTCATTACTTGTAGCGTTGAACGTTGACTTTACTTTTTGATTCCAGTCTTCAAAAGTATTCATTTACTCGCACCCTTCTAATTCCGTTCCTTTGATTATACCACAGAAATGAAAAGGGGCGTCATCCAATTAGCGGATACTACTTCACCTCCTCATCATTTAAAAGCTCCAGCAAGGCTTGTGGCAGCGCAAATTGCTGATTGTTAATGATAATTCGATTCAACTTATCGTCCATGGATTCCGATTGCTCTTCTTTAATAACTTCAATTTCGGCATGCAAGCGTTCCATTTGCAGATCCAAAGCTGACGCGGCAGCAGCCGCTTGCTTTAATTCATCCAGAAGCCGCGCGGGTACAGCTTGATTGCCTTGATTGAACTTATAATAGATTTTATGCTCCAGACTAGCCCAAAAGTCCATCGCAATCGTTCGAATCTGAACTTCGATGCACACACTTTCTAGTCGATCTGATAAATGTACAGGAACTTCGATGATCAAATGAAGGCTTTGGTAGCCATTAGGCTTCGGATTCTTAATATAATCCTTCTCATCCAGTACTTTAAGGTCGCTTTGACTCTTCAGCATCTGGCTTATGACATAAATATCAGAGACAAACGAACACGTAATCCGCATCCCTGCGATGTCCTTAATACTCTCCTTAATCCCTGAGAACGAGAGATCGCCTCCCTTTCTGCTCAGCTTGTGAAAGATACTTTCCGGTGACTTCAAGCGAGATTTGGTATGTTCAATGGGGTTATATTCATGCAGCATTTCGAATTCCTGTACGAGAATTTCAATTCTGGTCTCTATTTCATCCAGTGCAAACTTATACGTCATCATAAATCTTGTCAGTTCGTTCTTGAACTGTTTTAAGTCATTGATCGAAAGTTGATTCATCATGGTTGTTCCATCCTTTGGTCGTGGTTATTTTACCAGTCCTAGCTAGTGTAATTCACATGTATCACTCGGTGCAAATTTGGTGTTCTTATTGACACCTGCCACGGTGGCTTGGTATAGTACTCCTATCATATTCAAGTGAAATACTTACGACGGAAGCACCCGTAAGAGAAGGCCGATGGCCTTTCTTGCAGGTGCTTTTTTTGTTGTATTCACATCCCATTTTCAAACTTGAAGGAGGTTTTCTATTGAAAAATTTCACTGCTTTGCTCACCGCTTTAGCCCTCGCCTCAGCTATTCCAGCAGAATTGGCATCAGCCGCTTCGATCGAAATCACAACCACGATTCAAGCCTCTCTCGACAAAACAATTGCCGGCGCACCTCAAACACAAGCGAATAAAATCAGTTCACTTTACAGCGAGTTCCTTACCCTTCAGAAGCAAGAACAGGACTGGGACGCCAAGATCAACACCCTGCATAGCAGAAATAAGGATACATCGGCTGAGCTGGGCAAGCAGGCCAAAGAAATCGATTCCGCCAAATTGGCGAAATTGGAGGAGGAGGTCACGCGAACGAGAGCTCGGCATCAGCCATTATTATCTCAATATACCGCGCTAAACAAACAAATCGAAGCCGCCCGATTGCTGAATAGCAAAAGCTTGAACGCAATGCTAAGAATCCAAGCTGCTGCTATGAGAATCCCCGTACAACTAGCTCGGTTCGACATCAGCGCCAAAGTAAAAGCTTCCCAAGCCGCTAAAGACAAAGCATCCAAAGCGACGAAGAAAATTCGCAGCAGCCTGAATGACATTGACCCTATAAACGTGCAGATCAAAGCTAAGCAAGGTGCTATCAGAACGATCCAAGCCAGCCTCTCCCCGATATGGACCGCCTTTAAACAAGCAGCAAAAAAAGAAGATACGAATGCTGTTCAAAGCTCACTTACCTCCATGATTTCCCTATCCCGTCAAATGAATGCAGAAAAAGAAAGCATCTTTAAGCTTGAAACGAAGATAAGTGATGCACTTGCAGGGATTAAGGCTCAAATGCCGTAGGGTCTGAGGTCAACATTAAGCCAATAGAAACATTTTAGTGCGCCTTGCAGTATATAGAGATTCGAAAGACCGTAGTATATAATAAATATAACATTCGGTACATAGCATGAAGACCAAGAGAATGGAGGAATCGTCATCAAGAAAGTAAATAAAGTTGCTCTCCCCACAAAATCGCTATTGACCACCCAATAAGATATTCTCTATGACGTAGCTGAGATAATTAGGAAACATTCAGTACCCTTGGACTAATGAAGCTTGTCCCAAAAGTAAATACATGCACTTAGTGGCAAAGAAAACAAAAAAATGAGGTGGTTTGGTATACTTGCCCTCTCATTTTTTTGTTTCTGTCGATTGCTAAGGAAAGTCACCCGACCCCTAGCTTGCGGAACGTCGATTCGCTATTTTGGGAAATCTGCGCTAGAAACCGAATGAGAGGAACGTGAGTGCGCTATTTGATCATTTTGAACGATCAGGAGGCAAAAAACGGCGAAATAACGCATTGTCGTTCCTCTTCCCCATGATTTCTGGTGTTTTTCGTCCAAATAGCGAATCGACGTTCCCCTCTGCAAATTCTGGTTACCTACCAAGGAATACGAACCCTGAACGCACTGCCCTCTCCAACCGTGCTCTCCACATGAATAGTACCCCGACCAGCCTCCACGATGCCCCTTATGGGATCACGAATGAACGCTTAGATGAGGTGTCCAACTATTATCGTTATAACGGAAGAAAAAGTGATACCTGGCAAAAGACGCAAGCTACCGCCACCGCAACAGTTACGAATGGCATTGTGACCGGTGTAACAATTACGAATCCAGGAGCAGGATATTCTTCCAATCCAACGATAACTGTAACGGGACCAAATGGTACATTCACTGCGACAGCTACATTAGCCTACACGAAAGACTTTAAAACAAATGGAAGCATTTCTGCTATCACTATCAAATAATTGTTCATAATCTTTCCTCGCATTAACAG
Source organism: Paenibacillus alginolyticus DSM 5050 = NBRC 15375 (assembly GCF_000422905.1). Lineage (GTDB taxonomy): Bacteria > Bacillota > Bacilli > Paenibacillales > NBRC-103111 > Paenibacillus_E > Paenibacillus_E alginolyticus. Next base: position 33,236 of record NZ_AUGY01000062.1, read on the forward strand.
CCGTATAAATCAAAAAAGCACCCTCTCAGGTGCTTTTTGTGCGAGCTATCAAAGTGCCTATTTAAGCTTTTTAACTTACCTCACAAGACTTCTGATTTGAAATACGGGGGTGCTTTTAACCACCCTTTTCTCATTAATAAATCTTTTAACGTTATCGCGTATGTAAACTTCTTTATCTGAAACTTGGCAAACATTGCCGCAACATCCGGCCGTACAGACTCTGTCATGCCCCTGCAAGCATAATTTATGCCCAGTACAATATTGAAGCTGTGAAGATTCGCTATTTCCTCATCAGACAATTTGGATCCCTCTGGAATATTACGAAAATCACCAATCGGTTTATCCGGCGACTTCTCGGGTATCGGAACACCTTCTGCTTTTAAAAACTCTGTCAACTCCGCAAATATGGGACCATGAACATTGTTAATGACCTCTTTCAACTTCTCCTTAAGTTCAAGATCCTCAACAATATTATAAGATACCTGTTCGCCGCGCATAGTTTGTTCCGTTGCGGTCAAATAAAACCACAGATTCATGACTTCTCCGACGTTTAAAGGCGGCTTTTCACCATCTAGAAAGGGCTTAACCGCATCACTGAGTACTTCCATGATATTCATGTTCGCAGCTCCTTTTTGCTAATTAGAGTTCCCATCTGCTTGGTTTTTATTTCAAAAATTTACTCCCATGGATACTCCGTTACCAAATAGTCAGCGAACTTCTTGCTTTCCTCTCGGCGGTGTTTCCTCATTTCCGTTCTATGTTCAGCCGTTTCATGCAGCTTTTTTTCTTCTTCCGTCTCAGGTATGATCCTAGGAACAAGTATCGTCTTATTCTGCTCATCCAAGGCTACAAATGTAAGGAAAGATGTCGCGGCGATCTTCCTTTCACCACTTCTTAAATCTTCTCTAATCACTTTCACAAAAACCTCTATCGAACTTTTGCCTGTCCATGTGACGAAGGACTCTAAGGAAACAGAATCCGTCGGCCTAATAGGTTGTAGGAAATCAACGGAATCTGTAGAAGCTGTCACGGCTGTCACACGACATAATTTAGTAGCAGATATCGATGCAATATCGTCGATGTAGGACATGAGTTTGCCCCCAAACAATGTTTCATGGTTATTAACATCCGTTGGAAAAACCCTGGAAATTTTGAAACATCGCGTTTCTCTTACATATTTCTTTTCCAACATTTTCACACAACTTTCCTACTGAATTTAGTCCCTTCGGACATTTTTCCCCGTAGATGATTCCGCTATGCTTTGATTAAAAAACACTACCCAATTCGTATGAAATGGATAGTGTCTTATTCGTTTTTGTATGGAAACATACTCCCCGCGCTTTCGCTTGGATCTAGATTTCAACAGATTTTCCACCTACAGAAGAAAGCCTGCTCTCTCTTTTCTTTAAAGTCCCTATCACAATACCAACCGTGGTAAGAATAAAGGCCACAACGTGAATCCAACCGATTTTTTCATCCAAGAAAATAATTCCCCCAACCATACTGGCAAAAGGCAGCCCGTTTAGAAACATAGCTGTTTTGTTGGCACCTAGAAATTTAATCCCATGATTCCACCCTAGTGTGCCTAGAGAAGATGCTCCCCAAGCTGACATCAACATAACTGCCCAAGCCGTGGCTGGCAAATGAATCTGAGTATATGACGAAGGGCCAAAGAAGGTCACTGTTCCCAGATTTAAAAGAACTCCCCCTATTAGTGTGGAATAGGCAGTGACGACTAAAGTTGGGATGGACGTTGTCGACAACTTCTTGATGAACAATGCGCCAACAACATAACCCAACATGGATAGAAGCATAATGAGATCTCCCCATCCAGATAAACCAACCGAACTATCAGCCGATTTGGAGGTTACGACCAGAACGACCCCTGAGAATCCAAACAGAATGCCGAGGCCTAATCTCATACTGAATTTTTCCCCAATAAAAATGGATGCAAGCAGCGCGGTAGTTAGCGGATTTAATCCTAGTATCAGTGATGCATTCGTAGCTGTAGTCGTTACAACCCCATATGCTAAAAACAATTGATGAAAGAAGATCGATGTTAGCCCTATCAGAAAGAGAAGCCCCCACTGCTTTGCATTAGGTTTATAGAATCCAAACTTTTTAAATACAAACGGAAGCAACACAATTCCAGCAAGCGGCATCCTAATTGCGGCTACAAGCATGGGCGAGATAAACTGTGTAAGGTATTTCACCATTACAATATTTAAGCCCCACGAAATGACCACCATAGCTAGGATGAAATAAATGGTTTTCTCAGACTTTACCAAGTTATACACTCCTACTCTCTATCGATTATTGACTAATCTTATCTTGTTACACGCCAAAAAGACACCTAAAACGGTGCCTTCTAGTACCTATCAACTTACTACATATAGTAACTATACTTGTTTCCTACTAGCGTGCAACTCATATTTACTTCTATGAAACTTTTTAACCATATCTTTAAAACAGTTATTTTCTTGTTCACTCAAACCAAACTGATTGTCCTTAATAATCAGATTTCCAATGATACGTCTCAAAATTTCGCTCCTGCGTCCTAACATCTCTGTATGATTCACTCCAGCCAACTCCTTGCTTATTTTCATTCGTATCAGTCCTATTAATTATAACAAATAGCATTTTGAGTGAAAAACCGTCTATGGATACCTAATTCCAAGTATTCCGCCCTAAGAATGGATTAGACCTAGCCAAGGCTATGTATTCGAAAACATCCTACCCTATCCTCCCAATTAAGTCCAATAGGTCCCACCTACTCTGAAAGAGTGGCAAAAGCAGCTCCAACCCTATGGTGGGCGAGCTGCTTTTTAGATTTATATATCTGTGCATAGACGAGCTAAATGAATCATATTTATCAAAGAGAATTACCTGAAAGGATGCGAATTGATTACATATGGAACACCTTTTACCACTTCAAATAGAACGTATTCTACAGTTTTGCATCGTCTTTTTTTGGACAATCGCTTATATATGGGTCATTTATAAAGGGTTCCGAGATCGAACCTGTGGAATGCCAATAGTCGCCCTATGTGCCAATATTACTTGGGAATTTCTCTTTTCCCTCGTCATGCCTTACCACCCGCTCCAGCAAATCGTAACCCTACTATGGTTTTTATTAGACTGTATCATCCTGTTTCAATTTTTCTATTACTCAAAGAACCTATCTCCAAAATGGCCAATAAAACCTATAGTCCTTTCCTTACTTGTCATTGCTTTGCTGCTGCACTATGGAATGGCTATCGAATTTCATGATCCTGAGGGCAAGTATTCCGCATTTGGAATCAACCTCATGATGTCCATCCTATTTATAAGAATGCTGCTGAAACAAGATCTGTACGGCCAATCCATCTTCATCGCCTACTCTAAAATGGTGGGTTCCCTGTGCGCATCGATTTGGTGCTATTCCCTGAACCCGAACTCAATCTTGTTAAATATGCTGTACATTCTTATATTTATTCTAGACGTCGTTTACATCCTGTTGGTTTATAGCAAGTCAGTAAAGATCATACATAGATCCACAATAACTCATCGTTCCCTCTATTAAGGGGCAATAATTTTCAATGATTTTTCGTATACCCGCTAGGTTCCTACGACTCTTTTGTAAACAAGTTATTTACTTAGTGATAATACTCCAATAACATATGTCCCCTACAATTGAGATATCCTATTGTGGCGGAGGCATCGAAATATGAGAACAAAAATAATTCTTGCGTTTGCCTGTATGTTATCCCTATCTGCGTTAGGTGCCAAAGCATCAGAGAATCATATTGTTCGTCCGTACTCACCAGAACTTTATAGCTCAACCGAACAATTCGAATATGAATTTGAATGGCAAAATGGTAAAATCATAGCCAATCCTTAATACATACGTTTGCGGCGAGTTCTTATAGGCACCCTCTTGGGTGCTTCTTGCCGTTGTGCAGCAAATAGCAAAAAGAGACACTTTTACAGTGTCTCTTTTTGCTATGATAATTTTCTATCAGATTTCAAAGAATACATATCTTGATCCGCCGCATGAAGTAAATCATCTAATGTTTGCGCCTCATCGGGATACACAGCCGTTCCAATAGAAACGGAAATCTCTAATTTGAACTCTTGAGAGGCTGCCTTTAATTCGTCCTGAATACGACTAATCCTCATCTCTTTTTGGCGAGTATCCGAACAAGTAGAAAGGATCAAAAATTCATCCCCTGCCCAACGAGCAATTTTATCCTTTTTTTCTGAATGAAGCATTAATACATTTGCAATCCTGTGCAGTACCTGATCACCGATTTTATGCCCACAGGTGTCGTTAATTATTTTAAAATTATCCACGTCAATAAAATATAAAATCAACTTCTTCTGGTTTCTATCCACCGAAGCGACGAGCTTAGGAAAAGTATCCAGTATAAATCTCCTGTTATACAGTGTGGTTAGACTATCTTTTTCCGAAAGAAACTTTAATTTATCATACTGAGTGCCTAGCAACCAGCTAGCAAATACAACAAAAATTCCAAATAAGGGAAATTGAAGAGAGGGATAGTTATAATAAAGATTGCCATATATTCTTATGGCCAAGATCAATATTATTACGAACGACATAATAACGATTCTTCCTGAATATTTCATCCTAAATCACCATTATTCAAATGTGTCTATAATAAAGTTCGTTTTGCGACAAACAATTTTGCTAGCCTATGTAGCTTCTATAGTGACACACTTGTTCTATACATTTCAAGCAATAAATCTCAATATTTCGAACCCTAAAGGATGTTTGTCTATACCATGCTAATGTCATTGAATATATTGTTATTATTTTATCTGCTAATTGAAGGGTTTTCTAAAAAAAAATGGTCGGGGGAGATCACATTGGCTATCCGCTACAGCATCATCATTCCTACCTTTAATAGAGCCCAGCAGCTTTTGCTCACGCTCGTTTCATTTGAAACACAAACATATCCGAAGCATCTATTCGAAGTGATTGTGGCTGATGACGGTTCTACAGACGGAACGAAGGCAATGGTCGAAGGCTTCCAAGCATCCTACCCCCTTATCTATGTATCCCATCAGGAACAACGCGGTCGATCTGCCGTTAGAAACTTGGGGCTGCGCCATGCGAAAGGGCTGTACGTCATCTTCTGCGATGCTGACTTTTTGGTTTTACCTGAATTTATTAAAATTGTGAGCCGATATCACCGCAAATATCCCAAAGCCGTGCTTTCAGGCATTCCTTACTCGTGGGATGATGCTTATACCCATTATTACCCTGACTTCTCCCCCGAGGAAAAAGAACATTTTCGAAATAGACTTACACAATCCAATTTATGGAATCCAGACTTTGAAGCAGCGAATGAAATTATTCCGCTAGTAACGCCAGAAGATATCCTTTATCAAACCGTAGCCTTGTCCAAATTGGTTATCCCCACAAAAGTACCCCCAAATGTCAAAAAGCAACTTGCCAAAACAGATGTAGCTCCTTGGATGTTATTAGTTACTCGTTGTGTATCGATCAGACGCAGCCAATTGACTCGTATTGGAGGATTCAATGAACGGTTTGTACTCTATGGACTCGAAGACTGGGAGCTTGGCTACAGGTTGCACCAACTGAAAATCCCTTTTTATTCCATTAAAGAAGTTGTCGGATATCACCAGGAACATCCAAACTACTTCAGAGGAAATATTATCAATACAGAAAATTTGAAAATCATGTTTGAAACCTACGGATTTAATGACTCCTCGTTAAATTTATTCACACTATTACCTCCATCGGAGGATTTCGAGGCTTACAAAAATACCCTAAGGGTATTGCGCAAGGGAATCCGATCTAAGTTAACACGTTCGTCCGCACTGTTGTTGAAGAAAACACTAAAAATTTCAGCCAAACAGTTCTTCCAACAAAATAATACCCATGCACACAAAAAGTCATTACGATGGATCAAAAAGAAAACAAAGAATAGGAAAAGTCGAGTCGCTACCGTTTTACGAGAAATGCTGCTGAGGTCTGAAAAGCTGGTAAAGTAGTGTTACTCGGTTTCAACGTTGTATGCATGATTAAAAGGGGGTTGGTGATATCTTATGATCTATACAGCTCTTGGAGACTCCATTACATTTGGGGAAGATGCCTCCTCTTTGAGAAAGGCCTATACGCAATTGACTGTATCTACTTTAAATTCACGCTCCCGTAGGGTAACTGGGTATGTTTTGGCTCGGCCTGGTTGGAGTAGTTATGATCTGTTGGATGCAGTCATATGGGAAGGGGCCTCAATGATTAGACAATCTGCTGTTGTTTCTATATGGATTGGGGGCGTGGATTTAGCAAACGCAGCGCTGTTTTCACTTAGAAGCCAGCAACCATTAAATGCAAAACAAATTGCAACCAGCTATAAGCGAAATTTAAGTGCTATTCTATCTCAAATAAAAAATTGCAGCCATGCCCGAATTATTTGCTGCACGCAGTACAATCCATTTCCGAACAGTCCTCTTGCGATCGAGTCGATAGACCGATTAAATCATTTAACGAACGAGCTCGCCCAAAGTTACGACGCAGCTATCGCTCCCGCTCATACTTGGTTCGAAGGAAAACAAGCAGATCTTATTTATGGATATCAAAAAGGAAAGATCGAAGATGCGTTAAGCGGATCTTTGCCCATCCATCCCAATGATCGGGGGCATCAAGTCATTGCAATGGGATTGGCGCCATATATCATCCCTCGCAAGTAGCTATCATCCTTGATGTTAAATGAAGAGGCTATCCAGAAGTAACGAGGAAAGAGGAATGGAAAGGTCCTATATCCAAGAAAAATCAATGCTTTTATGAATAATTTAATGAACAAGGGAGTTAAGCTGCTTGTATGTGTTTAACTCCTTTGTTTTTTGCGTCTTCACATTTTCATTCACGCATCATCACTTCCTTACTCCTGATTAACCCCCTCTAAAGCGGGGTTAAGTTGGGCTTGTCCCGGTATTGGAGGTTTCACATAACGAGTGGAATAGTGTCGTTCAACTTGGTAGTCACCTGATTTCGAGAAACGCAGCTGACTTTTCGCCCCTTTTCCCCAGGACATATAGGGTTTATATGATTCTTTGAGGTTCAACTCTCTTGCCGTTTTCCGGAATTCTTTCATGATGAAGCTGAATTGACCCAAATTCCCATGAAGGACCCTCTCTAGGTAGGGAACCCTTCGGAATCGCCATTCCTCTACAAGTTTTGGAGAGATCTTCTCCATCTTCAAGAACAAATCCAGTGGGCTCGCATACCCTTTTTCCCAGATCAATTGATGGACCGTATGATGAACCTTTTTCTGCAATTCTTGTCTATTCAAACGAATTACGCCCTTCCATGGTCAAAGCATGATTATTTTTGTGCTTTTCGCTCAATTCATTGTAATCCAGTTCATAGTGATTCATCCACGTTTGGATATCTTCTTCTGAAAGCTTTTTTTATACCATGAAGAGCATCTTTTTATTTCATGACTTAATCTTTTGCAATTCATCCATGAATGCAGCTCTATTCGGATAAACAAGACGAAACTGTTGTATTAACTTTTCCGCATGAACCGATCCCTTGGCTTTGATCAGTTGACGGATAATTTGACACACCTTCTGATAAGCTTTTCGATTTGTTGCTCTAGCTGCTTCCTCCACAATGTGTTGGACAAACAATCCAAACACTTCTTCTGCATGCTCACCTACCAGATGCTTATAGAAGTCCACTACATAACTTTTATGCGTATTGACATAATTTAGCAGCCTCCGTGTCTCTTTCTCCTCTATAAGTAATTGAGTGTACAAGGAATCTACACGCCAATTTCCTCTCTGATTATTTTCCAGATTGCTTAAAATCCTTTCATACACAGATGACCATTCATCCTTGCTAAATAATTCTTTTAATTGCTCATAATAGGAATACTCACCCGATACTACAAATTCCTCCGCCAGCTTTTTTTGATTTTCAACTTGGTGAGTAAGCTGATATATGTCATAGCGAAACCTTTTCCACTGATCAACTAGACCCGGATAACCTTTTCTTGTATCATGACGCTCGCCTTCCTCGGCTAACAGCAAAGCCTTATCATATTGCTGATGTTCCATAGCAGTAACAATCGCCATTTTACGAAAAGCGGTAAATTCGAGATGATCTTGTAAAAATTTCATTGCTTGTTCTTCACCATCAAACTTCTGAATCACTTGATACCGGAGCTTAGCAACATTTTCAGCAATATACGATCCATATGAGGAATTTCGTTTCTCTTTCTCTTCTAATTTCACTACTTGCTGTTCCCACTCTGTCCTCTCCTTATCATTCTTTATCAGGCAAGCGCCACTTTGCAAAAGAGATAGTTGCCACTCACTCCAATCTTCGAGGTTCGTATGAAATGCCTCTTTGAGCAGCAGCTGCAACATAGCGGATCTATCTGGTTCGGAATTGCTTTCGAGATCACAAGCTACATCATGAACTAAATCCAAACACTGCTGAATCATCCCGCCTACGATGCCATCAGAATCGTCACATGACCGAAGCAATTCCCCCATCTCATGCAAAATGCAAAAGCTTATTTTAACAGCAGACAGACGCTGTCCTTTTTCCAATTCTTCCTCGGCTTTTTCCATAACCAGTTCAGCACCAGTTACAGCAGAAGACACGTTGCGATAAGACACAAAACCATGTCGATCGGAGTTCATCTTCACATAGGATCGAATCATTTTTATATATTGGGCTAAACCCTCGTCACTGCTGGCGTCATGAAATTTCAGAGTAAGAATTTGCTCTACTTCCTTAATCTCTTTCGAAAAATGGACAAGTAGCGCAACCAACTCCTCTTTACTAAGCTTAGACAGTTCGTCAGTTAAATTTACTTTACTTGAGGGCTTAGATTTAGAAGGATCCGAGGCTGTTTCCCTTTGAGATAGCTCGTCTCTAATTTCCAAAAGCACAGCAGCCACATGCTTACATATTGCCCCCATATCGTAAGGGCAGTCACACCCTGTATATACCGCTTCACCGCGGGAGCCAAGCTGAACCTCCACATCGTAAAGCTCATTCCCTTCAACTTCAGCTCGGTACAATCCTGGCCCCACCTCTTCAATGGATAGAATATGACCATTCTCTCGATACCTTACCCCGCGCTCAAGAATGATAGGATCTATGCTATTCTCAATTACTTTCAATTTCATTTATGTATCTCTACTTTCTTAACTATATGATGTATCTTGAATGTTAAATGATTTGTGCCGTTCATGCTCTCATTTTCTCAAATTTGTCTCTTCTTGCCTACTATTGCTTTTCTCAACTCGACAATAAAGAAGCCTATCGGGATGACAGCAAATTGAATTGCCCAAAAGAAAAGCACCCTCTCGGGTGCTTTTCTTTTGTATGGAGGTTAGGAGAGTCGAACCCCTGTCCGAAATATCGCAACACAGGCATCTACGGGTGTAGTCACAGTTTTGATGTCACCCAAGCAGCGCCCCGTAACTCCTACTAACAATCATAACTAAACATTGTAACTGATCTATCTCCAGCCACTTAACTATGGCATAACATTTGACTTAAAACGTGTGATCTGCAAGTTACATGCAAGTTAAATGTAATAGTATGTGATCACCTTGAAACCGCTATACCATAAGCTTTCCGACAAAGCGCATTATCTAAATATACTCATAACAAGCTTTCGTGCAAGTTAGCTGCAAGTTAAACTCATCAAAGAAAAGAACTCAGTACCTACGCCCAGAATGGAACATATTTCATATGTTTAGGAGCTGTGCCAGGATCTTTGAGCCTTACTAGTTCCACATCGACTGTATCTCTAATAACTCTAGAAATATTGGATATGCCCTTATCATCTATACCGAATCGTTGGCGCAAACTTGCGTTAGTCATGTATTCCTTCGTAACGTATTTTAAGCAAGCGTGTAGGTAGCATGCCCTGATTCGTTCTTCACGTTCCATAGTATTGAATGGTTTATGCGTGAACAATGTCACCCGCGTATGTTCATCAGTCACTTCAACGACGGGAGCTGGAAGTTGATAAAGTTCTGTCTGAAATACAACCTTGTCGAACCCGCTCCCCCGTTCCTCACATATTCCTACACGTCTAAAAGACTTCGATCATAGGTCCCGTTCCTCGCATCGAGAAATCTTGATGTATGATCGCGTTCGCTACTAACTCACGTACCGCAAGTTCTGGATACATCGGCACATCTTTTCTAAGCGCCTTGCCAATGACTTCATTTCGTGGTAACAAATTGTCAATGAACCCAATAAGACCCTCAAACCCTGATGCATAACCTTTCGCCCCTTCCTGTTCTCGTTGAGTTTCAATTCTATCCTTACCGCTATAGACAATAACTCGAACAGATTTACGACTCAAATGCTTAAAGTTAGAAAGCTTTTTAGCGAAGAGAATTGCTCCTAGATTCGTAATATTCCATCCACCTGCATCGCACCGTGAAATCATCGAGTCCTGCGATAATCTCTCTAAGATGCGCTTTCTATCTTCTGGCAGTGCAACATCAAGCAATTCAAAGTAAGAAGGATAATCGAGCAACTTTAATACATCAGACTCTGGAACATGTTCAGCTGCAACTCTATCCTCAAACGGAACATGATCAAATACACGCCAGAGATCCCTCTCCCTAGCAGGATGCTCCTTTAGACTTTTCTTATAGGAACCAATTCTAATATATTCGACGCCTTGAAATTGAACAGGACTACCTGCGGCGCGTTCGATCTCTAGCATGACCACTTTACCATAATCTGTGCTAACTTCATGAAAAACAAACATTATTCGAGGATTCAACAACTTTAAAAGCCAGTTTTCAAGTTCCTCGTTTCCGATCTTAGCATTCTTAGGCTCAAAACTTGTACCAACAATTTCGTGACTTTCATCGTCCAATCCCCAAACCATATATCCATGACTTTTACCATGTAACGCCGCCCCATTACTCAGAGCAGATATGTACTCGCCAATTACCTTTGGGTCCTTGTTGTTATGTTTAAATTCAACCCATTCTGTTTCATTAGCTATTGCCCTCAGCTCGTTTATCAGACTTCGCAGGTAATCTTCAGAGCGACTCGTAATCACAATTCTCACCTCAATCCAAATAAGAATCACTATTATGCATTATTCACTTCGCGCAACATACAAATACTTGTGTTACCGCGATTCTGCTTAAAATATTGTAAAGCCCTACTTCCCTCATCATTCTTAGTATCTACTAACTCGGACTTTAACGTTTTGTCATACAAAGATATTGGATGTCGATGTGCTTATTTGATACCAGCTCGAGGGGATTACCTCACCGTCTGCTTATTGAAGCAGCTAATTTCAACTAATTCGGCTTTGCTCAATCTCCATCCTAAATATGTCATTACTGCTAGGTTAACACGGAATCAATTCATAATCTACCATCACAACTTACTCTCATATGATTTGTCCTTGTATATTTAACCTGTGACAGATTGTCATACTATTCAACAACAGCAATGGCCACAAGCCAAGTCATCTCAAGGGTTTCTAACAGCCTCCAAGCCTTACAAAAAACCTAAACACAGAGAAAGAGAGCATCTTTTAGATACTCTCTCACCAATGACTACCCTAGTGGTACATTTCAATGACTTGTCCATATCGCCATTCACAGTTATAAATTCCACCCAAGAAAACTTTATACTCTTTTATCCTTTCCTATTACTCTACAGTGCCTTACGATCAACATCAGCTTGAGCCAATCTATTGGCACAATTCAACAATTCAGACCAGATAGCATTTCTTCTAACTTTGATTTGATTAGAAATTTGCGCCAACTGCGACTGGCCTGCTAGCAATTCCTGCTCCAACTTTTTTCTCATCGCAGCCATATCACGATCTACGTTGGCGATATCCGATTGGGGTACACCTAACTTAGGGTTGAACACAAAATTACGTTCTACCCTGCTACGCCAATCCGTCAGCTTCCTTGTATACGATGGTCCAAATCCAGGTACCTGTCTTATGGCATTGGCATTTATATCCGCCGCTGTTTCTATTCCAAACGATTCAAGCGTAGCTTTTCTACTTGGACCAATGCCTTCTATTTTAGCATCTTCGATTCTAAAACGTTGGAGATAAGCATATAACTGCGTATTCTTTTGCTGTGATTCAAGTTGTTTTATCTTATCGCTCCTCAGACCGACAAGCCCTTGATATTCTCGTTTTGCCTTCTCTAGTTCATTCAACTTCTTAGTAAATGCCTCATGACCTGCTTCTCTCGCCCATCTTACCGACAATTGCTCCCAGGCTTGCTCCGCCTCTTTGTGCTTTTGGAGTACTTCTTGTTTCAACTGGCTACCGTCACTGTCTCTTAGTGCTAGTGTAAAAATTACGATTGCTATCACAATGAAAAACCACCCTGTAGGGTACAAAAAAAACAGTGTTACGCCTAAAACGGAAGGAATGACAGATAAAAATTTCTTCCTTTTTCGGGTTCTTGCTTTTTCTATAACTTTTTGAGACGGATTAATACCGTTTAAGGACACGATAGGTAAACCAGGAGCCACGCCAGGCGAGGATACCGCTACGATTTGAGCCCATACAGCATCCAATTTAAAAGTACTAAGAAATTGACTGCTCATTGCTAAAAGCGTTGGAAAAAGTACTACGCCTGTCTTTCCTTCAAGCTCACACCAGGGACAAGTGCCCAATATGTTAGGAAAACTATGCTCTTCTTTATGAGAACATTTTTTCATTTGATTAGACAAATCACTTAGGACTGCAACCCATTCTTTAGCGCTTGGTCTGCGTCCATATCCTGTGCCCTCCTTAGAGAACGCTCTCTCAAATAAGGCTCCAATACTCGATGGCAATGCCTTTAATGAGAGTGTGCCTGGAGGAGGTTGCATCATCATTGTCGCGGCAGAGTTACTATATGCAAATCTAAACTCCTTGATCGCTTTTTCAATTGGCATATCTCCAGGACCCAGATATCTGCCTGAGAACGGATGCCTTCCCATGAATAGCAGTAGAAATATAAATACTGCCAAGCCGAAATTATCATGATTCGTGGTTCGATCAACATCCCTAAACGAAGAGATGTTCTGAAACTCAGGCGGCTGATACATTGGTATACCGACATCGCATTTGTATTGAGTTCCACGCGATACAATCTGGAAGCTGTCACAATCAACTATCATAACTGTTCCATTATCAGTTACATAGAAGTTCCCATGATTGACATCACCAATAACATGACCGCTTTCATGCACAGTTGCAAATGCACGAGCTAAATTGGTTGCCGTATGAATAAGAAAGGGGAATGTTGCCTTAGGAAATTCATTCAATCTAGTCTTTGGACTATACAAACTATGTATTGCCTTACCTACGAGCCTTGGCATTAAGAACCCAATAACTTGATTGTTACTATTCCAAAGAACATCTACTGGCCAAGTGGTAAAGCTAAGTAGCGATTTATTTTTCAAACCAACCATAGTCTTTATTTTCTCTTGCTTTAGCTGGCTAATTGATTGATGATACACTTTTCCAACTACAGTTGGGTCCGATTTCACCTCGTATACGGAACCTTCCCCACCCTTGCCCAATTCAACCCCTAGGTAGACAGTTTTTCCATTACTAGTGATCGTATTTGTCATCATTTATCATCTCTATTCGAAGGAGGGTTTCTTCGCGTAGCCAAAATAAGAGTTTTATCATCATCTGTACGATCATTAATTTGACTCGATGATAGGAAAGCAGCTAGTGAAGTCACAAACTTTTCTGTCCTCATCTCCGTTTGTATTCTAAGGGCATTAAAAAAGGGACGAAAGAATGGAGTATGAGCACTCTGTGATTGATAGTGCAATGCTAATCGTTGCAACCCATCAGTGAACAACGAGACCTCATCAGTTATTTTTCCAGCATGAATACTGAATTGTAGCTTCTCTTTAGCCCTTGACTCTGTGGCAAAATAAGTCGTATTTTCGTATTCGCCCTGCTGGGGCCAAAACTCCCACGTATATGTATCGTAATCATCTGGCGAGGCTACTACGATCGCCCCATCACCAATCTGTGCAAAAACAGCAGTATCATTAGAAATCACCGTTGAGATAAATGTACAAGCAAATTCACGAGTTGCCTGTTCCATAGCTGCTGCCCTGACTTGTATCTCGTTTTGAAACCTTAAGATCCACTCTTCATAAAACTCTTTCGTCAGTGTCTTGACTTCATTACCAGTTTCTAAAAAGGCTCGCATCTCGTCAATAAATAGAGAGCAAGCCAAAGCCGATCCAATAGCCGAGTGTTGCGCACTCCCAGCACCGTCAGAAGCTATTGCTACTAAAACTTGTTCTCCATTCAAATCATTTAGTACCTCACAAGCTGATGAATCTTGGCAGGGTTTTCCGCCCTTTATATGAGAGGTCCCAATGACAGATGCGTTGGCGTACCTCCATGTTGCCACTAGATAGTCCCCCAACCTTCTGGTGTAACTGGGTTCTGAAGTTGTAATTGATCTCCTGGAGCTGAATGAGAAACTGAGCTCAAAGAATTTGACAACCAGGAGAACAAATCTCGGAATCTTAAGCCTTTTAGTTTGATTGGGTCTCTAGCAGAGATTTGTCTTAAAGTATTCATGTCTGCGTCTTCCACTCCAACTGCAAAGAACATGAATGCTTTTGAAGTTTCTCCTTCTTTCACAAGTGTAGCGGCTCTTTGCCAGTTATCCGTAGGTGCACCATCAGTGATTAAAAAAATCCAAGGGCGGTAGTAGGATACACCGTTTTGCTTATATATTTCCTTACGAGAGTTCAGCATGTCAATTGCTTGTTCAATTGCACCACCCATGGGTGTATTTCCATTAGCAGATAGTGTCGGTGGGTAGTATAAGTCGGGACTTTGAAAATCTGATATAACCTGTACTGGACCAAATCCAACTACAGCCACTTCAACTCTTTTTATAGCCATACTATCTGCGATTAGCTCATCTTTAAATGCGATGAGTCCATTATTTAACTCACTTATAGGCCTACCATTCATTGACGCGGAGGTATCTAGAAGAAGTATACACGGACATCTTGGCTCAGGGTTTTCAGCGAATTCCGCTGCAAATGGTATTTGATCAAAATTAGACATTGAAAGTAACCACCTTCATCAAATATTTTATTTGTAATACTGGATGATCTCCGCTTTATATAATAACTTAAGAGCTCTATTCCAGCAGGCATCACCATAATTATTACCTATATGTGATTATAGGCCAAAGATCTTATTATTAGAATCGCAGGTAAATTATTCCGAATTATCAGCTAACCTTTGTGTTTCATCATATAGTGACAGTTACGATTAACCCTTCAATAAGATATTGTTTGATATGTATCCCTGTAACATAACTTCTAGTTCCTACTAAGCAACCGATAGTACGCGGTACGTTATCCATTAATATAAATACTACATTATTCAAGCTAATTCTTTTAGTTGGAGTATAGCAGACTTAGTATTCGCTTCTATAAAAGATTCAATATTAGTTACATCCTCCTTATTGAACTCCCTTGTCTTTGCAATAATAACTGCCTTTCCCTTACGAACATCCGCAAGTTCAGTACTACCGATAAATATTCTATGATAAAAAGTACTTCCATCTTCATAAAGTAAAACTCGATGTTCATTTGTTCCAGGCGCGTACGTTAAACATCTTTCATACATCAACTCAATGTCTACTATAGTCTTGGGATTCTTTAGTGCTAGTGCTGTAGCTTCGGTATAGAAACTCATAAATTACCTGCCCTTTTCTCCCTCTTTAGGGATTTTTGTATCATATCACCTTAGTTGAAATTCTGCGATAAGTGCAGGTCTCTTAGCTAGAAGGCTTTCAAGATGACTCTCAGGCCACATTTCTATTGTAAGTGCTGAATCTGACTGGTTGTGCTTTTCAATTAAAGCAACAGCATCCGCGGTGAATCTGCCAGATGTAGCAAAAACGATAACATCTACACGCGGCGACTCCCAAAGTTTGATCTGCTCCTTAATTAAGGCAACTTCGGCAAGATTAATACTCTTTGTAAGATAATGCTTACACTGTATTAACACCCTTCGTCTATATATCCCACTTAAACCATCTTTAATAATTCTTGTTACAGATAAGTCTCTCCCTCGATCTGATGCATTTGTATGCATTAACCACTCTGCGTTTTCATAACCCTCCTCAGAAACAATAAGTGAATATATCAGTCTCTCAAACCTATCGGGACTCAACTTCTCCCAATTTAGTTTTGTTACTATGGAACCTCTTGGCTTTTGTACTATGATGTCTGCTAAATCGTCTATATCTGTTGGTAACGGCTCATTATGGTTGTAGAGATTTTTCGTTAAGACCTCCTTTACAATAAGCCATATATTATTCTTAATATTCTGTAGATCACTTAAGTAGCCCCAAGAAAGATGTCTCATTAAGTTATCCCATTCTGGTGGGCGCCTCACACTACTTCCAAGCAGCGTATTCAACTCTTGGATTTTTTGATTCAAATGCTCCCACTCACTAGCATTAAATAATTCATAATGCTCTGTTTGTTCCCCATACGTTGCTTCTAGAACTATTAAAATAGTATCAATTTCAGCGAAAACCTCACTTACCGCATCTCTGACAAGCTGTCTTCTCATAATATCAAATTTAAACCGATATTCTCCCAATTCAGATCCTGGCTCATCAATCCATCTTTCAATCGAATGAATGGCGCTTATCTCATCAATCTCCATAGCATCTATTCGATTCTGTGCTATACTCAATAGATCATATGGCTCAGTGTCAGGTTTCCAACCTTCAATTTTAGGTAGATGATTTAGTATGTGACTGTAGGAACGGCGAAGCCCTTCATACTCTATATCTGATGAATTAAATGAATACCCCTCTGATATGATTTCGCATAGCTCTCCCCATATACGCTCAAGTTTACTTAAGTTCGCTTCAACTGATTCAAACTTACGAATTGCACTATCTAATGAGCTAGAAGGCCGATCAGCCATACAATTTCACTCTCCTTATTTTAAAATGCTCACAAGCTACCATCCAATTTTTTCCTAAAATTTTTCATGTTATCTCTCGACAGTCGTTAACTTAATGTATTTCAGGAGTTTACCTGCTTATGCTAACTATTAACCCGCCCCTACCACTTATACCACCGAAGCAATCTCCGCGATTATCTCTAGCTTGCATAATCCTGTGAATCCACCGCTATGAAATCATCTGAGTTTCTTCATTCCTCTTTCGGCTTGTACTTACTAGCACTTTCTTTAGGAGTTGCATCAACAAGCACTAGTTCTGGGCAACCATCCTTATCCTTATTGTTTAAGTAAAATTCTTTCAAAGCATCAACTCTACTTTCTGGACCTCCATTGTGAACAGCTATATAAGTTGAACTAAAGGAATTCATTCCCATGCCGTTGAAATAAAGATACAAAATCTAAAAACGACGGTGGACATATGGAATCGACACAAGCATTTATAGAGATTGAAGCTTTGATGAAAAAAGAGAAAGATCGGCGCATGTTTGAGAGGTATCAAGCCATTTATCTGCAGTTGAAAGGTAAGAATGCTCTAGAGATTTCAGAGATCATCGGCAGAACGGAACGAACCGTCTATAAATATATGCGTGCCTATCGTGAGGCTGGAATAGCCGGACTGCAAATGAATTATTCAACTGGAGCCCCTGAGCGACTAACGAAGGAGCAGCAAGAACAACTTCGACATACCAT
>NZ_AUGY01000063.1 GCF_000422905.1 Paenibacillus alginolyticus DSM 5050 = NBRC 15375
ACTACCAATAACCTTAAGTCCTTCGCCACAACAGGGGCAAGGCACGATTTCCACACACCTAACAAAAAACGCCGGTGACCTTCTCAACCAGCTCATAATTTGATACAATGACCATGTTATTTTTTGTGAGAGGATGTCTCCGGTGTACCTGCGCTAACAGGTACACGTTTTATGGAGGCGTCCTTTTCCTTTACTGTGATACGGTCATTATATTCGTCAATCCCTGGACAGGCAATTCCGTCAGCTTTTGGGCATTATGATTCAGCGGCAACAGCAAAATAACCGGCCTCATCTGCTCCAATCCTCTCGAGCATTGTGTATATTTTCAGACACTTCTATTCTTTTATCTTCAGGAACCAAATTAGGAATGTTTAATAAGTCTTTTAAAATGGTATTCGAAGTATTCATGACTTCAACAGTCTCATGATCCAAATCAACATCCAATGTAACTTTTTTACCGGAAATACCTGCTTTCCTTAAAAGCTCCAAAATACTTTTCGTTGTCTCATTATTTAGTGATTTAGCCATTTCACGCCTCCTCTTTCTTCTCATTATACGCAACATGAAGCCGAAAGAAAACGACACATAGATAATTAGCTATGCGCACAAAAAGCCATCAGTCACCTATTAGGCATACTGACAGCTCCGATTACTATTTACTCTCTTCCAGCTCATTCAAAAACGCCCTAAGCCCCTCACGCCAAGGTCGTAAATCCTCAAAACCATTAGCACGAATTGCTTCATGTTCCATAGCAGAATTTCGTGGTCTTGGAGCAGGTCGCGGAAATTCTTCCGTTGAGCAAGGATCTACCTTTATCTTCACGCCACTTTCTTCAAAAATGGCACAAGCAAAGTCATACCACGAACAAACGCCCGAATTAGAAGCATGATAAATGCCATAACGGTCAGTCTGTATAAGTTTTTCAAGAAATAAAGCAAGATCGACTGTATAGGTCGGTGAACCGAATTGATCACTGACAACCTTTAAAGAATCTCTGGTTTTTGCCAGATTCAGTATGGTTTTCACGAAATTAGCCCCATAAATCCCATAAACCCATGAAGTTCTCACGATAAAATGCTTAGATGATAGCGATTCGACATGCCGTTCACCAGCTCTTTTAGACTTCCCATAGATACTTTGAGGATTGGTATTATCGTCCTCTCTGTATGCATTCGTAGCGGTACCATCAAACACGTAATCCGTGCTAATATAGCAAAATTTCGCCCCTATGCTCTCTGAAGCCACGGCAAGATTCTTAGTTCCATCAGCATTGACTCGATAAGCTATTGCTTCTTCCGTCTCGGCAAGGTCAACAGCCGTGTACGCAGCACTATGAATGATAACATCTGGCTTCAAAGCTTTTAGAACCTTTAGACACTGATTTTCATTGGTAATATCCAGTTGCTCTCTCCCAAAACCGTGAACCTCATGCTTAGCTCCTAGCAGCAGTTTTACAACATCCCGCCCAAGTTGACCATTAGCCCCGGTAACTACTATTCTCATTTTCCGGCACCAAGTCGCGAGCCATATTGCTCTGCAAAATATTTTTGATATTCACCCGTCTGAATTCGTTTCCACCAATCTTGATTATCCAAGTACCAACGAATCGTTTCATGAATACCCGTCTCAAAATTATGCTTCAGCTTCCACCCAAGCTCCTCTGTAATCTTAGTTGCATCAATACCGTAACGACGATCATGACCCGGACGATCTTTAACATATTGAATCAACGACTCTGGTTTACCCAATTCACGAAGGATAGTTTGTATGATTTGAATATTTGTTCTCTCGTTATTCCCGCCAATATTGTAAACCTCACCATTGATACCCTTATGTAGAACAAGATCTATCGCACTACAGTGATCCTCAACATAAAGCCAATCTCTAATATTAAGACCGTCTCCGTAAATAGGGAGAGACTTATCGTTCAATGCATTTGCAATCATTAATGGGATTAACTTTTCAGGGAACTGATAAGGTCCATAGTTATTGGAACAACGAGTAATGTTAATCGGTAATCCAAATGTCTCATGATAAGCGCGCACTAGAAGATCCGAACCTGCTTTACTAGCTGAATAAGGACTGTTAGGAGATAACGGAGTTTCTTCAGTAAAAAGACCTGTTTCACCAAGCGTTCCGTATACCTCATCCGTAGAGACATGGACAAATTTCTTAACTGCATACTTCCTAGCAGCCTCAAGTAAAACCTGTGTGCCAAGTACGTTCGTCTTCACGAAGACATCTGGTTCCAAAATACTTCGATCCACATGTGATTCCGCGGCGAAATGAACAACCGTATCGATACCCTGATCGAACAGACTGTTCACTAATTCTATGTTTGTGATATCACCCTTAACGAAAGTATAATGGCTGTTCTCTTGAATTGATCTGAGGTTCTCTAAATTTCCCGCATACGTCAACGCATCCAAATTAATGATTTCATAACTAGGATAACGATCTAACATATAATGTACAAAGTTGCTGCCGATAAACCCGGCTCCACCAGTTACAAGTAATTTCATATGAGTATGACTCCCATTTTTAAAAGTTTATTTCCGCATCTTGGAGCAGTGGGTGCTTCTGGTCTTTATCAGACAGGATAGGATTAGATGTTGGCCAATCTATACCTATTGCTGGGTCGCTCCAAAGAATTCCCCTATCATGTTCAGGCGAGTAGTACTCGTCAACTTTGTATAGTACCTGTGAATTAGGAACAATCGTACAGAAACCATGAGCAAACCCCTGGGGAACAAGAAGTTGTCGTTTATTAGCCTCGCTAAGAATGACTCCTACCCATTCTCCAAAAGTAGGAGAATTCTTGCGAATATCTACAGCAACATCATAAATAGCTCCTGATACCACTCTAACGAGCTTCGTTTGGGCTTTTGGATTCAGCTGGTAGTGAAGTCCTCGCAATACACCGGTTTCCACTGATAAAGAATGATTATCTTGAATAAACTCATGCTCAATTCCTAGTTCTGCAAATTTCGCGCGACTGTAACTCTCCATAAAAAAGCCCCGATTGTCACCATGGACATCGGGCTCTACAATAAATAATCCTTTTAAATTCGTAGATATTATCTTCATGAGTAAAGGCACACTCCTACATTAGTACAATACTTAAAGTAAAAGTATTATTTAATAAATTTTTTATTGATTTAACTTATTTAACTTATTTAACTTGTATTAATTTTAACTATTCATTTAATAATATGCCCTACTCGTTTCCATACCTAATAGTCGAAGTACACTTCCCATATTTTTATCTGTCAGGGTCTGTAAGTTCTCTGGGACCGCCGTCCAAATTCTGTCTACCATTTCTACACTTGTTTTATGATTCGGTTTAAATTCTAGAATAAATGCCCAAGTTTTACCTCTTATACTATGAGTTTTAAACCCAAACTGTGATGCAAGTATATTAATTGCCTTAAGCGAATAACTTACTATGTGGCCCCTTTTATGAGGGTCCAAATATTCATTGTCTTCATTAACTACATAATCAGGCATACCAGTATTAAATAAATAAACAGCATTTTCGTTGCTTATTAAAGCTAAATTGCTTAATAAGCTTTTCAACATGTTTGGTGTTATGTGTTCTATCACTTCAATACACATACCCGCATCAAACTTTTCTGTTTTGAAAACATCCATATCACCAATGAAATAATTCTCATGCTTTGTTCTATTTTCAAGATCCGATGGCGGAAATTTTTCGATACCGTAAAAAATATGTGCTTTGTCTGGAAGCAATTTATGAATTGCATCTAAGAAATACCCTGGTCCAGTTCCAATATCTATAAATCGATTAATTTGTGATCTTGCGTAATAAAACACTTCACTCATTCTTGCTAAAGCAACACCGTAGCTTCTTTCAAAAGAACTAGCTAATTCTGTCTTCCAATAACCTTCATCATATGTCATTACACTGTATCCATTATCTATTTTCTCCAAAATATCAGGTGATATAAAAATTGATTCACAGCGTTTACAGCTAAAATAATCATATTCTTGTCTATTAGTAAAAAACTTTACTTTACTGTCATTACAACACGGACAACCCTGTTCCATAGATCCTCCTTAATTAACTCCATCATCATAAAATAGAAATTAACAATTATTATATTTATCAATATTAACAGAGGATGGCTTTACTATTTACTACACATCTGATAATAAACGAATTATCAATTGGCCACTGAACCTATGTAGGGTTTAACAGAAATGCAATGAAATATTAAAGCTTTAGTTTGCCAAATTCTTCTCCAAATATTAAATCTTTTGCCAACTCATTTGCTTTTACAAGAGAATTATGTGTCCCTGCATCAGTCCACCAACCCTCAAGCCGATCAAAGGTCAGTTCACCTTTTTTAATATATGCGTTATTTACATCCGTAACCTCTAATTCTCCCCGACCCGATGGCTTTAATTTTTTGATAATTTCAAATACCTTGCTGTCATACATATAGACTCCTGTTACTGCGTAACGACTTTTGGGAAATTCCGGCTTTTCTTCAATTGCAATAATTTTATCACCAAACAGTTCAGGCACCCCATATCTTTGTGGATCATGAACTTCTCGAATCAATATTTTTGCACCTTTCCCTTGTTCTCTAAAATTCTGAACATAAGTAGATATCTCATCATTAAAAACATTATCTCCAAGAATAACAACCATTTTGTCATCGTAAACAAAATGCTCAGCTAAGCCAAGTGCTTGTGCAATACCGCCAGCTTCATCCTGTACTTTGTATGTAAAAGTGACTCCCATTTCCTTTCCACTACCAAGAAGATTAACAACGTCACCCATGTGTTCTTTACCTGTAACTATTAAAATATCATGAATATTTGCTTGTTTAAGTTTGTAAACCGAATGAAATATCATAGGGTATTTACCCACCGGAAGTAAGTGTTTATTAGTTACCTTTGTCAATGGATATAATCGTGATCCTGTTCCCCCAGCTAAAATAATGCCTTTCATTTAGTATCTCTCTCCTTTCCAATTGTATCTATTAAATCAAAAAATTTCTTTAATGTATATTACTTATTTTGCAACAAAGTATACCCCAACTAAAATTACACCTACTCCGATCCACTTAGTCAATGTAACATGTTCATGAAAAACAAATATAGCAATGATTAACCCTACTACATAAGCCAAACTTTGTAATGGATATAAGAAACTTAAAGGCAGTCTTGATAAAAGTAAAATCCATATGACTGTTGCAATAACATATAAAAAGCATCCTGTTATTATAAAAGGGGAACTGAGAACTAAATAAAGTTGTTTATAATTATTAAAATTAAATCTTTCAACTCCTATTTTCCATAGAGTTTGGCCTGTAACCAGTAACAACACGTTCAATAATATAAGTAAATAATTCATAATTTGCCTACTTTGTTATCTTCAATTTCTTTTATTGTTTTTTTGAGTTGTTCTACTTCTTGTTTCAACACTCCTAAATGTTGAGATAAGAATTTCGTGTTATTGGAGAATTTAGATAGAGCTAGTGTTAAATTAAATAGGATAAGTAACATTACAAAAATACTACATAAAAAAAGTGCATTTACTGGTAGTTCAATGCTTAATAAACCTGCTAACTTAATTGATATACTTGGATACAAAGCTAGTAATATATTTACAAAACTTAAAAATAGCCAAAGAAGAGCGTATTGTAGTTCCAACTTATATTTTCTGATCATATTTATTATCATTAAAAAAGTACTTATAGAAAATATAAACAAAATAATTTGCAGATGATACGGTATCATTCTTCGAACCCCACTTTGGTTGCCCTTCTTCTTAAAACATCAATTAATATAGCTAAGGATACTTTGATCATATAGTAGATCGTTTTAAAAGATCGAATTGATGATTTACCAGCCTCTCTATCATTCATAACTACAGGAACTTCCAACACTTTAAAGTTATTTCTAAGTAAAAAAACAATAGATTCAGGTTCAGGATAATCCTTTGGGTAATTACTTGCAAATAAACTAATAATATTAGAATCGCATGCTCTAAATCCTGATGTTGGATCTGTAATAGTTTTACCACACAATACTTGTATTAGACCTTTAAAATAACTAATACCTATTCTTCTCAAGTATGAAGATTGAAATCCTTCTTTCTTAATATATCTTGAGCCAATTACTAAATTTGCAGATCTGTTAATAATAGGTGCGATAAGATTTTCAATATACTCAGGATTATGCTGTCCATCACCATCTACTTGTATTGCAACATCATAATTGTTATTTCTAGCATATAAATATCCTGTTTGCACAGCACCACCAATACCCAAATTACAAGGTAAATCGATAACAATAACTCCGTGTTTTTTTGCTATCTCTGAAGTATTATCTGTTGAGCAATCATTGATTACAACAATATCAAACTGTAATGATAAACTTTTAAATTTTTTCAATAATCTTACTAAGTTTCTCGACTCATTGAAAGCAGGTACTATTATTAATATCTTCACATTTCACTTCCTTACTATTTAATCAGCTGATATATTAGGGTATTATTATCTTCGTAAATTTTTTTGAAGCTTGAGTCTAATTTGATATTTTGAAATTGAACTGGACTTAATCTTGTCTTATTTACTAGAAAATAATTGACTCCCAAGCTAGATAAATACTTATTTAGTTCCTTAGGCTTATCAAGAATACCTAAAACTTCTGAGTATCTTCCTTTTCCAAACCAATCACCAATTAATTTCTGGTTTCCATAATAATACATATTTTCATTGAATAAACCGTATGTTGTCCCACTGAATTCTGATATTATTTTTGTAGCTTTATAGGTTGGAAGCCTTACACTCAGATAACTCTCCTTTTCTTCAGTTTTAATTGGTGGCAGACCTGAATCATTAATTCTATGATTTATATAAGTACCTTGTATTAGTAATAAACCAATAATAAAAATTCCTATAAAAGAATATTTTATTTTTTTATCATTTAATTGAATTAAAAAATAACTAAATCCAAATGCAGAAAGAATACAAAGAGTAGGCATTATAGGAACATAATAACGTGATAAATTGACAGATAAAAACCAAAAAAGTGTGTAACAAGCTACTATAATAAACATAATTTTTTCACTTGATTTCTTTTTAATGAAAAAAATATTGAAAGCTAATCCAATCCAAATTAAAACATTGAAACTTCCTTCTTCTGATTTGTATAAATACCATGGAATTTTCAAGAAATTATTTAACGTTTTATCTATACCATGACTCTTAAAATCATTGTATTGACCAATATAATCGCTTGCATTCCATAAAAAATTATCACCAAAAAAAGAATTTAAAAAGGGCCAGACTGGATTACCTGTATAAATTAAATTTCTTATATACCAAGGAATCCCTATAATTGAGATAAGAACACCATATTTAAAAAGTAACTTATAATTCCTAGTAATAGTAAATAGTATAATACACATTAATAAGCATATTATAGCTGCAGTATACTTCACACCAATGGCTGTCCCCAAAAAAATACCAGACAAATATATCCACTTTGTATTATTTTCATCAATATATTTAACGAAAGCCAAAATTCCTGCTGTTAAGAACAAACTCAGAACAATATCTATATAATTTATTGTACCTAAAATTAAAATAATAATATTCGAAAGCAATAATAAATAACTAAGTAACCCATATATCTTTGAAAATTTTCGTTCTACTATACAAAAACAACCTAATGACAATAAGAAAAGAGCCAACCACGACATTAATTGAGCAGTTTGTTGATTTAAGGCTAATCCAATAGAAAAGAATATCTCTCCATTTATTGGAAAAACAGGATATCTTATGAATTCTTGAAAAATAATTTTATGATGAATAAGCAATGACTGTGCTATAGGTAAATGATAGCTAATATCATCCCATCTAGTAGCAGGGTAAAGTGTTAAAACCATAATAGGAAATAATATACCCAACATCAAACTTGTCCATTTTAATTCAACAATTGTTATCTTAAATTTCCTCAAGCCTACTAAACCAATTAGCAATATAAACACAAAAAAATTATAAAATATTCCTAACAAGCCCAATAAAGTAATGAATAATATTACAAATGATATCCCTAATATTGACAAGAAAAATATTCTTTCGAAAGCAGAATCAATTTTCACTCGAAGATATTTGTTTAGAATAACACCCCAACCAATAAATATTGATAAGTATACTAGAGCAAGTAAAAATTGCACAAATGCAACAATAGTTATCATCATAATTAAATTCTCCTAATATTTGGGAAATCACGCAAATAATTTATTATTTTATCAGGTTCTAAGTTCTCAAGTATCAGAGAAGCATCAACAAAGTCATTACTATATTGTTTACCAATTAAAATATTATGTTTAATACCGGAATTCAATCCTGCTTCGATGTCAGTAATACTATCTCCAATTAAAATCGATTGTTGTGGATCAATATCAAATAATTGCAATGCATTTAAAATCATACCTGGATTAGGTTTTCTAAAGAAGCTATCTTTTTTATATTTTCCTATGCCATGTATTGGGTGATATGGACAATAATATACTTTGTTTATTTTAATATTTTGTTTTGTAAATTCATTAACCATCCAGTTGTTCAAAATATGAAAATCTCTTTCAGAATAAAAACCTCTACCAATTCCAGCTTGATTAGTGATCACAATTATTAAGTATCCTGAATTTACGAAATGTTTTGCTAATTCAAAGATACCATTTACAAATTCAAAATCCTCAATTTTATAAACATAATTTTTTTCAACATTTATCACACCATCACGGTCAAGAAAAAGTGCTTTATTCAAAAAACTCACCTATTTCCTTCTGTGCTCTCATATAATCCTCAGGTACTCCAATATCAATAAAATATCCTTCAGATAAGTAGCCGTAAAACTGAAGTTTATTTAAATATAATTGCAAAAATTGACTCTCAAACGAAAATTTATCAGGAAGAACTATGTTATTAAAGAGATTGCTTTTTAGTAAATAAATACCTCCATTAATCATTCCTGCCGCGGTTATCTTTTTTTCATGAAAAGCAATAATGCGATCTAGACTAACCTCAACTGTACCGTATCTATCAAAATGATTCATAAGTTTTAATGAAATAGACAAATCAGCATTCTTTGATGTTTGAAACTCTCTCATTTTATGAAGATCCACTTGAAAAAAAGTGTCTCCATTCAATACAAAGACCTCATTTGATTTTACCTTTTCTAAAGCGACTCTAATTGCTCCACCTGTACCAAGCGGCTCATTTTCTACCGAGTAAACTAGCTCAATTCCCCTGTATGCTTTACCAAAATAGTCTTCAATAATTTCATGTTTATATCCAGTTGAAAGTACTACTCTACTAATACCGAATTTCTTCAAGTAATCTAATATATAGCAGAGGAAAGGGATACCTCCTACTGGTGCCATGGGTTTCGGAACGTTAGATACGACACTCCTTAACCTTGTACCAAATCCACCAGCCAACACAATTGCTTCCATAAATTAAAACCCTTTTCTGAAGATAGCTTCTTCAACAACAGCGCAGATGATATGTCCAATTAATATATGTGATTCTTGAATGCGCGGTGTTTCATTTGAAGGCACCTTTATACAATAATCACAAAGATCAAACATTTTACCTCCAGTATCACCTGTAAGTCCCACTGTTATTATTTTTTTCTTTTTACATTCTTCAAGAGCTCTAATTACATTTTTTGAATTACCAGAAGTAGATATCCCAATAAACATATCTCCCTCTACTCCATTAGCTTGAATCTGTCTTGCAAATAATTCTTCATATCCATAGTCATTTCCGATTGCTGTTAAAATTGACGTATCAGTAGTAAGCGCAATAGATGGAAGTCCTGGTCGATCAAAATAGAATCTGCTAACAAATTCTCCTGCAATATGTTGAGCATCTGCAGCACTCCCCCCATTGCCTGCAATTAATGTTTTATTACCTTTCTTATAGACATTTACTGCTAACTCAGATACTACCTTAATTAAATTAGTTAGTTCAGAATTATTTAATATCGTCTTCTTCAACTCGTATGAATCTCTTATTTGATTATTAATAAAATTTTGCAACATTTAAGCTTTCCATCCTTCCGTACCTACTGAAGTAAAGTGAAAATTTATAACTTCTCCGTCTAATTTTCTTAATTCTCTAATCAAGCTTAACCTTCTGACGGGATCTACCATAAATATCATAAACCCACCACCACCGGCACCTGACACCTTACCAGCGTATGCACCGGACTCCATTGCAAGATCATATATTCGATCGATGTTACTATTTGAGATGGAACTAGCCATTCTTTTCTTAGCTTCCCATGATTTCCCTAAATACTCAGCAAATTTCCGCAGCTCACCTTTTAATATTGCCTCTTTCATAATTAAAGCATCTGCCTTTAGCTCATGCATGGCCTGCAATGATTTTTCATTCTTGTTCTCTGCGTTTTTAACTTGTTCCTTGATAATATTTGCAGACTCTCTTGATGCTCCCGTATAGTAAAGAACAATAGAAGTTTCGAGTTCATTAATAACCCAGCTCTTTATACGCAATGGGTTTACAATTACTCGATCCTCCGCATAGAATTCAATAAAATTAAACCCTCCAAATGTCGCAGCATATTGGTCCTGACGGCCGCCACTTAACCCTACATCAATCCGTTCTATTTCATAAGCTAAATGTGCTATGTCATACTCCCCAAGTGGCAAATTCATCCACTCGACAAATGCTTGCAATATGGCTACAACCATTGTTGATGATGAGCCTAATCCGGATCCTGCAGGTGCATCAGAATATGTTATCATTTTAAATGATAAGGGAACTGATTGATTAAATTCTTTAATAATCCTATTATAGATACCTTTATGTAGATCAAGTAGTCCATCTAATTCTAATTTCCCACAACTTTTTGATTCAAAAAACTCATTCCGATCTGCAGCATAAAATGAAATTGAATTATCATTACTTGTTTCAATCGTGCAATAGGCATACATATCTAAAGTTGCATTTAGAACATATCCACCGAACTCATCGCAGTATGGGGACACATCTGTCCCTCCACCCGCAAGTCCTAACCTAAGAGGGGCTTTCGACCTTATAATCAATTAAAGTTTCCTTTCAATGTTGAAATCTAATGAGATAGTAGAAAGGACACTTTCTACTGAAAAGTATTTTTGAACATAGTTATAGGAATTTCTTGAATATTGAGTTAGTAATGTATCATTGTTATATAACTCCAATACCTTCTGAGCGAACTCCTGAGGATCATTGCATGTGAGTAAATAGGATTCAATATTAGGTAAACCTTCAGCCCCAATGCTCGTAGTTACAATAGGGACCTGATGATACAGTGCTTCAACCACTTTACCTTTAACTCCAGCTCCATACCTTAATGGCACTACTACAATTTTCGATTTTCTATAATAATTATTCAGTTCATCATCACTTACAAAACCAGTAATAGTAATATTATTTGAGTGATAACTTAATATTTCATCTGGTGGATTAGATCCAACTATATAAATTTTCAAATCATTCATATTCTGTAATATTAATGGGAATACTTCTTCCAAAAACCATTTAACAGCATCAATATTGGGTTTATGTGCAAATCCCCCCACAAATAATAGATCCATTCTTTCCTGGAAATTTGGTGTCGCTTTCTCAATCTCATCGTAAATATATGCAGGTATCGCTTTAACATTGAGGTTAGGTATATGATTCTTCAACTCATCAACTTCAACTTGTGATGGGTAATAGACAATATCAGCTTTTCGACATATTTCTAGTTCTTTTAACATCCATTCCTTCGAGGAATCAAGTAACTTAGAATTATTAATAAGCTCATATTCTCTTAATTCTCTCAAATAATGTAAATCATGACCATAGTAAATAACTTTTGAGTTCGAATATCTTTTAATAGTATCAATATACTGTTCTGCAATATGAGGGCGATTTAAAAAAGTGAAATCAATATATTCTCCATTGCTCTTAATCCAATCCTTCCAATGCTTTGAATACCAATTACCATACAGAACTTCAATGCCCATTAGCTCCAAAGCTGAAGTATAAGGCTCATGTTTGAAAAAGTTATCGCCTAAAAATTTCACATTGAACCCAATACTTTTAAATAGCTTTAAGTATTGAAATACAGTTCTGCTCCCTGCATCTTTATCAAAATGAGGAACATAATGATCAATAACTAAAATCGTCTTTTTAAACCTACTTCTATCTCTAGCCAGAAATACATTTTGAGCATTATCAAATTGGCCAGAATTCAATTCCATTTTCCACTTTTCAATAAACTTTTCTTTATTAGAAATTTGGTAACTTTTTATACCAGAACCAGTATCAGTCCCATGCGAAATACCTTCAAAATGAACAACAATTGATTTCGGTTGAAGCACAACCTTATATCCTTGCTTTCTGACTTCAAAGGCTAAATCAGAGTCTTCAAAATAAGCAGGAACATAACGTTCATCAAAACCACCAATTACATTCCACAAATCCGCACGAATCATGATTGCAGCACCAGAAATGTAGTCCACTTCTTTTACATAATTATATTCAGGTTTTCTCGGGTCATCCAATCTGCCGTAATTCCAACCGCTTGCATCATTCCAAATGATACCTCCGGCTTCTTGAAGTCTACCATCCGGATAAACCAATTTGGATCCAACCATTCCTATTTTACTATTATTTTCGACTAAATCCACCAAATATTTTAACCAGTTTTCTTGAACATTAGTGTCATTGTTCAAAAAGAAAATATATTTCCCTTTTGCATGTTTCGTCGCGTTGTTGCAATTTAACAAAAACCCTCTATTGCCTCCATCACGAACTACACTAATATTTTCAATATAACTTGTTATATGGGTAGTTTCATCAGTTGACATATCATCAGCAATAATTACTTCATACGTAATGCTATTTGTATTTATTGCAATAGATTTTAAACATGAGTAAGTATAGTCCCATTGATTATACACAGGAATAATTATAGAAACCAATGGTTTTTCATAAATTGGAAATACGATCTTCTCTTTTACTTGATTGGAATCAATCAATTTAATTTCCACTTGTTTAACTTCATCATGTCGATTCATGTAATTATCAATTCGGCTTCCTATGTTCCCCACATCTTCAGTATTCATGTAATATCGTAATTTCTTCAAATTAGATTTATTCAAACTTCTTATCATTTTACGCGGTTCTTTTATTGATTTAGAAACTAGTTTAACGACCAATCTTCTTTTACTACTCATAGGAATTAACTTGTCTCTAAGACGATAATAATTTGTAAGAAGCTTCCAACCTCTAGAACGATATATATTTTCTAACGCTCTATCACTTTCTAAGAGAAGATTAATATGACCGTCTTTGTTCTTGGGTTCCTGATCTTGATTATATATTTTTTGGTCGTGACCACCGATTTTTATACGATCGTTATTGATTCTTTCTATGATTTCATCTAAATTCCAATTTTCAATACCATATTCGATTCCAACTCTACGGAGAATCTCATCACTATCCATCAATCTTTTTTCTAAATCCAACTTCAATTTATCTTTTTCAAACTGGCAATCAAATAATGCCTGATTTGAATCAAGTATTCTCCCTTGAGAATCAATCACCTTACCTTGTAGAACAATCGTCTTTTCTTGTAAATCAATTAATATATTCTTTAACCTATTTATTTCAGCTGAAAGCTCTCCAATATTGCCATCTAAATATTTAATATGTGCATTTTTTTCTTCTACCTCATCTTGAAGAGACAATATTCTATTCAACATCTCACTGTATTTATCAGCAAAAAGTATGGATGAACCTATTGGTAAGCTTCCAATGTGTACATCACTACAAATAGCTACAAAGTATGTTCCTTCTAGATCGGGGTTGTCTTGCTCTAGTTTCATTTGTCGAATATTTTCTTCATCTATAAACTTAGTTATGACCGATGTAACTTCATTTTTCTGATGGAAAATCTCAATTTCTTGGAAATAATCTCCAAGAAATTCATTGAGCTCTTCTTTATAAAACTCTTTAATGTGAAAAGGGTTTTGATAATTACGTAGGTCAGAATAAATATGTTTATTTGGTGTTGAGATTATTAATATACCATCATGTTTAAGTACTCTTTTTATTTCCTTAAGAAATGTTTTCTGCAGTGTTTCATTTACATGCTCAATAGTCTCAAAAGAAACAATTACATCCATTGAATGATTTTCTATTGGCAAGTTTTCAATTGATGCAGTTTGGAATGAAAGGTTTTCTTTTATATAACTTGTTCTTGCGTGTTGTATTGTTTCATCACTAATATCAATCCCAATAACCTTAGAAGCAGTATCTGAAAGTATGGATGATCCATAACCTTCACCACATGCAGCATCAAGAACTATTTTACCTTTTACTAACTCTGTAATCGATAAATATCGTTGTAAATGCTCAACTTTTATTTGCGTTTCTGTTAGATGAGGCACAAATCGTTCACCAGTAAATTTCATAACACAGTCACCCTCAGCTATATTATTGAATATTATCATTAAAACTTCTCATAATTTCATAATCAATCAATAAACGAAATTATTTTTTCCCGTTCAACTCCTAACAAAATGAGTTGTTGCACTAGTTCTTGATTGTTTTGATTAGTCTCAGAAGCAATAATAATTTTACAATTATAAAATGCACTGTCGATGAGTGGTTTAATTGTAAGATTCGTATTCGCAATTTCATTTATTTTATTAAGAAAGGATATACAATCCTCACGAACTTTACCTGTACCAAATATAATAATATCTGAATTGTTATTCTCTAAGCACCAATTTAAAAACCTCTCATTTTGATACTTCTCAGATGAAGTTAATTGTTCTATTTCATTTTTTTTGTTGATAAAAACTTTAAGATTAATCTTGTCTGCAACATCCAATTCGTTTATTTTTTTATCAAACAATGCTTTTGTAAAGCGGTACAGTTCAATATCATACTCATTAGATTGATATATGGCATCTAATAAATCATTTGGTAAATCCTCTTGTCTTTGTCTTAATTTAGTTACATTTTTTTTAGCATAGAAAGATATTTTCCAACCAAGTAATTGTTTTAGCATGAATACAGATTCATCAAACCGCTCTGTTAAACCTACAAACAGAAATTTTTTCAAAACATTCTCCTTGGCCCTCTCTAAATCACCTAAATTTAAATCCCTCATAATAACACCTGAGATATATCTTGTTTGCAAATTATTTAAGTCCCCATATGGAGTCTTTAATTTATTAAAATCTTTTAGAGTTAGATTGTTTTTCATTATTTCGTTATAGTATGGAATCGTAGGGTTTTCCAATATATACGAATACACGGAAATTATGTGCTCAATTGGATTCCTTAACATTGCAATATAATTAAACGACCTATTAAAGTACCTGTGAATTCCATAAGGGAAATGTCCCTGTATACACTTGATTTCATCTATATTATCAATATCATTTATGGCATTTAATGATTCTGGGAGCCCCCAAGGCATGTATATTTCTTTTAAATCTTTCGGGTTATCATACTGTCTTCTAATTATTCCTTGCATAGTAGTTCCCGCAGTCTTTGGAACATGTACATGAATGATTATCTTATTTATATCCTTTGTATATTCCATTTTTTTCATCCTTTAATAAATAATATTTTTATCTTAATCCTTTCAGATTTGATTAAATTCGACATCATCCAAATTAAGTAACCCTTGAAGCGAGTATCTCTTGTTATTAATAATATTGAAAATATAAGCATCATGTACAAGACAATGTTGTATGTGGTCTTCTTGAGAGCCAGACGCTAAAGCTGGAGTCAAAGTATATGCACCTTTATTTAAGGAAGGTAATGTAAGTTTAAAACAATAACTGACTATATCTAATGGTTTTAATTCTGGCACCTGCTTTTGCATTACATAAGTATTACACTGACAAATAATATTTCCTATTCGATCTTTCAATGTAAAGCCTACTATTGGATCTTTTATATTTTCAATCGATTTAACTTTTATAATTATCTTTACAGTTTCTAATGGGCTAAACATACTATTTTTTTCATTGGTTCTATGATCATACATGGAAATTCCTAATATTTGGACCTTATTGTCGCCAATGACGTCTAAATTATCAGGTAGATCATCAATATCATCATCTTTTATTGACTCTAATGATCCTATAGGATCCAATCCAGTGGACTTAAACATTTTAGAACCTAACATAAAAGCTTGATATTCTTTAGCAATTTCTTTGGGATGCCCAACATCTATTACATTACCATTATCTAACCAAATAACTCTATCACAGTAATTTACTACAGTTGCCATATCATGTGAAACAAACAATACAGTTTTATTTTGTTTTAATTCCTCTATTTTCCGAAAGCATTTTTGTTGAAACCTCATATCCCCTACACTAAGTGCTTCGTCTACAATCAAAATATCTGGCTCGACGTTAATTGAAACAGCAAATGCAAGTCTGACAAACATCCCGCTTGAGTATACTTTAACAGGCTGATAAATAAAATCACCAATATCAGCAAAAGACAATATTGTTTCTAATTTTTCATCAATCTGCTCTTTTGTAAATCCCATTATGGCACCGTTCAAATAAATGTTTTCTAAACCAGTATATTCAGGGTTAAAACCGGCACCTAGTTCAAGTAGTGCTGAAACTTTACCATTCACTATAATAGAACCTGAAGTTGGAGTTAATAAACCAGTTATCATTTTTAATAAAGTCGATTTACCAGATCCATTTTTACCTATTATACCAACAGACTCATTTTTATTAATTTCCATACTAAGTTCATTTATTGCATAGAATACATTATGATACTTCCTACCAAAAAGATTAATAGCTTCCTTTAACCGATCAGTCGGCTTATTATAAAGCTTATAAATTTTGGATATATGATCCAATGAAATAGCAAATTTATTATTCATGTAATAATAATCTCCTTAGAGAACGTCAGCAAAATGTGGACGTAATTTTTTAAAAATGAAAATTCCCATTAACAACAAACAAATAGTAATCACCCAAAAATTTATAGTTAGATTAGGATGTTCCCAAAACCATTTATGGTAAATAAACGTATCCCTATACCCTTCAACTATATAATATACTGGATTTAATTTTATAAATTTGTGGTATCGTTCTGGAACAGTAGAAATTGAATAAAATATAGGAGTTAGCCAAAATCCGAATTGAAGTAACATAGCTATAATCTGCCCTATATCCTTCAAAAAAATGACAAGCGAGGAAGTTATCAATGTTATTCCTAAAGTTAAAAAGAAAATACATATAAGATAATATAACACCTGTAAAATATAGATATTGGGACTAAAACCATAAACTAAGAACATAAAATTAAGAAATACTATAAAAAATATATGAACAAAAAGTGCTGAATATATTTTAACAATTGGAAGAATGCTGATTTGAAAAACTACTTTTTTCACTAAATAACTATTATCTAAAATAGCATTGGTTCCTGATTGAATGCTTTCCGATAGAAAAAACCAAGGTATCATTGCTGTTGATAACCATAATATAAATGGAAAATTATCAATAGGCGTTGATTTAAAACCAACTTGGAATACAAACCAAAAAATCAAAATCTGTATTAGAGGCTGTACAAAACCCCATACAATACCAAGATAAGAACCTAAATATTTTGACTTAAAGTCTTTTTTGGATAAATCAAATATCAATCTTTGTTTATTGGTTAGATCCTTAAAGAAATTGCCAAACATGTGCTTTCTCTCCTTTAACGCACTCATCGAACTCTTAAAGTGCAAATATTAAACGCTTAATCTGGTTTGATAAAACTCTTTAATAGTTACATTGAAATATATTTTTATAAATGTATACTTACATTATTACAATATAATATTAGGAGCAGGTATCTAATTATGAACAATACAAATATTTTCTGGCATAAACCTGGTGTAAATCAAAAAGATAGAATTATATTAAATGAACATAAAAGTTGTGTTCTTTGGTTTACTGGATTATCCGCGTCAGGAAAATCAACGTTAGCCAATGAATTAGACAAACATTTACATAGCCAAAGTATACGTTCTTATGTACTGGATGGGGATAATGTTAGGCATGGATTAAACAAGGACCTTGGTTTTTCACCTGAAGATCGTAAAGAAAACATTCGACGAGTTGGTGAGGTAGCTCGACTATTTGTAGATGCAGGCCTACTCACCATAACAGCCTTTATCTCTCCTTATCTCGAAGATAGAAATATGGTGCGATCTATGTTTCCACAAGATGAATTCATTGAAGTTTATGTGAAATGTTCAGTTGAAGAATGCGAGCGCCGAGATCCAAAAGGGTTATATAAAATGGCTCGAACTAATCAAATAAAGGAATTTACTGGCGTTTCTGCTCCTTATGAGGTATCCGAAAACCCAGAGTTAATTATTGAGACAGATAAACAATCTATTGAAGATTCTGTTCTTCAACTTGTTGATTATTTAAAAACCCAAGGATATTTGTAAATATTAAGAGCCTCTTGATTAAAGAGGTTCTTTTCCATTTGGAAACCCCCTTCCAGTATGCTAAAATAAAGTCGAACTTTAGCAAAAAAGGAGACTGTCTTTCATGAGTGCAAGTAAGAATGCCTACGCGGCTTCGCGTGCAAAAGCGAATGGAACGATAACGACAGAGAAAAGCTCTGTTATTTTTTGGATTTTGACTGTGTTTACGGGCTTGTTTATGTTCTGGGCGCCGTTTCAGCGGGCGTTGTTCAATGGTGGGACTTACGATTTCGAGAGAACAATCTACTCGGCTTCGGTATGGTCCTCCATCATATTGCTACTAATTGCAATACTTACTTTCTTTGTATTCAAGCTTAAAGAACAAAAAGATGTGTTGACGATCCTTGTCTTAATGATGCCGTTGACTTACGTAATCTCTCTTTCAAATGCGGCATCTCATTATTTGGCAACAAATATGATCTATATACAAATGCTGTATGCAACCTTCTTCATTTTAGGTGTATTTCTGACAAAAAACAAGCTTGGTACGTCGATTATTGCCAGTTTGTTAATTATTTCCGGCTATTTCGTTGTCCTCTTCGGACTTTTGTATTGGTTAGGTAACGGAAACTTCGCTGGACACCTGGTTGGATGGTTCGCTTTGATGGATGCAGCTAATCCTAACTTGTACCGCGATGCGATCATGACGGACTCCAACGGTCTGCGACTCACTTCTGTTTTCCAATATGCGAATACGTATGCTGCCTTTTTAATCACATTATCTCTTGGGGCATTGTTCTTCATTGTGAAGTCTCGAAAATGGTACGTAGTTCTTCCTCATGCAATCATGTTGGTGCCAATCATTGTTTCATTCTGGCTAACACTTTCCCGCGGCGCGATTGTGATCATTCCGGTTGTTTTCTTAATTATGCTTTTCTTCTTCTCGATTAGTAGACAGATTCTAGCACTCATACAATTTGGTCTAGCATTTGCAGCGTCATTAGCCATTTTACAAAAAGTGACAGATATTGGGATTGGATTACAAAAACAACCTAGTGCAGCTGAATCCTTGCACGGTTGGTGGATTTTACTTCTTACTTCGATAGTTTTCACTGCACTTGCAATCGTTATTCAACGCTTCGGAGCTCCTTGGTTAGAGCGAGTGACTGCTCGATTCTCAGCTAAGAAGAATGCTACTTTCATCCTCCCTATAGCTGCTATTATCGTCGGTGTTATAGGAGCTGTTCTTCTTTTCGGAGATACAGGTTTGAAAAATATTCTTCCTAACAATGTCAAAATACGTCTAGAAAATATCAACTTCCAACAACACAGCGTTTTAGAGCGCGGTACTTTTTACAAAGATGCAGTGAAGCTCTGGTCTGATTATCCGATCATTGGA
The DNA here is from genome assembly GCF_000422905.1 of Paenibacillus alginolyticus DSM 5050 = NBRC 15375. GTDB lineage: Bacteria > Bacillota > Bacilli > Paenibacillales > NBRC-103111 > Paenibacillus_E > Paenibacillus_E alginolyticus. Next base: position 19,914 of record NZ_AUGY01000063.1, read on the forward strand.
GCAGGCGGTGGTGCTTGGGCTTCCTTATATGAGAAGTATCAAAACAACCCTTACACAAGTCGTCAGGCTCATAACTTCGCACTTCAATACTTGGTTGAGGCCGGTGCGCTTGGATTCCTTGCCTTTATCGGTTTCGTACTTGCTGTTATGGTCTTTTATATACGAAGCTACATCAAAAGCTCACAGGAAAAAAGAGATCTACACTTCCTATTTTTCATCGTAACAGTTTCACTTTTAGCACACAGTATGATTGACTTCGATCTGAGTTATGTGTACTTAGGTGCTATCTTGTTCCTTGCATTAGGTGGGATGCTGAGTAACAGCACATCGGCTCCGATACGATTAAAGTCTGATTCACTTACGCTTCACAAAATGTTCCCGGCACTCCTGGCTGTTTTGTCGATCGTGATGTTCTATATCTCGGCTCAACTAGTCTCAGCGAATAGTTCTTATCAGCAAACCCTTGAAGTTATCAAAAAGAGTCAAGATTACAATCAAATTGTAACTCCGCTGGACAAAGCGATTTCTTTGCACCCTGCTCATCCAGACTATTTGTTAACAGGACAGGTTAGTAGAATCGGCATTCTTCTTCAAGTTTCTAATCAGATGCAGAAGGAAGACCCGAAGAAAGCAGAAACTTTTTTCAATCAAGCACAAGATCTTCTCAATCAATTGCTGAAAAAGGAACCGCATAACCGGATGGTCGCCATGCAGCAGCTCAATATGCTTCTGATTAAAGGCAAAACTCAAGATGCGTTAGACTGGTCCACCGCTCAAATTCCTAACTATCCTTGGTATATTGATCTCTATGAGAAAAGCATGTCTTTAAATATCGAACTCGCAAACCAAGAAATTCAAAAGAATAATATACAAGATACGAATAAAAAGCTCGACAATGTACTTGCCACATACAATGAAGTTCTGGCTCGCATCGATTCCCTGAAGAATCTACCTAAAGAACAAGCACAAGGACGCGAGTTCGCTGTGACGCCTAGTATGGCGCTCAATGTAGGTCAAGTTCACTACATGCGTGGTGACTATGCGGGTGCAGCTAATACGATTAAACCGTATGTGACTGATAAATTCGATGATCAGACGAACCGGGTCGTCGCCAGATGGTATCTGGCAGCTCTTCAGAAGCAAGGAACTGCGGACAATGATTTGTTAAATAAGCTTATTGCCAAGGATCCAGCGGAGAAACAGAATATTGATGCAATCATAGCTACAAATTTTCAGTTGAAATAGGAAAAAGGCGCCACATGATGTGGTGCCTTTTTCTTTTCCATTTTCCTTTATCGCCCCGTCCACATATCCATCACACTGTCCGGATCCTGAAACATTTTATAAGGAATATAGCAGTATCCATGATCTCCCCAGTGCGCGCCCCAGCTGTTGCGCACGATGACATAACCTGACTGGCCTCGATCCACATACCCGACTGCCAACATGGCATGTCCGCCCAGTACCCGTTCACGCTTCTTCTTTGGAACCGGAATTTTGCCCGTTTGGGCTGCTTCAGGAGATTGGAAGCTCTCGTATATCATTATGCCGATAACAACGGGTGATTGCTCAGCCAGTGCTGCCTTGAGAGCATATAAATCTGTGATCCGATGGTAGTCGCCGATTTTGTAATTAGCTGCATCCCCTCCTGCTTTGGAATCGGGCGTATCTCTGAAATCCCCAATGTTATAGGGATAATCCTCTTCTGGACAAACACCAATCTTCTGGAGCACTTTCATCCCATCTCGGATATAGGCCCCTGAGTCTTCATCCACATGACCTTCGAGCTTGCGTTCGTGCCAATACAGGAAAAGCCGAGAAAGGGCTGTCCACTTCTCCTGACTGCTTACGAGCAAATACTCTCGAAGCCCGCTAGCTATGGCGTTGGCCGTACAGCTTCCGAGTGCGCCTTGATCGACTATGGGGGACATGTTTGAGCGCAAGTCGACTTTCTTGGGCAGCTCGCTCGGGGACTTAAACGCCGTACTCATAAAATGATAATCGCGTAAATCACGCTTCTCCCGTTTCAAAGGGAACACACGATTCGACATAACCACACACCCTTTCAATATGATACATAATTATACAATTTATACTAAAATATGTATACGGTCTGTTTCACTATACTAATAGAAGCCCGGCCCCCAATGTATTGTTCATTTCTACTGTTCTGAGTACACACAAAACAACCCCCAAAAAGAATCATCAGATTCTTTCCGAGGGTATCCTTATCTACTTCTCACGCAGCATGCCTTGATGCGGATGCGGATGAGTACCGCAATATTCATCTACCTCAGAACAAGTGTAAACATGCTCATAGACAGGAACGCAGTGGTGGCGGTTAACGATTTGAATAGGATGAATAACTTGAACTCTTTGTGGGTGGTAGAAGTCTCTTACAACTCTTTCTGGATCTGTCATGATTGGGTCAGCAGGTGGACATTGAAATGGTTTGCCTGGGCCAGGTTGGCTAAGCGGACTGAGTTGGCTAGGTTGGCTAAGCGGGCTGAAATGGTGATGGTGATGTTTGTGTTCCATGGATGGGTCAACTCCTCTATAGGTTTGTGTTAGTATACGTTTATCCCTAGTCCAAGGAATGTACCAATGCCTATTAAGCCAATAATTAGGCTTGGTTTTATGGGCCAAGCAGGTTAAAAGTCCAAGCAGGCCCGAAAATAGCAGGCTATCTGCACCATGATACCTCTCCCTTTTGCTTCATATATTTGTTACAATTGAGAAATGACATAAACTTGATGGTATGATCCCATCCCTTGCGTCTTGAATTCCCATACCTTAGAAGGAGGAGGGAGTATGATGAATCATACAACTCAAAACACGAATTCCGACTTTCGGCATTTAACATACTCTCATGCCCCTGGTTATTCTGAGATGCATCTTCATCATAAGCTTTGGAATTATTTCCACGAAAAACAAATCGAGAATCGTTTGCTTTCTTGGGCCAAAGCCGCAAAAGGAGATTATTTCCGACAGCCGCTGAATTGGAATTTTGCCGAGAGCAATCTTGTCGTTCAGCTTTCTCCATTATCAGAAGGCTATTTGCCGTTTTCACATATTGAAAAAGCTGCATTAAGCGATGAATCCAAAGGTAAATTGCTGATCTCCATTTGTAGAGCGCTTTCCATTTTGCACGAAGAGCAGTTTTATATGGGCTTTTTGCTGCCAGAGCAGCTTTTTTTCAATCCGCAAACGTTAGGCATTATTATCGATGTCCAGCCATTCCCTTCTGCTATCGAATTTATTAATCATTTATTGACGGACTTTTCATTCTCTTCATTTCCACGTTATGCACGGCGATTTCTGCTTTCCAGAGCTGCTGATTTCGAAGCTATCCATCTACTGATTCATACGATATATGGCTCCGACTCCGTGCCTAATAACCTGCTGCAATTATCAGAACGTCTGCGTTCTGAACCAGAAACTATGTTATTCGCTGATGAAATTGCCGATATCATTCGAGCAGCCTTTCAACTGCCTGAGCAGTTGCAACCGCTTATTTCCCATAGTAGCCCCAACTGGCTGCACCCTGCCGCCGCGCCAATTACGCAAGAACATCAAAAGCATTTTCGTTATTTTTTACAATCAAATGAGAAGCGTTTATTAGGGCTCGTTTGTGAGGATGAGGCTATTCGATTTGATGTTTATACGCAGCATGTCAATGAGATGTTAGAAAGAGGCTATTTCTTCAAAATTGTCTCCCAAGGACTTCCTTATTCAACTTTGCGTGAAGTGGTCTCCAGAACCTTACATCTTGGCTTTGGCTTATTTCCAGAATCAATCACCATGCTGCGGAATCTTTCTCGTAAATTTGACCAGCTTCTCAAAAAGCACTATGAAGGCGACGATATCCTTTATTTGCTAACGGAGTGGTTGTATCAATTTTTCTGTTCCATTATCCCGATGTTCCCTGTTCAAAATCTTTTTTACATTTTTGAAAACAGCGAACACTTTGATGAAGATTCCCAGCTCATTTTCCTTAACTTCTGGAGAGAACATGGTCATGAAATGACCGGCTTGCATGTTATTTTCAGCGGCAGCCAGACACCTTCACAATTCACTAGCTTATCCTTTCAAACACTTGAAATTCATCATGCGGACCAGGCGATTTATGAACAGCTGTTGTCTTCACAATTGGGACGAGCTGATTCCACGTTACTATCCGAATTAAAAAATTGGTTTTATGAGCACAAGATCAACTTTAGCCATTGCCGCATCATTCTGCAGGAGCTCATTCAATCTGGAAGTATTCATCTCACTAACAAGGGCTGGCACAAAACAACAACATTTCATCTTGATGATGCAAAGCTCCAATCTCTTCCCTTGTTTTCTAAGCGAATCTCCGTTTTGAACAATGAGGAACTGGAGCTGCTGCGGCTTTTATGCTGTTTGCCAATGCCAATAAGCGTGTTTTCCCTATTTAAGGCTAATGAAGCGGATTTAGGAAACATCCTGTCTTCGGTTACGAAGCTGGCAGAGCTTGGCCTTGTTCATGTCAGTCACAATGATAGTTTATTTATCTCAACTGAAATTACCGAATTGGTCTTGCAACAGCTGCCAGCCGTTCAACAAATGTCTTACTACCAAACAGCACTGATTTACCAGCATCAATTCCGTCCAGTTGGTTTACCTCAACTTATTTCACTATCCAGCCAAGCGAGTGAGTTTAAAGTAGAATATTATTTGCTTTTAAAATATTATAAACAGATCCGTTCCCTCCTCTCTTATGAACAAAAGGTTGAATTATTAGAACGCATCAAATATTTATATGAAAAATTAGAACGGCCTTATCTCATTTTCCTAGACAGGCTGCTAAGTAGAATGTATCTTCTGCTTAACCAATTTGCTCTTTCCGAACAATTAGCTCTAGCGGTATATGAACGAACAGGCCAAATCACCGATCGTTTCGAGTGGATGTATATCCGCATTATTCAAAATGATTTGGATGTTTATATTTTACGTGAGCAACTGTTCCCCTTTATTTTCGATGAAAGTCAGGCATTAGAAGACCGGGTACGAGCTGCATTTCTACTCAATACCAGCAATCTCTGTTTCCCTCTATTGGATGATGAGGTGCGTAAGCTTCATGTCTTCTATACCGAGGTCGTCTATCCAAAGAGAAATTTGCTTTCACTTCGCCATTTTGCGGAGATTACGAACTATTATACGATTAATATGCTGATTCATTTTCCTGAAACCGAGGAGTGGGCTTTATCCATTGCAGCTAAGTTAGAACCGCTTCTGCAAACATCACCTCATACGGACCTCATGCTCCGTCTTTATGATTTATATTCCTACCAGAGCAACAATAAACTGATCAATACGTATGTATATCGCGGGATTGAAGGTGCCAAGCGCTCTGGCTACACGACGAAGGAACAAGTAGGCCATCTGAATGCTATGGAGTTCTCTTTAAATCAAGGAGACTTGGCCAGCTACTACTATCACAAAGAACGTGTCCTGCAGGTTGACGAATTGCGGCGCAAGGATTTGGCCGAGACATATTTAACGAATCAGTTGTTATATGCACTTGAATGGGACCAGTGGGAACTGTTTCAGGAATTGGAAGCCCTCCTGTTCGAGCAGCAAATCACAGAGTCGAGTATGGCTTTATTATCTGTTTTTCAAGGTTATGTCGCTTTCCGTCAAAATCAACCTATCCTCGTCCCGGGCTTCTTGAAATTTGAGAACACGTCGTTCTTCTTGGACGCGCTGTTTCAAACTAGAGAAGGAAATTTGGAACTAGCCTGCAAGCTTTTTGAACAATTTATTTCGAAAAATAACTCAGGGATGTATGCTGGCTGGGCTTACCGAGAATTGCTTACGCTCCTGTTAGCGCTTCGCTCGGAGAATATGGGGATTTGGTTCGAAAACTTTGAAGCTTATCTCAAACGATGTTCTTTTGACATCTTTTGGCCAGATTATTTTAGACTTTCAGCGGAGAGGTCCATCTATGAGGGCGATGTTCAAAATGCGATGCTGTATTTGCGGCGGGCATTAAATGGTTATCAAATTATTCAAAAGGAAACTTGGCTCCCCTACTTAACCGATTGCATGGAACGGGTAATTCGGCCCACCTTTGCCCCGGCATCACCTGCGATTATGCAGGATGATTTTGTTCAAAAAATGATTGCCGACCGAGAGCAATGGTTGCTCCTCTCCTTGGATTTACAAATCATCATCGAGCTCAGTGAACAGGTTACCGAAACTTTGGATCTAATGACAACCATGCAGAGGTTGACCAAGGCACTTTTTGACTACTTTCCAGTCATTCAACTCGCCATCACCTACACATTGCTGCATTATAAACAAAAGGTTTTCGTGACAGCTTCCGGACTAAGAGACCACGATGAATTGGTTGCTTATCAAACCCGAAGTGAAGATAGCTGGGCCCACACTTTCACTCTCTTTCAGCGAGGGGATCAAGCTATTACGCTCCAGGTTTATGTAGATGGCATGACCAAAACAAAGCTGCAGCATATGGAGCATTTTCTTTCTTTCATCAAACCGCATATTATCAATGTTCTCTTGCATAGAGAGATGGTGATTGATAACCTGACCGGCTTTTATTTACGCGGTTATTTCATGGAAAAGCTGAGGGAAGAATTCGATCTCTCTAGACGCTATAACCTCGACTTATCCGTGATCATGATCGATGTGGATAATTTCCGCAAGGTCAATGAGTTTGGACACCCGGAAGGGGACCGAGTTTTACGAGAAATCGCAGATATTTTCCGGTTTCATTTAAGAAAGAGCGATATCGCTGGACGATATGGCGGCGAGGAGCTTATTCTCATTTTACCTAAAACGGATGGAAAGGAAGCACTCAAGATTGCCCATCAGCTGAGAGCGGAAATTGAGAGAGAATTTGCCTTCGGGCGCCCTTACCAAATCACCGTCAGTGTGGGCGTATCTTCCCTAGAGCTCTGCAGTCCAACTTCGATTGAGGAATTGATTGAACAGGCTGATACGGCGGAGATTACTGCGAAGCAGACCGGGAAGAACAAGGTTGTTGCTGCTTGGGATTTTTAATGTTATGAAAAAGTTTGAGAATATCGAAACCGACAATAAGTTACTTGAAACGATCCAGACCACAACCTTCACAATAAGCCCATAAGGGCTTTTTTTATGTTAATAAGATCGTGCTTCAATAAAGTCATCATGGAGCGCCGACGAAAAAGATCTGTGATTTGCTCTACTACTCCGTCTGAAGACGGAGCTGTATGTCATCCGCCGGATGGTTCAGACGCGCCGATCGATCCTATATAATGAAATCAATAAGATGCTGAAGAAATCGAGCTAATTTTAAAGGAGATATGTTTATGATGAAAACCATGCGAAAAACCAAGGATGTCGGCATTTATGGCTTAACTGCAAAGTGGTATGATAAGAATTCTCGCAAAAGTCGAATGACTCAAATGCAAACCTATGCGAATGAAGTTGCATCTTTTGTCGGCAAACGTGCACATATTTTGGAAGTTGCTCCAGGCCCGGGTTATTTGTCGATTGAACTCGCCAAGAAAGGGTTTAACGTTACAGGAGTTGAAATAAGCCCAGACTTTGTGAAAATTGAAAAAGACAATGCGAAAGAAGCAAATGTTTCAGTTGATTTTAAAGAGGGTAACGCATCCCATCTACCCTGTGAAGATAGCTTTTTTGATTCTATTATTTGCAGTGCTGCATTCAAGAACTTTAAGGACCCCGTAAAGGCGCTAAGTGAAATGTATCGAGTGCTGAAAGAGGGCGGAACCTCCCTAATCATCGACATGAATTATGAGGCAACATCTGAAGATATTAACAATGAGATTAGACAGACAGGAATGAAAGGATTTGACAAGCATTTTGTGAAATTTGCATTCAAAACTTTCCTAAAACAAGGTGCTTACACGAAAGAAGATTTTGAGTCTCTTTTAAAAGAAACCCCTTTTAAGAACTACAAGATCAAAAAAGAGGGCATTAGTTTATTTGTCTATCTTTATAAATAGATGGTTCCTTTACCAAACCGAAAAAGAAAGAGGCCTCCCATAAGTTCGGTGAACTCATGAGAAGCCTCTATTTTGGGTACGACTTACATCATGCCGCCCATTCCACCCATGCCGCCCATATCAGGCATGCCTGGTTTGTCTTTTTCTGGTTTGTCAGCGATGACCGCTTCAGTTGTCAAGAACATTGCTGCTACGGATGCTGCGTTTTGCAGTGCGGAACGAGTTACTTTAGCAGGGTCAACGATACCTGCTTCGAACATGTTCACCCATTGGCCAGTTGCTGCGTTGTAGCCGATGCCTACTTTTTCGTTCTTGAGGCGCTCAACGATTACGGAGCCTTCTTGACCAGCGTTAGCTGCGATTGTGCGAACTGGCTCTTCTAGGGAGCGCAGGATGATGTTAACGCCTGTTTGCTCGTCGCCAACAGCTACTACCTTAGCTACTGCGTTGTACACGTTAACCAGGGCTGTACCACCGCCAGAAACGATACCTTCTTCAACAGCTGCACGAGTTGCGTTCAGAGCATCTTCGATACGAAGTTTGCGCTCTTTCAGCTCAGTTTCAGTTGCTGCGCCAACTTTGATAACAGCTACGCCGCCAGAAAGTTTAGCCAAACGCTCTTGCAATTTTTCTTTATCGAAATCGGAAGTTGTTTCTTCCAATTGTGCGCGAATTTGAGTAACACGTGCTGCGATGTCTTTTTTGTCGCCAGCGCCATCAACGATGATTGTGTTCTCTTTGGTTACGCGGATTTGACGCGCGCTACCCAATTGCTCAGGACGCGTGGATTTCAGATCCAATCCAAGCTCTTCTGTAATCACTTGACCACCAGTTAGAGCAGCGATATCGCCAAGCATAGCTTTACGACGGTCACCGAAACCAGGAGCTTTAACAGCTACGCAAGTGAATGTTCCACGAAGTCTGTTCACAACAAGCGTTGCTTGTGCTTCGCCTTCAACATCTTCAGCAATGATCAGAAGTTGTTTACCGGATTGAACCACTTTTTCAAGAACAGGCAAGATTTCTTGGATGTTCGAGATTTTTTTGTCAGTGATCAGGATGTATGGGTTGTCAAGGACAGCTTCCATTTTATCCGTGTCAGTGATCATGTATGGGGAAGTGTAACCACGGTCGAATTGCATACCTTCTACAACTTCAAGTTCAGTCAAGAAACCTTTGGATTCTTCAACTGTGATAACACCGTCTTTACCTACTTTTTCCATAGCTTCAGCGATCAATTCGCCTACTTCTTCGTCAGCAGCAGAGATTGCTGCTACTTGTGCGATGGATTGTTTGCCTTCGATTGGCTTAGCGATAGCTTGAAGCTCTTCTACAGCCGCTTTAACAGCTTTCTCGATACCTTTGCGGATAACCATTGGGTTAGCGCCTGCCGTTACGTTTTTCAGACCTTCGCGGATCATAGCTTGTGCTAGAACCGTTGCAGTTGTTGTACCGTCACCAGCAACATCGTTTGTTTTGGTAGCAACTTCTTTAACAAGTTGTGCTCCCATGTTTTCGAAAGCATCTTCAAGCTCGATTTCTTTCGCGATCGTAACACCGTCATTTGTGATCAACGGGCTGCCGAATTTTTTCTCAAGAACAACGTTACGGCCTTTAGGACCGAGGGTTACTTTTACAGCATTAGCTAAAGCATCTACCCCACGAAGCATCGCGCGGCGTGCGTCTTCACTGAACTTAATTTCTTTTGCCATGATAGGAAACCTCCTCTAATTTAAAACCTGTACATAGTAAGTAGTTTTACGGAAAAACTAAGTAAACGCAGTGCCGATCTATATCCTGCTAAATTAGGCTAATACAGCGAGAATGTCGCTTTCGCGCAAGATCAACAGTTCGCGGCCTTCGTATTTCACTTCAGTTCCAGCGTATTTGGAGAAAATGATGCGGTCGCCTTCGCTTACTTCAAGCGGAACACGAACGCCATCTTTCAACGCGCCTGCGCCTACAGCTACAACTTTACCTTCTTGTGGTTTTTCTTTAGCTGTATCTGGCAGCACGATGCCACTTGCTGTAGTCTCCTCTTTCGCAACGGCTTCAATGATTACTCGATCACCTAACGGTCTGATCATGGAAAAATAGCCTCCTTTAGAAAATTGGTATTGGGTGTATTCGGTTATTAGCACTCGAATGTGTTTAGTGCTAACAACAATTCTTATGATACTCATTCTGGGAGTAATTTGCAAGTCCTTTTACACATTTTTCATTCTTTCAGGCACCCCCCTCATTCTACCCAAATGAAAAACAAATATTCGCTTAAAAAAAAGAAAAACAGCCTGCACCTTATTGCAGACTGTTTTATTATTTAGGACCGAACTCGCGCTCCCATTCAGCATCCTTCGCCAACTGTTTACGATAAATAAATCCCGACATAAATACGCTAAATTCATACAAAATAATAAGCGGCAAAGCCACTAAGATAGCCGATATCGCATCTGGCGGCGTGATAACCGTAGATAAAATAACGAGCAGCATGTAGGCATATCTTCTGAACTTGTGCAGACGCTTAGGATTCAAAAGACGAATCTTCGTGAGGAACATCACGACAATAGGCATTTCAAACGTAATGGCTAGCGGAAGAATAATGTTGAACATGAATGTAAAATATTGCGCCGCGCCATACATCTCCGTGATATCGAGACTATGGCTAATGGAGGAAGTAAAGTAAAAAGCCATCGGAAAAACAACCCAATAACCGAAGGAAAGACCTACCAAAAAGAGCAAAAACGCATAAGGAATATAAATAATCGAAGCCTTCTGCTCAGCCTCACGCAAGCCTGGCTTAACAAACGCCCATATATGATAAAGAATAACCGGGAGGGTAATCAGAATCCCTACGGCCAATCCAAAATTCATATATAAGCGCAGGGCATCCCACGGGGAAAAAACGTTCCAACTGATGCTATTAGCAGGAGGAATGTTTTTGAGGTAACGAATAATCGGCCTCGCGCTGATTAGTCCGCCTACCATCCCTATGACCAGGACAGCCAGTACCCACATGATTCGTTTGCGCAGCTCACCAAGGTGCTCTACGAGTGACATTTCTTCGTTCGTTGTCATATTTCACCAACCTGATCTAGTGGATCAAACCTATACGGCTGAAGCACTTGTTATGCTGAAAAGAAAGCGGCTAGTCCGGTAGACGCCGCGCGTTGCTTGACGGCGCTGCGGGCACTGCCGATGAGGCAGGTGTTGCGTTCGGTCGAGCTGGTGCCGTCTGCGTGACCGACGGTGCGTTCACAGCGGGCACTGCTGCCGACGGGGCAGGTGCTGCGTGCGTCTGCGCGGGTGTTGCCGGCGTGACCGACGGTGCTTCCACAGCGGAGACTACTGCCGAAGAGGCAGATGTCGCGTCTGTTGGGATTGTTGCAGCAGTTGCAGCAAACACAGCAGACGCTTCAGTTGATGCGGCATGGGCCGATGCCTGCTCGGGCTGGACAATCTCATGGACAGCATCATGTTCAGCAGTAGCGGAAGAGCCTGACTCCGCTACTTCTGGTGTGGCTGGAACTGATTCGACAGCCGATTTGACTAATGAGGGAGCTGCGGTAACAAACTCCACTGCCGCTCTCTTGGAAATAGCACCTGCTTCGACAGGGTCTGACGAGGCTGCTTCACCTTGAGTCGAAACCTGCGGAGCAGGTTTGACCTCGGCAACCGGCTTCGGTGCCGCCGTTTCTTCAGACTCATCATTCAGCAGGGCGTGAGCGCCTTTCTTAAAATCCCTGATCGTGCGCCCTAGCACGCGGCCAATTTCGGGCAGCTTCTGCGGTCCAAATAGGACAAGAGCAACGACTGCTATTAACAAGAGTTCGGTGAAACCGATATTTTGAAACATGGACTTCATCTCCATTATTTGTTGCGACTTCATCTAAACCGTATAACAAATTATCAAACGCTGAAATCGGCAACGAAATCTCCTAGTGGGTGGTAACTGCGGTCAACACCTTCACTATAGTCACACACTTTTGCATTAGCTGCAAAAAGTGCAGTTATTTTGCTACTTTTCACCTCTACGGCCCACTTTACCTGCATTTTGTACATCAAAATCAGCTAAAAACAGCCAATATACCGCCAAAGCGCCAAAAAAGATGTACATTTTGCAGCAAATTGCTAGATACGAAACAAATTCATCCAATTACCTGCACAAAATGCAGCTAAATGTTTGAATGTGCTCTAACAAGCAAAATCAACTTTGTAAGCCATGCAACAAATCACACAATAAATTCAAACAAGCTTAACTTGCAGGATTTCATCGACTACCACTAACACTGATAAAAGCCACCATAGCCCATCTCCGTAATGTCGCTGCGCACGATAGTCTCGCCCGCGCAAATCCGCGGGAGCAGCACATCAAAGGACGTGTACGGGTCATGCATCACGCAACCCGGCAAGCCCATGATCGGCACATCGCCCAGATAGGCGATCATCAGCATCGAGCCCGGCAGCATCGGCGTGCCGTAGCTGACCACACGGGCGCCGGCCATCTTGATCGCACCCGGTGTGCGATCGTCCGGGTCCACGGACATGCCGCCCGTGACCAAGACCAGATCCACGCCCAGCGCTAGCAGCGCGTGGATCTCACCCACTATCGCTTCGCTGTCGTCCGACACGAAGCGTTGGTCTACCACCTCGGAGCCGAGCTGCGCCAGCTTCTCCTTCACGACCGGGCCGAATTTATCCTTGATTCGGCCCTTGAAGACCTCGCTGCCCGTCGTAATCACGCCGACGCGCAGCTTGCGAAACGGCTTCACCTCAAGCAAGGTGAAGCCCATCTCACGTCGAGCGGCAGCCAGTCGCTCGACCTCTACAACCTTCGCTTCGTCCACAATCAGCGGGATTACCCGCGTGCCGACTAGCGAAGCGCCTGCCTGAACGACCGTGTTGCTGCGAATCGTCGACAACACGACCTCATCGATGGCGTTCACGCTGTCGACGAACGCCTTATCGATCTTGACCAAGCCGTGAATCGCCGATTTCACGTTCACTTTACCCTCGTGCGGCTCCGTCAGCAAGAGCCCATCTCCAGCTATGGCCTTCGCCATGCGCAGCGCAGCTTCATCCTCATGCAGGTAGCCAGGCTGCAGCTCCATCACATAGATATGCTCTTTGCCGATGCTCAGAAGCGCAGGAATATCGGCCTCAGTCACCTGATGACCTTTGCGAAACAGGCGCCCTTTGAACTCACCTGGCAAAATCTGAGTCAGATCATGCGGCAGAATCATGCCGATGGCATCCTCGACCTTGACCTCGCGCAGCATCGAGTCATGTTTAATACTCACCCATGGTCACCTTCTTTGCCTGTTAGAATCCCCAGCGCATGCGGAAGCTGATCGATGATCGCCATCAGATTCTCCTGCACGCCCTTGGGGCTGCCCGGCAAATTAATGATCAGCGTGCGTCCGCGAATGCCGGATACCGCTCTGGAAAGCATAGCTTTCCGAGTCTTTTGCATCGAAATCATTCGCATGGCTTCAGCAAAACCCGGTGCTACCCGATCAATCACATTGAGCGTTGCTTCCGGTGTCACATCTCGGGGGGCTAGTCCCGTTCCGCCAGTCGTTAAAATCAAATCTGCCTGATAATAATCCGTCATTTCTATTAATGAAGCCATAATTTCATCCATCTCATCCGGAACGACCCGGTATTCGATGATCTCGCCTTGAATTTCCTCTTCAATCAGCTCGCGGATTACCTGAGCGCTAGTGTCTTCTCGTTCTCCTCGGTAACCGCGGTCACTGGCTGTCAAAATCGCAACTTTCCAGTGCATCCTTCGTCACCTCTCCCTTGTTAACTGAATGAGATAACCCCACTAACCTGAGTGATCGTCGACTTTCTTTTCCATGAAAAAAACTGCTTTATCTGTCAAGTCGCGTCACTGTCAACTATCTTGTCTGTGAAAATCCCCGTTTTTGCCGCCTGTTTTGTGGACAAGCAGCGTAGAGCTGATAATCATATCCTTCTCAACTGCTTTGCACATGTCGTAGACGGTTAGCGCGGCGGCGGATACGGCAGTTAAAGCCTCCATCTCAACGCCAGTCGGACCCGTCGTCCGGACAGTTGCTTCTATGTATAGTTCATTGTTGCCATTATCAGCAAACTGAATATCAATGCCCGTCAGCGCAATCGGATGGCACATTGGAATCCAGTCTGACGTTTTTTTGGCGGCCATGATGCCAGCCACTTGCGCAACGGCGAGGACGTCGCCTTTTTTCATTTTACCCTGCTTAATTAAATCGAGCGTCTCGCTCTTCATCATTAAAGTGGAACGTGCGGTAGCCGTACGCTTCGTCTCGGTTTTGTCCGAAATGTCGACCATTCGTGCTCGTCCCTGCTCATTAAAATGGGTTAATGGAGAAAAATCGGGCAAAGCACTCACCTCTATTTTAGGATTCTGATTTGAAGACCATTTTGCTCTCGGTGACGATCCCGTCAACTCGGAAATCATGCCAGGAAGAAGGAACCGCTGGAATCAATTGATTATCAAAAGCGGCTGCAACCGCAAATGGTCTCTTAAGCCCGCGCGCAGCAAATAGCTGCATGAAGCGATCATAAAAACCGCCTCCATACCCAAGTCTTCCGAAATCCAAATCAAAAGCAAGCCCTGGCACTAAGATCATAGATAGGGTGGACAAATCGTGCTCAATCGGCACCTCGCTGCGAGGTTCTCTGATGCCATATGCCCCGCTTTCCACATCTTCATAGCTGCTTATGATATGCAAATTCATCGTCTTCGTATCTGCTACAACCTTCGGCACAAGCACACGAATTCCCTGCTGCCAACACCATTCCATCAGAGGGGCAACATCCGGCTCAGACCGAAAAGGCATATAACTCATGATCGCAGGCGGAGCGGAGGTTTCATTCTGTCCATGTCCAAGAAGCCTATCGCTGCATAGTTTTATCAATCTTTCATTTATGCGCTGCTGCTTCACTTCACGTTCTTCATTCATGATGGAGGAGCGCAGTTCTTCCATTTCTTTGCGTAATTCGATTTTCCGCTCTCGGATGTTCATACTAGCTTCAGCCCTTCCCTAACGAGGAGTGGTTTCCCCCATTTTAACATAAACAAGGAAAAAAACTATACTCGCACCGAAGACCCCAGCCGAATGAGCGTTATTACGGGAAAATGGTCCGAGAATATCGTCGGAATCGCCCATGAAGATTGGACATTCTTCCTATTTGTAAAGATGTAATCGATCCTTTTTCCATCCACAAATGTCGATTTCACATCAGCTCGTAATGGCACATTCGTGAGCTGTGTTGGTTCTATTTTGAACGGAAAAGAGTCTAATTCCATATTAAAATCCCCCGCGACAATAAGCGGGTCATCGTAGTTTGCTACCTTTTCTGAAATACGAGCAAGTTGAACGCTTCGATCCTCTTTGGAAAGACCCAAATGTGTGTCGGCTATTCGAACGTGTTCAGAACCAACCTTGATTTTTACCTCTAACATGCTTCTAGTTTCCTTATTCCCAGGAAGCAGCGTATAGCTGCTGTCCTCAATTGGATATCGGCTGAGAATCGCATTGCCATATTGCCCGACTTTATATGTGAGACTTTGGTCTCCGACCAAAGATCCCTATATTAGGTGCAAAACGCATCTCCATCCCAAGCAGCTCGGCCAGTTCCTTTGCTTGATCCACATACCCGCTGCGCCAGCGGTACCGATCCACTTCTTGCAAGGCGATGACGTCGGCTTTGGCATTTTGAATGAGATCAGCAATACGTTGTATATTTACTCTACCATCTAAACCTTCACCGTGGTGGATATTAAACGTCATAATCGTGAATGCTGCTGGGGAAGTGGTTGAACTAGACGCGGGAATTGCAGATATCGCATGGCTCCCAATGTCTGATGAGCTTGATACTCCTTGACACAGACATATCAACAGAAGCAGGGGCAAGAACGGATACCCTATATGCTTAGCATGCCTCAAAAGTACCATTTACCCATCCCCCACCCATTCTCATTTATGCAAAATTAAGCATACGATGCCCTCGCGCATGGTGTATACTAGTGAATTGATGGGATTTATAAGAGAGCGAAAGGACGGGCTAGATCAAGTCCTTTCATTAATAAGCAGGAGGTAGCAGAAGATGCTATTACAGGTTTCAAACATTTCCAAAAGCTATGGGGTACGCTCCGTACTCTCCAATATAACGCTACAGATCGAAAACAGGGAACGGATCGGTTTAGTTGGCGTGAATGGCGCCGGTAAATCGACGCTGCTCCAAATTATTGCCGGCGAAATGTCCTATGACAGCGGCGACTTATTCAAGGCGAAAGAAACGAAAATAGGTTACTTGAAGCAGAATAGCGGACTGCAAACGGACAAGTCGATCTGGAACGAGCTGCTCAGCGTGTTTACTTCCTTGCTGGAGACAGAGCGAGAACTTCGTGAACTTGAAGCATTAATGGCTGACCCTGATCTAATCTCGGACGAAAAAAAGTACGAAACCACGATGAATCGTTACGCTCAGCGCTCCGAATGGTTCCGTGAACATGGGGGCTATGAAATTGAAGCGAAAATCCGTGGCATTTTGCACGGGATGGGCTTCGGCCAGTTTCCTCCGGACACGTTAGTCAAAACGCTCAGTGGCGGTCAAAAAACAAGACTTGCCCTTGCTAAAATGCTGCTCGAAGAACCTGATCTGCTTATGCTCGATGAGCCGACGAACCATTTGGACATTCCGACGCTAACTTGGCTCGAAGGTTATTTACGCGGCTATCCGGGCGCTATTCTGGTAGTATCTCATGACCGTTTTTTCCTAGATGCTTTGGTGACTTCTATTTATGAAATTGAGCGAAATGCTTCCAAACGATATACCGGGAACTACTCCCGATTCATCGAAATTAAAGAAGCTAATTATGAGATCGAAATGAAGCAATTCGAGAAACAGCAGGATGAAATTGCGAAGCTGGAGGATTTTGTTCAGCGCAATATTGTGCGTGCTTCGACGACGAAGAGAGCGCAGAGCCGCCGCAAACAGCTGGAAAAAATGGATCGACTCGATAAGCCGATGGGGGATTTGAAGCGGGCTTCGTTTTCTTTTGAAATCGAGCAGACCTCCGGCAAGGAAGTACTGCAAGTTGATCGTTTGGCGCTTTCCTATGATGGAAAGAACCGATTGCTCGATGGCGTCTCCTTCCAGCTTCGCCGTTCGGAAACCGCTGCACTCATTGGACCCAACGGTGTAGGGAAATCCACCTTGCTCAAAACATTAATTGGTCAGCACAAACAAGACGCAGGCACCTTCAAGTGGGGCGCTGGCGTCACGATTGGCTACTATGATCAGGAGCAAACTGGACTGACCCCGAGCAATAGCGTGCTTGAGGAAGTATGGAACACGTATCCTCATTTGGAGGAGGCACGGATTCGGACGGTGCTAGGAAGCTTTCTCTTTAGCGGCGAAGATGTTTTCAAAAAAGTTGCAGCCTTAAGCGGCGGGGAAAAAGCGCGCGTAGCCTTAGCCAAGCTGATGCTGCAAAAAGCGAATGTTTTGATCCTCGATGAGCCTACCAACCATTTGGATTTGTACAGCAAAGAGGTTTTGGAATCGGCATTGATGGATTACGAAGGCACTCTTCTCTTCATCTCCCATGACCGTTACTTCCTGAACAAGATGGCTGAAAGTATGCTGGATCTGCAGAAGGATGGGCTTACGAGCTATCTCGGCAACTACGACGATTATGTGGAGAAAAAGGCCGAACTCGCCGAGATGGAAGCGAAGCGGCTGGCCAAAGAAGCGGAGAAGAAAGCCGCTGGAGGCAGCGGCGCGCTTGGGAAGAGCGAACCCACGAGTGGCGGTGGGTATGAAGCGGACAAGCTGGCAAAGCGCGAAGAACGCAGCCGCCAGCGCAAGCTCGAGCAGCTTGAGCTCGACATTGCTCGGCTGGAAGACGAAGTGTCCGCCTTGGAGGCGGAGCTTGCTGACCCAGCTGTGTATAACAACTATGTGCTCGTTCAGGAGAAGACCGCTGCGGTTGATCAACGGAAGAGCGCGCTCGCTGCTTGTTATGAGGAGTGGGAGCTTTTGTTGGCTTGATAGGTTATCACTTAGCAGATCAATGCCTCGGAAGCGGGAATTTACTGGACTGAGAGCGCGAAATTGGACCTCTCGGGCTCCGTTCCGCTCGTGAGGCAGCCTGAGAGGATCTAAAACGACCTCTCAGCTGCTCAATTCCTCAAAGGCGGGGTTTTTCTTAGCTGAGAGCGCTGATTTCTACCTCTCAGACGCATTTCCGCTCGTGAGGCAGCCTGAGAGGATCTAAAACGACCTCTCAGCTGCTCATCTCTCAAAGGCGGGGTTTTTCTTAGCTGAGAGCGCTGATTTCTACCTCTCAGACGCATTTCCGCTCGTGAGGCAGCCTGAGAGGATCTAAAACGACCTCTCAGCTGCTCAATTCCTCAAAGGCGGGGTTTTTCTTAGCTGAGAGCGCTGATTTCGACCTCTCAGACGCATTTCCGCTCGTGAGCCAGCCTGAGAGGATCTAAATCGACCTCTCAGCTGGTCAATGCCTCCGTGGCGGGTTTTTCTGAGCTGAGAGCGCTGATTTCGACCTCTCAGACGCATTTCCTCTCGTGAGGCAGCCTGAGGGGATCTAAAACGACCTCTCAGCTGCTCAATTCCTCAAAGGCGGGGTTTTTCTGAGCTGAGAGCGCTGATTTCGACCTTTCAGACGAATTTCCGCTCGTGAGGCAGCCTGAGAGGATCTAAAACGACCTCTCAGCTGCTCAATGACTTAATGGCGGGGGTTTTCTGAGCTGAGAGCGCTGATATCGACCTCTCAGACGAATTTCCGCTCGTGAGGCAGCCTGAGAGGATCTAAAACGACCTCTCAGCGATTCATGTCCCCCTATGAGCGGGGATTTTCTGTTTCCAGCTCCTGCAATCGCAGGAGCTGCATCGGTACGGCGACGAAGATAATTAACGTCGCTGCTGCAACAATGCCGGAGTCGTTAAGCAGCAGCGCTGCGATGGCTCCGATCATATTGGCCGAGAACCCGTACATCCAATACGGGTATTTGTGCTGCCACGAGCGAAGATGGCCGCGTGGACGGAGCACAAGGACAGCCATCACGATGAGGCTGGTGATGAGCACTTTGCTCCACACGGATGCACGAAGCAAGTGCACGTTCATCCGCAGCTTGCGCTCGATCAGCTGTCCGATCTGATCGAAGTGCCCGGCGTGCAGCGCGTGAAACGCACGCCCGACATGGTTCTCCCGCGCGAATGCCGCGGGAGAATCGGCGCTGTTGAGCAGCCACAGCGCCCCAAGCCCCAGCGCGAGCAGCGCCGACAGCAGGGCTGCGCCCCTGCCTAGGCGCAGCTCGCGCCAGCGTTCGCCGGCGAAGCAATGTGCGCCGGCTACGCCGAAGGCGACCGCGGCGCTCAAGGCGCCGCCCGCGTTCGCGCCGAGTGACGGTGCCGCCAGGCAGGCCGTCACGAGCAAGAACGCCCCGCACGCGAGCAGCGCGGCGGCAGGCGAAGCCGCCGCGTCCCCGAGGCGTGGCGATCCCTCAACCTTCCCGCTCCCTGCAAGGAGCGGCTCATTCCCACCAAGCCCGCGCAGCGCGGGCTGCTCCCCCCCATGACGGCGCTGCAAAGCCGCCGTAACGCCAAGTACGAGGGCGCCGATCAAGACGCCCATGAACTCATTCCCGATGCCGTAGTAGCGGGCGCCGATCATCGGATCATAACCCAGAATGGAATACTTCATGGCATGGGCCCCTGAACTGCCATCCAGCGTTATGATCAGCGCGTTCCCAAGACCAAGCCAGATCATGGCTGTGGATAAGCCGCATTTTTCCATAAAAGCGGAAATAAGCAGCGTACACACAATAAAAACGGCAATCAGTACCAGCATCGTGCCTTCTATCCCTACTTTTGTTGTCAGAGGAACAACCAACCAGCCCATCAACAGCATAACAGCAGGCGCCGAGAGCAGCGAGAACAGCAGCGTTCGCACACTCCTACGCCAAGGCATTTCCCTTCCTTCGAGATACCCTGGGTCTGCCAGTCTTTTTTTTATCCACAGACCATAGATCAAACTCAAGAGCAATATGAGCATTTCATAAGTAACAAAAGGATATAGAAGCAGCGGCCTACTGCGGTAAATCATCTGCATGCTGCTCTGTTCCCTGACAAGATCAGCAAGAACATCACTTTTTCCCATATAGGATAAAGGAATGCCCACCAGCCCACTCGGCACCGGGATGTTGAACTCTTTTAGCAGCGAACTTGTGAAATCTTGCGCCGTGACGACACCTTGCCTGCGAGTAGATTCCGACACCAGAATTGCCTCTCTACTGTCAGTCGTATAATGAAGGATAGGAGATAGATAAGCTTTGGCTCTTGCCGCCTCACTATTCACTTCCGGAGAGAAGATCCACAAGCTGTCCTCCTCCGTCATCCCTGCCACTACTTGCCCTATCCATTGGTCTATTTCCTTTAAGATTTGCCCTTTCAACTGCGTGAAACGTTCCTCGTTATAATGCTCTTGATCCGTATAAAGTCTGTACAAATCACCTAATTCGACTAGAGTGATACCAGGCTGCGTCCGTTTTTCCCATAAAGAATGCAATTGTGCATAATGGGTACTAACACCGTATGGTCTGTCCACGTCCAAAGTTATGACGTCATCTCCGAGTGCGCCTTTGTCCACAAAACCATTGGCATCCATCAGCATGAGCGGGCTGTAGCGCCGCATTTTTTTATCTTCCATGCCTGATCCCTTCCCTAAATCACTGCTTCCCAGCACAGAGCGAAAAACACCATACTCCTTCAACAATTCTCCTAGGATACCTGGTACATAACCTTGGTTCTTATTAGCTCGCTGCAGCATCGTGATATCAGGCACCAGTACGGAGTCAATCTCGATCTGTTTATCTTCGCCATAGCGGCCTATGTAACGATTCATAAGTTCGGAAATACGAATGCCGTGCCTTGTTTCTTTTGCTGCAAAAGCCTGCCCATCTGCAACTCCTACGGAAGGTGCTCCTGCTCCCAACGAGACATACACATCCCTCATCGTACGACTCGATGTGCGAATGTTCATAGCTCCAACTGCACTTAACTCCGTCAGCCGCCGTAAATGAGGGAGCTCAACAAGTTGATCTGGTCGGAGCTCCATGAACGATAAACCCGGTATAGAAACCACTGTTACGTGCTTGGACTTTACTATGTTGTGGATGGATGGGTCGATTCCAGCTTCTATTCCCTCCGCACTTGTGGACAACTCAAACATTAAAGTCAAGATACCCACAATGATGCCTGCTATTTTTAATTTCAAGTGTATTCACCCACTGTTTTTGCTTTTAGCATTTTCATCCAAGTGAAAAGCTATCCACTGCCGGATTGTTCCGATAATTTAAAGCGGGGTGATTTTACACCATTTAAGTTATCCACATCGTTATCCACAAAAAAAGAGAGGCAAAATTCGCCTCCCTCTGCGCTATTCCTTCGTTTTCCACATTCTTATCCACATTATCCACAAAAAAATGTTAAAAAGTTATTCTTCTCCGTATTCTTTTAAAACCATTGGTAACCATGGGTTTGCCCTAGTTATACACATTGTACACAGGGTATGTGAATAACTTTGCACACAAGCTGTGTATATATCTAAGTTTTCTTACAATTTGATCTGGTGTAGTCGTCTTATCAAGCCGTAGTGGCTTCGGTTGGAGCCGCTGCGCTATTTTGCATCCGTATGGCTTGATTGCAAGCTGAGATAAAAGCTTTGGCTACCGCAACAAGCACATCCTGATCTATGCCCGTATTTTTGTAAGTTTGGCCGCCTACTGAGATGGTGACTTCCGCTTCGCCTGTTGCTTTTTCACCTGTTGACAACGAATGAAGCTCCAGATCGGAGAAATCCACAGCCATCGGAATCGCTTGTCTAAGACACTGCACGATGGCTTCAATCGGTCCTTCACCTGTCCCCGAGTACACATTTTCAACACCAGTTTGATTGTTCTTTACCGACACGGAGGCAACCCGATTGCGATCACTGCTAGAGACGACTTGCATGTGTGTCAGTGTAAATGGCTCCATTTGCCCATCAACAGTAGAACCTACAAGCTCCATGAGTTGATCGTCCGTCACCATTTTCTGGTCATCTGCTTTTTCTTTGAATCTGGTATACAGTGTATCCAGTTCTTCTCCTGTAAGCTCAATGCCAAATTGTAGGGCGCGATGTTTCAGCGCGTGACGTCCTGAATGCTTGCCAAGGATGATCATGGACCGTGGAATACCCAGCTTTTCCGGATCCATAATTTCGTACGTGTTGCGATTTTTCAGCAGCCCATCTTGATGGATACCCGCTTCGTGTTGGAAGGCATTTCGGCCAACGATCGGCTTATTGTAAGCAATGGGGAAGCCCATGATGCGGCTGACCATTTTGGATGTGTTGAAAATTTCACTGGATACGATCCCTGTTTCCACACCCATGGTTTGCTTTCGCGTCTCAATAGCCATAACGAGCTCTTCAAGAGAACAGTTGCCTGCGCGCTCCCCTACACCGTTAACGGTTACTTCCACATGTGTGACTCCCGCAGCAATAGCCGCTAGGCTGTTCGCAACTGCAAGACCCAAATCATTATGGCAATGCGCGCTGTACTCCACGGTGTCGCCGCCCCTTACACTTTGGCGCACTCTGCGGAACATAGCCCCATATTCTTCTGGAAGCGCGTAGCCTACAGTGTCAGGGATGTTGAGTATGGTTGCTCCCTCAGCAATGACCGCCTCAAGCACTTCAAACAGGAATTCGTCCCCTGTCCGTGTTGCGTCCATCGGTGAGAATTCGATCCGATCAACGAATTGCTTCGTATAGGCGACCATGGAGCGAGCCATCTCTACCACCTGTTGACGGGATTTGCGCAGTTGGAAATCCAGGTGGATATCCGACGAGGACAGGAACATGTGAATGCGTCTTGAAGCAGCATCCTGAGTTGCTTTTATCGCCGAGTCAATATCCGCTTTAACAGCGCGGGCGAAGCCGCAAATCTCAATGTTCTGCAGTTCACGTGAAATTTGCTGCACCGCCTGAAAATCCCCAGGGCTAGATATCGGGAAGCCCGGCTCGATGGTATCCACGCCCATTTTCGCAAGCTGTCTTGCGATACGAATCTTCTCTTCTGGATATAGGGAAGCTCCTGGCGCCTGTTCGCCATCTCTAAGTGTCGTGTCAAAAATCCGAATACGACGATTGTTGTTAGTGATGTTGTTTTCCATGGTTAAATTCCTCCTCAAGGTTGGGCCAGACGTGCTGGCGTTGGCTATTTTATTGAAAATGAAACAATACTCGTAAAAGAATCAAAAATTTGATGTAAAACATACATCTAATTTCGCAATATGTTTACCTATTCTTAGATTAGCTGCATTTCCTACATCTATTTTTCTGAATTTAGACGTTTTGGGCCTTTTGAGGTGAAATTAACTGCACAAAATACAGGTAATCTTCCAAATGGACTTCTAATGCCCAATTTAGATGTACAAAATGCATTAATTTCACTTTCGAGGCCTCACAGTCACCTCAAAACAACAAAAAGACCCGTCATCTCCACATAAGAGACGACGGGTCTTCACCCAGCGCGGTACCACTCTTGTTGGCTCCAAGTCACGGAGCCCACCTCAGACATAGCGCAGCAAAACTAGCTGCAGCATTACGTCACCTGATCACGGAGGTCATCCGTTCATCCCTAACAGCATGAACTGCCTGCTCAGGATGACCGCTTCCAAGCGAGTTCGGGGCATTCACGGTCTGCGTCGCATCAACCCGCAGCTTTCTGTACCGTACAAGTGAGCCCTTACTACTCTTGTTCATCGCGTTTTGTGTATGTTTTCCTTACTACTCTTGTTCATCACGTTTTTGTGTATGCTTTCCTTACTACTCTTGTTCATCGCGTTTTTTGTATGTTCATATTTCTTCTTCGCATTTGCTCATGTTCGCTTCAAGTTTCAGAACAACCAAAAAAGCCTGCCATCTCTATAAAAGAGACGACAGGCTTGAACCTTCCGCGGTACCACTCTAATTGATCCGAGCTGTTACACTCGAAACCACTCATGTACCTGATCACGGGGGTCAACCGTCAAGACCTACTTGGGTGCTGGATCCTTGGCATCCTTATCAGTCTTACCGCTCCCGGGCGAGTTCAGGTACCGTTTCGTCTGTGCTTTCACCAAGCGCACAGCTCTCTGAGCGAAACTGCTGTTCCTTACTAATCCCGTTCGTTGCGTTTGAAAGTATTGATTGTGATTATAATATGCTGCTTTGGCAAAGTCAATACAGTTGTCAGAAAATTTATTTTATTGCCCTTACCACTCTTCCAGCTTGAGCTGAGGCTCTGCCTTCAGTTCCATGGAGTCGAATTCTTGCTTGTCCCACTTGAGGAAAGCGGCTGCGCCTATCATCGCAGCGTTGTCCGTGCAAAGGTTAAGCGGCGGCACGAGCAGCGGCACATTCAGCTGCTCGCAGCGCTCAGCGAGCCTGCTGCGCAGCCCTTTGTTCGCGGCGACACCGCCCGCGAGCAGCAGCTGCTTCGCGCCGTATTCACGCACGGCGCGGTCAGCCTTCTCCACAAGCACGTCGATGACGGAGGCTTGGAAGCCCTTGGCAATCTGCGCGACTTGAACGGCCTCGCCGCGCATCTTGCTTTGGTTGACGACGTTCAGCACCGCGGATTTCAATCCGCTGAAGCTGAAGTCGTAAGAGTCTGCCTCGAGCCACGAGCGAGGCATCTTGATCTCGGACTCGGCTTCCTGCGCAAGCCGATCCACATGCGGTCCGCCCGGGTAAGGCAGGCCCATCGCCCGCGCGATTTTGTCGTAGGCCTCGCCAGCCGCATCATCGCGCGTTCGCCCGATGATGCGGAATTGGCCCGGCCCTTCCATCAGAATCAACTCCGTGTGTCCACCGGACACAACGAGCGAGATCAACGGATACTCGAGCTCATGCACAAGTTGATTCGCATAAATATGTCCCGCAATATGGTGAACACCAATCAGCGGCAGGTCTAAGGCACAGGCTAGCGCTTTGCCCGCAACGACGCCTACTAATAGGGCCCCGATTAATCCGGGTCCCTCGGTTACGGCAATCGCGGACAGCTCCTGCAGCGATACGCCCGCTTTCTCGACGGCTTCCTCCAGCATCCATGTGATGGACTCCACATGCTTCCGGGAAGCCACCTCCGGCACCACACCGCCATAACGTTGGTGTGTTTCGATCTGGCTGGAAATCACATTGGAACGAATGATTTTACCATTTTCGACAATGGCTACGGAAGTCTCGTCACAGCTCGTTTCGATCGCCAAAATATATACCGGCTTCGTGACGGAAGCTTCTTTTTGTTCTTGTCCTATTTCACTTGTTTGTTGTTGTCCTATTGCACTTGTTTGCTCTTGCCCTGCTTCTCTAGTCAAATTCTTCACCTATCCGAAAGCCTCAATCTCCGAGACTATCCTTTCTTCTCTTAGGCAAGTCTGCCCACATAATGACAGCATCCTCGCGATTATCCGTGTAGTACCCTCTACGCACGCCAACAGAGCGGAATCCGACTTTTTCGTACAAATTTTGCGCAACGTAGTTCGAAGCTCGAACCTCAAGCGTCATCCGAATTGCCCCTAAGAAAGCGGCAGTTTTCATTAGCTCCCGAAGCAAACGCTCCCCTAGCTTACGACCTCTATACGTATCCCGAACGGCCACATTCGTGACATGCGCCTCTTCCATGATGAGCCACATCCCGCCATACCCGGCGACCTCACCTTCGATATCCATAATCATATAATGAGCGAACTGATTGTTCGTTAATTCATTCTCGAATGCACCTTTGGTCCAGGGCGTCGTGAACGCTTCTTGCTCAATTTCACAAATATAAGGGATGTCTTCCATTCGCATGGAACGGAACACCAACGAGTTTTCAGTTGTTTGCGGTTGCCGCTGCTCCATCATCAATGATCCCCTTTCTTCGTCTTAATTCCGGCTAGTAAATTGGCTTCAGCTTCCGGTAATCTGGTGTAATTAGGAACAAATGTATGCACATCTGCCTTCTCCCCTTTAGCCAGCCTCGGATAGGCTAGTCTACCTATATATTCCGCTTCAATGCCATAGGAAAGGATACGAACGACTCCGTCCCAAGCCTGCGCAAATTGTTCAAGCTCATCCTTGAATCCTTCGGTTTCACCCACAAACAGAATCTCATAGGGCCTTTGTCCTTGCGAAGATGAGGCTGCTTGCTTAACGATTTGCTCTGTCCAAGAACCTATAACACGAATGCCATCAGGCAGAACTTCTTGCCAATTTGCCCCGAGCTCACCATTCGCTGTTAACGGAGAAGCACCCTCATAGGCGTAGACTGCCGTGAAAGCCTGCTTACGTCTACCATCCATGAGCGGCACCACCCAAGTCGGCCCATTTCCGGTCGCGCTCTGCTCCTTCATAGCACCTCCAAGCGCCATTGCTTCTAAGCTGGACACACCAATAAGATCCAGACCTAACGACCATGCGAATGTTTTCGCAACAGACACGGCAATACGAACCCCTGTATAGGAACCGGGGCCTTGGCCGACAGCGACCGATTGTAGGTCCTTTGGTTTTAGATGTAAACTCGCAAGTAGATCTTGAATATGGGGAAGAAGCCCTATCGAGTGATTCCGTTCAGCGTAGGAGCTGACCTCGCCCAGCATATTGCCATTTTCCAAAATAGCAACTGTCATTGCAGATGTTGAAGTATCGATGGCTAAGCATCGCCCTAAATTCATTGTCCGTTCTGTCATTGTAAATGTCCGTTCTCCTTCATTTGTACACACCAGCTCTGATACGGGTCTCCGTGCGGAGTCAGGTGAAATACTCTGGTTTGATCA
The DNA here is from genome assembly GCF_000422905.1 of Paenibacillus alginolyticus DSM 5050 = NBRC 15375. Lineage (GTDB taxonomy): Bacteria > Bacillota > Bacilli > Paenibacillales > NBRC-103111 > Paenibacillus_E > Paenibacillus_E alginolyticus. The sequence goes on from NZ_AUGY01000063.1 coordinate 46,793, forward strand.
TCCTGATGGTCAATCGTGATGGCTAGCCGATCTTGCGGCAGAAGGTCTTCAATTAAACTTGACCATTCGATCAGCGTAACGCCCGCTCCATAAAAATAATCGTCGAGCCCTAATTCATCCGCCTCCTCTTGGGAAATGCGGTACATATCCATATGGTAGAAAGGAAGCTCGGCTCCCTCGTATTCTTTGATAATGGTAAATGTAGGCGAGTTGACGGTTTCGGTAATTCCCATCGCTCTGGCAAAGCCTTGCGAAAACCTCGTTTTTCCCGCACCCAGATCGCCATCTAGTGTAAAGACGGTGCCAGGCTGCAAATAGGCGGCCAGCAATCTCCCCAGTTTATCGGTATCTTCCTCGTGCCGGGAGTTGTACGTAAATGTGGATTGAGGCAAGTAGATCTCATCCCTTTCTTTCCGTTTGCGCGTGCTGCTCCTATTATAGTCCTCGCTAGTAGGCAACATCAACTCTCTAATACAAAAAGCCCGCCCCGAAATAACTCGGAGCAGGCTTTGCTGTTCTTTCACATCCACTAATGGACCTCTTCTAACTCTTGAACCGTCACAACCCGAGAATCGGCCGGGTTTTCTTCCGCATGAACTTTGGCCGTTGCTTTGCCAGAATCCACACTGTCGATCCAGACAGGGAGGCCATTTAACTCGACGTGAATCTTCTCATCAGCGGCTAGAATTTCTTGAGTGCGATGAATGTTCATGGCTCATCCAATACGGATTCCGGATGATCCATCGTATCCGTCGTTGAGGATTCGATTAATCCATTGTGCAAGGTGACGTTGCCGCCTCCCAAGCCTTCGTTAATCATGCGATCAATGTCCATGAAATGATCATCTTTCCCTTGATTATCTTTATCTTGGGATGCATTTGAATCTTGTGCCATCCGTGAATCCCTCCTTAGCATAAATTAGCTTCATGGTAATTAACTTGCGTTTTTAACGTACCCACTCTCAAGGCCATCTATTCTCTTAAATCCCTACCGTATAAAGCCATTAATTCAAGAGAATACTAGTACAATCACGATTAATGGGGAGGAATCACGAGATGCATACGGTTTGGAAAGGCGCTATTAGCTTCGGACTTGTTCATGTGCCTGTGAAAATGTTTTCAGCTACGGAAGATAAGGATATCTCTATGCGTTACATACATAAAACTTGTATTACACCGCTCTCCTATGTGCGTAAATGTCAGACTTGTGACAAGGAAGTAGAGTGGGAGGAAATTTCCAAAGGATACGAGTATGAACCTGGACGTTTCGTTATTTTTGAGAAGGATGAATTGGAAAATATCTCAGGCGAAGCGAATAAAGAGATCAAGATTCTGGATTTCGTCAACTTGACAGATATTGATCCTGTTTATTTTCAAAAGACTTACTACCTCGGGCCTGGAGATACTGGTTCTGGCGCCTATCATTTGCTGCTGGATTCCATGCGTCAAACCGGCAAAATTGGCATCGCCAAAGTCTCGATCCGTTCCAAAAGCTCACTAGCCGCCATTCGAGTTATCGAGAACTGCCTCGCTATGGAAACTATTTTTTACCCGGATGAGATTCGTCCGATTTCTCAAGTTCCCAACCTTCCCGAGAAAGTTACCGTGAACGAGCGTGAAATGGAAATGGCGAAGATGCTGATCAGCCAACTATCGACACCTTTTGAGCCTGAGAAGTATAAAGATGAGTACCGCGGCCGCTTGCTCGAAGCAATCGAGCATAAAGTGGCTGGAGAAGAAGTACAAGCTGCCCCTACGCTGCAGAAAACGAGCGTTATTGATCTCATGGCAGCGCTGCAAGCGAGTCTTGACGCCACGAAGTCGACGGATGACAAAGTTACCTTGAGTGAGGACGCCAGTGTCACTGAGGTCAAGAAGTCGAAAGCGAAACCGAGAGCCAAAAAAGTCAAAGAACCGGTAACGTGAATGTGAATTGGACGCAAATAAAGCGCTCATTCTTGATTATCAAGGATTAGCGCTTTTGCATTGTTCTGTTGTTTACCATCTACATATTTTGTGAAAACGTGCAATCCGCTAGATCCATTTGAACGAAGGCTTGAATGCTGGGATGCCTCATCGTTCCATGGGGAGTCCATTCAAGAAATTGTATTTTCGCCGTTAACTTGGGTTCAATCCAAATGGCTTCTTTACTCCGTTCAGGCTCATTAATAAATGGCTTTTGCGGCGTCGTCATCGGTTCAACGATCTTCGTCAATTGACGCCAATCTTCCCTGCTTAATTTTCCAGTGCCGGCATGACCGATATAGACAAAACGGCCTTCTTTGTCGTATAATCCTAGCAATATCGCATTGACAACTCCCGCCCTCGTCGTTACCCCGCCAATCACAGCAAATAGGTCGTGGAAAATCTTCTTCTTCACCCAACGGCTGTCTTTTCCCCCAATGGCATAAGTACTGTTAAGGTCTTTGCATACAACCCCCTCCATACCGTGCTCCTTCATTACATCGAAAAGTTTGTTTCCGTCCGCAATGTTTTGCGTAAGTTGAAAATGGGGCAAAGGGGTAATCACATCATGGAGTATCTTCTGTCTCTCCGATAATGGCTTGTCCACGATCCATTTGTCATTGTACATGAGGATATCGAAAATCATATAAGTAATGGGCGTTTGCGAGACGGCTCTATCTATGCTTTGGCTTTTTCGTAAAGATTCCCTCTTCATAATTTCGTGAAAGGAAGGCTTCTTTTGATCAAATGCAATGATTTCCCCGTCTAAGATGACTGAGGAAGCAGAACAGTATGATTGGATATCTAGCAGCTCTGGGTACTGTTTCGTACGGTCATTACACCTACGATTCACTAAACGAACGTCATTTCCATCAAAATAGGTTAGCATTCGGACGCCGTCCCATTTAATCTGTGCCACCCAATCATCGGATGTTGGAATCTTTTCTGTGCTGATCGGCTCGAAAGGAAATACGGGCTTGAGTTCCATGTGGGTCTCCCCTGTTTGATATGTTCTCTTCATTGTTGCCATTATTAAAAAAGAACAAACCAAGCTAAGACTACGTCCCTCTTTTTGAAAGTCCAGAATGATTGAAGAGGATCAACCAGAAGCCCGGTATCTACTTGCTGCCAAGACAATCAATGTTTGCTCCAAGCCAAGTTCGCCCCAAAACATGTTGTACTTTGTACAACAAAAAGCAAGCAAATCAGCGTTATCTTCAAAATTGTTGCAGAAAATACACCATTTACTCCCAAGAGTAGCTCCATAGCATGAAATATGGCTAAACTGTTGTACAAACTGCAACATCTACAGCCAATTGAGAAGAAAGTAGAGAAATTGTTGTACACCGGTTCGGCCCCTTAATTATGGAGTCTAGCTGCTAAATGCTCTCGCTCTCGCAGCTTCTCATTTCTCTAGCACACTAAAGCGCAATTTCTACGGCTTCTAATTTTTTAGCTTCCCAAGCTGCATGGTACTGGCTTGGACTCATTTTGTGCAGACTTCCGTGGAAACGCCGTTGGTTGTAGAATTCAATGTATGTGTGTACTCTTTGGTAAGCTTCTTCAAACGTTTCAAAGTACTCTTTTGTGTACACATCTCTTTCAATAATGCTATGAAATGACTCAATGTATGCGTTCATATTGGGGGTCTTGGGCGGTATGCGCTCG
>NZ_AUGY01000064.1 GCF_000422905.1 Paenibacillus alginolyticus DSM 5050 = NBRC 15375
ATTAAATTATATAGTTCTATATATGGACTTAACGTCATGGATCGCTGTTGTTGAATCAACACACTCACCTACTCCAGATTAATACCCTAATCATACCGAAAAAAAGGTACAGCATCCTCAATTTTTTTGAGTGGCTATACCCCTTTGATGTAGTTAAGGAACTTTTTCAGTGGCCTCGATTCATCGACAGGCTCTTTTTACTATTTCCCTCACAAACTAAACATAAGTCAAATTCAACTCTGCGCTGCTGCTTAACCCATCATGCAACGCCTGCATGCGAAGGACCAAGTAAAGCTCCGCTTTGGTTGAGTTATAGTAAGGCAATACGAATAAAACACCTATTCCCAGTGCTATAGTTCCTAGAATAAACCATCCGATAAAAGAAAGATCCAATACAAACATCTTCCACTTATGCCCGCGTGTCATTTGATTACTTAGATCAACAGCTCTCTTCATCCCAATCCCAGGATTATCCGCCAAAATATAAGGCGTCATGCTGTACGCGTACGATTTCACGATGCCTGGAATAATGAGCAGCAAAAACCATAAAAAATTAAGCAAGCCGCTCCAAAACATACCTTTAACAATTGCTAAGTAGTTGCCTTTCGTAAACGAGTAAACGAGGTAATTCATGTTTACATCTTCTGTAGCAGCCTGTTTAAAATATTGCTGTACGCTCACTTCAAGCGGAGCCACAACGAAGATATTAAAAGCTATCGCCACTAGTCCAATTAGGACTGCGAAGAAGGCAATGATAAGGATAATAGCGAGACCCGCTCCGTCGGAGACGTCACCCATTCCGCCGCCGCTAAACCCAGGAAGACTCATTGATGTGCCTCCACCCGAATTAACTGAGCAGCTTTATACCCCTCCACTAACTACAGCTAATACCAAACTGACAAGAAAAGCTTTCCAATACGATGTCCGTAGCACGTTTTTTGCTCTGTTTTTTAACTCCCTGCGAGTCCAATACAAGTTATTCCCCCCTATACTTACTATATTTACCACCACCTATCGTACCTCAGAAATCAGAAAAGCGGAATACCTCCAGGACACTCCGCCATTCCTCTTTATTTCAATAGCTTTTGGGCGACTATATAACCCGAGCCTCCATTGATCCCGTGCCCTGGCCAAGTTGCCGCCCCCAACATATATACGTTTGGAATTTCTGTTTGATGACTCGGCTGACCCGGTAGGGGACGAAACAGGTAACTTTGCGCCAAATCATGTGCCCCGCCATACGGATCACCTGGACCGGAATTAGGATTAAATCTGGCAATCGTATCAGGCGTGACAACGGCATGGCCAATAATGGCACTTGGAATATTAGGGATATGCTTGCCTACAATCGAAAGTACTCGCTCAGTGAAACGCTCTGTTAGCTCCGGTGTCCAACTGCCATCCCCGACATCGATAAGTCCAGAGGCATCGCCGCGAGGACGACAAGGTACCTCTAGCACCTGAATACGCATGATAGCCTTTCCTTCAGGCGCACGGGACGGATCCAGATTCGTAGAACAATCCACAGTGAAAGTCGGCTTGGCTGGAAGCAAATCCGCCATTCCTTGTGCAATAGCCTGTGTGAATCCATCGAGCCCATCTGTTAAATGCGGCTGGCCGACCTTGTCAAAGCGATTATCTGGCCATTGCGGCGGCTCACTCAGAGCGAGATGGATCTGTACACAGCCCCTGCCATAACGGAACCGCTTTGCTTGTTCGAGCAGCGGTCGACTAATCTCAGCATCAGCCAAGAGTGAGAGATACAGTCGATCTGGACTTGTTGACGCTACGACTGCCTGCTTAGCCCGGTACTCCTCTCCTTTCGAAGTCCGCACACCAACGGCACGTCCGTTTTTCACTTCTATTCGCACCGCTTCTTGCTCCGTAAGGATGATCTCGCCTTGGTCCTGAATAAGCCGGGCAAGTGCTTGGGCAAGCTTTTCGCTTCCACCTTCCGGAATTGGCATTCCCCCTCCCATCAATGCCATGGCTGTGAGAGGTACCCAAATCCCGCTGCCAACTTCATCAGGCGTACGCCCAAGATGAGAAACCCACGGCGCCAACATCGCTCGGAGTACAGGTGATTGAAAGGAACTTACGGTATTACGAGCGGTCGAGAAGATGGATGCCGCAAATTCAGAGTATCCTTTACTTCCCTTATTATGTAAAAGCCTCTCGATGATAGCTGAGGCTTTGGAGCGCGATAGATCCAAATTAAATAAAGCAAAAACATCCGCTGCATAAGGATTGAATGCCTCGAACATGGCCGATAAGGCAGCTCCATCGCCAGGAGCAAGTCGTTCGGATTCTGCAAATAACGCCTCGAATGATCGTGAGAATACAGCCGTTTGCCCGTCCTCCATGGAGACCCCAGTTGGCAGGTCCGTGTTTAAGTAGCGTAACCCGCGAGCCTCTAGAGCTTCGCCAAGATCGGCATAGGCCGGGCCTGTCAATAGAAGAGGATGTGCCGCTGCATAAACATCATGCTTGAACCCCGGTAAAGTAAGCTCCTCCGTACGCAGGAAACCGCCTGGACGATCATTTTTCTCCAGAACGAGTACGCTCCTCCTAGCTCGTGTTAAATAAGCAGCGGTAATTAGAGCATTGTGGCCACTCCCAATTAGGATGACATCGAACGTTTTCAACTCCCATTCCCTCCTCACAATTACTTCCATCATAGATAATACTAACCTAATGACTGTAAAAGGTTTGCCTCTTCTTGTCGACAGTTCCAATCCTATTTATATTCGTCATTTTAATAGGTTATAATAGATTTATCTTAAAATAAGAGGGTCTGATATGACGGAATCACAACGTATCAACTGCATGAAATGCCAACATTTCTACATTACATGGGATGCCAATTTTCCTAGAGGCTGCAAAGCATACGGCTTCAAAACACAGACAATGCCCAGTCTTAGTGTACTTTCATCTTCTGGTAAGCCCTGTATGAATTTTGAACCGAAAGCAGATTCCCAACAGAAGAAATGAGAAAAAAAAGAGGCCACCCTAAGGCGCCTCCTACTTCCTTGTACTAGATAATTTTATAATCAGGTTTTACCTTCGTGAAATTCGGATTCTTCCCGCTAACCATAAGACCCATTCCCCAGTCAAAATGCGTATTTTCAGTCGGAAAATCACTGGCGTCGCGGTATTGGAACAACACATTCCTTCTTGTTCTAGAGCTCTTATTCGACTCTGATCCGTGAATGGTCAAGTAATTGAAGAACAGAACATCACCCGCTTCAGCCACGCAAGGTGTCCCTTCTTTAATCGGATATTCCTTATGATTCAAATAATACGAGCCAACATGCGGCAAGGAGCCGGTGCGATGCGAGCCTGGAATGACACGCAGGCAGCCGTTCTCCTCATCGGCATGATCTAGATGCACACTTGCAGCTAGCATGGTGTGCTTTTCGTGCGGAAAATAAGGATAATCTTGATGCATCGGGAAAGCTGCGCCATTCTCTGGCGGTTTAACGAGCATTTTGGAATGATGCAGCTGCACGTTTGGTCCAATAATTTGGGTCAACACAGCAGCCATATTCGGATGAATCACAGCGCGCATAAAAGCGGCATCGTGATAATGCACATCATGAAAGCCTTTTAAGACAAGCTTTTTCAGCTCCTCTGGCGGAAGAAAGTCGCCTTGCCATTGTGAATTATAATCATTCTTTGATTGTGCAGCACGGCTGATGATCCCCTCTACCCCTTGTCTCATTTCTTCAACTTCCTGTTGATTGAAAACTCCCTTAACGAGTAAATACCCATTTTCTTTATAAAAATCTACATCTTTTTGTTCGATCACAGGCCATTCCTCCATTTATCTGGTTGATATTTATTCGTTTTCTTATTTATAATTATAGGAAAATGAATGGCATTCTGTCTTTTTCTCCAAAGGACACCTTTTTGCAGAATAAGGACATTTTGATATAAAGGACGTAGCCTATGTATCTATGTAAAGAAACCGATTCAATGCTTAATGAAGTCCTGAACGTCATTCATGGACCCGCCGCTTGCTTCAAAATTCAATATTGGGGAGTCAACCCTTGCCTATTTGATAATCAACCCCATAAGCATTCTTTCTTTGAGGTTTGTTATATCATGGATGGAGAAGGTGAGTATACGGAAAAAGATGTTGTCTATCCACTCAAGGCAGGTACACACTTTTGTTCGAGACCGGGGATTAATCATCAAATTCGAACGAAAGAAGGCTTATTTATTGTTTATGTCGCATTCGAATTAGATGAAGCACAAAGCGATGATACTATGCGTGAAGCCTTCAGCGATCTAGCTGAGCATGCCGAGGTTTGCATCCATGAAGCAGATCATCACCCAACTGCCCACTTGTGGAAGTCACTCTTGATTCAAGAAGGGAAGGGAAGCTTGCCGCCAGCTGCGATTCCCTCGCTTGCCTACGCACTGCTAGTTTCCTTTCTGACTCTATTCGGAAAAGACATGACTAAACCTTACTTTCACCGTAAAAATACCCATATTCTGCTGCAGCGCGCCAAGCTTTATATCCGCGACAATTTATCGCAGCCGCTTCATCTTGGGCATGTCGCTGGCTATCTCAACGTCTCAAAACGTCATCTATCACGCTTGTTCTCAGAGGGCATTCACGAGACTTTTACCGACTTTATTCGAAGTGAACGCATACGTCAAGCGGCTCACCTGCTACTGACAAGCGAGCTTTCCATTAAAGAAATTGCCGAAGTGACAGGCTTTTCTTCTGTCCATTATTTTTCACGTACTTTTATGGAAGAGAAGAATCTGCCACCAGGCAAGTTCCGACAGCAGGAGAAGAATCTTTTGTAAGCATTTTTAATCGTGCTAGGTAGCCAAACGTGCATTTCTTTAGTCTGATATGACAGTTATACGTATCGATTTATAACTCTCTCACATAAAATAAATAGACTGATAACAAGTGGGAGGTGTTACTATGGCTAGAGTAACTGTACTAATGCCTGTTTATAACGTGTCATTATATATCGATGAATCTATTTCTAGTATATTGCAGCAAACTTTCCAGGATTTCGAATTTCTTATTATTGATGATGGTTCAACGGATGGGACTTTAGAAAAAATTCAAAAGTACCATGATAGCAGAATTAAGTTAATCGTTCATTCTACTAACATGGGATTGGTAGAATCTTTGAATCAGGGTATTTCCTTATCCACGGGAGATTATATTGCACGAATGGATGGCGATGATGTTAGTCTGCCGCGTAGATTAGAGCGTCAAGTAGCTTTCATGGACTTAAATCAACATATTGGAGTTTGTGGTGGGCAAGCCCAGTTCATGGGGAAGAATCAAATAACAAGGGCGCCACTAAGTCATGAGGAAATCAGATGTTTTCAACTTTTTCACTGTACTTTTGCGCATCCTAGCGTTATCTTTCGAAAGTCTATAATTGATACCTACGGAGTAAGGTATTTCCCTTACAAACACGCGGAGGATTATGATATTTGGAATCGTCTTGCGGATTTTACTCAGCTCACTAATTTACCCGAAGTATTAATAATTCTCAGACAGCATAGCAACCAAGTATCTGTAGCCTCGAAGTGGGTTCAAGATCGTAACGCCGATGCCATTAGAATGTATCAACTGCATCAACTTGATTTATATCCAACGGAGGAAGAGTACCGGTTACATTTAGATTTCTCTGACTTTAAGATTCGCGTTCATGATTTCGTTCATTATTCAAATTGCCTTGCATGGGCGCATAAAATATTAGAAGCAAATTATAAAAAACAAAAATATGATCACGAAACATTAAATCGGGTCCTATCTCAATTCTTTAGTTTATCTGAAGTGAATTAATAAATTAAAACCACCCCTCTTTGGGGTGGTTTTAATTTATTTGGCACCCGTTGTATATCGATCCCCATACATTCCCCTACTGGGCTCGAAAAAACATAAATAAAATGCTGAATGTATTTAGAACCACAAAATATAATCTACTAATGGACTGGGTTCCCCATCCGGCCGTAACCTTCCAAAAAGCATTTACAATTTTATTAGGAGGAATCTTTATGCAACTGCAGGTTGAAGAGAATGGCATCGTAACACTGACTCCGGAAGGTGAGGAGCTCATTAAAGACAGCCCCATGTATAACGAAGGGTTGCGTCCAACGAGAAAAAATGAACATAACTGGACAGCTTACAACTTTGCCAGCTTGTGGATCGGCATGTGCATTTGTCTTCCGTCTTACGCGCTTGCTGCCGGGTTAATTTCGCTTGGGATGAATTGGTGGCAAGCGGTTGGAACGATTGTTTTGGGCAATCTGATTGTACTCATCCCCATTTTATTAAATGCTCATGCCGGAACAAAGTATGGTATTCCATATCCGGTCTATGCTCGTCTCTGGTTCGGCTCAAGAGGCGCGCATATTCCATCGATGGCTCGAGGCATTATTGGCGCAGGCTGGTTCGGTATTAACTGTTGGTTCGCCGCCGGAGCGCTTGATACCCTTCTAGTCGCCATGAGCGGCTGGGGAAATATAGCCGGACACCTTGGAATTTCCTTTGCAATCATGTGGACCTTGAATGTCTGGATTGCTTACAGAGGACCTGATGCTATTCGCCGGATGGAATTCTGGGCGGCTCCCACTTTAATTGTGATGAGTCTTGCGTTATTGGTATGGGCTTTAACTTCTGCAGGGGGTTGGGGTCCGATGCTATCCGCTCCTTCTAAATTGACCTCCACAGGAGAATTCATGAAAGTCTTCTTCCCATCCTTAACAGGAGCGATTGCTTTTTGGGCAACTTTGGCACTGAACATTCCTGATTTCTGTCGTTATTCCAAAAGCCAAAAAGCGCAAATTATCGGTCAATCTACCTCGATGCCTGCAACAATGGGCCTGTTCTCCTTCATCGGCGTCGCCGTTGCTTCTGCCACAGTCGTTATTTTTGGCGAAGCCATCTGGGATCCCGCTGCTATATTAGCTAAATTTTCACCCTTTGTCATCTTCCTTGGAACCTTAGGGATTATTTTAGCTACAGTCACAACAAACGTAGCGGCAAATGTCATTGCACCTTGGGAACTATATTTTCATCTGGCTTGGAACATACGGCGCATTATTAGGTCCCATAGATGGAATTGCGATTGCAGATTACTGGTTCGTTCGTAAGAGCAGAATCCATTTATCGGAGCTCTATCAACTTGACGGAAGATATTCCTACCGCGGTGGCTTTAATCAAAAAGCAATTTATGCTCTCTTAATTGGTATTATCATCCCATTAGTATGTAAATACATAACCCCATTAACTTTCGTCTGGGACGGGGCATGGATTTTCGGATTAATCCTCTCCATGTTCTTTTATACATGGTTTATGAACAACGATGGATCTTTGGTTTCCCATACGGAATATAAATCCGTCACTAAACATATTGGCCAAAAAACCTCTGTGTGACGAGATGCTGAAGAGGCTGTCCCTTAGGTCGCTGTGGACCTTTAGGGACAGCCTCGATTTGCCCTTATTTAGAGTGACCCTTCGGCTTTTTGCCGCTCCATCTTTCGTCTACTTTCTCATTGGCGGATTGGTATCTCGCGTCTACACTGATCCGATACTGGTTCGTCGTATTCTCGAGCGAACAGTGCATTAAATACATACCAAAAATGATAACATCTCCTGCATGAAATTCCGTTGTCGCCCACTGGCCGCCAAATTTCTCCGTAATGACCAGCGGATCATCGGTATAGTGCCCAATACCGTCCCTATCCGAATCCTTTGTGCCGTAAGAACGTTTCAATTCTTCGAAACGGTGTGAACCGAGACAAATGGCCAAACCACCCATTTCATACGAAACGTCTCCCAGTGGAGACCATACGGTGTAGACGTTTTGCGTTCCTCTACCCATATAGACAATGTCATAGTGAGCCCCTGTGAAATCCCCTTTACCGACCGCACGAAGCCATTTGTAATGATACGTTAACGACTGTTCGCCAAGGAGTTCATCAAAAAAGCGCATGATATGATCTCCATTTAAAACATTAAGCAGAGCGGGCAGATCCTCATTTGTCCCCCCCATGAAAATGCTTTTGCTGCCGTCGGCCATGACGCCCTCTTCCAACAGCGTGTCCCGATCCAACTTGCCCATTCGGTCCATTTTTTCCAAAATACTTGTTCGGGCATTGAGCACCTTATCTCGATCATGGAATCCGCGGATCAACAAATACCCATCTTCCTCCATACGTTCGCGAAGTGCCCACACATCGTGCAAAATATCATTCGAACTTCTGAGCTCCGTTAAGTGCTGACCTTCCATCTCCAATTCGCGACTGCCTACCTTCACCATCATTTGCACATACACTCCTCTGCTTATTCAAGATCAAGTCATTTCGTTTGTGGCTTATGTATTAAGTGTAGGGGAAATCGACGAATTCATCCATGGATAGCTGTATTTAATTCATGTATAATTGTACAAATAATGAGTTAAATTTGAGTATAAACAACTAATCTAATGTATTATAGAACGAAGTTGGGGTGGTGGAAAACGATGTCCTACATGAATATCCCGTATGGATTAGAGGAGAAGGATGTTCCCCTTTGCAAATTTATTTCCATTTGGGAAGTGCAGGCAGACGACGCTTATCAAATTAGTAAAAAGGAGGGATTCGACACCCCCGGCCTGTTTATCACCTATGAAGGAAAAGGAACCCTTTCTCAATTAAATGACACCTATGAACTACACGCAGGCACATTTTTTTTCGTTCAGGAGGGAATTCCGTCTACGTATAGATGTCAAAATAATGATTGGAAGTTTTATTTTCTTGACTTCAGCAGCCCGGACATGCCGCTCCTTCTCCAGCTTCCCGTCTGTGAGATCGTTTCAACGGGTAAAATCGCTGAAGCCGTTCAAATATGTGAGCGAATGATCAACAACCTGATTGCACAACCAACCGGATACGCTTACTCTGCTAACATACTGCTGCAGGAAGTACTACTCCTTTTCGCCCGAGAGCAATCGGTTGCGTCTACCTCCCGTCATACGGAGCTCGACAAAATACTCATCTATATACATAAAAATATGGCCAAACCGATCCGAGTCGAAGAACTCGTACAACTTAGCGGCTTGTCCCGTACGTCCTTCTTTACCCGTTTTCGTTCCATAACCGGACTATCCCCTAGCGATTATATGTTGAAGCTAAAACTAGAGTCGGCGAAAGTATCTCTCGAGACGACAAATTTGTCAGTTAAAGAAATCGCAGCTAACCTACATTTTTATGACGAATTTCACTTCTCTAAGCTGTTTAAGAGAACCTGCGGCCTCTCCCCAAGCGCATTTCGCCGTCTGCACGATGATAAAAAAGTGGTCAAATCCACTGGATGATAGGTCGGCTTGAAAGCGAAACTGTGGAGTGATTTCGAACATTAAGGCTGCAAATCTGAGGATCGCGGGGAACGAGGAGACGTTATTTCGGTGATTATGTCGATGCGGGACCCGCACGCGGGACGTAGTGGCGATATTTTGGCGTTTTACCGGTTTTTCCACCTCGAAAGCGGGAAATAGAGGCTCCTCGTTCCGCGAAAACGTGAATTACGCGGTTTTGAGCAAAATAAAACTTCTACGTTCCGCTAAAATCTGGTGATGCCGGGTGCGTGTTGAGTTTGGGATACAAATATAAGAGAATATATTCACAGGTGGATGAACTATTATTGTTTGGCTACTTAGTAAAAGGAGCGGCTGTAAAGATCCCTGACGGTCCTTTTAGGTTTAGAGGATCTCCGTAATTCTGTATTCACGTCCCCGTGGGACTGCCTCTCCATAAACGGTAATAAACTGAATTACAACTCACACAACAACAAAAAAACAAAAATAATGATGGACTAACTCCGTTCCGCGTGGTATCTTATTGGTATTAAATAGTTATTATTTTGGTATTGAATGGTGGTCCTGCTTGCATGGAAAAATCTCCGCTTGTCAAAGAAAAACTGATCGAACAGCTGCGCCATCAGATTCAATCCTTACAAACCGATCAACTTGTTAAGATTCCTTCTGAGCGGGATTTGGCCGAAAGCTTTGATGCTAGCCGCGTCAGCGTACGTGCTGCGATTAAAATTCTTGTTAACGAGGGCCTATTGGTCCAGCTGCGGGGCAAAGGAACTTATATTGTCCCTTCTGTCCTCTTGGACACGTTGTATGTATTGTGCTCTCGGGATATTAAAGGTAATGACCCCTTCTATACGAATTTCCTTGTTGAGATCACCAACTTAGCAGCCAAACAAGCCATAAAGATATCTATGGTTAACCCTGAGCATCCTATGGAGTCTTCTATTCCAAGTCCGCTTGTCATCATTGGTCAGATCGACGATGTGACATTAGATGAGCTCAAAGCAGCATCCGGCCAGCTATTTTCCATTCAACGTTATGCGCATCGCGATGATATCATCCAAATTTACTTTGATGACTATCGCATCGGCAGCAAAGCAGCCAAAACGCTTTACGATAATGGTCACCGTACCTTCACACTTCTTGGAGGACCTGATAAATACGACTCATCGCGTTTAAGAAAACAAGGCTTTCTTGAATATTGCGGGCAGCAAGGTGTCCAAGTACAGGTCATTACCGAGAAAATGAATTGGGAAGGCGGACGGAGAGCAGCTGACACCTTACTTTCAAGCGGTCTTACAGATGCCGTCTTTGCCGTCAACGATTGGATGGCTGCTGGATTTATTCAGGGCTTGCGCGAAAATGGTTATCAGGTCCCAGCGGATGTTTCGGTTATCGGATGCGATGATATTCCACTCGCTGCCCAAATTTCCCCACGACTTACGACTTTCAGTTTGGATGCTAAGCATTTAGTTGAGGAGCTGCTTTCAGCGATTCATCGGAACATTTCCAATCAGACTAATTCTAGGGAACAAATTGTACTTTCGGCTGCTTACGTTAGTCGCGAGTCGGTTGCCAATATCAAACGATTAAAGGAGTAGATACCCACTATGGCCAAGCTCATAATAAACGCGGATTCACCGAAAGGCACGATCGATCGCAATATTTATGGTCATTTCTCTGAACATCTGGGACGCTGTATTTATGAGGGGATCTGGGTTGGTCTGGATTCTCCGATTCCGAACACGGAGGGTATGCGCAACGATGTGATCGAAGCTTTGAAAAAACTTCAAATTCCTGTTTTGCGTTGGCCGGGCGGGTGTTTTGCCGATGAATATCACTGGAAAGATGGCGTAGGTCCAGCTGAGAAACGTAAGCGGATGATTAATACGCATTGGGGCGGTGTCTTGGAAAACAACCATTTCGGAACACATGAATTCTTGCGCTTGTGCGAGCTGATTGAAGCGGAGCCTTACATAAGCGGAAATGTTGGAAGCGGTACCGTAGCTGAAATGTCCGAATGGGTTGAGTATATGACCTTCGATGGCGAGTCGCCCATGGCGAACTGGCGTCAGGAGAATGGTCGTGAAAAACCGTGGAAGCTTACCTATTTTGGCGTAGGGAATGAGAACTGGGGCTGTGGCGGTGACATGCGTCCGGAATATTACGCTGACCTTTACCGCAGATATGCGTGTTACGTGCGAAATTATGGGGATAACCGTATTTTCAAAATCGCTTGCGGTGCAAACAGTGCCGACTACAACTGGACGGAAGTATTAATGAGAGAAGCCGCCAAGTATATGGATGGTTTAAGTCTTCATTACTATACCATTCCTACTGGGAATTGGAAGGATAAAGGCTCCGCAACAGACTTTGGGGAACTAGAATGGTTCCAAACCCTTGAGAAAACCTTATTTATGGACGAACTCATTACACGCCATGATACCATTATGACCAAATATGATCCTGAGAAACGAGTTGCCCTCATTGTCGATGAATGGGGAACATGGTTCAATGTAGAGTCTGGAACGAATCCTGGCTTCTTATATCAACAAAATACGATGCGTGATGCGCTCGTCGCCGGAATTAATTTGAACATTTTCCATAAGCATAGTGATCGTGTTCGCATGGCAAACATTGCTCAGGTCGTCAATGTCTTGCAATCCGTCATTCTTACTGAAGGCGCCGACATGCTTCTTACACCTACTTATCATGTTTTTGACATGTACAAAGTTCATCAAGGTGCTAGCCTCATCAGCACTCATGCAGAAAGCCCATCTTATGAGTTGGATGGTAAAAAAATCGATCAACTCAGCGTATCTGCCTCCTTAGATACGGCTAACCAATTACACATTTCGCTATGTAATCTGCACCATTCGGAACATCTTGAAGTAAACTGTGATGTTCGCGGGCGTACGGTGAGATCTGTCACGGGTCGTATTCTAACCTCAGACAACATTCAATCACATAACACCTTCGATGAACCTGAAACGGTAAAACTTATGGATTTCACCAACTTCAGGTTTGAAAATGATCAGCTCATCGTTACACTTCCTGCCAAATCCGTTGTCACGCTTCGTCTTTCTTAGGGAGCGTATCCGATATGGAGAGCCAGAATAACGAAATGAAAGCTATGCCTGCATGCAAAGGTTGTTCCGCAACGGTACATGTGACGCCTGAAGAAATCGCCAAGCTTTTTGGCGAAACGCTCCGAGTACGTAATCTTAAGCTGACTACAGAAGAAGAGTATGATCGGCGGATCGCGATATGCGATGGCTGCAAAGACTATCAATTCGGAACAACATGCCGCTTTTGCGGTTGTCTCATGGCCATTAAGGCCAAGCTATCGGCTGCTCGTTGCCCGGCTCCGCAAGGGAGCAGATGGTAACTCACTCAAGAAAAAGCTCGCCCCCCTTTTCAAAATATGAGGGGAGCGAGCTTTATTTAATTTGCTCAGCGGCTGTAAACCAATGGATTTAAAGCTGTTGCCGCCAAATCGCCTGGTTGAATACCAGGAAACCACGCTTTCAAATCGTTCTCACGCGCTTTACTATCCGGCTCGGCTACTCTAATTCCGTCGGCATAATAAATCACGGTCATCACTTTACGCATAGTGTCCGTAGGATTTCCAGGCGCGCTGTGCAGTGTCCACCCGGAGTGGAACGTTGCATCGCCGGCCTCCATGGAGCCGTGAGACATCGTTTCGAAACCTTTGCCTTCAATGTATCCGGCAAGCGTTCGGTGGGATTCGTCGGAAATGACCATTTTATTAATATAGCCCATAAGGTGGGACTCTGACGCAAATGTCATAGATCCCACCTCTTGAGAAATAGGAACTAATGGCATCCACATCGTAATCGTCTTGTCTGTATCGAGCGGCCAATAGATTTGGTCTTGATGCCATGGCGTATGACCTCCGTGAGGTTCTTTAAACAGGGCTTGATCATGATAAATTCGTACCCCGTCCACCCCCATTAAATCAGCCGCGATTTTAGCAAACCGCTTAGCCATTACGAATCGCATTACCGCTTCACTTTTCTCCCATAGATTTGAGATTTGGATAAAGGCCTTTCCATACGTATCTCGCTGCTCGAGCGGCTTGTCATGCTTATTCAGTTGTTTCACCAAGTGACTAATAACGGGCTCATAGAAAGCGATTTCTGACTCGCTTGCCACCTGTCTAAGAGCAATATGTCCTTTTTTCTGATAGCTTTCTATTTGCTGCGCAGACAATTCATAGTTGTCTTCCATAGGTAAATCATTGCTAAAACTTGTTTCCCGAATGCTCAACCTCTGCTCACCTCTTTGTATAATTATAGCTTTATTATAGGAGTCAAATGGTTCAAAATCTTTGTCAAACAAGGTTTTATTATTGTCAAAAACAACTGGATTAGATGTACATCGAAGTACTAAAATAAGAGATAAGAAGAATTAATTTTCAATTGTAGAGAGAAGGATTCAAGCATGTACACCGAATTATTGAAACAACATTCGATTGTTCCTTTTGTTAGGCAAAGTGAGTTCGCTGTTCGTAAGCCGTGGACATATCCGGAGCGTAGATTGCTTGATTACCTACTCGTTTATATTCAAGAGGGTACTTGCTGTTTTTGGGTAGATCAAAAGAAGTATATGTTTCAAGCGGGTCAATTCTGCCTCGTTCAACCGGGAAGCTTACTAACACTCGAAGGGCTGACTAACACCGTTACGCCTTTTATTCATTTTGATTTATGTTATAATTCCGAACGTGAACACAGCTTCCCCACCCGACCCGGTCAGATTGATTTATCAGCTTATATGAACCTGATGCAGCCAACAATCAACGATCTATATGGGATTCAAATGCCGGTGCAGGTCTATCCCTCCAACCCATCAAAATTAAAAGAAACGCTTTTTCAGGTTATTGAGTATGCTGGGCAGGAAGACCCGCTCATACAGCTGAAAACCCAACATCTCGTTACGGAAATTATCATTTCACTACTAGAGACTTACTATCAGGCGACACAAACACCTGTACATTCATTCAACTGGATTACTTCTTACTTTTCCAATCATCTAAGCGAACCCCTTTCATTAGAGGACATGGCGAATCGAGCCAGCTTATCCGTTTCCAGATTCAGCTTCATGTTCAAACAGCGATACGGTATCTCGCCTCACCAGTATTTAATCAACATGCGGGTTAATCACGCCAAGGAACTGCTCACAAACACAGATCTTAGTCTCGAATCTATAGCCCTCTACTGCGGTTTTGCTGATTTACACCATTTCTCCAAAATGTTTAAAAAAAGAACGGGCTCTACACCTGGTGAACATCGGAAAGCTAGCAAGAGCATTTAATAACAGAAAAAAATCCCCTTCCTCCGATAATCATATCGAAGAAGGGGATCCTTCATTTCCCAGGAAATAGTCGAAACTAGTCGAAATAAACGGCTTTCCCTGTTTTTGCTGATTCATAAATGGCTTCTAAGATTTCAGATACGACACATGCTTGCTCAGGAGTTACAACTGGATCTGTATCATTCTCGATCGCTTGAATCCATAGGCGCATTTCCAAATCCGGCGCACTTTCTGTTTCACCATCGTAGAAGGCTACGCCGCCAGCATTCAATTCAACTTCGGTCGTGTATAAACGGCTGTGCTTCTCACCATTAATACGAAGTCCGCCTTTCATATCAGCGCCGCCCTCAGTTCCGCTAAGTGTACATTTCGCTTCATCCACTTCAAGTGTATTCAGCGCCCAGCTTGATTCAAGAATAATCGTAGCTCCATTTTTCATTGTAATCATACCAAATGCGGAATCCTCAACGGTGAACTTGGAAGGATCCCAAGGTCCCCAAGCATTAGCTGCATTTTCACGTTGGGATAATTTATGATAAGAAGTACCTAGTACGACCTTCGGCTCATAGTTGTTCATCATCCACATGGTTAAATCCAGTGCATGCGTTCCGATATCGATCAGCGGGCCTCCGCCTTGCTTCTCTTCATCAAGGAAAACGCCCCAAGTAGGTACGGCGCGGCGACGAATCGCATGAGCCTTAGCGAAGTAAATCTCACCTAGCTCTCCTTCCGAGCATAATTGGTGCAAATGTTGGCTATCGCCACGGAAGCGGTTGTTGTAACCAACTGTCAGCTTTTTACCAGTACGCTTAGCTGCTTCCACCATACGGCGTGCATCTGCCGCTGTTTTAGCCATAGGTTTCTCAGACATAACGTGCTTGCCTGCTTCTAATGCAGCAATCGTGATTTCCGCATGCGAATCATTTGGCGTACAGACATGAACGATGTCAATGGAGCTGTCTTTTAGAACTTCGCGGTAATCTTCATATACACGAGCGTCTTCTTTGCCATACTTAGCAGCAGCTTCCTGCGCTTTTTCAGAAACGATGTCACAGAAAGCCACCATTTCAACATTCTTTAGTTTGTTCAAACTTGGCATGTGCTTGCCATTGGCAATCCCGCCACAACCAATTATTGCTATACGATACGTTTTTGACATGATAATCCTCCTTAGAGTTTTACTCCAGTAAACCTTTTTTCGTTGTTAAGCCTTAGATTGTATAACCGTTAGGCTTCTCACATTTGCTCATAGCTAGTACTATATAAGAGTATAACAAAAACCAACAAAAATAAAATTTCTGATCTGGCGAAAATTGTATGCAATTGTGCCATGATGGAGGATCATACATGCTGATTAATGAAATTTCCCGCAAACTTGGCATCACAGCAAGAGCCATTCGCTTCTATGAGCAAAAAGGACTACTAACGCCTGCAAAGCAGAAAGAGAATGGTTATCGAACCTACACAGAACAAGATGCGTGGAGATTGCAAACCATTATTTCACTACGGGAAGTGGGAATGACACTCGAAGATATTCGTCAAACCTTAGCCCAAACTGATTTAAATCAACAAGAGGAAGTGCTAAGCGCCCTGCAAATGCAGCGTTCAATGCTGTTTCAACAGTGGACTGAAATGAAACAAATCATCGGAACCATGGATCAGATGATCCAAGCCGCTCAAGGAAGCAGCAACCTGCCGACTGAACTGCTTTACGAGCTGCAAAGAGCTGCGAGACCTAAGGGGAAGCTGGCGCGACTATTGGGATTTCGATCGAAAGGCCCTACAGTTTGATGAGCTGCTCCAGCCTGCTTCCTCGTTTGTAGATATCACAGAAAACGGCCCGCTAAGCGACAACGATAGGAGCTGCTCTCCCGTATATACAAGCTACGAGGCAGCATTAGACAAAATCGTTCAGCTTATCTCCCCTGCGCATGGCCTTAAGGGGCTTGATGTAGGAACAGGCACCGGCAACTTGGCCGGCAAGCTGCAGCAAATCGGCCTCACCATGTCCGCGATCGACCAATCCAAGCAAATGCTCATGCTTTGTGCGGCCAAATATGCGGACATCGAACTTAAGCTCGGCAATGTACTGGCCATTCCATTCATGGATAGTACATTTGATTATGTTGTCAGTTCATTTGCTCTTCATCATCTGACAGAAGCACAAAGAGAGCTAGCCTGGGGTGAAATGCTGCGTGTTTTGAAGCCTGGAGGAGTCATGTGCTTAGCCGATTATATGATGCAAGATCGAAATGAGGCAGATGCCTTTTTAGCCAATCTCATTTCGTCTAAGGCTACCAAGCTGCCTATGATGCATGAGCAGGTCGATCTCTACATGACGCATACCCATATAACGGAGTGGTTACTCTCTCATACACGCCAAGTGAAATCAGAACCATTGGGGAACAGCATCTACGTTGTTTACGCACAAAAATGAGCCTGGGCCGCTATTAACCAGCACCCAAGGCTCATTATTTTTTGACCATACTCGCTACTAACTTGTATCCAACACCGCGGATTGAATCAATTTGTACCGACTGTTGATTCATTTCCAGCTTCTTACGAAGCGAGCTTACATGAACATCTACGGTTCTCTGACCGCCAATATAGTCGAAACCCCAAACGATATTCATAAGATCGTCTCTTGTGACAACAACGCCCGGGCGCTGCACAAGATAAAGCAGGACCTCGAACTCCTTAGGTCTTAACGGAATGGAATCCCCATTCAGAACGACCTCATATTTCTCCGGATAAATGAACAATTCACCCGCCTGAATCACTTTCTCATTGCTCTTAAGTTTGTCCGCTGCCACGTCCTCCGATTGTGTTCTTCGCAGAACGGCAGAGACGCGGGCAAGCAATTCCGCTACTCCAAAGGGCTTCGTTATATAATCATCAGCACCGTGCTTAAGACCTTGCACTACTTCATCCTCGGCATTGCGTGCCGTTAAAATAATAACTGGTGTGCTGTTACCTTTCTGCCTTAGCTTCGCCAATACCTCGAATCCATTCAGTCCAGGCAGCATAATATCCAGAATAATTAAGTCGTAAGTTTGCTGTAACGCCTCTTGAAGTCCATCGCCACCATGATCGACAACCTTCGTATCATACCCGTCCTGAGATAGGTTGTACGAAAGCAATCGAGCTAATGTTGGCTCGTCTTCAATAACTAGTATTTTTTGTGCCATGGGATCCCCCGCGTTTACAGTTTATTTACATTGCACAACCTCATTTTACCACAAGTTTGTAAAAACAATGTAAATGTTTCATCATCGTCGTGTAAATTAGTGTATGACAGGCAATTCTATCGTGAATCTCGTGCCGACGCCAACCTCACTATCGACCCGAATCGTTCCTTTGTGCAGCTCAACTAAATGCTTCACAATCGATAATCCTAATCCCGTACCGCCTGAGCTTCTGGAGCGAGCTTTGTCTACGCGATAGAATCTCTCGAAAATTCGCGGTAAATCCTTCTTAGGTATACCCATACCCGTATCAGAAACAATTAACCGGAGCCGTTCATAATCCCCATCAGCATTCTTATCAAGCGGTTCTACACGCACTTTTACCTTGCCGCCATCATGGGTGTAAGTAATACCGTTGGAAAGCAGATTGATAATAATTTGCCGTAACCGGTCTTCATCCGCCTCGATATAGATATCGTCATCAACCTGCATACTTAGTTCAATATGCTTCTTCTCCGCTTCTTTTCGCAGCACACTTAAAGATCTCTCTAGAAATTCAGGCAAGTAGATCGGCGAAAAATTCATCGGAATCCGCTTCGATTCAATTTTGGATAACTCCAAAATATCCCCAATCAATCGATTCAACCGCTCACTCTCATCAAAAATGATTTGTAAGAACGACACGGCCGTTTCCTTATCGTTAAGCGCACCAGCTAGCAGCGTTTCGGCAAAGCCTTTCACCGCGGCAATTGGCGTCTTTAATTCATGCGATACATTCGCTACGAATTCACTGCGCATCCTCTCAAGTCTGCGTACAGCCGTGATGTCGTGAATAACAATCAGAACACCTGACCATTCCTCATCTTCATGGGCAATCGGACTCAAATGAATATCGAGAATTCGCTCTGCCGGATAATAGAAAACCATCTCATCGCGAATCGGATCTTGTGACTCTATGCATTCTTGTATCAACTTTGTAAACTCATATTGCTGCTTGGCTTCATTATATTTCTTCCCCAGCAGCTCTTGAGAGGAGAAACCTAAAATGTATTCCGCAGCAGGATTTAAAAGTATAATCCGCTCTTCACGGTCAATCATCATAATTCCGCTCATCATATTTTCCATGACGCCTTGAAGCCTGCGTTCATTCTCCTGAATCCGTGCCATTTGCTGCTGCAAACTTTCAGACATGCGATTAATCGCCTGCCCCAGCTGTCCAACCTCATCATTATTATAAGTCGGAACGCGAGATTGGTAATTCATATTCGTTATTTGCTGGGCTACTTTCGTCATCTTCTCAATAGGGTGAGTAATCCCTTTCGCAATCCGATAGCTAACGATTCCTGCGATCAGGAACAAAATGATCAACCCGGAAATCAGAAAATACCATAGGCTGCGAATCGACTCCCCTACCTGTTCCAAGCTCATGGAAATGCGTAAGAACCCTGTTGTCTCCTGCGCTTCATTCTTCACTGGAATAGCCGCATACAGCATATTTTCCTTCAGAGTATCACTGTAACGAGTCGTATAGCCGACTCCATTCGCAGCTGCCGATACAATCTCCGGCCGACTCAAGTGATTATCCATTTGTTCGGGTTTTTGATCAGAGTCGCCTAGGACTTTTCCGTCTGCTCGAACAAACGTCAATCTCTCATTCGTAACTCCTTTAAGGTGTTTGGCTTGTTCCGTATAGTAAGCAATTAACTCTGCATCGGTTCCTTTACGGTTCCAATCGCCAGTTGCCGTTATGACTTGGAGCTCTCGTTCCATATTGTCTTGCAAAGACTTTATGTGAGAATTCTCAAGCACCTTAGCCATGAAAATGCTCGCAATCAGCATCGAACAACCAATCAATAAGATCAAAATAAAAGTTAGTTTGGCACGGAATTTAGTCATCTGATACAAGCCTCCGATGGTTAAGTCTGACCATTTCATGGGTAAAAACAAAAAAGAAAAGGGCTACTCTTCATAGTAACCCTTTCTTCCGTGCCTAATCCAGTATTTTTTTTGTAAAGATGAAGGATAAGTGCGTCGCTTATAAAATTATTTGAAAACAGGCTCTTTCAGAGCTGCCAGCTTCTCAAGTGAATTCTTCTCTACATCAGCATGCAGGCTGTTACCGTGTGAATCCATCGTTACGATAGCCGCGAATCCTTCTGTTTCCAAGTGCCACATCGCTTCAGGAATTCCGAATTCCATGTAGTCAACGCCTTCAACCTTCTTAAAGCACTGTGCGTAGTATTGCGCAGCACCACCGATAGCGTTCAAATAGACGCCGCCGTGCTCTTTCAAAGCTGCTAACGTTTTCGGACCCATTCCGCCTTTACCGATGACTGCGCGAATGCCGAATTTCTTGATAATATCACCTTGGTAAGGCTCCTCGCGAATACTTGTTGTCGGTCCCGCCGCTTTAACGTGCCATTCGCCAGCTTCATCCTTACTCATTACCGGTCCGCAGTGATAAATCGCTGCTCCATTCAGATCTACCGGCGCATCATGATCCATCAAATATTTATGCAGCGCATCGCGTCCTGTGTGCATCGTACCATTAATGACGACGACATCACCGACTTTGAGACTGCGGATTTGCTCTTCCGATATTGGCGTTGTCAATACGATTTCACGACGCTCTTCTTTTGGCATATTCTTAGCTTCTTCTGCACTCGCTTCGAAAGCCTCCTGGAAAGAAACCTCTGTCCCTCTTGGATAGGACCAGCCATTGATTTCGCCAGTTTCCGCATTCAAGACGACGCCTTGACGACGGAATGCCCAACAGTTGTAAGCAACAGAAACGAAGAAGCTTGCTGGCAATCGGTTCATTACGCCAACTTTACAGCCAAGCAGTGTCACCTGACCGCCGAAGCCCATTGTTCCAATACCAAGCGTATTGGCATGCTCCATGACGTACTCTTCCACCTTGCGCAGCTCCGGATGTGGATTCACATCGTCAACATGACGGAATAATTGATGCTTAGCCAGCTCGTACCCGCTTGTACGGTCGCCTCCAATACCTACGCCGATGAAACCCGCGCTGCATCCTTGACCTTGCGCTTGGTAAACCGCATGCATCACACATTTGCGAATGCCATCAAGATCTCGTCCTGCTTTGCCTACACCTTCAAGATCAGCAGGCAAGCTATATTGAATATTTTTGTTCTCACAGCCGCCGCCTTTTAGAATCAACTTCACTTCAATATCGTCACGTTCCCATTGCTCAAAATGAACAACCGGCGTACCAGGCCCCAGATTATCTCCGCTATTTGCACCTGTAAGGGAGTCTACAGAGTTCGTGCGCAGCTTGCTAGCTTTGGTTGCATTAGCAACCGCTTCTAAGATTTGTTTCTTCATGATAATTTGGTTTGCCCCAACTGGACAGTGTATAATAAACGTTGGCATACCCGTATCCTGACAAATGGGGGATACATTGCATTCCGCCATATGGATGTTATCCGCAATGCGAGATAGTGATAACGCAGAACGCGTGCCTTTGTCCTCATTTTCCTGAGCAGCTTGTACCGCACGGCGAACATCACCGGGAAGGTTTGTGGAAGTTTCGACAATCAAATCGTAGACGCTTTGATAAAAATGCTGCATGACTAGGTCTGGCTCCTCTCTCAAATACACACTTAATAATAATTACAAACTATTATAACATACCTCCCATGAAGAGTTCGATGGTTCTTGTGAGGAAAACAAGGAGATTCGCTGACATGTACAAACGAATCGCTGTTTCGATTCTAGTTAGCCTGATTGGGCTCACCCTTCTGCTTACGCCGCTGCAGGCAAAGCGCTCCGGGGATATTTACTACCAAGACCAAGTGGCCGTTCTTATGTATCATCACGTGCATGATAAGGACACCAGCTCCAGCACCATTACAAGCTCGCTTTTTCAAAATCAGCTTCAAACGCTGCTTAGCAAAGGCTATCATTTCATTTCCTTAGAAGAGTTCAAACAGTACATGGAGGGCGCTACCGTTCCATCCAATGCCGTGCTTGTAACGTTTGATGATGGCTATCAAAGCTTTTACACATCGGCCTATCCGATTTTGAAAAGCTTGCGAATTCCCGCTGTGAACTTCGTGATTACCAATGACTTAACGAATCCGCTTGGTTCTTACATCCCTTCCATGTCGAAGGAGCAAATCAGTGAAATGACGCATGCCACGAACTTCATCGATATTGGCTGCCATACCAACAATCTTCACCACAAGCTTCCTAGTGGTGAAGCAGCGTTGGTAGGAAGATTGGACGCCGAGAGCGATGATGCTTATAAGCAGCGCGTTTTCAAGGATACGCAAGCTTGCATCGGCAAGCTCGCAGGCTTAACGGATGCGCCGCTCGACACGATGGCGTACCCGTTCGGCATCACGTCGCCGGCGGCGACCGAGCTGGTTGCAAAGGCGGGCATCCGCTACGCCTTCACGATTTCGCCGGAGATGGCGACGCGAAGCGCCGATCGCTTGTTGATCCCGCGGATCAACGCGGGCAGCCCCGGCATCTCGCCGGAGCTGCTGCACCGCTCGATCCAGCGCCGGGTCTTGGCGCAGCCGGGCAGCACCCCGCTGCGCGTGGACGCGGCTGCTGCCGCAGCGCAGCTCGGCGGCAGCGCAAGTGCGGAAGGCGGAGTGCTTCGCCTCCGCCTGGGACAAGAGGCATTCACCCTGCAGGTGAATGCGGCTAAAGCGACGCGCGGGAATGCGCGCGTCACGCTGCAGCAGCCCGTGCTGCGCGAGCACGGGCTGGTTACGATCGCGCTTGATGATCTTAGCGCGCTGATCGGGCAACCGCTCGTCTACACCCCGGCCACCGGCAAGGTGGCTGTGAGGGTGACGCCGAGCGTCAAATAAGCTGTCTTATCCTTTAGAATCATAAGAACGAATAGGAGTTAACCCGATGAATCATCACTTTTTCGCATACTTATATCGCCTTAAATATATTGATCGTTGGAGTCTCATGTGGAACATGCGTAGAGAAAACGTAGCTGAGCACTCTTTCTACGTCTCGACGATTGCGCATATGTTGTGCACCATTGCCAACGAAGTATATGGACGCAACGTACCAACGGATCGCGTGGTATCCATCGCCTTGTTCCACGACGCTTCCGAAGTACTAACGGGGGATATCCCCCAGCCTGTGAAGCATAACAATGAACAAATACTGCGGAACTTCCGTGAGATCGAAGATGTCGCAGTCGAACGGCTTATTCAAACGATTCCACCTGACATCAGCGGCATCTACCGCAGCTTAATTCAAGATCCAGACCCTGAGCTCTACCGCTGGGTGAAAGCCGCTGACTTGCTTGAAGCTTATATCAAATGCTTAACTGAGCTCTCCACTGGCAACCGTGAATTCGTCGTCGCAAAGCAGCAAATTCTGGAAAGCTTACAGAAAATGAACATGCCTGAAATTGATTATTTCCTCGAGCATATGAGTGCATCATTTGAGAAAACATTAGATGAAATCACATTGGATTAGTCGACCCACCTGTCGAACATGATCCAAGTTCCGAAAATGCAGAAAGAGCATGTCATCCAGAAGATGAACATGCTCTTTCTTTTCTGTTTCCTTAAACTTACGACAGCAGCTGCGGATTCGTCATAATCAGTACAGCCACGATAACAGCAATAGCTGAGATCCAGCTAAATGTTTTAATTTTGCCGGCATCAGAAGCCGTGCTTTTACCAGCTTTGCTATTCGCAATCAGCTTTTTAATTCTACCACCGATCATTCCCGTGATTGCTCCTACAATCAGAAGAAGAACAATGGAAGAGATCATCCATAGGACAGACGGCTTTGGATCCACTTGACTGATCATTGCGCCACCTGTTAGGAAGGTTACAATGAGTGAAAATTGACCAATGCGATTGATCTTAGCTATCACGCCGACAAAACTCTCTTGGGCAGCCCCAGATAAGGTTGCAGCTCGTCCCACTAAGAATGGGAACATGACATAAGAACCAAGCAATAAAGCACTAACGACATGTAAAAAAATCATAACTGGATACATTTGGACAACCTCCGTAATTTTATGTAATGGTTTTATTAAGTATAACCGAACTAGAACACTCCCGACAAGAAAGCGATCCCATGAATCCTGCTAATTCACTATATCTACACAAAACTGTGACCAATTTTACGAAAAACAACCCAACGAACTCATCTCGATCATGAGCCCGCAGGGTTATTTTCAATTCCTATTGATCAAGCCGATTGCCTGTCCACTTAACGTTTTAAGGCAGTGGCTCAGCTGGAACGTTAGCGATCGTAACGGCCTCTGTAAATTTGTTTGTCGTGTTCTGTCTCAATCGCATATTAGCAGAGCCGGAGATGCTAGGATTAATTTGAATACTCACAATCTTCTCCGCATGCCCGCTTGCATCAGCTGTTAATGAGAAGCTCGTGCTGTAACCATAGGCAGAAGGCCATGTGCCATTACTATTTTGAACCTTAGCGACCTGGGTACCTGAACCATTATAAATGCCAATATTATAGCCGGTTGTTGTTGAATTTGCTGCTAAGCCATTTAGAATAATCTTTACTTGAAAAACGGCCTGATTAGGCAATTGCGCTTGATGGACAAATGCAAACGGATCTGTTGTATTCGTAGCGGTACTATACCCGTAAGATCCTGCTTTAAATGTTGAAGGATCCCACCACTTATAACCAGCTGCAGGTGCTGCCCAAGGCTCAGCCTGCGGCTCTGTTGAATTAGCCGGCTGTTCCCAGGAGAAGAGTGTAGTTGCTGAATCTAGTGTAAGGCCTGACACTTGCGTTAAGCTTGTATAACTTTCTTTGGTAGCCAACCAGTTCACCATATTTACTAAAAGAGTAGCGTCATTCTGCTCTTGGAATCCCGCATACGTCGTTTTCGTACCGCCCGTCTCTTCCCTCTTATACTTTGGCGTCGCATCTTCGACTGGTGAGGAATCGCCAATGAATCCGGCTTTGCCTGCACTCACTTTGGAAACTGCGACAAAAGGACCTTCAGCAACACCACCGCCGTTGTATACACCTTGATCCACAGCACTAGCCCATTTGGTCGTTGTCGCTGGCAGGTAAACAATCCCCTTTGCTTTGTTCGGGTTTGTAACGGCTAAAGTCGAACCTGCATGCATAGCTACCGTGGAGACTCCGCTCGTGATGTTAAAAGCCTGAGATGGGCTCACGATATTATTCGCAGTAATATCACCTAAGGCATTATAACGGAACTTCACTCCGAAATTGTCCGACAACCAATCAGAGCTTGCAACACCCTGCATCGCTGCTGAAGCTGCTTCTTCTGTACTCATGCCAGCAGCTGGATTCGTCCATGCGCCGCGACGAAAGCCATTGAACACTTCCGAAGCATCCCAACGATTCTTATTACGGTCAGCATTGTAATGATCACCTATGAAGAAAATACTGCCTCCACCTTGTACGTACTGCAGCATAGCGTTTTGTTCTGTCGTCTTGTATGGAATGTTTGCTTCGCCAATCACGAACACATCGTACGCTGATAAATCAGAGAGCGTGATCGCCGTACTTTTACGCAGTTCTTTTACATAATAACCAGCATTGCCTAAAGCGTTAGCGAAGTCAGAAAAACCGCCGTCAATAACCCAGTCCGCTGCGCCAGCTGTTTGACCATGTGTGTTATCGAACAGCACCTTTTTGCCATTCGCCGAAGTCGGCGTAATCGATGGCGCGGGATCATTGGGTCCTTCAGCGAATACTTGCGGTATAGCTCCCATTAAAGACACGGACAATGTTACCGTTAGTGTGAGGCTTTTCCATCTCTTGGTTCCAAGCAAACTTCTTAACAACATCAAATCCCTCCGTCCATACATTGGAATAATTATCCATTTCATTTGGCCTAGATGTATCGTAGCACAGGGAAAGTACTTTGGAATAGCGTCTATGAGCGATTTTACAAAAGTAATAAATTTCTATGCCTTCAACCAAAAAAAGCCGTCTGGGAATATCATTCCTGACAGTCAGGACAAGAACAACTATCATAAAAGAAAAAAGCCGCAACATTTGCAGCTTCTACGTTGTTGTCATTCGACACTTAGGTCATGCATTCAAAGGTCTGCGATTAAATCTTTTTTCATTACATTCCGATAATCTAGCTTTTTTAATACAGACAGAGTGCCATTGGTTTCAAGTACAGCATACTCCACTTCTTTCAAGTCAAAAATATCTTTACTTCTAAGCCCTTGTTCTAAGGAATCCAACGTATATTTGCATTTCTTCATGTTTTGATCCAATAGGTTACCATCTTTGATAATAATTGTGGGTTCTCCTGAAATCCATTTTCTTGATTTATTACTTTTAAGCGAGATCAACGTTAACAAATAACCGATAACACTCATAATGAATAAGGACAATAGAAAATATATAAAATTAATGTTGATATTAAAAGCCATGTTACCCGCAATCGTACCGAGTATAGTGGAAAGAACAAATAAGTGATTAGTATTCTGGTTAATAATTTGTTTTCCAATTAACTTAATGAAGCCCCAAAGCCACAAAAAGGCTACAAAGGATCTAATGATAATTTCAATAGTATGTAACATTGACATTTGGATCTCCTTTGGAAAATTATTTAATATAGTTGCGTTACCGATTCCGTTACATTCGCTACCGACTCATTTACTGACTCCGTTCATTAGCACCGGTCATTACGCCTATAGCTCCTGTTACATTCCCCGTCGTTTGTGTTTCCACTGTATGAATTGTTCCCTATTGTTTTTTTAAAAAATCATTAATAAGCGTTTTCTCACATTTCCCATTTCCAAAAAAACAAGATTAATTCTATTGGGCTGGATTACCTTACCTCGTATTCGCTAAGCCATATCCATCGTACCACTTCCTATCAAATAACCCAGAACAGAGCGAACGTGGGTAGTCGCTGATAAATAAAAAGGACAAAAAAAGAACCAACCGCCTATTTGCATAGGTTGTTGGTTCTTTGGTGAAAGTTCGATTCGATTAACCTGTTACAACTTTAATCACATTGCGAACAGAGTTTGCTGTTTTGTCCAACGCTGTTTTCTCATCTTCCGTAAGCTCGATGTCAAGAATTTTCTCGATACCGTTAGCACCAAGTACAGTGAGAACGCCCATGAACAAGTTATCATAGCCATATTCGCCTTCAAGGAGAGCGATGGTTGGAATGATACGTTTTTTATCTTTCAGAATCGCTTCTGTCATTTGCACAAGAGAAGCTGCTGGTGCGTAGTATGCACTACCGTTACCAAGTAGGTTAACGATTTCGCCGCCGCCAGTACGTGTACGTTGAACGATCGCTTCAATACGGTCAGCTGGGATCAGCTTCTCGATTGGCACGCCGCCAGCGTATGTATAACGAACGAGTGGAACCATGTCATCACCGTGTCCGCCGATAACAACCCCTTTAACATCCTCAACGGATACATTCAACTCTTGGGAGATAAATGTCAGGTAACGAGCTGTATCAAGCACACCGGATTGACCGATTACACGGTTTTTTGGGAAACCAAGCGCTTGGTAAGCTACGTATGTCATCGCGTCAACTGGGTTACTCAAGATGATAACGATGGAATCAGGAGCTACTTCTCTCACGTTCTCACAAACGGATTTCACGATACCCGCATTTGTGTTAACCAAATCGTCGCGGCTCATACCTGGTTTACGAGCGATACCCGCTGTAATGATGACGATATCGGAACCAGCAGCATCCTCATAGTTGGAAGTACCTGTGATTTGAGCGTCATAGCCTTGAACTGGACCTGCTTCAAGCATGTCGAGCGCTTTCCCTTTTGTAGGGTTTTCTAGTTGTGGAATGTCGAGAAGAACAACGTCACCAAGTTCTTTTTGGGCTAACATTAGAGCAGTTGTAGCGCCGGTGAAACCTGCGCCGACAACGGTAATTTTATTACGACGAATGGCCATTTGAGATGTACCTCCTAAAAGTTTTTAGTCGATCAACATTTTCACAAACGATTAAGCCATGTTTTTGATGATTTCGTTCGCGAACTCGGAACATTTGATTTCTTTCGCGCCTTCCATCAAACGAGCAAAGTCATAAGTTACAGTTTTGTTATTGATGGATGTTTCCAAACCTTTGTAGATCAATTCAGCCGCTTCCAACCAACCAAGGTGCTCAAGCATCATAACGCCGGATAGGATTACAGATCCTGGGTTAACTACGTCAAGACCAGCGTATTTAGGAGCTGTACCATGTGTAGCTTCGAAAATCGCGTGACCTGTAATGTAGTTGATGTTTGCTCCTGGAGCGATACCGATACCGCCAACTTGAGCAGCAAGTGCATCAGACAGGTAGTCACCGTTCAGGTTCAATGTTGCGATTACGTCAAAGTCAGTTGGACGAGTCAATACTTGTTGCAACGCGATATCAGCAATTGCATCTTTTACGATGATTTTGCCAGCTGCTTCAGCGTCTTTTTGAGCTTTGTTAGCTGCTTCAGCGCCTTCTGCTTCTTTGATACGATCGTATTGTGCCCATGTAAATGTTTTATCAGCATATTCACGTTCAGCAAGTTCATAACCCCAGTTTTTGAACGCGCCTTCTGTGAACTTCATGATGTTACCTTTGTGTACCAAAGTTAGCGTTTTACGGCCATGTTTGATCGCGTACTCGATTGCAGCGCGGACCAAACGCTCAGTACCTTCGGAGGAAACTGGCTTAACACCGATTCCTGAAGTTTCTGGGAAACGAATTTTGTTAACGCCCATTTCGTCTTGAAGGAATTTAATAACTTTCTTAACTGCGTCGGAACCAGCTTCCCACTCAATACCAGCGTAGATGTCTTCCGTGTTTTCACGGAAAATAACCATGTCAACAAGCTCAGGACGTTTAACCGGTGATGGAACGCCATTGAAGTAACGAACTGGACGGGAACAAACGTAAAGATCTAATTCTTGACGAAGTGCAACGTTCAGGGAACGAATACCGCCACCGATTGGCGTAGTTAAAGGTCCTTTGATGGACACGATGTATTCGCGCATAGCTGTTAATGTATCATTAGGCAGCCAGTTGTTGTATTTGTTAAAAGCTTTCTCGCCGGCAAAAACTTCGTACCAAGCGATTTTTTTCTCGCCTTTGTATGCTTTCTCAACGGCAGCATCCAGAACGCGTACCGAAGCAGCCCAGATATCAGGACCTGTACCGTCACCTTCGATGTAAGGGATGATTGGGTTGTTAGGTACTTGCAGAACACCATTCTCGATGGTGATTTTTTGTCCTTCTGTTGGAAGTTCGTAAGATTCGAATTGTGGCATGATAGTTCCTCCTAAAATTTATGTAGATTAGTTTATCAAAAAGTTACTATTGCGCATTACGTTGCGTGCTTTTGGCAGTACCTTCCGACCGCTGTTATCATCCTGTCCAATTGAATTTATTTTATTGTACGGACAGGATTCTAAAGGCGGCCACTACGTTTCTCCAGGCACTGCCAAGCACTCCACTTAGCTACATAGCTGCTGCGAGAAACTTCCTAAGAAATTTAACTCGTCACGGTAGTAGTGAAGGTAAACACACAAAAAGTGACGGGAGTTGCGGTACTCCCTCGGGATGAAGCCGAGGACGGGTACCGAACTGCCCGCACATGGAGTTGAAGTGACAATTAGCGAGCGCTAATTGGAATGTATTTTTGGTTAACCGGACCTGTATACTCAGCACGTGGGCGGATCAGACGGTTGTTTTCGTACTGCTCCAAGATGTGGGCAGCCCAACCAGATGTGCGGCTGATCGCGAAGATCGGCGTGAAGAGGTCGCGTGGGATTTCCAACGTTGTGTAAACGGAAGCAGAGTAGAAATCAACGTTTGGTTTCAAGCCTTTGAGGCTGGTGACCAATTCGTCTGCTTTAATGGACATTTCGTACCACTTCAAGTTGCCAGTTAATTTACCAAGCTCATAGGACATTTTTTGCAAGTGCTTCGCACGCGGATCTCCGTTTTTGTAAACACGGTGTCCAAAGCCCATGATTTTGTCTTTGCGCTCTAATTTATCGTTGATGTAAGGAACTACGTTCTCTACTGTACCGATTTCTTCCAGCATCGCCATAACAGCTTCGTTCGCACCGCCGTGAAGAGGTCCTTTAAGCGTGCCGATCGCTGAAGTAATACCGGAGTAGATGTCAGTCAAAGTTGCAACTGTAACGCGTGCAGCGAATGTGGAAGCATTCAGCTCATGGTCCGCATGTAAAACCAATGCTTTGTCCAAAGCTTCGATCGCGATTTTATCCGGTTCATTACCTGTTAGTTGATACAAGAAGTTAGCAGCAACAGAAGCATATCCTGGGGAAGCTAAAGGTTCTTTACCTTCACGGATACGTGCGAATGCTGCTATGATGCCTGGAATTTGTGCTTGCAGCTTGATCGCTTTGCGCACATTGGATTCAGGGCTCAAATCGTTCGCTTCTTCATCATACAATGCAAGAGCCGATACTGCCGTACGAAGAGCAGCCATGGAATTAACATCTTTCGGGAATGCTTTAATCTGGTTGATAACCGCATCAGGCACCTTGCTGTAAGCGTTCAGGTCGCTTTGCAGTTTCTCAAGCTCAGCTTGGTTAGGCAGCTTACCGAACCAAAGCAAATAAATAACTTCTTCAAATGTCGCATTTTCTGCGAGGTCATCAATATCAATCCCGCGATACGTTAGCACACCATCTACAATGGAGCTGATCGACGAGGTCGTGGCTACAATTCCTTCTAAACCTTTGGTTGCAGACATGGGAATCTCTCCTTAGCTACTCTATTAGCAAAAAATTGCTTTTTTCCTAACTTAATAATAAAGTATTTTGTTTAATAAGTGAACAAAAGCAGACATAAAACTTCATTATCACTATCATAAAGAATTTTTTTGCGGAAATCGTCACTGTTTATTGAGCCATTTCTTCAAAACACACGATACAAGTTTTTGTTAAATCCTCCGAATTATTCACCTTAGCAGGAAAA
Source organism: Paenibacillus alginolyticus DSM 5050 = NBRC 15375 (assembly GCF_000422905.1). Lineage (GTDB taxonomy): Bacteria > Bacillota > Bacilli > Paenibacillales > NBRC-103111 > Paenibacillus_E > Paenibacillus_E alginolyticus. The sequence goes on from NZ_AUGY01000064.1 coordinate 30,801, forward strand.
GTTTGTCGAGTCGTGTTGAGCTTGATACAATGTAGGCAATATAAAAGTGATTTTTCTCTGAAAAAGGAGCAAATACATGAGCAGCAGATCAAGTATCGGCATCATTGATATCGGATCCAATTCGATACGACTTGTTATTTACGAAATTAATGCCCACGGGGCATATCGTGTTGTCAGTGAGCATAAGGATTCCGCTAGACTAAGCGAACGCATCGGTTCCGATGGCATTTTACATAGCAAAGATATTATTTCTATTGTTCCCATTCTATCCCACTATTCTCTGCTATGCAAAGTTCATGAGGTTCAGACAATCAGAGCCGTAGCAACGGCAGCCATACGCAACGCGGCCAATTCATCTGAAATTGTGCGAATTCTCCAGGAGCAGAGCGGACTTCATATCGAAGTTCTGAGCGGTACCGAAGAAGCTCGTTATGGATATTTAGGCGTAATCAATTCCATTGATATACGGGACGGCTTGATCATTGACATTGGCGGAGGCAGCACGGAAGTCACATTGCTTCGAAACCGGAAATTGGTGCACAGCGTTTCCTTTCCTTTCGGTGCGGTGAACACCACACGCCAATTTATGAAAAACCGGAATCTGACTGAGCAGGAAATGGGTGACATTCGTCGGATGGTTGAAGATGCGATTGTGGCTCATCCTTGGATTGCCGGCTCCCCCAACCTACCTATGATAGGTCTAGGCGGAACGATTCGAACCTTAGGAAAAATAAGCCAAAAACGCAGCAAATACTCGCTTCAACTGGCCCACAATTACACACTAAAACCTGGGGAGCTTCGAGAATCCCTCCTATTATTATCTTCATTGCCATTGGAAAAACGAAAAAAAATAGATGGTCTCTCCAAAGAGCGTGCGGATATCATGGTTCCGGGATTGATCATTATGGACACCATATTCGAAGCAGCGAGTTCATCTGCATGCATTATCAGCGGATCAGGACTTCGCGATGGCCTTTTCTATGAAACATTCGACCCTAAGCACCCAATCAAGGAAGATGTTCTTGAAGCAAGTATCAACAATTTGCTTTTGCTCCACCCGAACGCCGCTGTGAAGCATGTCTCTCACGTAGATAAATTCGCTATGCAGCTTTATCAAACAATTACTGCACCTTCTGAATTGGAAGATCGAAGCCAACGATACTTGCATACCGCTGCCCTCTTGCATCGAATTGGAGCCAGCGTTCATTACTATCAATACCTCAAGCATACGCAATACATGATGACTGGAGTACATATCGACGGTCTCAGTCATCGAGAAATTGTTATTTGCTCTTTGATTGCTACTTACAAAACAAAAAGCCGGACCCACCAACAAGTCCTAGCTTACAAGGACCTTTTGATGGAATCCGACCAGGCATTAATTATGAAGCTAGGCGCGCTGCTTAAGTTAGCAATGGCCTTGGATCAGAGTGAGACACAGCTTGTTCAAGAGCTGCAAACAACGAAAACCGATTCAACCTTAACGCTTAAGCTGCTATGTATCCACAACCCCATTATGGAGCTAAAGGAACTCGCAGTTATCAGCAAAGATTTCGAAAAAATCTGGGGGCTGAAGCTTAAGACTCAAGCCGGAGTTTTTTCCATGAAGTAATTTTCATCGCCTCGAACTGGCTCCGATAAGGGGTCAGTTCATTTTTTATGCGACTGTACATCCCGTTGGGCATAAGTTCTCTAGCTTTGACGTTATCATGCAGGGTGACATTCAGAATTTGAATCATCATTTTCTTCATTTCCCGATCTAGAACCGGGCACATCAGCTCAATACGACGTGTCAAATTACGTGTCATCCAGTCGGCCGAAGATAAATATACATCAATGAGTCCGCCATTTTCAAAATAATAAATGCGGGAATGCTCCAAGAAACGATCTACGATACTCCGAACCGTAATATTCTCGCTAATCCCTGGCACCCCTGGACGCAAGCAGCATACGCCGCGAATGATCAATTCAATCTTCACACCTGCTTGCGACGCTGCATACAAGGCATCTACCATCTCTTGATTGGATAAAGAGTTCATTTTCGCAATAATTCGGGCTGGTCTGCCCGCTCTAGCGTGCTCAGCTTCACGTTCGATAAGCTCGAATAGCTTATCCTTCAAATCTGTAGGAGCCACAGCGAAAGACTGCCAATCATGAGGCGCGGAATAGCCCGTAATTTCATTGAAAAGCGCGGAGGCATCCTCTCCAATCACACTGTTTGAAGTGAATAGCCCTACATCTGTGTAAAGACGGGCTGTGCTGTCGTTATAATTCCCCGTTCCCACATGCACATATCGGCGGAGCGTCTGTTCTTCTTGTCTTACGACGAGTGTGATCTTGGCATGTGTTTTGAGCCCCACTAGGCCATAAACCACATGACAGCCCGACTTTTCAAGCATTCTTGCCCATGCAATATTGCGTTCTTCGTCAAATCTGGCTTTCAGTTCTACAACAACTGTAACTTGCTTCCCGGACTCCGCGGCTCTAGCTAACGCTTGAATAATCGGCGAGTTTCCGCTTGCTCTATACAGAGTCATTTTGATCGCGAGCACTTTCGGATCATAGGCAGCATGGATAATGAAATCTGTTACGGCGTCGAACGTTTCATAGGGATGATGTACCAAGACATCCTTTTGCTTAAGAACCTCGAAGAAGTCGTTCGTATCCTCAAATTCAATCGGGTATTTGGCAGCAACTCGCGGATAGCGCAGATTTTCATAGCCACTCAGCGTACCGGCCAGCTTCATGAAATAAGTAATGTCCAGCGGACCATCAATTTCAAAAATTTGTTCTTCAATCTCGAACTCATCCTGAAGCTGTGCTAGCGCATAGGGATGAATGCCCTCTTGTACTTCAAGTCGAACAGGAGCGCCCCAGCGTCTGCGTCTAAGCTCCTTCTCGATCTCTTCAAGCAGATCTTCCGCCCCTTCTTCATTGAGCGTTAAATCGGCATTTCGAGTCACCCTGAACCCATGAACCGAAATCGGAATGTATCCGCTGAAAAGCGATTCGATATGATGTTCGATTAATTCTTCGAGAAGAATAAATTCTGTTTTTTTACTATTTGGCCGTGTTGGCACGGAAATATAACGGGATAAATTGCTAGGTACTTGAACGATGGCAAAATAAGGCTCATCATCCGGATCATCCCCTTCCCGCACAAGCAAGACAGCTAAATAGACGGATTGATTATGTACAAGTGGAAATGGACGACTTTGATCCACGGCCATCGGCGTTAATACGGGAAAAATAATATCATGGTAATAAGCATCCATGGCTTTTTTCTGTGTCGTATTCAAATCTTCATATTCCGTAAAGACAATACCTTCTTTGGTTAGCAATCTCGTAACTTCACGATATGTTTTGTATTGTTCGGTTACCATTTTGGCTGTGCGCTTCATAATTCGTTTAATAAGTCCGGCAGGAGTGTAGCCTGTGAAGTCTTTCTTGGTATACCCAGCTTTGATCTGATCCTTCAGTCCTGCGACGCGAACACTCATGAACTCATCGAGATTACTGGATACGATTGACAGAAATTTCACACGTTCAAGCAGCGGAGTGCTCGGATCTTGTGCTTCCTCCAGAACACGCCAATTGAACTCGATCCAGCTTAAATCCCGGTTCAAGTACTTGGTCGAAATCTCTTTGACTTCCTTGACTTCCTTCAGCTCTTTAACTTCCTTCAAATCAGGTTCGCGCGCAATACTCATAAAGCCTCCACTTATATTTTCTTATGTTTACTAATTTGTGCCAATTATATCTACATTGTACTATGCGTACTTTATACCGACAATGCAGAATCCCCTGATTTAAATTATGAAGATTTTGTAAAGATGATGTTATTTCCGTATTTATCCAAGATCGTGTTACAATAAAAAGACTTGAAACAAGGAGAGAAAAACCATGGGTATCCTGAATCCGCGTTTAGTTCACCAGATTTTCAGGGGCATTTGGGTGGCACTAATTATTATTGTAATCGGACTCGCTTTCTTCTATGTGATTCCACTGATTTACCCATTTATTTTCGGCTGGATTCTAGCACTTATGCTTAATCCTCTTGTTAACTTCTTCCAATTCAAGTTGAAATTTCCGCGCTGGCTTGCGGTGACCCTGTCCATGATGTTATTTCTAGGTGCCATGGTTACGGCCATAACCTTACTGGTTGCGAATATAGTCGTAGAATTAGGCTCACTTGCGGATTCCTTGCAGATTCAGATTAACTTGTGGGTGGAGCAATTCAATGTTTTCATTAATTCTACAGCTTTCCAGGATTGGATTGAACGTATTAATCAGTTTTTTGAAAATAACCCGAAATATCAAGAAACCGTCAACAACAATTTATCGTCGACAGCAGGCTCCATAGCAGACGTGAGCAAGTTCATTATTGGCTATGTATTTGATACTTTGAAAAGATTGCTAACTTCTCTGCCGAATATCGCAACCATCACCATTATTGTTATGCTGGCTACCTTTTTCATTAGTAAAGATTGGTATCAACTTATCAAACGGTATAAAGGAATCTTTTCCGATGTGATTGTGAAGACCACTCAATTGATTCGGACGGATTTACAAAAAGCATTGTTCGGCTACATGCGCGCTCAACTGATTCTTGTTTCGCTTACCGCTCTTGTGGTCATCATTGGCTTGCTGGTTTTGCGTGTTGACTATGCCATAACCATCGGTTTATTAACAGGCTTAGCTGATCTCATGCCTTATTTGGGGACAGGTGCTGTCATGGTGCCTTGGATTTTGTATGTTTTCTTTGCGCAAGGAGACTATTTTCTCGGAATTGGCCTCAGTGTGCTGTATGGCGTCATCGTCATTGCCAGACAGATCATGGAACCTAAAGTGCTCGCCTCCTCCGTCGGATTAGACCCTCTAGCTACATTAATCGCCATGTTCGTTGGATTACAACTTTTCGGACTACTTGGGCTTATTATTGGTCCTGTGACTCTCATCCTGATTTCAGCGTTCTATCGGGCAAAAATCTTTCATGATACGGCGGCTTACATACAAAAAGGCTCGGTTCCTCCCAAATAAACGGGGTGACCGAGCCTTTGTTCTCTATCTACGTTTGATGATATTGATTCCGCCTCTGCCGATTTGTTTTCGAATCAGTGCAAGCAGCATCACTTTGAAGATCGGTCTTGTGTAAGGCAAAACAAGTAGAAATCCGAAAATATCCGTGATGAATCCAGGCAAAATTAATAAAATGCCTCCAATGAAAATACAGATTCCATCTAACAAATGCTGCGTCGGCAATTGGCCTTGAGACCACTCAAACTTGGCATACTCCAGCACTTTGCGTCCTTCTCGCTTGGCGAAATAGGCACCTAAGAAGCCGCTTATTATAATAAGCGCAAGTGTCGTCCAGCCGCCTATATAATGCCCCAATGTGATCAGAAGCGTAATTTCTATGGCAGGTACTAGAATAAGAATAGCAAGAATGATACGAAACATAAGCTCAGCCCCTTCAAGAATACTTAGCTAACAGCTGCCATAATTCTGGCGCTTCCTTCTCTATACGTATTGGCTTCCAAGAAGGATTCACCCAAACGTGACGAGTTTCTCCGGTCACAAGTAATTCCCCGGTAGGTTGTGCAGCCGAATTTGCGGTGAGAGCCATCATTTCTTCTGAAACTTTACGGATTTCATAAGCAAAATGGAGACGAACACTGCTCATATCAATCACTCGCGTGTTCACGCATACCAAGTCATCGTAGCGAGCGGGCTTTTTGAACTTAAGTTCTGCTTCAACAAGCGGCAGCAATAGTCCCTTCTCCTCAATCCGCCGGTATGGGTAACCAAGCTCCCTAATAAGTTCAGTCCGCCCCATCTCGAACCACGTTAGATAGTTGGCATGGTACACAACCCCCATTTGATCCGTTTCTTCATATCTCACACGAAACTGATGCTGATGCCAGCGCTCCTGATTCATGATGATGTACGCCTCCAGTAACAAATTCTTAGATCAATTATAACACAGCTAGGACTAGGGATGGGTAATGCTGATGGTGCTCAGGGATTGGAAGGAATGACGTTATAGCAGAAAATAAAAAAGAGTGAAGCCGAGACTAATCTCGCTTCACTCTTTGCTATACCTACAGAACGCTCGCTTGACCAGAGTAGATAACGCCAACTTCTGGATAGATCGAAACTTCTGTGCCGTCTTTGATTAATTCTACTGCGTTCTCAACGCCAACAATGACCGGAATTCCAAGGCTTAAAGCGACTACTGCCGCATGGGAGGTAATTCCGCCTACTTCGGTAATCAACGCTGAAGCTCTTTGTACAGCTGACATATATTCTTTGTCCGTCGATACCGTTACAAGTACAGCACCGTCTACCATCTTCGCATTCGCTTCTTCTGGTGTGCGAGCCGTTACAACGATACCCGTTGCTGTTTGCATGCCGATACCCGTTCCTTTGGCAATCATCTCACCTACGTGATGAACCTTGATCAAGTTCGTTGTTCCGGAGCGTCCAACAGGTACACCTGCCGTAATGACAACGATATCCCCTAGAGATACGATACCTGTTTTGATGCTGCTCTCTACCGCAAGGTTGAACAGCTCGTCCGTCGTTTTTGCTTGCACGCCCATCACCGGAATAACACCCCATACGAGGGATAAGCGGCGAATGACTTGCTCGCTAGGCGTAACGGCGATGATTGGAGATTTCGGACGGTATTTGGATACCATTCTTGCTGTATATCCACTTTCCGTAGCTGTTAAAATCGCCTTCGCACCCAACTCCAAAGCTGAGTTAGCTACTGCTTGAGAAATCGCTTCGGTTACAGTAACTTGTTGCGCTTGCGCTTGACGAAGGAAAATTTCTTTATATTCCAAAGCTGCTTCCGCACGCTCAGCAATACGAGCCATCGTTTGCACGGACTCAATTGGATACTTACCAGCAGCCGTTTCACCAGACAACATCACAGCATCCGTTCCGTCGAACACCGCATTGGCTACGTCACTTGCTTCTGCACGTGTTGGACGCGGGTTACGCTGCATGGAGTCGAGCATCATCGTTGCCGTAATAACCGGCTTACCTACGATGTTACATTTTTTGATCATCGATTTTTGGACAACTGGAACATCTTCAGCTGGAATTTCAACGCCAAGATCCCCACGAGCAACCATCAGACCATCGGATACTTCAAGGATTTCGTCTAAGTTGTCAACGCCCTCTTGGTTTTCGATTTTACTAATGATTTGAATGTGCGAAGCATTATGTCTTTCCAACAATTCACGAATTTCCATAACGTCACTTGCTTTACGTACGAAAGAAGCCGCGATGAAATCTACGCCTTGCTCGATTCCGAAGACGATGTCATTCGCATCCTTCTCCGTGATCCCTGGAAGACTGATTTTCACACCTGGCACGTTTACGCCTTTTTTACTTTTAATCGTTCCGCCATTGACAATGCGGCACTCGATTTCTGTTCCACGAATATCAACAACCGAAAGACCAATTAAACCATCATCGATTAGAATGGTAGATCCAACAGCAACGTCACGCGGCAGATTCGAATAGGTAACTGAGATGCGATCTACATCGCCCAAGATTTCTTCTGTTGTCAAAATGATGTGCTTGTCCTGAACAAGCTCAATCGGCTCTTCTTTCAATTTTCCCGTACGAATTTCCGGTCCTTTGGTATCAAGCAAAATAGCAGCTACTTTGCCTGTCTCAGCGGATGCTGCGCGAAGGTTGCGGATACGTGCGCCGTGCTCCTCAAAATCTCCGTGGGAGAAGTTAAGACGGGCAACATTCATTCCCGCTTCTAGAAGCTTTTTCAAATTCTCTTGTGATTCGCTTGCAGGTCCTATGGTACAGACAATTTTCGTTTTACGCATGGTTTCCCTCCTGAGTGAATGTGAACCGGCCGATCTCTCTAAATTTGCGGTAACGGTCCTCGAGCAGCTCCTGTTCGTTCATACTTAGCAAATGCTGAAGCTGTTCCCAGATAGCTGTCTTGATCAATTCTGCTTGTGCGGCTAAATCCCGGTGTGCGCCACCTTTAGGCTCTGGAATAATACCGTCGATCACCTTAAGATCCAGGATATGATCCGCTGTAATTTTCATAGCCTCTGCCGCGTGTAAAGCTTTGGAAGCATCTTTATATAAGATGGAAGCCGCGCCTTCGGGACTAATAACCGAATAGATAGCATTCTCCAACATTAATACCTTGTTACCTACACCTAACGCGAGTGCGCCGCCGCTGCCGCCTTCTCCAATAACAATACAGATGATCGGCACACGAAAAGAGGCCATTTCCAGTAAATTTCTGGCAATCGCTTCTCCTTGGCCGCGCTCTTCTGCAGCATTCCCAGGGAATGCCCCCTTGGTATCAATAAACGTCACAATAGGACGATTAAACTTGTTCGCTTGACGCATCAACCGAAGCGCTTTACGGAAGCCTTCCGGATGCGGACAACCGAAGTTACGAGCAATATTGTCCTTCGTGTCTTTCCCTTTTTGATGACCGACAACCGTAACTGGAATGCCGTTCAACTTCGCTAATCCACCTACAATCGCAAGATCATCCCCGTATAGGCGATCGCCATGAAACTCTATGAAATCCGTAAAAATGGTGCCAATATAATCAATCGTTGTAGGCCTTTGCGGATGGCGAGCCAACTGCATTTTCTCAGCAGAAGACATATTCGCATAAAGCTCATTTTCGAGTTCAACATATCTTTCTTCCAAACGGCGGATTTCCTCTGAAAAGTCAATTTTCTTCTCCGCGCCAAAAGCACGCAGTTCCGCAATCTTCTTCTTTAGTTCCGCCAGTGGCTGTTCAAACGGCATTTCACCCGCCATAAGTCGCCTCCCCCTTCACTCCGTGCATGTCCAGCAGCTTGATTAACGTAGGCCTCATATCTTTGCGGCTCACGACCTTGTCGAGCTGACCATGCTCGAGATTGAATTCAGATGTCTGGAAATTGTCCGGCAGCTTCTGTTTAATCGTTTGTTCAATAACACGGCGGCCTGTAAATCCAAAAGGTGCTGCCGGCTCAGCAATGATAATATCGCCTAGCATCGCAAAACTTGCAGAGACGCCGCCGAAAGTCGGATCTGTAATAATAGAAATAAACAATCCGCCTTCCGCACTGAACTTAGACAAAGCAGCGCTTGTCTTCGCCATTTGCATCAAGCTTAGAATACTTTCTTGCATACGAGCTCCACCTGATGTGGAGTAGATGATAATCGGAACTTTCTTTTGAGTTGCAGCTTCGATCGCTCTGGTTATTTTTTCCCCAACAACGGAACCTAGTGATCCACCCATGAAGTCAAAACTCATAGCCGCAACAATAACCGGATAGCCACCAATCGTACCTTCCCCGGTCATAATTGCATCCTGTAATTTCGTTGTGCTCTTCGCTTTATCCAATTTCTCTGCGTAATCAGGGAACTCCAAAGGATCCTCAGAGATCATATCTGCGTCGTATTCCAAAATCTGACCTTCATCGAGCGTGATCTGGAGACGTTCGGGCGCGCTTAAACGATAATGATAGCCACAAGCTGTACAGACTTTTAGATTTTTCTCAAGCTCTTTGCTTGTTTGGATCGTACCGCATTTCGGGCATTTATTCATTAAACCTTCGGGAATATCCCGTTTTGTTTTCTCGGAAGGGATCGTTGCATACTTACGCTTTTGAAATAAATCTTTTAGCACATTTCCACCTCTACTTGGCTATTATCTTGAACTTCTGACAAGCCACGTTACTTGCTTCTACTTTTCATTATCTATGTAAAATAGAATTGAGCACTTCCTGTACTTCTTCAACTTCGCCTTCGGGTACGACGATTTCGAACTGATTTTTGGATAAGGAGATACCCCGAACTTGTACGAGAAATCCTTCTTCCGTCAGCCTCTGTTTAATCCGCTCTGCAATCTTCGCGGTAGGAGCTATGTATATCACCGTCCACATGAAAAAAAAACCTCCTATGACGTGCAACTACATGGATTAGGGCAAGTTAGCAACGATGATAATTAACATCCTACATAAGCATAGGCGCACACAATGGAATAATGATATCATAATTTCTCTTTTTCCCGCAACAGAGCACGTTCATGAAAAAAAGTGAAGTCTGAACTTTTTTGAGCTAGTCCAGACGCAATTTACTGCTATAATCAGGCGCATGCTCATTCTGATGAGCGATTCTGGCAGAAGCGGCAGCCGCTAAACCACAGATCAAATCATCCAGAAAAACATGTACAGAACTTTTATCATCATTTAATGTTCGGATAATACCCATTTTTTCCTTATCTAAATAGCCAAAGCTAGTTAAGCCAATCATCCCATAGACATGAACAATACCTAGGGCCAGAGTTTCATCAACGCCGAACAGGGGCTCATCTGCTTCAAGAATCGACTGCAAAGGCTCGGGCAACAGCTTCTTCTCTGCCAATTCATCAAGAGCAATGCCCGTATATAGCGTATACTGCACTTCCCGCTTGGCGAGAACAGCCAGCACACTCTCGATACACTCTTCTTGCAAAAGTTGATCATTATAGGGCTTTTGCAGTTTGAACACAATTTCAGAGATCTGCTCTACCGTTACACCACGTTTTTGAAGCAACTGGATCATATGTTGTTCGGTCATAAGTCTCCTCCTACGCATGTATTAAGCCCCTGAAATGCCGGGTTCCTATTCATATGCGGAGGATGCCATCTTTATTTCACTCTGACCGAATCTTTACCCATGATGGTCTCAATCATACGGAACAAATCCTTCGAAGGATCGACCAAATATTGGTCGCTCAGGGCCAAGAGCTTGTTGCTGCTTTCGTAGAAAAGCGCAACCGCGAGCTGGCCCTTATGCAGCTTCAGCAGCGCCTTAAGCTGCAGCAGCTTATCCGGCTGCTCGCAGTCAGCCGAGATCTTGACGAACACCCGCTGCGCCTTCGGCTCCGCAGCGTTCCCGCGCGCCGGCTGCGCCGAAGCGCGGGACTCCTGGCGGCCCGCCGCAGGGGCCGCCTGTGTGACAGCGGCGGCGCTGCGTGCGCCGCCTGAGCTGGCAGCCGCGCGCGCAGGCCGATCGCTGACTACGTCAACGGATCGCCTATGCGCCCCTGGCTGCCGGCGAAGCCGCTGGACACCCGCAGGGTCGTCCAGCGCGACAAGCTGCTCCGCGAGCAGCTTGGGCGGGTCCTCGTCCTGAAGCTGCAGCTTCGCCCGGACGAGGACGAGTCTGCCCTTCTGCACGAGCGGAGCCGCATTCTTCCAGGTCTCGGGGAACAATACCACCTCGACCTTATCGATGCGATCCTCCAGCTCCATGAACGCCATCGGCTGCCCCTTCTTCGTGACGATCGTCTTATTGGAGAGGATCATCCCGGCTACAAGAACCTCGCTGTTATCTGGCAGCTCGGCTAATTGATGAAGCATAACCGCTTCCATCTCACCCAGCTGCTCCGCATAGGCATCAAGCGGATGTCCAGATATATACATGCCGAGAAGTTCCTTCTCGAGCTCCAATTGTTTGCTCTGCGGCATCGGAGGTATGTTCGGAACCTCGACCTCCCAGTTAGGTTCTTCCACAAATCCGAAGAGGTGAAGCTGCAGATCGTCCCGTTCCTTGCGCCATTTGGTTGCAGAGGCGATGGTTTCATCGAGAATAGCCATCAGCTGAGCGCGATGCCCGCCTAGAGTGTCAAAGGCTCCACCTTGAATGAGCGATTCAATTACTCGCTTATTACATACGCGCAAATCAACTCGTCGGCAGAAATCAAGCAAGCTTTCGAACTGTGATTTTTTTCTCTCATTAAGAATAGCATCGATTGCTTGAGTGCCTACATTCTTAATAGCAGCAAGTCCGAAGCGGATCGCCCCGGCTGCTGGGTCCGGTGTAAATACCGTTCCGCTGCCATTAACATCAGGCGGCAGCACAGCCAATTTCACCCGCCGGCATTCATCCACATATTCAGCTACCTTCCTATGATTCCCCATGACAGCCGTTAACATAGAGGCCATAAAATAAATCGGATAGTGCGCCTTTAAATAAGCCGTTTGGAAGGCAAGTACCCCATATGCCGTTGCATGCGCACGCGGGAAACCATAATCGGCAAAACGCACGATCATATCATACACATGATTAGCCTCATCGGCGTTAAAGCCTTGACGTAAGCTGCCCGAAACGAAATGTGCCCGTTCTTCATCCAGCACTTCCCGCTTCTTCTTGGACACCGCTCGTCTTAACAAATCTGCTTCGCCTAAGCTGAAACCTGCCATTGATGAGGCAATTTGCATAATTTGCTCTTGGTAAACGATAATGCCGTACGTATCCCGAAGGATAGGTTCTAACGTTGGGTGTGGATAGACGACTTCCATCTGTCCGTGTTTCCCATAAATGTACTTAGGTATAAACTCCATCGGACCTGGACGGTACAAGGCCACAACGGAAATAATATCTTCAAACACAGAAGGCTTCAAATCCTTCAGCACTTTGCGACAACCTGTGGACTCCAACTGGAAGACGCCTGTCGTTTCTCCCTTACTGAGCATCCCGTAGGTTAAAGCATCCTCGTCCATATCCAGCTTATCAAAGTCGAGACGTACGCCTTCCATTTGCTCGATCCATGCGACTGATCGTTCGATAATAGACAGTGTGCGCAAGCCGAGGAAATCCATCTTCAACAGACCGATGGCCTCCAAATGCTCCATCGTATACTGAGTAAGAGCTGTCTGAGCCGTGCCTTCCTGGAGAGGGACATACTGCGTTAAAGGTTCTCTGGAAATGACAACCCCTGCAGCATGCGTTGAAGCATGGCGCGGCATGCCTTCAACACGCATCGCCATTTCAAGCAACTCCGCCGTCTTCGGCTGTCTGGCGACCAGCCCCTTTAAATCAGAGCTAACCTGCAGTGCTTCCGATAAGGTCATCCCTAATTGATTCGGTATCGCCTTGGCCGCACGGTCAACATCCCCATAGGGGACATTTAATACGCGTCCAACATCCCTAACCGCAGCTTTGGCCGCCATCGTCCCGAAGGTAATAATTTGCGCGACATGCTCGTGCCCATATTTGGCAACTACATAATCAATGACTTCATCTCGGCGTTCATCGCTAAAATCGATATCAATATCCGGCATCGTAATCCGCTCTGGGTTAAGAAAACGTTCAAACAGCAGCTTATATTTAAGCGGATCCACATTCGTAATACGCAGTACATAAGCCACTAGACTTCCAGCAGAAGATCCCCTGCCCGGTCCAGTCATGATACTCTTTTCGTGCGCAAACCGAATAAAATCCCATACGATCAAGAAGTAATCGGAAAAACCCATTTTCTCAATGACACTGAGCTCATAAGCTAGACGTTCTTCTGCTTGCCGCCGCAGCGGTGAATCCGCAGTATGCCACTCAGCTTTAGCAGAGTAACGTTGTTCCAGCCCTTGCACACAGAGCTCTCGCAAATATTCTCCGGCTGTGAGGTGCTCTGGAATCGGACGAAAGCTAGGCAAAATCGATTTACCGAACGTAAGTTCTAGTTCACAGCGTGAAGCTACAACGCTCGTATTCGTAAGCGCTTCGGGGACATGGACGAATAAACGTCTCATCTCCTCCTCGCTTTTCAAAAACATCTGACTTGTCCCCATCTTAAGCCGATCGGTGTCCTCCACCGTTTTGCCTGTTCCAATACAGATGAGAATGTCCTGCATCACATGGTCCGGCTCTGTCACATAGTGCACATCATTCGTGGCAATAAGCGGGATACCGGTTTCTTTGCTCAGCTCGATCATCGAGGCCATTACTTTTTTCTGCTCAATCATCCCATGATCTTGAATTTCCAGAAAGAAGTCATCACCGAAAATGTCACGATAACGCTCAGCTGCTTTTTGGGCTTCATCGTGACGATTGTGCAGCAAATGCTGGGAAACCTCGCTGCCTAAGCAAGAGCTTAGACAAATAAGCCCTTCTGAGTGCTTGGCTAAATGTTCCAAATCGATACGCGGTTTATAGTGAAAGCCCTGTAAATGTCCAATTGAACAGAGCTTCATTAAATTTTGATAGCCTTGAAAATTTTTGGCTAGCAGGATGAGGTGATAGATCGGCTGTTCCTGTCTAGTCCCTTTGTCACGAATTGAACCTGCTGTGAAATAGACTTCACAACCAATAATTGGTTTAATGCCTCGCTGTTTGCAGGCTTTGTAGAAGGCAATGGCTCCGTACATGACACCGTGATCCGTCAATGCCAGAGAGGTCATGCCAAGATCAGCCGCTCGGGAAACAAGCTCCTCCATACGTGCCGCACCGTCTAATAAACTGTATTCACTATGAACATGCAAGTGGACGAACGAACTCATCAGCATGTCCTCCCTTCTTTCATTTAATTCCTTATATTTTATCATATTGGTGCTAGGCATTCCCATACATTAAGTATAGAGAGTTTGTCCTCATTAACTTAGCTGGAAAGGAAGCGATAAGGACATGTATGTCTTTTGGGCAAATATTATCGTATATTTCTGTATTGCATTCGGGGTCGTATTTGGAGGCAGCATGTTAAGTGGAATAGCAGCCGTGCTCACGCTTCAATCACCTACGGAAAAAATGATGACCATTGCAGAAAACATTAAAATCTGGGCCATGGTAGCTGCAGTTGGCGGCACGATTGATCCGATACGCTATATTGAAAGCCATGTAGCTATAGGGCATTTGAATCCCGCTATTAAGCAAATCGTTCTGATTATTGTGGCCTTTATTGGCGCTCAAATGGGCACTTCACTCATTCAAATGATCTGCAAAGGGGGCAATCAGCCTTGAGGATCCCTCCTTTTGCCCGATATCAACGTCTGCTTTCGAGCTTAGGACTGATGCTTTCGGGAGCCATCATTGGGAGCGCGGTCTATATGAGCATTCATCAATATAACTACACGCAGCTATATGTGGAGATGCATAAATATTTGCAAGAAAATCGAGATTTGCGTGCCGATATCGACAATTTAAACAAGACAAAAAATAAGCAATCCTTAATTAATGTCGTCAACGTACATTTGGTTCCGAAAAATCAGGAAGAACTCATTAGTGAAGATATTCAGAAAGAAATTGAGAGCGATATTAAGAGCGAGCTCAAGCTCGTCATCGGTCAAAAAGCTACATACGTAAAGGATGCTCAACCTCTCTATGAGAAATTGATCACCCAAAAGACCTACATTTTGCATGATAAAAAATATATCGTTGAAGTGAAATCGATCGTGTTAATTCAGACTGAATTGACGGTTTGGATTACAGCCCAAGAGAAACGAACATGAAGCATTGGCAAGATTTAAGCGAGATGTGATTGCAATCTCCTCCTAAAATCGCTAAAGTTAACAGTAAACTTGCTTAAAAGGACGGATTAACCACATGTTCGCGATTCAAATCACTTTATTCTCTCTTATTTGCCTGCTGCTTGCCTTATCCGTGTATTTCAGCTTTCGGGCGCGCCGTGAAAAGGAAACTGCCAAACGCGGTCTCTACTCGGCTCGCATGAATATTTGCATGGGTTTGATGCTCGTTCTGATTGCCATCACCCAGATCTTCTTCTTTAGTGAATCCAGCTTTCGCCGAATCTTCGGCACCGTGTTGGTCCTGCTAGGCCTGTTCAACTTATTCGCCGGCATTCGCAATCACGGGCACTTCGATCGCATGCTGCGTTAAATGACTTGAGCGGTTAGCATCGCTTTGGAAACCAAAGTCCCAGCATGATAAATTTCTACATCAATTTTGCCAAACTTACGGCTCACCTCAATGATGGTGGGTCGTATTTCTATTTTGGAGTCAATTTGCAGCGGTTTTAAGAAATAGGTCGACATGTTGTCCATGACGAGATCCCCTTTCTTATGTTCCTGGACGATGCGGTAAGCCGCTTGGGTCATCAGTGTTGTAAGAACACCTTCCGATACCGTCCCCAAATGATTCGTCATCTGTGGTGTAATAACGCCATGAAACTGCAGCGTCCCCTTCTCATCCCTGACTTCTTCCAGTCCGGACCAGATTAAATCCTCAAATGTTTCACCATTCTGCGGCTGCTTCTGAATATACTGCATGGCTTTCAGCACATCACTGCGATTAAGCACGCCTAGGATTTTGCGGTTTGCATCCACGACGGGCAGCAGTTCAATACCTTCCCACACCATCATATGGGCTGCTGATGCAACCGATGTTTGGGGTGTTACAGTAAGCGGATTACGCGTCATAAGCTTATCTACCGTTTGTAGAGAATTAGCCCCCACCATATCCTTAGAGGTCACAACACCGATAATTCGGTTCCACTCGTCTACAACAGGAAAACGGCTGTACCCTGTATCCTCGGACATGCGCTGCCAGTCCTTCAGAGTACTATTTGCCTTTAGGGCATATAGGGAAGCGCCTGATGCCAGGATGTCTTCGACAAGCATAATCTTCTTTTTGATCAAACGATCGTATATGGCTCTATTAATCATGGAGGCAACTGTAAATGTATCGTAGCTGCTCGAAATAATGGGTAGCTCCAGTTCATCTGCAAGGACTTTCACCTCGGTACTGGTGTTAAATCCCCCCGTAATGAGTACGCCTGCACCTTGTTCCAATGCACAGATATGGGCACGGTTGCGGTTACCAACGATAAGCAGGCTGCCTGCCTCAATGTATCGCATCATAGCATCCTGTTCCATCGCGCCGATCACGAATTTGTGCAGCGTCTTATGGAGTCCGCGCGAACCACCTAGCACTTGCCCATCGACCATATTCACGACTTCAGCAAATGTGAGCTTATCAATGTTCTGCCGCAGTTTCTTCTCGACTCTTACGGTTCCGATTCGCTCTTTGGTCGAGACCAGACCTTGATTCTCAGCCTCTTTGATAGCTCGATAAGCCGTTCCTTCGCTGACTTCCATGTTCTTGGCAATTTTGCGAACAGAGATCCGGCTGCCAAGCTTCAAGCTTTCAATATAGCGCAAAATCTGTTCATGCTTCGTTAACGTATCCACGGATTGTGTATCCAACTGTTACACCTCACTCGCTTGTTCCTGTATTACTCTGTACTACTAGTATAATCGTTCCAAAGCGCAAGAACAATGAGATCAGCCTTTCCTAAATAAAAAATCCAACCCTATTGGATTGGATGCTTTATTTGTATTATAACAAACATACGTTCGTTGTCAAAATGGAAATCTCTTCTTGGCTACTTGCGAAACTGCAGAAGTTTCCGGCGACCTTGAACAAGCTGCTCCAATTGCCATTTTTTCATCCGATTGATGCGGTTCATTTCTTTGCGTTTCTCTTCATCTACCCCAAGTATTTGATGCAAGTGAGCGGCTGTCACAAGCAGGGCCATCATGACCCAGATGATACTGAACACCATCGGCAGCGACCCTACATCTCGAAACTCCAATTGCGGAACGGAGTAAAATAGCATGCCTAACGCTAAGCTCATGTAGACAACATTTTTAAAGCCTTTCAAACTGATCACTCCTTTCGCTTTAGATAAAAAAGAACCTATCTCATCCTAATTTCATTGTATGAGACAAGTTCTTTTTATATGTTCAAAGCGAAAGATTAAGGCTTAGAGACTGTCGGTTGATTCACAACTGGTATTCATAACTCCATACGATTTTAGCGTCATTCAGCTTTCGTAAGGGCAGATGGGCTATCGTTGTTACCAATGTTGTATTTTTTACATTACCGATGCAAAATAGCTGACATGATCAGTAAGTCTTCACGTATAAATACAATTACTTAAATATATTGTATTTATTACCATTTTGTTTTTCTGGGTACAAGCCAAAAAAGTAAAGACTACAGAAAATGACGCGTTTTTACCATTAATTTACATTTTATTCTTGTGTCTCCGCTATTCTCTCACTATGATGCGCTGTGAACTTAGCCGTTCTTTTGTCTTGCTCGTCTTCTGTCGACCCTTTGAAGTTCTACTTGGCGGGCGAAAGACAGCATTTACAAAGTTAGACCAGCTATCATAGAAATAGATTCG
>NZ_AUGY01000065.1 GCF_000422905.1 Paenibacillus alginolyticus DSM 5050 = NBRC 15375
CTCAGGGGCTCCAGTTGAATAATTCATTTGCAGTCCGGCTATTCCAGCCTCACGATAGGCACGCATATATTTATAGACGGTTCGTTCCGTTCTGCCGATGATCTCTGAAATCTCTAGAGCATTCTTACCTTTCAACTGCAGATAAATGGCTTGATACCTCTCAAACATGCGCCGATCTTTCTCTTTTTTCATCAAAGCTTCAATCTCTATAAATGCTTGTGTCGATTCCATATGTCCACCGTCGTTTTTAGATTTTGTATCTTTATTTCAACGGCATGGGAATGAATTCCTTTAGTTCAACTTATATAGTCAAATGACGATTTTCTGTGATCCGGTGCATTTCTTGATTAAGTTCGACAAATTTGTTATGTGCACGTACAATCCATAATGTGTCTAACTCCCTATATTCTTATATAAAAATAAGGCATATAATAGATTTACAGTATATAGAAGTCTACCCACGATAATGGCAAAACCGTTTAAAGGCGGTGACGCAAAGCTAGAGGGGCTAAGGGAAACTATGCCAGCCAGCTGTCAAATGAGGGTAGGCTTTTTCTGTCCAAAATGACTCTTTGTTGACGCTTTTGTTAGATACTAGGCCACCCGGATCTCCCTTTCGTCAGAAAGGAGGAGGGTAAAGGTGAAACCAGATGAAATGATAAAGTTGATTCTACAATTTGGGAGTTTCCTCTTGGCATTGTTAACTTTTATAGCCTTAATTATTGTTAGAATACACTAAAAAACCTACCCCTTCGCCGCTAAACGATCAGGTAGGTGTGTATGAACCATTAGCCCCAGGAGGTCCTAAAAGCCAATGTATCTAAAAAACAGGAGTGTTGGTAGCACTCTTGTTTTTTTTAGCAACTTACAACGATAAGTTAAAAATGTTCCCTCAAATAATAGCATAGAGATAACCCGTCGATCAACATCAAATTTGAATGAATCGAGCTTATTATTTTAATCCTAATTAGGAGGTAATTAAAATGGAGCGACAAGTGCATGTGATTCCGTTTCAAGTTCTTGAGAAGATTGAACAGGTCAATGAAATTCCAACAGGGGTGGAAATGATTCAAGCCCCCAAAATCTGGGATCAAACCAAAGGGAAGGGAATAACGGTTGCCATACTGGATACCGGCTGTGATATCACTCACCCTGATTTAAAAGAACGTATCGTCGGTGGTATTAATTTTACGAATGATGATGGCGGCAAGACGGATGCGTACATGGATTACAATGGTCATGGCACGCATGTTGCCGGGACAATCGCTGCGACCAAAAACAATAATGGTGTTGTCGGTGTAGCTCCTGAGGCTAATCTGCTTATTATTAAGGTTCTGGATAAACATGGTTCTGGTCAATATGATTGGATAATTAATGGCATTAACTTTGCGGTCGAACAAAAAGCGGATATCATCTCCATGTCCCTTGGCGGTCCAGAAAATCTGCCTGCGTTACACGAAGCCATTCAAAAAGCCGTAGCCGCTAACATTTTGGTGATTTGTGCAGCAGGTAATGAAGGCGATGGCGTTGATTCAACAGATGAGTTTGACTACCCTGGATGCTATAACGAAGTCATTAGTGTAGGTGCAATTGACTTGGAGAGGCACTCTTCCAATTTTTCTAATTCGAACAATGAAGTTGATCTAGTGGGCCCTGGAGAGAAAATTTTATCAACCTATTTAAATGGAACCTATGCGACATTAAGCGGGACCTCAATGGCTACTCCTCATGTAGCTGGAGCCATGGCGTTGATAAAAGTACTTGTGAATGCAAGCTTTGAGCGTAATCTCACAGAACGAGAGCTGTATGCTCAATTAATAAAAAGAACCGTACCCTTAGGGAATTCTCCAAAACTTGAAGGCAATGGGCTTGTCTATTTAAGTGTAATGGACGAGCTCTTTGAAGTATTTAATCCCAAATTCGTCGCAAAATTACTGAGCCATCTATGAGCTGCTGGGGAACTGAAAACCATTTATTGACTTTCCGCGTATAGCATAAATACTTGAATAGTTTCAGAACGAAAGAACAAACTAAATTGGATATAGAAGGTAAATGACTTTGACGCAAAGTAAGCAGTTAAGAAAAATGGAGGTGAGTGCTGTGAAAAAGGATAAAGATTCTTATGACAAAAAATTAGAAGGCAATTCACTTACGCAAGAACAAATGTCAGATGTGTATGCAGCGGGGACGAGTGATGGCATACACCAGCTTGCAGAGGGGAAAGTCAAAATAACGGACGAACCTTCTGATTCCGGGCAAAAATAACATGAAGCCTTGACCGTTAACCGGTTAAGGCTTCTAATTCGTAAAAGACGGGGCTAACATCATAGAGAAGTTAGAGGAGCAAAACAATGAAAGATGCTGTTGTAACTACAATTACAAAAGCAAAAGGCAGAAAGCACTTATTCCATTTTACTAGGGTAAGGAATTTACCGGCTATTGCTCATTTCGATCAGCTATTAGCCAGTTATAAAATATCTCCCGTCTTCACGGGTGATCGTCGTTTAAAGCCCGAGAAAGTAAGCTATCATGAATATTCGATAACTCTAAATGCTCATCTGAGGATAGCTAACAGCATGATCGATACGTCAACCACACAGGAACAATTTCGGGCATGTTTGGACAGGCACGTGTTTTTTTGGCCTACCTTAAGGGATTGTAAGAAAATGATGGACACTTATGCACGAAGAGAACCGGATGAAGAATTTGCTGTTTTGGAATTTGACGCGCACGCATTGTTATCCGATCATTATTCTACAGTAAAGCTATCTAAATACGATTCAGGTAGCTCGCCGCGATTTCCTACTCGTTGTTCCTATAAGAAAAGCTTGGATATGTTTCTGCCTTTGGACGAATTCAAGATCGTATGGAATAACTTAGTTCCTACCAAGGCGTCTGAAATACGAGAGATATTAATTGAAGGTCAAGTTAACAGAGTGTCTACGTATTTGAAAACCGTTTATGTCAATAAAAGTGAAGATGTACCTGAAAGCTGGAGGATGTTGACGCATCCCCTATCAGAATTGAGT
The DNA here is from genome assembly GCF_000422905.1 of Paenibacillus alginolyticus DSM 5050 = NBRC 15375. Classification (GTDB taxonomy): domain Bacteria; phylum Bacillota; class Bacilli; order Paenibacillales; family NBRC-103111; genus Paenibacillus_E; species Paenibacillus_E alginolyticus. The sequence continues at coordinate 3,030 of NZ_AUGY01000065.1, forward strand.
GCAAGATGATACCCGAGAACATGAGGATTCAGCAAGCCGTTACTTACACCAATCATTAAACTTTCAGAAAAAAAGCAATTGTCGTTAATGATCATGTTTGGGCAAGTCGGCAGCTGCTTTTTGACGTGCTCGGAATCGTCGTACTTTCATTAAGTTACCGCACAGCTTGTCATCACAGTATCTTTTAGAGCGGTTGCGAGTATCGTCATAATAAACCCATAAGCAGTTAGGATTGTCGCAAATGCGTATCCGAGATGGTTCACCCTCAGCTATTATTTGTGCCATAGAGGATGCAATCTCAGCCTGGATATGGGACCATTGATGGCCAATTGGATACAAATTCAATTGATAATGTTCACTATTTCTTGCAAGTTGTCGAATAACGGCCCCGTCAGCCATGACTTTGTTGAGGGCTTCTATATCTTCCTCACTTGGCGAGGAATGGTTTACGAAGTCTGTTACTATCCGATGGAGAAGCGTTCTTAACTGCTTCAGGGCATTTAATTCGCTAGGCGAGGGACGATGGTTAACGGAAAGCTGGTGATTCTCAACCCACTGATCCAACCATTCCGGTTGATCAAGGCGATCATCGATGGCTCCGTCTCCACGCCAATCATGATGTAAGCTATTCAAGAAATCATCCCAAAGCATAGAAGGTAACTCCGCTCTTTTTTTAAAATATTGTAACACCTTAAACTTAATTTTACTAGTTACTTGACCTCCATAATATTCCATGTTAAATTACATGTGTAACTTGTTAAATGTGTTTAAGTCGTTACAAGTGTGAGTTCTAAGGAGGATATGAAATGAACAAAGTCGAGCTGCTGCTTCACGGATGGGATAGCTGTTATGAGAAGGAAGACTGGTATCCGCCACTTACGGATGCATTGAAAGAACTGTCTGCAGAGCAAGCCAATTGGCGGCCTGCGGGTGAACACGTCAACACGATCTGGGAAAATGTCCATCATCTAATTTTTTATAAAGAACGATTATTGAAAAGAATGACGGGTGAAGAATCCGACTATCCTGAGGATTTGACCAATGACGATACGTTCGCCGTGCAGTCCATGTCGACTAAGGATTGGCAAGAAACCTTGAGCCGTTTGCAATCCGTTCATCAAGGAATTCGTGATCACATCGCACGCTGGGAAGAGGGGGAATTCGAACACATTTACCCTAATCGAACTCTATCCGTTGGCCGATGGGTGAATAGCCTCATCCTGCATGACGCTTATCACACGGGTCAGATCATGTTCATTCGCAAGCTGCAGGGAACTTGGCCATCTCGTCGTTTTTTTGATTAGTGTAGATTGGAAATAAAAAAGACACCTTCTCAGGTGTCTTTTTTATTTATCTCGATGTATATCCAACTTACATTGAATCTTAAAGCGAATATTCAGTTGGTTAAAGGCAGCGAGATCACGAATTCTGTTCCTTTTCCTAATGTACTTCGAACATGGATAGCTCCGTTCATCGAACGGATTAATTGATAGGATAAGGTTAGTCCTACTCCTGTACCTTTGCTTTTCGTTGAAAAATAAATGGTGCCAAGCCGCTCTAGCTGCTCATTACTCATGCCAACCCCGTTATCGTGTATGGTTATCTTTGCACTGATCCGGGATTCGGGGGCCATGCGAATGATGACTTTTCCTTTCGAGATACAAGAGCAAGCCTCGATGGCATTTTTTATAAAGTTAATGAGAAGTTGTTTGATTTCATTAGGATTCGCAGAGATATAAAGTTGTTGCCCTTCATTGTGGACCTCTAATGCGACGTTATTCATGTTAGCATATGGTGTCATGATATCTATTACGGAGTTCAATTGTGGCACAAGATCCATTTGTTCATAAATTGGCGTACTAGGTTTAGCTATGGATAAGTATTCGGAAAGAATGACTTCTGTCCGCTTCATTTCTTCCACACAAATATCAATATAATAGTTGGTCTTTTCTTTCGAGATCGCCTCATTACGAATTAATTTCAAGAAGCCCATTACGGCTGTTAGTGGGTTGCGTACTTCATGGGCAAGGGAGGCGGCAACGTGAGCGATGGTTTCAACTTTTTCGTTTTGGAGATATTTATGGAATAGCTGCTTATCCGAAACAGCCTTATTGAAAAGGGAAATCAGTAACCAAATACCCAAGGAATTTTGTATGGGCAAAGCTAGGAAATTAAAAGTTAAATGCTCAACTACATATTTAGGTTCAATTACAAACAAAACACAAATAGGGATTACGGAAAAGCTTAAACCAGCTAGGAAAGTTATCAATTTTCGGTACTTGGCGCGTCGGCGATAAAGGATGGATAACAGGACCGATAAGTTGAATGTAATGACTAGAATAATCATCGCTGAAAATAGACCTTTACCGCCTATCAGAATGCGGTACGATAAAAATTCAACAAGCAGTATAAGTCCAGTAGTCATGCCGCCGAACACCATTCCGAAAAACATGATCACGTAACGAATGTCAAAAATGATTCCGTTCAGTACGCTAGAATGGAAGGTCATGGACATAAATAGGCAAATCATACACGTAATAGTGATAAACTGTTTGGAATAATTTGCTGTTTTATTACGATAGTAGATGTTATATAGAACAAAGGGAACTAGGGCGAACAGTAGTTGCAGCAGAACTTCTTTGATATAGAGCATAGTACTCCCTTCGCCATTCCGGAGATAAATTACCATACAGTTATTCGATATATCTGTGGAAACTTCCTCTTTGGAGTTAAGCTAGGAAAGGCGCTTTAGAACAGATTACCGATATCAATGTATATTATTGGGAAAATGGATAAAAATACGGAGAACGAAATGAATGGGAATCAAGAAGACTACAACATCTGGAACTGTTTTCAAGGAGGCGATGTTAACGTGGCTATGTGGCAATGGTATAGACGCAGGTCTACAAGAGTATCTCAAAGCCAGCAACCTCGCATGATTCCGCCAAAGGAGCCGCCTGCCCATCAGGTTTTGGATGAAAATGAAGAAAGGAAAATCACTCCACTTCTTGAAGAGACGATTTCATTTATGAATAAGATACTTGGTGAAAATGACGATTTCGTTATGCACCGGTTTCGTATATTTGATCAGTACCCGGCTGTACTCTTGTATTTCTCAGACTTAATTGAGAAGCAGTATTTGAACGAGCATATTTTAAAACCGCTGATGTTATCGTCACCTAACAAGCAGGGGAAAGCGAAGGTAAGCCGGCCCTTAAAGGATGTATTATTTGGAGATACATTGTATGCCTGTGAAGGGAGATCGGAAAAACATTTAGAAGAGTTGATCCAAGCCATTGTACAAGGAGAAACGGTTCTTGTCGTGGAAGGGTTAGACGAAGCGCTGCTATTCAGCACACGAAATGTGGACAAGCGGTCGATTACTCAACCTGAAACGGAGCAGGTCATCCGCGGAGCACGGGAAGGATTCATCGAAATGTTGGGTACGAACCTTTCGCTGCTTCGCTATCGCCTCCCGACACCAGATCTACGTGTAAAAACGATTCGGATAGGGCGTGTAACCAAATCTAAAGTGGCTGTCTGTTACGTTGATGGGATTGTCAATCCCCAACTTGTTGAAGAGGTGTTCAGACGGCTAGCGTTGATAGATATAGATGGCATTCTTGATGTTGGATACTTGGAACAGTTTATTGAGGACAACCATCTATCCCCGTTCCCGCAGATTCAAAATACGGAACGCCCGGATAAAGCTGTTGCCAATCTACTAGAGGGCAGGGTTATCCTGTTGGTTGACGGTTCCCCCTTTGCCCTTATATTGCCGACTGTGTTCAGTCAGTTTTACCAAACGGTTGAAGATTACTCGGAACGATTTCTACTGGTCAGCTTTATTCGGCTAGCACGACTCGTAGCCCTTGTTTTCTCCTTGATATTCCCCTCGTTATATGTAGCCTTGATTTCGTTTAATCCGGAGCTCATCCCAACAGAGTTTGCCGTGGCTGTTGCGGGAGGGAGAGCCGGAGTGCCTTTTCCATCTCTTATTGAAGTTCTGATTATGGAGATTTCCATGGAGGTGCTGAGGGAAGCGACTCTGCGTCTGCCGCAGCAGGTTGGGGGAGCGCTATCCATTGTTGGTGTGCTAGTCGTCGGACAGGCCGCGGTTGCTGCTGGATTCATTAGTCCGATTACGGTCGTCATCATCGCTTTAACAACGATCGGTTCTTTTGCCACACCGGCGTACAACGCAGCGCTGGCGTTAAGGATGCTGCGCTTTCCACTTGTGATTTTGGCTGGTATGTTTGGCTTGTACGGCGTGATGATCGGGCTCATCCTGATCGCCAACCATATGCTCTCATTAAAATCGTTCGGGGTGCCTTACTTGAGTCCGATTGTCCCAGGGAATTTCCAAGGGATGAAGGATACTATAGCAAGGCTGCCGCTCTGGTCCATGCCAAAGAGACCGGCACTCTTGCATACGCCGAATGATACTCGTCTGGGAATGAAAACGAAAGAAATGAAGCATCCGCCAAGCAATACTTTAGATCCATTGAAAGTAGGGAATTTAAGGAGGGACATAGAAGATGGAGTATCCTCGTCAAGTGACGGTAATTCAAGCAGCGATAATTCTAATTAGCACGATTATTGGAGTTGGTGTTTTAGCACTATCGCTTTTTGCTGTCAGAGCTGCCGAATCTGGGGCTCCACTCGTAACCGTATTAGGTATCCTAATCGGCTTAATAGGACTTTGGATAATTACCTTACTCGGCATGCGCTACCCGACTAAATCGATTATTGAATATAGCGAGGAATTGATAGGCAAATGGACTGCTCGGGTGTTTAGTGTCCTGATCATCGCTTTTTTTTCTCAGCTTACAGCACTGGCTTCGCGAGAATTCGGGGAAGTCGTTGTCACTTCCGTTTTATCGAAAACGCCTCTAGAAGTGACTGTTATTGTGATGCTGTTGTTAGCAGCCCTCTCTTCGCGTTCTGACATGACCACTTTTACTTATTTCCATCATTTTTATTTCCCGCTCATTGTGTTTCCTCTAGTATTGATCGTGGTTCTCTCACTAAAAAATGCGCAGTTGGTTAATTTATTGCCGGTATGGGGAAATGAACATCATGGATGGGTAGCGGGAACGCTTACTATGGCTGCCTTGTTTCAGGGATCCTTTGTCATGACCATTGTGATTCCTGTTATGCGTAGGCCGGAGCGAGCGATGATTGCAAGCTTTATCGGAATGTTGATTTCAGGTGGACTTTACTTACTCATCGTAGTTGCTACGGTTGGCGTATTTGGAGCCGAGGAAATTAAAAATTTAGTATGGCCCACCTTGGAATTAGCAAAAACCACGTCGCTGCCAGCTAATATCCTAGAGCGGTTGGATGGTGCCTTTCTAGCTGTTTGGGTTACAGCGGTGTTCACGACATTATTGTCGTCCTATTATTTAGCCATCCACTTTTTAAGCCAACTGTTACGGCTGCGCGATCATAAAATGTTTTCATTTTTTCTCATTCCGTTCATTTATGTCATTGCCATGTTTCCCCAAAACCTGCTTCAGATGTATGGCATTATTCAAATTGTTGGTCGTTGGGGACTGGTCATCACGGTCTTCTATCCATTGGTTTTACTGGTCGTAGACCTCATTCGCAAGAAAAAGAAGGAGAGTCGGGGTGATCAACGTGTGGCGAAAACGGATTAACCGGTTTCTTGTTTTTCTATTCCTTTTACCAATGCTTACGGGATGCTGGGATCGTTTAGAAATCGAAGATCGAGCCGTTGTTTTAGCCATTGCCATCGATGAAGCCAAACCGCAAGAAGCGAATGAAAGCAGCAATGCCACACAAATCCTTAAAGATCCAAAATCGAAAAAAGGATTAATACGAATCACCGTACAAATTGCCGTTCCGGGACGCATTCCTTTGGGTACAGGTGGTACCGGAGGTGGTCCGTCTGGGCAGAATCCAGTCTGGGTGCTGAGCAGCGTTGGGAGTACCATCAACGATTCCTTGATGAATCTGCAGCAGCAATTGGCAGATCGCTTATTCTTCGGTCATTTGCGTGTCATCGTCGTGTCCGAAGTGATGGCAAGGAAGGGGATCGAAAATGAGAAAGATTTCTTCCGTCGTCAGCCCCAGGTAAGAAGAACAGTTTGGATGGTTGTGTCCAAAGGGAAAGCTTCTGATATCATGAGAGCCACTCCCCAATTGGAGCGAGTTCCCACTTTATATCTTGTGGCTACGCTTGATCATGCCAAGGAAATGGGCAAACTTCCCAATAATTTCTTAGGTGTTTTCTATAGCGCTAGCTCTGCTAAAGGACAGGAAGGGTCTCTCCCTTACCTGGATTTGAAGAAAGAATCTAACATTGAAATCGCCGGATTGGCTTATTTTAAAGGTGATAAAATGGAGGGAATCACGACACCACTACAAATCGGTCACTTTATGGCAATGAAGCAAATCAATCCTGGAGGATATAGCGTCATCACACATATACCAGGATCAGAAACCTCTGTCATATTTCAATCTACCAATCGGAAAGCGAAAATTACTACGGAGATCATAAACGGTAAAATTCATGCCAAAGTTGTGAGTCAAGTAGAAGGAGATTTACGGGAGAAATCGGATGAAAATTTGACGATAACGAAGGAAACCATTAAAAAATTAGAACAATCCATAGAAAAGGACGGGAAAATAGGTTTCGAAAAATTAATTCACCAGACCCAAAAGGACGGTTGCGACATCTTCGGTTTCGGGGAAGACGTGCGTGCTTATCATCCTTCCTATTGGAATAGGGAAATTAAAAGTAAGCAGAAGTGGGAAGAAATGTACCGTGACATGTCCGTTGAGGTAAACTTACAAATCAATATCCGACGAATTGGCACGAAAACCAAATAATGCGTTAAAGCTTGGTTCCATGCTATGAGTTTACGACCGCGGCTCAGGTGAGAAGGGGTTGGACAATGATTACATTTAATTATTACACGGTTTTGTTATTACTAATTTCTGGGATCTTCATTTTATGTTTCGATGTTAGAATCTATGTGAAGTCTAATATGATCAAAGAAAAAAAAGGTGCCCTTATTACAGGGTGGCTCAGTATAGCCCTCGCTTTCATTGCATTTTGCAGCTACTATATTTATGAGAAATGGTTCTGGAATTAGACTTCCTGAACCATTCATAGAATAAACCTAATCCATACAGCTTTGCTGAACGGATTAGGTTTATTTGGTTAGAGAGTAGAAGGAAGGGATCGATTATTCATATTTTTTGAAAATGAGGACGGCGTTATGCCCGCCAAATCCGAATGAGCTGGACAAGCCATATCGAAGTTCAGCTCGTCTTGCAACGAGTGGAACATAATCAAGATCGCACTGAGGATCTGGATGTTCAAGATTAATGGTCGGAGGGATGAGGCCGTCCTGCAAGGTTTTGATCAGTGCGACGGCTTCTACACCGCCAGCTGCGCCGAGCATATGGCCGAGCATAGACTTGTTTGCGCTGATCGGCACATCATACGCACCGCGGCCAAGCAGCCGCTTGATGGCCAGCGTCTCGGAGAGATCGCCAGCGATCGTGCTCGTCGCGTGCGCGTTGATCGTGTCGATCTCCGCTGCGGCGATCCCGGCGTCGGTGACCGCTTCGCGCATGGCTCTGTAAGCCCCCGAGCCTTCAGGATCGGTCGCCACGATGTGGTAGGCGTCCGAGGTGGATCCATAGCCGACGAGCTCGGCATGGATCCGCGCCCCCCGGCGCTCGGCATGCTCGAGCGACTCCAGCACGAGCACGCCGGCGCCTTCGGCGGCGACGAAGCCGTCCCGCTCCGCGTCGAACGGGCGGCTAGCCTGCTCCGGCGCGTCACAGCGCGTCGACAGCGCCGTCGCATTGCCGAAGCCCGCCAGCGCGAGGTCGGTGACCGTCGCTTCGGCGCCGCCGGCAATGACGGCGTCTGCGCCTCCGCGCTGGATAAGCTTGAAAGCTTCGCCAATGGCGTTATTTCCTGTGGCGCAAGCGGTCACTGGAGCTAACGATGGCCCCTTGGCGCCGAACAAGATACTGACTTGAGCCGCCGCCATATTGGCGATCATCATAGGGACAACGGTCGGACTTACACGGCCTGGACCGCGGGTCAGTAGCGTCCGATAATTGTCCAGAATCGTCTGAATGCCGCCAATTCCTGAGCCAATATAGACACCGATTCGTTCTTCATTCGTGGAATCAATGACGAATGCTGCATCATCAAGAGCCTGCTTGGCCGCGGCAACTGCAAATTGGCAGTATCGATCCATCCGGCGTACGTCTCGCCGACCAACGGCTGCTTCTGCATCGAAATGGCGAACCACACCAGCGAAGTTGGTTTTATAGTCTGTTACATCCATATGATCTATTTTGCTAATACCTGATTTACCATCCGTAAGATTCCCCCAGAACATATCCACCTGATTCCCAATTGGTGTAATGACACCCATACCCGTAACAACTACACGTTTCATTTGAAATTCCTCCTAATCATTTGCTTACCCTTAGATTGTCACACTCTTTATCCTATTACAAGTTATGGTTTATACTGGTATAATAGCTTCTATGATAAATGCGTAGGAGGATGTGGCGTGAATACAAAGGAACGGTTGCAGGCGTTGTCCGAATTTTTAACAACTCATCGTGCCAGAATTAAACCCAGTGACGCTGGAGTACTTGGCGGGAGTCGTAGACGAACACCTGGCTTACGTAGAGAAGAAGTGGCGGCAATTGCCGGTGTCAGTACGACCTGGTACACCTGGTTAGAGCAGGGAAGAGATATCAAAATGTCCGTGCAAGTGCTGGACAGTATCGCATTGGCTTTGCAGCTTAATGAGGATGAGCGGCAGTATCTCTTCATGCTGGCACTTGCGCAGCCGGCGCCGACCACATTTGTAGATAAGATACCATCGGTCAGCCCCGCGTTAAGTAGAATCCTGACAGAGCTACACGATTGTCCCACCATTATTTCAGATCGCCGATGTAATATTGTTGGATGGAACCAAGCTGCCGCAGCCATATTCCTAGATTTTGCGATGATTCCTGAAGAGCAAAGAAACATGATATGGCTGCTTTTTACACGGAAAGAATTGAAAGCTCTGGCTGTCAATTGGCATGATTTTGTAAAGGGATTCTTGGCGATGTTTCGATCTTATTATGGGCAATATGTAGGTGATAACTGGTACAGTGAGTTTATTGAGCAGATGAGTAAGCAGAGCCAGGATTTTAAAACTTTTTGGAACCAAAGTGATGTGAGTTCAGCGCCTGAAGTGTTCATTGAATTTAGGCATGCCAAAGTGGGAAAGATGCTGTTCGATTTGACCACGCTTCAAGTACAAGGGCGCACCGATTTAAGATGCAGTGTGTATACCCCTTCTCCTGGTTCGGATACCGATTCGAAAGTCAGACTTTTAATGAGTAAATTAGAAGATTAGGGAGAGGGAACGATGAAGCTCGTCATTACTTTGAACAAATGTCTTATTCCAGTCGTAAGGAATACTGTGATTGGATTGAAAGCGCTAAGAAAGCTGTAACAAGGGTCGCCCGCATAGAGAAGGCAGTAGATAAGCTATCGGCGGGTCAACGTCTAAAGTAAGGATGTCGTAAGTTCATCAATCCATATGAAAAGTGCTGCTATTTTCGTTATTTATGGAGTAGCGGCACTTTTTTTGATGTTTGGACATGACATTTGTCATACTTCCTACTTGACGTTTATGACTACAACAAATTGAAAGCGATATCTATAATGAAGATAGGATATTGCGACTTACGTTCGACAACATGACCAGCTTCAACTACCCGAGGAGGAACTAAACAATGACCCAATCTACGTTATCCCATTTAAAAAAACAGGTTGCCCCTTATGAAAAATCAAATACGAAGGCAAGTGTTAAACAGCTGCTCAACACCTTAGGACCTTTATTGCTGCTGTGGTATGCTGCATATCTAAGCCTTTCGGTATCTTATTGGATAACGCTGCCGATTACGTTCATTGCTTCCGGGTTTGTTATACGGACTTTTATCATTTTCCATGATTGCTGTCATCAATCGTTCTTCAAAAGCCGCCGAGCTAACGAAATCATCGGTACGATAACGGGTATTCTTACGCTTTTTCCGTACCAACAATGGAAGAACAGTCATTCGATTCATCATGCAACGAGCAGTAACCTTGAGAAACGCGGCACAGGTGATATGTGGGTTCTAACGGTCGACGAATATGCAGCCTCTCCTTTATTGCGCAGAATTGCCTATCGATTATATCGAAATCCATTTATTATGTTTGGACTTGGCCCTATCTTTTTATTCCTATTTACGAACCGTTTTAATACAAAAGGTGCGAAGCGTAAGGAAAGAATCAGTACTTACATGACAAATGCTTCAATCATCGGTTTATATGCATTTATGTGCTCCGCAATTGGATGGCAGTCGTTTGTTATGATTCAAGTTCCGCTTGTTTTCGTAGCCGGTTTGCTGGGAATTTGGCTGTTCTATGTACAGCATCAGTTTGAGGATTCCTACTTTGAGAACGAAGATGAGTGGAGTTATGTGAAAGCCGCGGTAGATGGAAGCTCTTATTATAAGCTGCCTAAGCTTTTGCAATGGATTACTGGAAATATTGGTTTTCATCATGTGCATCATTTGAGTCCGAAAGTGCCAAATTATAACTTGGAGAAGGCGCATAATGCAACTCCTCCGCTGCAAAAAGCAACGACGATTACTATTAGCACGAGTCTGCAATCGTTACGTTTCCGTCTTTGGGACGAGCAGAACAAAACGTTTGTCGGTTATAAAAATAAAAAACAATTGTTACCTGACCAAGATAAGCAGGATTCTTTGGGGAACAACTTAAAAGTCCGTAAATCGGTCATATAAGGAAAATAATCTTGTCCGCATATGTTTATGTTAAAATAGAATGAAATCAACGGCGAAGAAAAAGAGGGTAAAGGGACCATGCAAAAGTGGCATCAAATTTTTCACAAAAAAACAGGTCTTAGTCCTTATGTATGGGTAGTCTTTTACATCCTCCCGTTTTATTTCATATTTCGTTCTTCCGCCACGTACCAGATAGTATTAGGCACCAGCATGATTATTGTATTCTTTATTTGCTACGTGCTTTCATTTGTCTCAAAAGGCTGGCTTATGTACTTCTGGTCGAGTGTACAAATTCTGATATCAGTCACCATGACCTTGCTGTTTAGTTATGTTTATTTCTCGCTGTTTTTAGCATTTTTTATAGGCAATATTCAAAATCGAGCTGGATTTATTACGTTGTACACCATTCATCTAGTCAGTACAATTGTAACGATCAACTATGGATTTGTATCCCAAAACCCTGTTTATATTCAGCAGCTGCCGTTCGTCATTATTAATGTGATTGGGGTAATTCTCTTACCAGTCACCACATACAACCGTAACAGAAGTGATAAACTTCAGGGACAGCTAGAGGATGCAAATAAGCGGATTTCTGAGCTGGTAAAGCTGGAAGAACGTCAGAGAATCGCCCGCGACTTACACGATACACTTGGTCAGAAGCTCTCATTAATTGGTTTAAAGAGCGATTTGGCGGGAAAATTAATTAGCAAAAACCCGACGCAAGCACAAATTGAAATCAATGATGTCCGGCAGACGGCTAGAAGTGCATTGAAGGAAGTTCGAGAAATGGTTACATCCATGCGAGGTACTAGACTCGAAGATGAGATGTTTCGCGTTAAGCAGATTTTGAAAGCAGCTGAGATCGACCTCATTTTGGAGGGGGACCCTCAATTAACGAACACCTCCTTGATGAACGAGAATGTGGTGAGTATGTGCTTAAAGGAAGCCATTACCAATATTATTAAACATAGCAGCGCATCAACTTGTTCGATCTCCATTGAGCCAACACAAACCGATTTGATAATCAAGGTGGGGGACAATGGGGTCGGCATGGCCAAAGAATCTGTTGTTTTACTTGGAAATGGACTGCGCGGCATGAAAGAGCGGCTTGAATTTGTGAACGGATGCATGGAAATCGTTTCAAATCAAGGGACGACGATCGTCATAAAAGTACCGAATGCCTTCAAACCACCGGAAAGGGAGGCGGGGATATGATTCGAATTGTAATTGCTGAAGACCAACGAATGCTGCTTGGCGCACTAGCTTCCTTGCTGGATTTGGAAGAAGATATGCAGGTCGTTGGTACAGCAAGCAATGGCGAGGATGCTGTGAGGCTGGTTCATCTTCATAAGCCAGATATTTGTATCATGGACATTGAGATGCCGGTCAAGAGCGGATTAGACGCGGCTGAGGAACTCAAAGGGTTTGGCTGCAAGGTGATGATACTGACTACGTTTGCTCGTTCCGGATATTTTGAAAGGGCAGTGAAGGCAGGCGCCAACGGTTATTTGTTGAAAGATAGCCCGAGTGAAGAGCTCGCTACTTCGATTCGCAGTATCATGGCCGGCCGGCGCATTTATGCCTCAGAGTTAGTGGATGATGCTTATGGGGAAGAAAATCCATTGACCGAGCGGGAAAAGGAAGTGCTGATCCTTATCGCCGACGGTAAGAATACGAAGGAAATCGCCGACCAAATGTATATAACAACGGGAACCGTCCGCAACTACATTTCCGTAATCCTTGATAAACTCAATGTAAGCAATCGTATTGAGGCTATTATGCGTTTTAAAGAAAAGGGATGGTTCAAGTAGCACATACGGCTAAAGAGGGGCTGTCTCATAAGTGTTCGCATGATAGAGAATGTCCCAAATATTACACAAAAGAACCTCCAGTTCCACTAACAAAGTGGGAGATGGAGGTTCTTTATATAATATGTAGGCGAATCTTACTTATGAAGAAGCCTTTACAAGACTTTCAAGCAGGGATCTTAAACCTGCCTCGGTTAAAGCATCCGTAAGGACGCCCTCTTTATTAAGTTTTAAGTTAATGTGGGGGATCATCATGGTTCCACCTTCAGCAATTTTGGCATTGATCATGTTCAGCGTTAGCAGAATTGAATCATGTGCCTTGTCACCGCCCATAGGAGTAGGAGATGCGGTGACGACCGCTGTCGGTTTATTCATAAACTGACCTGATGATACTAACCAGTCCAGTGCATTTTTCAAAACCCCAGGTACTCCGTTCCCATACTCGGGTGTGCATATAAGAACGGCATCCGCTTCGTTAAGTTGTGTGCGCAGATCTAGGACTGTTTCTGGTCCGTCATCGACGTCAAGATCAGGGTTGAAATGCGGTAGATCACCCAAACCGTTATAAATAGTAAAGTTTATATTTTCGCGGGCTAAACCGATAATCTCGTGCATAAGTGCAGTATTAGATGACTTTTGACGTAGACTTCCCGAAATAGCTAACACTTTAATTATTTTCTCCATCTGAAATCATCTCATTTCTTTGCTTGTTTCGTTTATCTTACCTTGTGCACGAAGCAAAAGTAAAATATTACAAATAAAAAGAGCAGCTGCTGCCGCAGTCTGCCCGTTTATGAAGTATCATTTTAGCTAATTTGGAGAAACTATTTTATCTTTATTAAACTTCGTTGAAGCACCGTATCGCCTTCTTGCGGCGTAAAGGGTGCATTTGTAACACCAGTTACATTCGTTACTAATTTGCGATCATGAAGCTGTGTAATGAGAACTTCATACTTAAACTTTACCTTTGACACATCTGCAAACAAGAAAACCGATTTATGGGGCGCGACTGTTACCGTACAATTTTTTCTGTTGCAAGGACTCACCTTCAAGGGAATCGCTGAACCAGTGGACCAGTCAAACACTTGTACCGTTACCCTGCGCGAGCACTTTTTATTAATTAAAGTTAACGACATCAACAAGGGCAAACTTCGTTCTAGTTGGTCTCCGCAAAATACCAGTTGAGAATGTCACTCGCTTTGCAATCATCCTATCACTTCTCCAGAAGGGTTGTTAATATGAGCAGACTATGGCAGTATATAAGCATATAACGAATGGGGGAAATGAGATTCATGTTAGATTTGCCGAATTGCCCGAAATGTCATTCAACGTACACCTACGAAGATGCGAGTCTATTGATTTGTCCAGAATGCGCGCATGAGTGGACGTTAGAATCGGAAACGGAAGATCGTGACGATAATAAAGTTGTTAAAGATGCCAATGGAAATGTTTTAAACGACGGTGATATGGTAACTGTCATCAAGGACCTTAAAGTAAAAGGAAGTTCTTCCGTTATAAAAATAGGCACTAAAGTTAAAAATATACGTTTAGTTGATGGGGATCATGATATTGATTGCAAAATTGATGATTTCGGAGCCATGAAATTAAAGTCCGAATTTGTTAAAAAAGTATAAGGTTGAAAGTCGCGCTAGTCGCGGCTTTTTACATTACAGAAAGTATAAGTTTCGAGGTAGAGCTTAAGGGTAGCCCCTTTCTAAGGTGGCCATTCAAAAACTTCTGCAATTGTGCAAAGTCGGCTGTCGATTCATTGTGGACAAACGCTAACGAACTCAGAAAACGTTATGAAGCCCAAAAGCGGGCTTTTGATAGTCTAACGAATCGAGAAAACGCTATTGCAGGAAAGACAGCCCCAAATCACGCTTTTTCGCTAACGTAACGAGGCTGCGATTCGTTAGCCATTCGAGTATGCGCATGATGAGGACAATTGCGTGTGCACGATTCGTTAGCTCTGCGACAGCTTCCAAAATCGGTCTGCAGAGAAAAGAAGATGATCATGGAGAAAGTGGATATGGGCGGTTGGAGTCCTATAATCCACTTCCCTCCCCAAGCTCAAACATATGGATTAGCACACAAAGGACCTGAGGCAAAGCCTCAGGTCTTTCTTTAGTTTTCAAGCTATTATATTATCAAAATAGTACTAACATTTAGGTAAGTATATTACCCAAAGCCAACTTTGTTAAAGAAAAGTGCGTACTTCTGAAACATCCCAGATTCAAGTATTATAAGAATGGAGATATGAAAAAATAGATATCACTTCACGATGGAAACGAGCTTTGCTCTATTAAACTACTGGAGGAGATAATGATGAAATATTCTTACTTAGGTCGTTCGGGCTTAAAAGTCAGTAAATTGTGTCTTGGAACCATGAACTTCGGTGTAGATACAGAGGAAAAAGAAGCTTTTCAAATTATGGACGCTGCTTTAGATGCTGGAATTAACTTTTTTGATACGGCTAATATATATGGTTGGGGAGAAAATGCTGGGCGTACGGAGGAAATTATAGGTCGCTGGTTCGCACAAGGCGGCGGTCGCAGAGAGAAAACGGTCCTAGCTACGAAGTTCTATGGAGACATGCACGATGTGAACGACGGACCTAACCGGGAAGGCGGGCTCTCCGCTTACAAGCTTCGTCGTCACTTAGATGCGTCGTTACGCCGCTTACAAACGGATCATATTGAGCTTTATCAAATGCACCATGTGGATCGCAACGTATCTTGGGATGAGCTTTGGGAAGCTTTCCAAGTTCCGGTGTATCAAGGGAAGATCGGCTATGTTGGATCTAGTAACTTTGCAGGTCGTGATTTGGTGAAAGCGCAATATGAAGCCAAAGCTCGTCATCTTATTGGTCTGGTGTCCGAGCAGCACAAATACAGCTTGCTATGCAGGCTGCCTGAACTTGAAGTACTGCCAGCGGCACAGGAACTTGGAATTGGTGTAATCGCATGGAGCCCGCTTGATGGCGGACTGCTAGGCGGTAATGCCTTGAAGCCGATTGAGGGCTCTAAGCGAGCGAGTAACCCTGAGAGAGTAGAGAAGTTTCGTGCACAGCTGGAGGCTTTCGCGTCTTTAAGCAAGGAACTTGGTGAGAGTGAAGCGAATGTAGCCTTGGCATGGACGCTAGCTCACCCAGCTATGACAGCGCCGATTATTGGGCCGCGTACGCTAGAACAATTTCAAAATACACTGCGTGTTGTTGATATTGAACTGGATGAATCAACGCTGCAGAAACTTGATGAAATCTTTCCGGGTCCTGGTGGATCAGCTCCAAAGGCCTATGCTTGGTAAAAAGGATAGGAAAAAAGCCGCGTTATTTTTCGCGGCTTTTTTTCATTCGAAAAGGAAAGAAGCCTGAGGAAATTCATCACGATGAAATGCCAAGCCTGTATTGCCCAGGGGTGATGTTTTCGAATTTTTTAAACACTTTGAAAAAATGTCGCGGATTTTCGTAGCCTACAAGCTCAGCAATGGTGTTGATCGGCCAATCCGGATTCTCTTGCATGATTCGCTTGGCTTTGGCAAGGCGGAACGTATGCAAGTAGTGGAGGAAGGTTAGTCCCATCTCTTTACGAAACAACATGCTGATGTAATTGGGATGCATTTGCACATGATCCGCAACGGCATCGAGCGATAAATCCAGCTTGTAATTTTGTTCCACGAAGGCGACGATTTTATCGATTGCCTGTATGTTAGGCTGCTGGCGATCGGTACTGCGTGCATAGCGAATTAGCTGCGCGATGATCTCTGAGACACTGATATTCTCAAGGGGGGGGTTGCCAGGCGAAAACAGTTTGGTTGCCGCATGTTCACCCCAAATTACTTCAGGTGTTAGGCCAACACTCTGCAAGTAGACACTTACACAGATAAGAAACTGCTCACGCAGCTTGTTATTGCAATCCGCATGGCCGGAGAAATGCGGCAGTATGGACTGAATGTCCTTCTCGATCTGCTCAATCGATATCTGTTGACCAAGTGAATGTTCAATATAATTCACTAGTTGGTCATAATCATTATGCAGGGTTTCCGACTCTGGTCTATATAGGGTCAAATTGCAATTGGAAAAGTAACGATTGAATAACATCGCGGCCATCGCTTCAATGTACAGATCACGTAAGTTCTCATTATCGTTCTTCCTCACACTGACTCCGATGCAATATCCGTTGCCCTGTATCCTCTTCAGTTCGAACAGCTCGCCGCATGAACGCTTTAACTCTTCGTCTGTGGGTACAATGACACCGTTCGCAATGAGCACAGTTTGTCGTAAGAAACGGGACTGGACAGTGTACGTATTCTTGCAAACTTGCTCTAGTAGGATACGTATACCTTCCAGACGTTCGTCCGTCAAAAGGGGAACATCCTCGTATGCCTGGAAGACAATGATCGTCGTATATGGATCGGGAAGCAGGGAGTGCAACTGCTCAGGCTTTATCGGAATGTCCTCTATTGGCGTATTGTATAGGATATGTTCCTTAAGCAGGAGTAGGTCATGCTCGATAGATTGCTGCTGTTCCTCCCGAATCGTTTGCTCAACTTTCGTGAGTACAGTGAGTAGTTCTTCTTTATTAATCGGCTTCAGCAAATAATCGATGACTTGATAGCGCAGAGCTTGTCTAGCATAGGCGAAATCGCCATAACCAGTTAAAATAACGAAACGGCTGCAGAGGTTCAGCATTTGTATTTCTTTAATAAGAGCGAGTCCGTCCATTTCCGGCATATGAATATCCGTAAGGATCAAATCGGGCTGAAAATAGGCTAACTTTTGCAGGGCATCAAAGCCGTCGGCAGCGCCGACGATCTCAATAAACGGAGTATTCGCTTTCTGGATCATGCGGATAATCCCGTTTAAAATGATAGGCTCATCATCAACAACCATCAACTTCATTGTGCTGCCCCCTTAGCTAACTTGAGTATACATGTCGTCCCCACGTTTAGCTTACTCTCCAATTGAATGCCCGAACGTTCGCCAAAAAACATTTTCACCCGTTCGTTTACATTGAAAATACCGAGACCCCCGCCATCCGTCTGCAAATGATGGACATCCATTTTACCGTTTAAGACGCCTTGGATGATTACAAGCCTTTCTTCTTCAATGCCTGCACCAGAATCCTCAACGGAAATGAACATGAACGCTGAATCTTCCCAAATGCGGATCGAAAGAGAGCCTTGTTTTCTTACATTTGCAATCCCGTGAACAATGCTGTTTTCAATGATGGGCTGCAGCATATAGTGGGGGCAATGAAAGTTGTCGATATCAGCATCAATATCGAAAGATACTTGCAGCCGATCTGCCAGTCGAATTTGCTGGATTTTGATATAATCTTGTACATTTTCAACTTCTTCTCTAAGCGAAGTCTCGCTTTTCGTTCCCGACAAGCTGTATCGAAATAATTTGCCAAGTGTATAAGACATCTCAGCTGCTTCTGGGTCATCGTTCGTTTCCGCGATCATTCGAATCGATTCGAGAGTATTGTACAGGAAGTGAGGCTTGATCTGCGCCTGCATCATAAGATAGGCGGATTCCTTCCGCAGCATTTCCGAACGGTGTACGGTATTTACCAGCTCATCCATGCGCCTGATCATCGCATTATAAGCGGAGGTCAGATGCCCGACCTCATCCTTATTAATTTCCCCGTGATAGAGCGGGAAATGATTTTCGTCAACCTGACGCATATGTTTGGAAAGCTTCAAAATGCGCTTTGTAATGGAGCTTGCGATCAGGTAGTAAATACCGGATAGCAGTAATAAAAGGATGGACACGGTTAGTACGAGCACGTACTTATTTTTTTTGATGCCAATAAAGACGTCGTCCACTTGCTCAATCATTATAAACTGTAATTTAAGGCTTTCAGCATAAAACGATTCAATAAGCATTTTATTTCCGTTAACCTGTTGATAGGAGAATTTAGCGTTCGATTGGAAGACATCGGCAAATAAGGCCTGTTCGGAATCCTGAGATAAAGGGATCTTTTTCACAAGTGAAATGACTTGGTGATCCTGATCAAGCACATATAAATTGCTTTTGTTGTTTAAATTTAGCGATTCTAATAAAGGTTTAATTAATTTCGAAGTTACTTTAATATCGAGCAGACCGATATCCTGTTCAAAATTCCGATTTCCGATTTTATGGACAAAATGTAGGTTAATGTCTGGATTCGCCCCATTGTTTATCGTAATCCATTTCCCAACACCCAGCGGGAGCTTCTTGATGCTCTCGTCTAGTTTGGACTCGTCCATCTTGGCCATTTCGGGCCGAAAAACCATACCGTTTTGCTGTTCCATGTAGATGGTCATGCCGTCGATCAGTCGATTGGATGACAAAATGTAAGAAAACAAGGGTCTGATGTAGGTCAAAAAATTGGATACTTGCTCGAAATCGGTCCGATAGTTCCCACTTAAATAAGCAATGGTATTCGAATTATTTTGAAATAGCTGATAAGCGGATTCGATCTGCACCGTGCTTACGTTTAAGTTGTTAAGCACCTGATTAACAATTTTCTGCCTGCCTTGCGCGTACTCGTCGAGAAAACTATTGTAGTTCTGGTTATACAGAAACAGGCCGAACGAAATAATCGGAATAAAGATGATGACGATATAGCCAATCGCCATTTTTTTCACAATCGACAAGTTTTGAAAGTTAATCGTTGGCTTCGTTATGACTCAGATCACCACCTTATGAACGGACACTACTGCTTAAGAATGATCACTATAAATATAATTCTAGCTCCTATATCATAGATCCTGTAAGCGCTTAATAATTACTTAAACGTAAATGCGGTGAGGGGGAGTATCATGAGTATAGCACTTAGAATGGTAAAGAAGAACTGGCAACTCTATCTGATTATCTTGCCGTCACTCGTGTATTTGATTATTTTTAAATACGTACCTATGGCAGGCGTGCAGATCGCTTTTAAAAATTATATGGTTACCAAAGGCATCTGGGGAAGCGACTGGATTGGTATTAAGCACTTTGTAGACTTTTTCCATCTACCCATTTTTTGGAGGGTTATTAAGAACACATCGCTGCTTAGCCTTTACTCGCTTCTTATAGGGTTTCCGGCGCCAATTATACTCGCACTTGCTTTGAACGAGTTGAGAAACGGAATTTTCAAGCGGGCCGTACAGCTGGTCACGTTCGCGCCGTACTTCATTTCAACCGTCATCATGGTTTCGATTATTATGCTGTTCCTTTCCCCGCAGCTTGGCTTTGTTCATCTCTTAGCAGATAAGTTCGGATTCCCAGCTGAGAATATCATGTCAAAACCGGAGTATTTCAAAACCGTGTATGTACTTTCCGACGTGTGGCAGTTCACGGGATATGCCTCAGTCATTTACATTGCCGCTCTGGCAGGGGTTGATCCGCATTTGTATGAGGCTGCCAAAGTGGATGGTGCGTCTAGATTTCAACGGATGGTTCATATCGATTTGCCAAGTCTAATGCCGACAGCCGTCATCTTGCTCATTCTGAATGCAGGGCAAATCATGAATGTTGGATTCGAGAAGGTTTATCTGATGCAAAATGCGATTAATGTTGGAGCGTCTGAGGTTATTTCCACCTATGTTTACAAAATGGGCTTAGTCGGAGCGAATTTCAGTTTCTCCGCAGCAGTCGGACTATTTAATTCTATCGTTAATTTGCTGCTGCTCATTGTGGTCAACTATGTGGCGAGAAAAAATTCGGAGACGAGCTTGTGGTAGGAGGAAGAGAACATGGTAAATCCCGATCAGACTTTGACGCTAGAAGTGCGAAAGGCACCTACCCGCATTCTTGAAAACAGTGTGGACAGAATTTATTTGTTCTTTGTCTATTTGTTTTTGATCCTATGCTTGATTATTGTAGCTTATCCGCTCATCTATATTGTTAGTTCATCCTTCAGTTCGTCATCAGCCGTCATCTCAGGTAAGGTTTGGCTGTTCCCGGTTGAACCTACACTTCGCGGCTATCAAGCTGTATTTCAAAATCCGCAAATCTTGACGGGGTACGGGAACTCTTTGTTCTATCTCTTCTTCGGAACCCTGCTTAGTGTCTCGCTAACGATAACGGCTGCGTATCCGCTTTCCCGAAAAAACTTTTATGGACGCAACGTCATTACGGCACTATTCGTTTTTACGATGCTGTTCAGTGGGGGATTAATTCCTTATTATTTGACTGTGAAGGGGATGGGCTTGCTCGATACGAGATGGGCGATGATTATTCCAGGTGCGATTTCAGTATGGCAAGTTATTCTAGCGAGGACTTTTTTCCAGACATCGATACCTTCGGAACTAACGGAGGCCGCACATTTGGACGGATGCAGCGACTTCAAGTTTTTGTTTCGAATCGTGATTCCGCTTTCCAAGCCCATCATCGCCGTTC
Organism: Paenibacillus alginolyticus DSM 5050 = NBRC 15375; assembly: GCF_000422905.1. Classification (GTDB taxonomy): domain Bacteria; phylum Bacillota; class Bacilli; order Paenibacillales; family NBRC-103111; genus Paenibacillus_E; species Paenibacillus_E alginolyticus. The sequence continues at coordinate 24,057 of NZ_AUGY01000065.1, forward strand.
TAGTGCTAATGTACGCCATCGGCTATTGGAATTCCTATTTTGAAGCTTTGATTTTTTTGAAATCGGCTAATCTGTATCCGCTGCAGCTCATTTTAAGGAACATTCTGATTCTGAATTCAATCGATCCTACGATGATTAAAGATGTTAGAGAACTTGCGGAAAGACAAGGTTTGAAGGAGCTGCTTAAATATTCGCTGATCGTCGTCGCAAGCGCACCTGTTCTTATTCTGTATCCTTTTGTGCAAAGACATTTTGTGAAGGGGTTATTGATTGGTTCTCTGAAAGGTTGAATCTTACTTATTGAGAGGAGGGATGCGAGGCACGAACAGATCAGGTTTGCCCCCGAGGATTGATTGGCTATGAAAAACAAGGAGGGTTTTGAATATGGTAAGTAGAGGAACCAGAAAAACATGGCAATCAGTGGTCCTGATTTTATTCATCACTTTGCTTGTAATCGGCTGTACGTCCAAAAGCGATGAGCCGAAGGATAGCGCTAGCCCTAATGGGGGTGGAAGCGCAACCGGGGGAGCGAACGTTAATGCTACAGGCTTTCCCATTGCTAAAAATAAAATTACGATGAGTGCTTTCGCGCCGCAATCGGCAAATATTGCAGATTTGAATACAAATTGGTTTACCAAGTATTTGGAAGATAAGACGAATATTCATTTGAACTGGCAGCTTGTGCCGGGAGAGTCAGCGGCCTTGAAGGAGAAGAAGCAGCTGCTGCTTGCCAGCGGCGACTATCCTGATATTTTCATGTCAGGGGATCTAACGAAAGAGGAGCAACTGCTGTATGGTCAACAAGGTGTTCTTCTCCCGTTAAACAAGTTGATCGATCAATATGCACCGAACATTAAGAAGGCGTTCAAAGACATTTCGTATTTGGAAAAAGCGATCACTGCACCGGATGGAAATATCTATGCGATTCCTTCTGTGAACGAATGCTATCACTGCCAGTTTTCCGCTAAAATGTGGGTGAACACCAAATGGTTGCAAAAGCTCGGCCTTAGCGCGCCGAAGACGACTGACGATTTCTACAACATGTTGAAAGCGTTTAAAGAAAAGGATCCGAATGGCAACGGCAAGGCTGATGAAATAGCGCTAACGGGTTCGCCGACCGGTTGGCACACGGATGTTGAAACGTTCATTATGAATGCGTTCGTCTATTATAATCCGGATAACAACTATTTCATGATGAATGGAGGGAAGCTTGCAACGTCGGTTGATCAACCTGGCTTTAAAAAAGGTTTGCAATTTTTGAATAAACTATATGCGGAAGGCTTGATCGATAAGGAAGCTTTTACGCAAAAATCCGATGCGCTTTCCCAAAAAGGGAATAGTCCTGATACGGCGATTGCCGGTGCTATTCCGGCAGGCTGGTTCGGCGAATTCACGGATGCGTCGCCAAAGGCAACACGCCACAAAGACTATGATCCGATCGCGCCGCTTACAGGACCGGACGGAGCCTCGTTCACAGCACACTTCATCGGAATCGGAAACTCGGTGTTTGCTGTGACGAATAAAAATAAGAATCCAGAAGCGGCAATTCGTCTAGCCGATTATCTATACTCAGAAGAGGGCACGACTATGTCCAACTCTGGGGAAGAAGGCCGTAATTGGGTGAAAGCGGATGCTAACGATAAAAACACACGAGGCACTGCAGCCAAGTTCAAGGTGAAGGAAACGTCTTACGGCGTAGGTCAAGTGCAGAACGACCATTGGAATCAAATGGGACCGAACCTTCGCTCAGCCGAATATCGCGAAACTTCGTATGCAGCCAGTCAAGACATTTATACGATGGATGGCTTGGAAACGCGTTTATACAAAGCGACGAAAGAATTGTATGAAGGACATCAACCGAAAGAAGAGTTCCCGACGGATATCTTCTTGTCCAATGATCAGGCTAATCAAGTGAAGCAGCTGAAGCCGATCATTACAGACTATGTCAAACAGTCCATGCTGCAGTTTATCATGGGAGCCAAAAGCATCGACAAAGACTGGGATGCTTACTTGAAAGGTCTTAAAGATTCCGGCATGGATCAATTCATCAAAATCTATCAGGATGCCTATGATAAAGTGTATAAAAAATAAGTAAATGATGAATTTGCAAAGAACCTTCAATCCTTTCATAGGGGTGAGGGTTCTTCTGTAAATATAGAAAGGTGATAGAGATGGAGGAAGAAAATAAGAGTGGATATTTAACTAAAGAACAAATTGAATTTTACAATGAGGAAGGATACATCGTACTTGATCGCTTTTTAACCAATGAGGAATTAGCGCCTGTACAGGAAGCGATGACGTATAAGGTTTCCATGATTGCCGATGAATTGTTTCGTGACGGCTTGATTGAAGACAAATTGGTTGACCGCCCATTTAAATATCGGCTTGCGGAACTTTTTCAACATTTAACCGCTGAAGATTTTTTGAAATACGGGCGAAGCTGGCGTGACCGAATACCTGGTTATTTTCATTTAATGAGCAACATTAAAATTCTTAATGCGGTCGAATCTTTGATTGGAGGCGAGCTCTTTTCGAATCCGGTTTATAATGTTAGGCCGAAGATTCCGAGGGTTGCCGCTGGAGCAGTACCTTGGCATCAAGATAAATCATACTGGCCGGATGCCAATTCCAATCCAGTCATCACTGTGTGGATCCCTTTAGTCGACGCAAACGAAGTGAATGGCTGTTTGCATATTAAACCGAAGACACATCGAAAACCACTTTTGAAATGGCACCAAGAAACTGAAACTGGAACTGGTTACACGGCATTGAAGGAAAGTCAATTAGGGAACACAAAGACTGTTGTATTGCCTGTCTCCGCTGGCAGCGCGATATTATTCAACGACCGCTGTCTCCATATGTCAACACCGAATCTATCAAATGAAGTCAGGTGGAGCGTGGATTTACGTTACCAACCGACAGACCAGGATCCTATGTTAGCGCATGGAGCAGGATTTTTGGCCAGGAGCTACAAATATCCAGAGAGGGTTGCTGCTCTTGAGGATTGGTTAGAGGGACGTCCTGAGCACTTGTAGAGTTCGCATGTTCTCGAGTATTGCTGCGAGTCGCTACGTTCCCTTAGTGGAAGCATATTCCTGGTAGATGGATGCATGTCCTTATGAACCCAAGAACCTATGAAGAAGCTGCCCCTCTAATGAATTTATCATTATTGGGACAGCCTTTTCATTTCTATTAAGCAAAATCATTTTTTGTCAATGATTGCGACCGTACAGCGAGAAATACATATGAGTTGATTATTCTCATCGGATATTTTAATTTCCCACACCATTGTTTTTCTGCCTTTGTGCAAAGGAGTTGCCACAGCTGTTACGATACCATCTCGCTTACTTTTGAGGTGATTGGCGTTAATTTCAAGTCCTACAGCTGCATGTTTTTCTTTATTGATATTAATTTCAGATGCAATAGAGGCTGCGGTCTCAGCCAATAGTACAGAAGCCCCTCCATGTAAAATCCCCGCTGGTTGGTGAGTTGCCGGACCGACTGGCATCGTCATCACAACGCGATCTGGAGTTAGCTCTACGATCTCAATACCAAGCGTACGGATAGCAGTGTTCTGGCTTCTTTCTTTCATAAACGCAATAAAGGAATCTTTATCCATGCCGTAGGACTGATAAATTTCTTCGGATACGATCATAACCATAACCTCCCTAGGGTTTAGAAAATAGTACGAATCCTTACGTCAGCAACAGAACAACTTTGTACAAATCACAATGATTATCTCATCTTATTTCTTGGCTTCGGTTCGGGAGAGCTCCTGTCGTACAATTGGCGCTACTTTGGTGCCTAGCAGCTCGATGGCACGCATGACCTGATGGTGCGGCATTGTGCCAACATTTACATGTAGGAAGAATCGCGTGATGCCCAAATTTTTACGCAGTAAAAGGATTTTTTCTGCGACGTATTCAGGGTCACCGACATAAAGAGCGCCTCGAATACTGCGCGCAGCATCAAAAGTTCCACGGTTGTAATTCTGCCCCCAACCCCGTTCACGCCCGATAACGTTCATTTGGGCCTGCGTGGAAGGGAAGAATAAATCGGCAGCCTGTTCGGTCGTTTCTCCGACAAATCCGTGTGAGTGCGTCGCAATTGACAGCTTGTCAGGATCGTGACCGGCTTTCATCGCAGCCTCTTTGTAGAGTGCAACTAAGGGAGCAAAACTCTCTGGCATTCCGCCTATAATGGCAAATACGATCGGTAGACCCAGCGTTCCTGCCCGAATAGCGGATTCAGCACTCCCGCCGCTTGCGATCCATACCGGCAGCGGGCTCTGAACGGACCGAGGATAAACACCGAGATTATGGATGGCAGGACGGTGACCACCGCGCCAAGTTACTTTTTCAGAAGATCGGATCGCAAGCAGCAGTTCCAGCTTTTCTTCGAACAATTCGTCATAATGATCCAGACTATATCCGAAAAGAGGAAAGGATTCAATGAACGAACCCCGGCCCGCCATAATTTCGGCTCGGCCGTTAGAGATGCCGTCAAGGGTTGAGAAAGCTTGATACACGCGAACCGGATCGTCTGAGGACAGCACGGTAACGGCACTGGTGAGCCTAATTCGCTTGGTCATGGCAGCAACTGCTGCCAGCACGACAGCCGGCGAGGTACCAGCGTAATCGGCACGATGGTGCTCTCCAATACCATAGACATCTAGTCCGACCTGATCGGCCAGTACAATTTCCTCAACCGCATTGCGCAACCGCTCGGCATGGCTGATGACCTCTCCTGTCACTGGGTCTGGTGTAGTTTCCAAAAATGTACTTATTCCTATTTCTATGTTGGTTGTTATATCGGCCATACTATTTCGCCTCCTTCATTATCTATATTAACTCATTTATTTATGGTTTCTCAAATATAGTAAGAGAAGAGAGAGTGGATCGAAGACATTAGTACGATATTATAAAAACGTAGGGGTTGCACCCGTGAGCTTCAGACGGTATGGTAAAGGTCAGGGAGGCGATGTGAATCCTATGCTGGATCCGGGGAAAACGTATAATACGGCCGTGGAAGTGACACTCGAAGTGATCGGTGGCAAGTGGAAGCCAGTCATTTTGTTCCATCTCACGTTCGGAAAGAAACGCAACGGTGAGCTGATGAGCTTGATGCCAACGGTTACACAAAAAGTGCTTACTCAGCAGTTGCGAGAACTAGAGGAGGATGGGGTTGTTACCCGATTTTCATATAACCAGGTGCCGCCTAAAGTCGAGTATGAGCTATCCGAATATGGCTGGAGTCTAAAGGAGCTTCTTCATTTCATGTGCAGATGGGGAGATAGGCATGTTGAGCGTGTGTTTGGTGATACGGTCAAGATTTTGGAAAAGTCGCCACACTTGAATGAAACATGATCAGTGATATGACAGAAACCGGTCTCTGGATTTCAGAGGCCGGTTTCTTATGTGATGTCATGGGATAACTTTGCGTTGTCGTAAATCATCAAATATGCTTAGGAACATTGCTTCTGTATCAATGAACTCGTGAAAGCCGAAACGACGCGCTTTCGTGCCGTCAGCAAAAAAGTCATAATCCCAAGAAAAGACAAAGTCACCGAATCGCCAGGAGGAAACGTCACTATAGGTGTTATCTACTAATTCATGCTTCTTCACCATGTTGTTCCATAACGACTCTTTGTCGGCCATAACAACATCCAAGGACATCTGCAGCGGAGGTGCTGTTTCTAGACCGAAATATGTGGCAATCTTTGGCCAAAGCTCGTTCCACCGGAAGAGATCTCCGTTCGTAATGTTGAATGCTTGATTCGCGCAGCGTGCATCTGTCGCTGCCCAAACGGTGGCTCTGGCCAATAATCCTGCGTCGGTCATCTCCAGCAGGCTGTTGTAGGCACCCTGCTTACCAGGAAAACGGAGCGGCAACCCTAGTTCCTTTGACATGGAAGCATAAATTGCAATTACCATCGCTAGATTCATTGGATTGCCCAAAGCGAATCCACAAACAACGGAAGGGCGAATTGCTGACCATGTCCAGCTGCGACCTTGCTGCCGATTCTCGAGGAATTGCTGTTGGTCGACATTAAACTCAGGCGGCATGTGATACGCATCTGTTTCCCGAGCTGGTGTCTTGAAGGGACCCAGGTGAGCGCCATATACTTTGTAGCCCTGCATAAGACTGATATGCTGGAGGCATAGAGAGATTGGCTCGATCTCATTGACGATGTTGACGAGCATGGCTAAGTTCGGGGAGACCAATTCGGCCCAGGTAGGACGGTCTTGGTAAGCAGCGTAGAAGATATGGGTGACTTCTGTTAGACTTCCTAGTTTCTCATGGGTATCATTTTCATTAAGCAGATCGACGGCTATATATCGGACTCGGTTGTTGGACTCCCCGCCTCGCCGTGACACACCAATGATATCCCAGTCGTCTAGCTGCTCCAGATATGCGATAAGATTTCTTCCAATTACGCCGTTAGCTCCAACAACAAGAGCGGTTTTGCGTGGCATGGCTTCTTTTGTTTTCATAATATATCCTCTCCTTCTCCGTACTGGTTTCATCATCATTGTGCACTTTGGAGTGTGGAATGAAAAGTACGCACTTTGATGTCATATAGTTACTTTGAAGTAATAAATGGCAGTGGAGAGGGAGGAGCTTGAGAGTATAAGCGTAATCGTTACTCGAAATAGTGAATTAACAAATAAACAAGCTGGATCAGGCGAACCCTATCCAGCTTGTTTGTTTGTATTCGATTGGTTGGAGTGTTAACGCAACGATTTTAACGCGCCGCTCCAGGCGACGACTTGATCAAACAGCGTGTTGGCTGCTGCTTCCTGGTGAGGTGCAGGCTTCACAATACTGTAGTTTTCAAAATCCGTAAAGAGCGAAAGAGTGACTTGAGCACGTACGTCTGCCACATGCAGCTCCCCTAAGATAAGTCTCAAGTTTTCTGCCGCACGAGCCCCGCCTGTGCCACCTCCGTAGCTAACGATGCCAGCCGCCTTATCTTTCCATTCATTAAAAAGAAAATCAATGGCGTTTTTGAGCGCTCCAGAGACCGCATGATTATACTCAGGCGTTACAAAAACAAAGCCATCATACGAATGGATTGCTTTCGACCAAGCCATTGTATGCGACTTCTTGTATTGAGCCAGCATAGGCGGCTTTGGTTCATCATAGAGCGGTAAATTGAAATCTGCAATATCCACAATTTCGTATTCAGCGTCACTGCGTTTTTGTGCAATTTCATGAACCCATCGAGCGACTGCTTCACCTCTGCGTCCTGGTCGCGTGCTGCCAATTATGATTGCGATTTTTAGCATTGTAATTTCCTCCGTAACGTTGTTTGTATTTTATAGTCCATTTTGTTGTTCAGTTCCAACATCCCCCTTCCGTATATGCCTGTGGAAAATCTTAACAGACGGCTTCCTTTCATTTCAAACGAAATTACTGTTATAACCAAAGTTTCCGTTACTTCATGTGGAGGGGGAAATTTCCTTTTTATCGATTTTTATGGTGAGAATATTTGTGAGGGAGTGTGAAGTTATGTTTTCAAGAACTTCGGTTTAAAAATTCCCCAAATGATGATAATTACGCTAAAGAAAGAAAATCATTGCTACAAACTGATCAAGTACTTATATGTGAACTTTATTGCTTTGCCTGCTGCCTAAGAGATCGGTGCACGTAAAATCGTAAAAAATTCCATGTGAATCATAAATTAACTAATACAGAATTTTATCGATTCATTATGATTGTAATTGGAAGCGTTTACTAGACTCACGAGGAAAGAAGGGGTTCGTAATGAGTAGAAGTTAAGTCTGATTTTAGCAGTAATGGTTTCAGTATGGGATCGAGTGAATGTCCGCGTTTACTTCACGACTGTCCTATACGGAAGTGCGGATTAAGCGCGGAAAACGCGCTTAATCGAGCGGGCCCGAACAAATAAGCGCGGAAAACGCGCTTTCAGCAAGCCAAAGCCCGTCACTTTTAATATACGAAGAAAAAGGAGGATTTCAGATGCTTAAGCAACATGTTCAAAAAAAGATACTAAGCTCAGCTCTTTCATTTGCACTTGCTTTCTCGTTTATAAACCTGTCCGTTCTTCCAGCATCAATGGTTCATGCAGATACACCGGATATCAACAAACTCAACTCCTCGGTAACGGATTCTGTTTATTTACCTCCAGCAACGGGTTCAGTCAATTTGTTGGATCCATCTCGTTTTACTCCACAATCAGGCGTGAATCTCAAGGTAAGTTCAGAAGCTTCTGATCATCCGAGTGTTGACGCTTTGCGAACAGGTGGCAGCGGTTATTGGCGTATTTCTAGCTCCAATGTGTATCTGAGTAACTATTCGCCATCCCAATTAACATTAACCCTCGACTTAGGCGCTCCAAAAACGATTGATAAACTATACCTTGAAATACCCAACACAATTGCCAATATCCAAAGCAATGCGACAAGATTTGAGGTTTATTACACAAATGACCCCAATTCTTGGGCAAGCGCGCCTACGGCTTCTGACTCAGTGAATAATTACAACTGGAAGGCTAACGGTTGGACGCTGGCCGGCGGTACGGAAACGGAAGGGTTATGGTCTTATGTCACTTACAACGGACAACAATGGGGCTATGACACTAAGACATTTCTGTTTCCGTTTACAGCCCGGTATGTGATGATCAACACGGTACTGGTTGGTCCCAGTGATAAGCGCGCGAATGATACCAGTTCGATGATGGGCATATCCGGCTTGGCTATATACGGCAAAGATTCGGTAGCTTACACAACCGCACTGGTTCCGGCTAAAGACACCTACAGTACATGGGATCAGGTCGCACCTAAATCAACAACGATAAATCTTGCTAACGGACAGGCGCTTACGAGTATTACCAAAGGTGATACTACGCTTCGTCCGAATATCGATTACTCGGTAACTGGCAGCACGGTTACGTTCACACTTCCATACCTGGCCAAACTGCCGCTCGGCACGAATGAATTCATCTTTCATTTTAACAGCGGCAATCCATCCATATTTGCTTTGGACGTGACAGCTCGCGGTTATGGCGAGAATTACAAGACGATTAAGATGAACGCAATTGAAGGCGTATCTCCTTATAACATTTTGGGCGGTGCCATGGAGACGGACGAACCGGTTGAAGGCGTGACCAAAAGAATAAGAGACGCTTACCACGAATTTTACGGTGATCAGCCGAAAGCGACTGCTGCCGACGACCATATTAAGAGCGTATGGGACAGTACCTTGCAAAAAAACGTATTCAAAGTCATTGCCAACGGCAGAGGTTTGAATAATGAATTCCTTGATAAGGTTCGCGACGGTGAGTATGGACACAAAGGTGTTTTTGACCGAAATTTAGGCTATGTGGTTGACGGTGCGGCTGTCACGGATAGGCAGCGAATTGAAATTCGTCCCAGCGAAGATTCAAACAGTGATTTTGTAGCCTATGAAGGCGACTTGGTTTCCTATGATTGGCTTTGGAATATTCCAGACGGCAACCAATGGAATCAGTCGAACTTCAGACATATTTTCCAATTAAAGGCAGTGAATCGCCAAGCACCAGATACTTTACCAGGTGGAAACAACGGCGGTGAAAACGGCGCCTATATCATGGCGATGTCGATTTCGGGCACGAACAGCAGGGATCTTGTTGTGAATCATAACCGATATGACGGCGATAAGACGATGATGCGAATTCCGTTAAAAGAAATCGATGGCCACTGGATAAAAGTTGAGCTTAAAGCGCTTATTTCGGATAGCGGCTGGTTCACAATCAAAATAACGGATACGACAACCGGTAAGGTATATACGTATGATAGCCCTGATGTTTATCAAGTGTTTACTAATAAAGGTGCAAGCGACGGTACGAAAGATTTATGGAGAAGGCCGGAAAGAATCGGCGGCTTTGAGACGGAGTACCCAGCTGCTTTTGATCAATATTTGCGTCCAAAATGGGGTATTTACCGCAGCTCCGCTAACGGAACCAACTCTGCCTATGATGCTTCGCTTCAGCTTGCCGATATCACCATAAGCAAAGTGGCATCAGGTCTGTCATCAGTTAACCTTGCGCTTAATAAAAAAGCATATAATGTAGGCCCGACGGCTGGAGCCAACCCGCTTCAGATCCAATCTGCTATGGCGAATGAATTCGGCAATGCAAACAAATTAGTGAGCGGTGTCCTGGAAGACCCGACAAAATGGAATGTTACCAACATTACAAGTCTGGATCAAATAGGAAACTATTCATGGCTGGGCACCGAAGGAGAGAAAAGAGGCAGCTTCGTCCTAGACCTTGGGCAGGCGATGGATTTTAGCCAAATCAGATTGTTCGCCAAATCCACTAGGTTAAAAGGTGCAACTGTTTATGTATCTGATGATTTCGGAAACCATACATCGGCTGCAGATTTTGACGCCATGACATTTAAACAAGTGGATAGACAGATAGACCAAGGTTATACGTATGCAACTGGCAACAATAATGGGGGAATTGATTCGGAAGATGGTTCCTATCCAATTAACCTTGGTAAGACCTATCATTCCAGATATATCAAAGTAACGGTAGAGAACGCATCTGGCGGCAATTCTGGGACGGATCTAACAGGACCTCCACGCCTTACTCAAGTTCAAGTGTATAATGCGCCACGTCCTCCACAGAATCTTAGTATTGAATCAAGCGGTTCAGCTAAAATTATGAAATGGGATTCCAATGACTTAAGTGAAGGTTACACAGTGTATAATGGTACAACGGTACTTGCTGACTTACCGGCAGGCACCACTAACTTTACGTTACCAAGCAGCATAACCGATGTGTCCAAAATAGCCGTAAGGTCGAAGGGAACTGATCCGAATTCCCGCAAGTTCATGATATCGGCACCAGCTTTAGTGGCAGATCCGCAAGATGTGACTTCGCCTAAAACGGAAGCACGGATCGAACCGGCGCTGCAAAACGGCTGGCTGAACACGGATGGGTCCGTCGCTCTAACGGCACATGACGATCTCTCCGCTCTAGCAAAAACGGAATACAGATTGGGGGATAGCACGGAATGGCAATCCTATACCGGGCCAATCGCCTTCAAGAATGAAGGCGTGAATCGGCTACAGTTCCGTTCTGCTGACGCTGCGGGCAACATCGAGCAAACGAAGGAGCTAAGCGTCCAGATTGACAAAACGAATCCGGTTTTTGTTCTGAATGCAAACGGTGAACCGCTTGCTGAAGGCGCTGTGTTCTCCGACGACCGCTCGATTGCGCTGCTCATGAACGCGAACGATGCACTGTCCGGCATAGCGAGCCAGGAACTCAGCCTGGACGGAAAGCGTTTGGACAACGGCGCTTCCGTTGATTTGGCCGGCAAGCTTGGCCTCCATACGCTGAAGATCGTCATCACTGATCAGGCCGGCAATAAGACGGATGAATCGGTCCGCTTTACGATTGCAGCCACCCTCGAAGGAATGACCAACTTGATTGACAGCTATGCCAAAGCCGGCGAACTGAAAGGACCGCTGGTTAACCAGTTGCGCAACAGTCTGGACCAGGCACAACAGCAACTGGGCAAAGATGATATAGACAAAGCAGCCAAACATATGCAGGATTTTCTCAAGCATCTGAATATTAAGTCGATGGCGGATAACGTCTCTGAAATAGTGAAGTCCATTCTTACGACTGACGCCAACGGTTTGATCGAGGTTTGGTCTACGAAGTAAAGCACAATAACCTACTGTATTTGCAATAGCATTCGGCCATTGTTAAAGGTCGGATGCTTTTTATATGCTCAAATGCCTTTAAGGAGTCGTGTTAAAATATTTCGTTGAAATCGATTTCATTTTCTCATATAATATCCAAATAAAGGGATAATAAAAATCAGCAATTGGATTTATAAAGAAATCAATAACTAATTTACATTTCAAAATAAAATCGATTTCATTTTAGGAAATGAAGGCAGATGAGAACAGGGAATGACTAACCACCAAGAATTTCAGAGGAAGGTGGACGAATCATTCTTTTTTTCATAGAAAGGAAAGCCCTATCATGAATGAATTCATAATGGAGGTGATGTACAGAGATCGAGTGAAGGATAAGGAGGAAGCGATCGTGATGTTTGCCAGCGGATATCCTTTGTGCGCAATTTCCAAGATTTGAACTCAAAAGGAGGATTACTATGAATTTTAAGAAAGTATTATCTCTTCTGTTGGTTTTTTGTTTTTCATTCGGATTGCTGATTACTGCTAACCCGACCACTGCTCGTGCAGCAATCGGCGCCAGTGATTTCCTAAAAACGAGCGGTACAGTTATTAAAAACAATAATGGCTCAGGCAGCGTTGTTAATCTGCATGGAACGAACCTAGGCGGTTGGCTTCTTGAAGAGAATTGGATGGCGCCTTTAGGGGGCGTTGACGAATGGACAGTACGCCAAACGTTGACCAATCGATTCGGAGCGGCGACTACGGACAGCATTATTGCTGGGTACCAAGATACGTGGATTCAGGCAAGCGATTTGGATAACATCAAGAATATGGGTTTGAACTTCGTTCGCGTTCCGATTTATTGGGAAAACTTGATGAATCGAGATGGTTCAATGAAATCAGATGCTGTCTCGTTCCGTAAGCTTGATTGGCTAGTAACGCAAGCACAGCAGCGAGGCATTTATGTACTTCTCGATTTGCATGGAGTCCCAGGTAATGATGATGGTTGGCAGAGCGGCGGACGAGACGGTGTCAATGAACTATGGACCAACACAACCTATCAGGCTTGGACCGTGCAAATTTGGCAGCGTCTAGCAACTCATTATAAAGGTAATCCGACAATAGCCGGCTACGACCTCTTGAACGAACCGGTTAGTAATAATAGCAGCCTGTCTATTAGTCAGATGTATGACCGGCTTTACCAGGCAGTACGTGCTATTGACCCGGATCACATGATTTATGTGGAAGCCTTTGGCTACTGGAACAATATTGTCTCGCCATCTACTTATGGTTGGACGAATGTCGTCTATGAAGTGCACAACTACAATTGGAGCAACACGGATTATAATAGCCAATCAGCAAGTGTGAATCAATGGTTTACCGATATCATTTGGCATCAACAGAATTGGAATACTCCGGTTTTTGCCGGTGAATTCACACTTTGGGAATTTAATGACTTATGGGAAAAATATTTATCGGGGTTAGATGCGCTGGGTGTTTCGTGGACCAACTGGACCTATAAAGTGACAGGTGGCGGGAATTGGGGCCTATATCAAAACAACAGCAATGCATTTCCGGATATTAACAATGACAGTGCTTCAACGATATCATCCAAACTAACCAAATTCTCAACAAATTTTTTCCAAGCAAACACAAACCTACAGAATATCTTCAAAGCTTATTCGAATCTAGCGGGGACGTCCAGCATTAAGGCAGTTGCAAATAACAATTACGTTACCGCTGAGAACGCAGGCGCCAGTCCGCTTATTCCGAACCGCACAACGGTGGGTGGTTGGGAGAAATTTATTCTGGTGAATAATGCGGACGGCACGGTATCGTTCCTCTCGATGGCGAATAATAAATACGTCACTGCGGATCTCAACCAAGGCGGCAGATTGATTGCTAGAGCGCAAGGGATTGCCGGTTGGGAGAAGTTTAAGAAGGTGACGAATCCAGATGGGACAGTGGCGTTCCAAGCCATGGCGAATAATTTATTTGTATGTGCGGACCTAAATGTGGAATCCGGGACACTTGTTGCCAATAGAAGCGCAGTTGGAGGAGCCTGGGAATCATTTGTTATAACCGCCGCACCTTAAAAACACGAAAAAAAATGGGCAGGGGATCATTTCAATGATTCCTGTCCATTTTTTTTGAAGTCTGAGGAACCGCGAATCAGCAGTTCTGAATCCACTTTAAAAACACGATTCTCCGCATATTCGTTCTCATTCATCATGTCGATTAATTTCTCGACGAGAAGAGCACCCATGGTGTACTTCGGCTGATTTACTGTGCTTAAAGGAGGGGTGATATATTTACTGATTCGATTATTATCTACCCCGACAACGGCTAGCTGCATGGGGATTTGGATACCAAGTTCCGAGCATGCCCGATACACACCAAGTGCCATCTCGTCATTGGCTGAATAGACGGCAGTAAAGGGGATCTTCTTAGCAAAAAGTCGATGAATAGCTTCATATCCGCCCGTTTCATTAAAGTTGCCGATTTCAATTAATTCGGGACGAAATGGAATGTGATGCTCTCTTAATGCTTTCAAATAACCTTCTAATCGATCATAACTGTCAACAGCATGGGCAGAGCCGTTAATAAAGGCAATTTCTCGATGCCCAAGTTCCACAAGATGGCTGATAACCTTCATCGAAAATTTCACATTATCAGTTACAATGCAGGGGATTCGGTCATGATCAATCTGCTTTCCAACAATGCCAATGGCATACCCATTATCTGCGATTTGTAAGATGACTTCGTTAGCAAGCATGGGTGCAACCATAATAACACCGTCGATGGTACGCGTAGTTAACAAATTCAAGAATTCTAGCTCTTTTTCTTCATTATTTTCGGTATCGCAAATCACCACTTTATATTTCTTGGAATAAGCGATGTTCTCAATTCCCTTAATGACTTCGGAAAAGTAGGAGTTGCTAATATCCGGAACGATGACCCCTATAGTCATTGTTTTTTGCGAACGAAGATTTTTTGCAGCGGCATTGGGTTGATAACCGAGCTCGTTAATGATTTTCATGACTTTATCTCGAGTTTTAGGCGTAACCTTGCTGCTGTCATTGAGAACGCGTGAAACCGTAGCGGGAGCAACGCCTGCTCTGGTGGCGACGTCAATAATTTTAATTTTCATATCCATGAGTATCAACCTTCTATCCTTAGTAAAAACATTTTGTGATCTGCTACACCAAGTATAAAATAGTTTGAAATCGATTTCAACAAAGAATGTCAACAATACGATCCTACAAAGAAAAACGTTGGTTTGCACACCTATATTGAGATTTTCAAAAACAAATTGAATACGGTTTCACGCTAGTTTATAATTAAATGAAATCGATTTCAATGAACGAGGTGACGATGTTGAAAATAAAAACGTCCAATTCCAACGTGAAATTCTCCGCTTCCATTTTTCGGTCTTTTACGTTGACCATCGCTTTAACGATTGTGATGCTGTCGGGAATTCTACACGTTTATTTTGAAGATATTTCACTCAAACAGACGTACAGTTCCACGTTGAATAATCTAGCACAAACGAGCCAAGAAGCGTCGATCATGGCGGTTAACGCCAGCACGTTTGCTAAACAAATTTATAACGACATGAATGTGTCTAAATTACTTTACTTCTCATCGGGAGATCCTCTCGATACAAGTACGGCGATGGCTCAACTGAACTCCTATCGGGCTACATCTCTTTTTATCGATTCCATCTACGTTTATAACTATCAAACGGATACGTTTTATACGAGCGCCGAGATCAGTGCCAATTCGGTCTGGAAATCGAACGAGTTTTACGATACGACAGCCGTACAAATGGTTAAGCATGTTTCGGATTACAAGACGTTAATGCCGATCCCGCGTAAAATTCCGTATGAGAGCCTAAAGCTAAACAACCAAGAGAAGGAACGGGATTGTTATACCTTTTTGTTGTACGACACTCTTTCCCATAAAGATGAGAAGAACGTCATTATCGTTAATATATCCGAAACGCAGATGCACAAAAATATCGACGGCATGATCGCCACTTCGGACAGAAATACATTTATCATCGATGATCGCGCAGTTCTCGTTACGAACAGCTGGAAGAATGCTATGTTGACGGACCTTACCCATAAACCATACATCCAAGTTGTACTCGGAAGCGGCGAAAATGAAGGATATTTCGTCTCCGACGTGGATGGGGTTAAATCCTTAGTGACGTATACGGCTCCCGATGTTCTGGGTTGGCGTTATATTAGGATTGCCCCTTACAGCGTTATTACAAGCGGTATCAATCACATGAGGCTTTATACGATCGCAATCGCAGTAGCTATATTACTTCTTGGACTTCTAACTTCCTACCTGATTTCGCGAAAATTATCCTTGAATGTTAACCGCAAGTTAATAAAGCTAACGACGCTTGAGACGGAACGAAGAAACCATTCCATGGCGCTGCGGCAAGATCTCGTTCGCAATCTGCTGTTAGGATCGGGCAGCTGTCATCCGCAAGATTTGGAAGCGAAGTTCAAGTTGTATGAAATCCGTTTGGAGCCTAAGAAGTATTTTTCCGTGACGGTGCTGAAAATTGACGCCTATCGGGAGCTAGTAGAGAAGTACAGCGTAGGTGACAGAAGCCTGCTCAAGATAGGGATTATGAACATTGCTCAGGAGTTATTGAATGCCTATTGTCCATCTTTTGCAGTGGATATGGGAGATGATCGTATTGCCATACTGCTGAATATAGGGGAACCCGCTCCAGTAAGTGGGTGTAACTTGCTAGAGAGTCTATGGCGTCAAATTCAATCCTCTGTGCGGGACTACATCAAAGTATCCGTATCCATTGCTGTGAGTACGACTGGTGATGACGCTCGCAGCGTCAGCCGCTTGTATACCCAGGCTACGGAAGCCTTATTTCATCGGCTTTTCTACGGACATGAGTGTCTGATCTACGCGGAGCAAATCGAGTCATTGAAGGCCAAATCCTATGTGTACCCGATTTCCAAAGAGAAGGTGCTGATCGAAGAGCTGATGCTGGGTCGAATTACCGAAGCGTCTCGTATATTCCGCGAGATCGTCGAAGAAACGGCCGGCTATTCCTATATGTCGTATCATCTGGCTGTGTCACACTTGGCTTTTGCCGTGAACAACGCAGTTTCCACGATTCAAAAAAATAATGATATCTTCTGGGATTTGAATATCAATGCGCTACTTTCCGGTCTAAATGATGCGGAACTAGTCGAAGACATGTACCGTCCGTTCTTCAATGTATTCGAGCGTGTATCAGCAAGTCTGGAAGATAAGAAAAATACAAGGCACGACGAAGTGGTGGGTAAGATCATCGCCATTGTGCAGCAAAAATACATGTTTCAAGAGCTCTCCCTAGACACCATTGCCGAGGAGATGGGTTTGTCTGCTACCTATATCGGACGGTTATTCAAGAAACATACGTTAAACACCATTCTGAATTACATCATTGAAGTAAGAATGAACAAAGCGAGGACGTTATTACATACAACAGAGCTTCCCATTGGGGATATCGCGGAACAATCAGGCTTCTCAAACAGTCCGTATTTCTACAAAGCATTTAAAAAAATCAACGGTGTAACCCCGGCTGACTTTCGCAAAAACGGAAGATTGCAGGACGAAGAGGTGCGTGAGATCAGTTAGCCCCAAACAACGGAAAAAGTGATCTGATGCGGAGAAAAGCTATTCGTAATGAAGCAAAAAATGATAATGATCGCATATTTATAGTTGCCCCAACCTTGGCAGAAGGCCTAAGATTGGCCTTGCAAACAACAAACACAATCCAAGAGTTCGGAGGTGAGTAAGCGATGACGGCTTTAAAAGGCTTCTGGACGGAATTGTCCAGGAACAAAATCATGTTTCTGATGGTAACTCCTGCAATCCTTTTTTTTATCGTATTCAGCTACATTCCTATGGCGGGAATTTATCTGGCCTTCACGAAGTTCAGCTTCGACGGAGGAATTTTTGGCAGTGAATTCATCGGTATGATGAACTTTAAGTTTTTGTATCAATCGGGTACGCTGTGGAACTTGACGAAAAATACGGTCTTGTACAACTTGGCCTTTATTTTCATCGGTAACTTCCTGCAATTGGTCTGTGCGATCTTCTTGAGCCAGATTGCCAACAAATACTTTAAGAAAGCAACGCAATCCATCATGTTTTTACCGTTTTTTATCTCATGGGTTCTTGTAGGTGCTTTCGTATTCAACCTGTTCAACTCCGATACCGGCGTGATCAACACACTGTTGAAGCAGTTAGGTTCGCAGCCTTATGACTTCTATTTGAATACGGCGCCGTGGAAGTACATCATTGTCTTTTTCAATGTCTGGAAAGGACTTGGGTACGGAACGGTTATTTACTTAGCCGCCATAATGAGCATTAGCGATGAGTACTACGAAGCAGCGGAAATCGATGGAGCTCACATTTTTCAACAAATTCGTCACATCACGATTCCGCTTTTAACGCCAACCTTTATTTTGCTCGTCATTTTCAGCCTTGGCGGCATTCTCAAAGGGCAGTTTGACCTGTTTTATCAAATTATCGGCAACAACGGCATGTTGTATGATGCAACGGACATTATTGATACGTATGTGTATCGGGCGTTAGCGGTCAATTTTGACATTGGAATGGGATCGGCTGCAGGCTTGTACCAATCGTTCTTTGGCTTCCTGCTAGTGATGACGGTCAACTTTATTGTGAAAAAAGTTCGCGAAGATTACGCATTATTCTAAAGAATTGCTTACGAAATCAGTTTTGCAAAAGCAAAACGCTTAGGAGGGAGTACCGTGAGACGCAAAAAGGACTCGGCGACGATGGCTTTTATGGTCATCGCTTATGGAACGGTAGCGTTCTTGACTATACTCTGCCTGCTGCCGTTCTGGTTAATTATTTCGGGTTCGTTTACGTCGGAGAATGAAATTATCGGGGAAGGGTTTAAGCTTTGGCCGAATGATCTGTCTATCGATGCTTACAAGGCGGTCTTCACTAACCCTGAGCAAATATTTCGCGCCTATTGGGTGACCATTTGCCTCACCGTTATTGGCACTTTCATAGGCTTGTTCTTAACGTCCATGGCAGGCTATGTGCTTGCCCGTAAAGATTTCAAATACCGTAATTCCATCGCCTTCTTCATGTACTTTACGACACTGTTCAGCGGGGGCTTGATCCCATGGTACATACTCATCGTTAAGTATCTGGATTGGAAAGACAGTTACTTAGCTATGCTGATTCCCGCCTTGATTAGTGCCTGGAATATCATTCTGATGAAGAACTTTATGAAATCGATCCCGGACTCCATCGTTGAATCGGCTCGTATAGACGGTGCAAACGACTTTACGATCTACAGCCGTTTGATCCTGCCATTGTCTACGCCGGGGCTCGCTACAATTGGCCTGTTCCTTGCACTTGGCTATTGGAACGACTGGTTCACCGCCAACATCTTTATCACGACGGAAAGCAAGTTTCCGCTGCAGTTCTTCTTGTACAAGATTCTGGCGAATGCCGCCGTACTGAGAACGGACATAGCCGCCAACTTGGCTGCCGTCAATTTCAAAGCCCCTGCGGAGACGCTGAAGATGGCAGTTGCCGTCGTCGTTACAGGGCCGATCGTGCTTCTGTATCCATTTGTACAAAAGTATTTCGTCAAAGGACTGACGATAGGTGCAGTCAAAGGTTAGAACCGGTTTCACGGCTAACATAGATATCGTTTATCCACTTTTAAGGAGGAGTCATAATTGAAAAGAAAGATCGGAACTATTCTAGCAGGTGTCATGCTGGCTGCCACCGCTTTATCGGGTTGCAGCAGCAGTACAGGAACGAAGCCTGGAGCAACTACACCTGCGAAGACAGAAGGAAACCAAAGTGCAGCGCCTGCAGCGACAGGACCGGACATTACAAAATCGGTTGAGCTCGTTTGGTACTTGGTAGGTGACGCCAATAAGGATACACCTAAGGTTATGGACGAATTCAACAAAATGCTGAAGAAGGACTTGAACGCAACCGTTAAATTGAATTTCACCACGTGGAATGATTGGCAAACCAAATATAACCTGCTGCTGACAGCGGGCGAGAAAATTGATATGATCTTCGCTTCTTCTTGGGCAGGCTACTTCAAGTATGCCAAGCAGGGTGCATTCACGGATCTGACTGCTTTACTTCCCAAGTACGCGCCTCAGGTTCAAAAGCAAGTTTCAGCGCAGGACTGGAGTGACGTCACTATCGGCGGCAAAATTTATGCGGTTCCGAACACGAACCCGGAA
The DNA here is from genome assembly GCF_000422905.1 of Paenibacillus alginolyticus DSM 5050 = NBRC 15375. GTDB lineage: Bacteria > Bacillota > Bacilli > Paenibacillales > NBRC-103111 > Paenibacillus_E > Paenibacillus_E alginolyticus. Next base: position 43,994 of record NZ_AUGY01000065.1, read on the forward strand.
TACACGCCGAACGGTATCGTTTACCGCGAGGACTGGAGAAAAGAGTTGAACCTTCCAGAAATCAAAGATCTCGCTTCGATCGAGGCGTATTTGGATGGCGTCAAGAAAAATAAACAGAATGTGATCCCGATCAACGGAAGTGCGTGGAACGAAATCAGCACCTTATTCTCAGCAGTTCAAGGCTATCAGACAATTGGCGGCGAGAGCGGCGTTGTCGTAGCTAAAAACTACAACAGTCCTAGAGATATTGTCGCTTACCCATTCACACCGGAATATGAGGCTTGGGTGAAGAAAATGAAGGAGTGGGCGGACAAAGGCTACTGGTCAAAGAACACACTTTCCTCCAAACAAGAAGCGGGTGACCTGATCAAGACGGGCACGGGTGCCGTTTACTGGCGCAACCCTCCAGGCGCAGCCGGATTCATCACAGACGTGCAGAAGAAAGATCCGAAGATGGAAATCGGATACTTCCCGTACACTCGTATGCAAGGCTTCGCTATGCCGACGATGGGTATTGCCAACGGTATGGCGATTCCGAAGAGCGCAGCCAACCCGGAGCGTTCGCTCATGGTACTTGAGAAGATCAGAACCGATGCGAAGTATTATAACCTGATCACATATGGCCTTGAGGGCTACCACTATGATTTAGTTAACGACGGTAAGAATATTGTCACTCCTTCCAAAAGCCAAGATGCTGCGAAGGTCCAAGGCTACGGTATTGCCGACTGGGGCTGGAGAAACAAGCCGCTTATGAAAGCAGGCGTCGGCGGTTGGGATGGTCTGGATAAACTGAACGAAGAATTCTCCAAGATGAGCAAACCGGACATTTTCTCACCGATTTCTATGGATTACGATGCAGTGAAGACAGAGTACGCTGCTGTCAATCAAGTCATCGACCAATACGGTAAGCCGCTCATGATGGGATTGGTACCGAATGTGGAACAAGCGATCAAGACTTACCAGGAAAAGCTGAAAGCAGCAGGTATCGATAAAGTTCTCGATTATGTGAAAAAGCAAGCTACAGCTTATTACGATGAAAAAGGCATTAAGTAAGAATAAATAACTTGAAGAGCATGAGGTCGAATGGGCAGCTGCCAGCGTGATCGTCTGCGGCTGGTCATAGGCCTCTTGTTTTTTTAGAATCTATGGAGGAGTTGACAGGGATGAGTAACATACAAGTATGGCAATCAACGATTGATGAGTCGAAGAAACTTGCGCAAATGGAATCGATTAAATTCGCTGAAAGCATAAAGGAGAATACGGAATACGTCATCACCATTGACGAGGCGGTCACCTATCAACAGATGGACGGCTTTGGAGCTTCTTTTACCGATGCTTCGGCCTGGCTAGTGGTACATGCTTTATCTGAGGAGCTTAGGGACGAACTCATGCGGAAGCTATTTGATCGGGAAGAGGGCATTGGGATTTCGTTCCTACGTCAGCCGATGGGAGCGAGTGATTTCGCTTGGAAGATCTATAGCTATGACGATGTTGAGCCTGGAGAAAGCGACTATGAGCTTGCGCGGTTTTCTATCGATCACGATCGGTGCTACATTTTACCTGTTATCCATCAGGCTTTGAAGCTTAACCCTGAGCTCAAGGTGATGGCTTCGCCGTGGAGCGCACCAGGCTGGATGAAAACGTCCGACGCGATGATCGGCGGCACGTTGAAGCCGGATTGCTACGGGGTTTATGCAGACTATTTCGTCAAATTCCTTGATGCCTATGAAGCGGAGGGGATTCCGATCTATGCCGTTACGATGCAAAATGAGCCGGGCTACGAGCCGAAGGAATACCCGGGTATGATTGTGAAGCCGGCAGAGGAAGCCGCGTTTATCAAGTCACATTTGGGACCACGCCTGGCTAAGAGAAAGCAGCCGACCAAGATCATGTGCTATGACCATAACTGGGACGTCCCCGGCCATCCTCGCGAAATATACGAAGATGCCGAAGCAAACCAGTATGTCGCCGGTACCGCTTGGCACGTGTATGGAGGACGCCATGAGGCCATGTCACAGATCAAGGAACAGTTCCCGGACAAGGATGTTTGGTTTACCGAGGCGTCTGGAGGGCAGTGGATTCCGCCGTTCCACGACGCGTTCATGGACCAAATGAAGCATGTGATCCGCACGACAAGAAACTGGTCAAAGTCTGTTATTTGGTGGAACATAGCTTTGGATGAAAACAATGGGCCAACTGTCCTTTCGCGCAGTACGTGCCGCGGCGTAGTCAAGATCAATCAGCAGACAGGAGAGCTAACGTATAACCTTGATTACTACACCCTTGGCCATATCAGTAAGTTTGTGAGTCCGGGCGCTTATCGGATTGACTCCAATACGTTTGAAGACGACTTGGAAACGGTAGCTTTTTCCAACGTGGATGGTTCCAAGGTATTGATTGTTTCAAACCGAACGATTAAGCCGAAAACAATCGTTGTTGCCATCAGTGAAAGGACGTTCGAGTATACCATTGATGGGGAAGCGGCCGTTACTTTTAAGTGGGATCAGTGATGAGAAAATTAATGCGAACACCGAGTGTGGTGGGCATTATCATTGTGATAATTACAATGTTCGGCCTTTTTCAGTATGATCTTCATTCGTCGAAAAGCCCAGTTAACGTGTGGATCACCACAGCCGATCAAAGTAAGCTGCTTCATCAAGAGGCAGCTCTGGCTTGGACAAAGGACAACACATTGAATGATTCTACCATTGTCATCGATGGGGAGAAGGCGTATCAGCAGATCGACGGCTTCGGTGCGGCTATGACGGATTCGTCCGCCTGGTTAATTGCGAATAAGCTGAGTCCTGAGCATAGAAGCGTTCTAATGAATAAGTTGTTCGATCATATGCAAGGCATCGGCATTAGCTATTTGCGGCTTCCGATGGGAGCAACGGATTTCTCGCTAAAGAGCTATACATATGATGATATGCCAGAAGGGCAGACGGATCCGAAGCTGGAGAATTTTACGATCGAATATGACAAAGCTTACATCATTCCGACTCTGCGTAAGGCTAAGGAACTTAACCCGGACTTGAAAATCATGGGCTCTCCCTGGAGTGCACCGGCTTGGATGAAGACGTCAGGTTCCTTAATTAAAGGAAGCTTGAATCCGGACTTTTATCAAGCCTATTCTGATTATTTCACGAAGTTCGTTCAGGCCTATGGTGCAGAAGGATTGCAGATTGATGCCGTAACACCGCAGAATGAGCCCCACTTTGAGCCTGACGGATATCCGGGGATGAGGATGGAACCGGCCGACCAAGCGAATTTTATCAAATCTCATCTGGGTCCGGCCTTCGAGAAGGCAAAGCTTGAAACGAAGATCGTGATATGGGATCACAACTGGGATGAACCTTACTATCCGATACAGATTCTGGTCGATCCGGAAGCAAGCAAATATATTGCTGGCTCGGCGTTTCACGGTTATGCAGGCGAAGTGTCCAGCCAGCAAAAGGTGCACGATTTGTTTCCGAACAAAGACATTTACTTCACGGAGAGCTCGGGCGGAGAATGGATGACTGATTTCGCAAGCAGCCTGAAATGGGATATGCAGAACCTTATCATTGGCTCAACTCGGAATTGGGCAAGGACGGTGCTGAAATGGAATTTGGCCCTTGATGAATCGTTCGGGCCCAAGAACGGAGGCTGTCCCAACTGTCGCGGCTTCGTGAAAATCGAACAGAAGACCGGGGCGATCTCCTATAACCCGGAGTATTATGCTTTCGGGCATGCGAGTAAATTTGTAAGAGCAGGAGCTTATCGGATCGATTCGAACACGCTCGGCAGCGGAAATATCGAGGATGTCGCCTTCCGAAATCCAGATGGATCCGAGGTGCTTATCGCGTTTAATTCTGCTGCGGAGAGCCGATCGTTCAAGGTGACGCGGGGAGGCAAAGCGTTCAATTATACGCTTCCTGCAGGCGCGGCTGCTACATTCGTTTGGTCGGGGGAGAAGAGAAGCGCGAAGTAGATGAGATATCCAAGATGATCAGGGAAATGTTAAGGATACGACTCATTTGAACAAGAAATTTTCCTTGTCATCCGAAAAAATAAAACCGCCATCTTAGGCGGTTAACGAATTAAGGTTCATCGATATATTCTTCTTCGTTCGGGATGCTGTTCAAAAGGTTTTTATCTATTTTTTTCTGATCTTGCTCGGTGTTAGTGTCACAATTAACTATGCAGTTCATTATTTCTTCGGAATTGTCTTGAATATTTGTGTACTCAACCATGTTCGAACCTCCTTTCATGAATTAGAGTTTCCAAGATCTAGCTATTTATGCGAGTATGATTTGACGCTAAGACAATACATCATTAATGCCAATGAAAAGACCATTTTACAACTTCAAGTTGTATTTCGTACAGGTCTGTTGATTATCCATAAAATGGCAGGGAAAAAGGCCGCTCATTCGGTAAACTGTTTGTACCCCTACAAACATCCGAAAGAAGGCGACCTCATGAAAAAGTCTACTATGTTCTCGAATATTCTGCAAACAATTATACCGAAAGAAGAAGTGCTTCCTCTCATCAAAGAAGCCGGATACGTTGACACTGGGCGGAAATTCAAAGTTTATGATCTCTTTCTTTTTTTGTCCCAAGCTGCTCTTGGGCAATGGGACGGCTACCGTGATGGAGAAAAACGCATGCCTTCCTCTGGGATGGCAAAAGCTGATCACTCCACGATTTCAAAAAAAGCGAAAGATGTCCCAT
>NZ_AUGY01000066.1 GCF_000422905.1 Paenibacillus alginolyticus DSM 5050 = NBRC 15375
CGCTTCTACGAAATGTTTGGGAATGGAAAGAAACCTTTACCGCTTGGTATGATTATTCTCCGAATGTCGAAGTCGCAACGCATGGTTTTAATCGTTGGCTTGAGCAGGGTGAACAAATCGCTCACACAGCTGTCAAAAGTGCGCTGAAAACGATGCGTAACTGGCAGGACGAAATCCTCAATTACCACCATTGCCGTTGGACAAATGCTACTGTAGAAGGTCGTCATAACCGTATTAAAGCATTTCAACGACGTCATTATTTCTTGCGTAACCCAGATCGATACAAAGCGGGCATTTTAGTTGAATGTAATCTTCATCGACTTTCAAGCTAAATATTCAAGCACTGATTTTGAGGTTGAGCCTCAAAATTCTTGGAGAATTCGGTACGATATGGTGGAATTATTTCTTTCCCATACCTCCAAGCATTTTGTTCTCCAATAAATTTAAATTCAAGTTCAGGATAATCATTCTCCATTCTTACAGAGTGCCTGTCCTGATTCTTTTTATAATCCAAGTAATGTCCCAATTCATGATATATGCACACTTCAAAGAATTCCTCGTCAGATAGATGTTTTAGTGGGCTATTTTCTTTCATTTTCTCTAGAGAAGCTAGGTTATATTTAATAACATTATCTTTCAAATGATACGCCATAGAAAAAGTATGTTCGTGTTCCTCTAGTAATTTACAAGAATTATTTGTATGAATACTAATCGTATCTTGTATAAGATTTAGAAAAAAAGAGCTTATGATAAATATTCTATTCACCTCATTAGATCAATTTATTACAATTATATTTATATAATTGAAGTTGGTCACAATGCTGCCCCACCTCATCAGCTAAATAAAATCCATGTTTTATGTAATGTCTTTAAGCAGTTCAGTTAAGCCATTAGGATATAAAATCTTATGTCCATGTTCAAAATCATCAACAGGTATCCATTTAGCGTATGTAGTCTTATTACCTTCAATAACTTTGAAATGTTCTTCCTCATATAAATTGGGGTCATTAAATTCAACAAGGTATAATTGAGTTATTTCATGTCCTATGTTCTCTTCGATCTTGAAAATGTTCTCAATACATTTGATATAACTTTTAATTGTTATTTCGATGCCAAGTTCCTCTTGAAATTCTCTTACAAGTGTCTCTTGCGAGTGTTCCCCAAGTTCGATTGTTCCACCTATTGGTCTATAATATAAACCATTTCCTTTTGAATAGATTCCTGATTGTTCTTCAACAAGTATTTGTTTGTTGCAAGTAACTATTCCTAAAGTATTAGTGTTAGTGCTAAGCCATACTGTCCGCCAACTGACGGCGTATGCTGTCCTTAACCTGACGGACAAGCTGTCCATTCAATGGTTTGAAAAAAGGGAGAATCATGAACATTCTCCCTGGATGACGCGTTTGACCATGTGATCATCGATGATGCGATGACCGTTCTGAGCGCCGTAGATTAAACTGTGTGTACAAACTTTGTTGACGAGTCTTGCAGAACCGCTAGAAAACCTATATATATCCTCAATCGCTCCATCCGAGAAGATCTCATTCTCAGCCCCAGCATACGTCAAATGTCGCTTTATATAATCCCCGACCTGTGCCCGATCATAATGCGGAAGCTTGCATTGTAAGTCGATCCGTTGCCTGATCGCAGCGTAAGCTTGAAGCCCTATCCGATCCCAAAGTTCACTTTGCCCCACCAAGATAAGCGTCATCGGACTTTGTGCATCCATTTTGAAATTCAACAAGAAACGAACCTCTTCAAGCATTTCACGGTCCAGTAAATGAGCTTCATCGACTACTACGACAGGCTGCAATTGATGAATGCCTCGCATGAGCTCAATTTCCCGATGTAACTGCCTTTTAGCGTCACCGCGATAAAATTTGGACTCACATCCGAGTTGTTCGAGTAAGCCTTTATAGAAATGCCGAGGCGTCAGCTTCGAATCTGACAGATAGAGCACCTTGTACTTGGCTTGATCCAAAACTTCCGTGAAGCGGCGAATGGTCGTTGTTTTGCCCGTTCCACAGTCGCCCGTCACAACGGCAAACCACTGTCTTTGGGCCGCATATTCCAGTCTGCCTAACGTTTCTTCGAGTACGACCGATTGATACAGTTCGCTTGTTGGGATATCCCTTGAAAATGGTGAATGCCGGAGCCCATAGAATGTCTCAAACATGATCCTGCTCCTTCCGCACGGCACGGTAGGACACAGCAGGTGCTTGCTGCTCTTTGCGCTGTTCATTACGCGTTTCGGCAGCATCCAGTAGTCTTGACGATGAAGCAGGCGACGGTCCTAGATGTTCCGGTAATGTAGGGCGTTTCCCCGCTCTTTCACCAATGACAAGTTCCCGCACATGCCATGGTGGATGCGCTTCGTACTCAATGGTCAGCTCCGTTATATCTGCTGGATCGAAGATGACTTCGACCGTGCAGCCGATGAACGGAAGGCCAACTTCGTACTTTCGATCCATGAAGCTGATGCAACCTGACTTGTCTACTTTTCGCGATTCACAATGCAAGAACGCATTCGTCAGTACGTCCGGGTCCACGAAGCGTAGCGCCTTCTTGTCGCTGCGAAACGTCGTTTCTGGACTTTGTTTGTTCACTAGTGCTGAATGAGGTTTGTACTGGTAGCACTCGCTGAGCCATACCTGAAACAGCTCATTAAGCCGCTCGAGCGTCTTCGGTTTCTCGAGCGTAGCTTCACTTAAAAAGCTATCTACAACGCGATTAAATCGTTCCACTTTGCCCGTTGCTTCAGGCGAATAAGGCTTAGCGAATACAAGCCTAATACCGAGTTTGGAACAAGCTCGCGTCATCCACTTCGTTCGGTATTGCTTCCCGTTGTCGAAGTACACCGCCTCGGGTACGCCATATTTCTGAATAGCGCTACGGAAACAGTCCTCGATGATGGATTTGTCCATGACGGGGTAGAACTCACCGTGCAGCATAAAACGCGTAGCGTCGTCCACGAAAGTAACCAGAAACACTTGCTTCATCGCTCCACCTGGACCAATGGGCAGATACGGACCGTACTTGATGTCTGAATGCCACAACCGATTGCGATGGCGCTGCTGAAAGCGCCTTGAAGCCACACCTGAGTCTGCATACATGCGCATATGGCGGCTACTGTAACCGCGCTGCGTGAGTTTTTCTTGCAGCGTGCTGCGCTTAATCTCACCTGGTGCAATGCGGCCTTCCCATTCCAAAATCTGAATGATTTGAGCGACACTGCGGCCCGGTACTTCACGACGCAGTAGAATAGCCTGCTCCATAAGCGGCTCTGCAATAACGGCTTCAGATGGTTGTCTTCCCTTACTCATTGGCTTCAGTCCGCCGAAGCCTTCTTGCCGATAGCGTTCTAAATAGCGACGTAGCGTCCTCTCAGAAAGGCCCGTTTGCTCGCAAATTTGTGCTTTTAGCTCCTTGGCCTTCGCGGGATCCAGTCCTTCTGCCAGTAGCGGTGACAACAGTTGCACCCGCTGAGCGGCAATCTCTTCCGCTTTCTGCTTATCTTTCATTCATGCTCATCTCCTTTTGCTAGACTACGAACTGAGTCTACCAAAAGCACCCGTGGACAAGAATGCAGAACGGGTATGTAGCCATAAATTCACATTGGCAATGGGACGGACAACTCTAGCCAGCCATCCAGGCGCATCGCCAACGATTTGTCCAATTCTCTGGTGTGTAGACAATGAAGGGGTGGACGAAACCTCCAAGGGTTGTTGATGAAAACGAACTGCGATCGAGGAAAGAGCGCCACACCAGTAAGTTGCTAGTTCGTTGTACCAGCTTTTCCAGCGGTACAACGTAGAGTCGTCTGCTGCAACAACAGCTGCATCCGTATCCTCTGAAACCACATCTTCCACACAAGTAGATTCGTAACGCTTGTAAGGAACCAAACAATCTGGTAGTTCATGATGGATCTTACAACAACCAGTACAGCGTAATCTTCGAAGAGATAACACCTTGGCTTCTCCGGTAGCATTCCTACTGATTCGTTTCCGACTACCAATGACCTGGAGCTCTTCCCCACAACAGGGGGAGGGAACCACTTCCGCACACCTAACAAAAAACGCCGGTGATCTTCTCAACCAGCACATAATTTGATACAATGACCATGTTATTTTTTTGTGAGAGGATGTCTCCGGTGAACCTGCGTCAACAGGTACACGTTTTATGGAGGCATCCTTTTCCTTTACTATGATACGGTCATTATATTCGTCAATCCGTGGACAGGCAATTCCGTCAGCTTTTGTGCATTATGATTCAGCGGCAACAGTATTAGCACGTGGATACAAATCACTTTCACTCCTTTAAATAAACAAGTAATTTAAATCACTTGTAACATATTTAAGCCACTCATATTGTGGAGACATAATCTCAGGTAACTTATCAAGTGGCGACCAAAATAATTTAAACAGATGATTATCTGCTTCCTGTGTCCATTGGTTAAGATTACATTCTGTATGTAAGTGGTAAAAATGTCTTTCAACTGTTGAAGCTAAATCTGTTTCCTCCACCCAACCTGTTATTTGATATGTTGTGTAGCTTGGCTCTGGATATTTATCTCCTTCTATATAGGAAATTTGTATAAACTCTCCATGCTTGCGTTCATGTTGGACAGCTGTCCCCCTTCTAATTTCAGCCCAATTAAAACTTGATAACTCTGGTCTTGAATAGACCCTAGCATTTTGATATATAACGTACTTATCGTCTGAAAGATTTATCTCTTGTTTTCCTATGTGGATACATGTAAGAAACTCATTTAACCCTGTTTCTTCAAAAGCTTCACGCAAGGCGGATTGTTTGAAATCCTCATTCATCTCAACAGTTCCTGCTGGAAATTGAATACCTGCATTTGGATGCTGAATAAGAAGCAATTCAATCTTCGCATCTTTTTCCCTAGTGATAAAACAAGTGACCTTGCCTAAAACGTTTCGTTGTATCATTCTTTTCCTCCAAAACTAGATACTTATTCTATTAACTTATTTGTTTAGGACTCATATGCGCTACCTCATACAAGTCATTTTCTTACTTCATAATGACTATCAAAATGGTAATGATGACTGATTGGGAAAAAGCGATTATCAAATCATTTCTCCAATATGTCTTAGCAAATGGACTGAACAATCTAAAAAGTAGAAAACTGCAAATGAAAATGCTTAGCCAAGTAAAAATTAAACCATTAACGATAGACAGATAGGGTTCTCTCCTTCAACGCCTAGTCCACACAAACACCAAAACGGAAATCCCAATAGCTGCAAACAATATCGCAATAATTCTCTGCATCACGAAATATGATTTGGTGGTTAGCTTTCCAACCTTGTGTGGTCTTCCATAATGCATATGGAGCAATCGCCCTTAGATCTATCCTTTTAAAGATAGCTTACCTGTTAAAATTCACTTAGCTATTCTACTTCACTACAATCTTTACTTTCTTTCCATCCTCAAACTTCTCTAACTGATTTGCAATATAGGAACCTGCACCACGATTATCAGCAGGAGTTACATACTCAATATCTGCACCTTTACCACCTTCAGCACACATTGCCATAGGATACTCGTCACGATCATAGCCCTTCTTAGTTGGCACACCCTTCAAGGATTCTTTTCGGTTTTCATCTGCGCCCTTACGGTCAATTGTACAGATATTTGATTTACCATGTTCTTCTGCTGCTTTTATATGTGCAGCGGTTTCTGGGAATCTATCGCTTGGAACGATTATTGTAGCTACAACTGAGCCATCTGTGGATTTAACTTGTGCGAAATAGTAAAATGTTACTGATAAAAGAATTATTGCTACTAGGAATGAGTATATTCTCTTTGTCATTAATTAGTCCTCACATGATGTTATTTAGTTGCCTTAAAATCGAAATCACCACTATCAAAAACAAATTCAGCATCATTTCCTTCAAAATTACAAACAAGATATTCAAACCATTGTTTATAACTCGCAGCTAAAACTTCTCGTTCTGCTGAATCGTGCCACATACTTATGATTTGACCTTCCGTACCTTTTGCAGTTGGTGCTAAATCAAGACAATGATGGTCTCCACATCCATTATATGTTAAAGGTATCCACGATTGTTGCCACCACACATTTGTAATCCCCTCTTGAGATTCAACATCCCACTCGTTAAATGTCCCTTTATCACTTAGTTCCTTCCAAACGTTCCACTCGTCAAAGATGCGTTGTGTAGATAGCAATTCCCATCCTGCAATAAGCCATTGGGAATCACCCTTTTGACCATTATGTATTTTTTTTGCTAATTCACGCTCAATCTCAAACAAATAGTTGAAGAATACCTTGATGTTACGTACATAATTAGCGATTGTTGTCATTGACACTGGCTTGTTGAAATCAGTTCTTCGATCGGGATAATTAATTTGTTTTCCACTTTCACGAACTACAACAGTATACTACCCACGCTCTTTGACGAATTTGATGTAGTGTCTAATGTGGGCGGTCTGGACTTTAGTTGCTTCAATGATCTTGAAATGCTCTTGAAGATACGAAAGAAATAATTTTAGGGATTGTTCATAACTTGCCAACGTCTTCTTTGACAAGTTTTTTGATGAGCAATAGAGCATGAAACTTTCCAAATGAAACTCAATGTTTGTCATAAAATAAAAAATTCCTCCTGTTCAGTGAGTTTTAATGCAACCCAATGAATAGAAAGAATTAGTTGGTTAGCCACAAAAAGTTTATTGGCTTTCAAAAGCTATTAGTTGGTATATCCGTCTAGGCTGGATTCCATTTCCAAAACCCCAAATCCCTTACATGACAAAGATTCTAACCCTCTCAAGAAACCTTATGCTCGATGCGAAGCTTATCAGCAACCATTGCGATGAACTCCGAATTGGTCGGTTTGGACTTCGAGATGTTAATCGTATACCCGAAGATAAATGAGATGGAATCAATGTTGCCGCGCGTCCAAGCGACTTCAATCGCATGACGAATGGCACGCTCAACGCGGCTAGGTGTAGTCTTGTACTTCTCAGCAATAGCTGGGTAAAGGGTTTTGGTGATCGCACCAAGGATTTCGATATTATTGTAGACCATCGTGATCGCTTCGCGAAGATATTGATATCCTTTAATATGCGCAGGAACGCCGATTTCATGTATGATGCTAGTGATATTAGCATCTAAGTTCTTACCTTTAGGCATATGTACAATATTTGCACGTGTCGTTGAAGTCGTTGCGGATGCTTGATTGTTGCCAACAAGCTGGCGAATACGGTTCGTTAACGTTTCCATATCAAAAGGCTTGAGAATGTAGTAAGAGGCTCCAAGTTGCACAGCTTTTTGAGTGATATTTTCTTGCCCAAAAGCGGTTAGCATGATGATTTTCGGTTGTGTGGGAAGATTCATCTCACGCATTTTTTCAAGTACACCCAGGCCATCCAAGTGAGGCATAATAATATCTAAAATGAGTACATCCGGCAATTCACGTTGTTGTTCAAGAAAACGAAGAACTTCGTTGCCATTGTACGCCACTCCTACAATTTCCATATCCTCTTGCTCACCAATGAACTCTGATAATAAATGGGTAAACTCACGATTGTCATCTGCTAGTAACACTTGAATTTTTTGCAACTTAAAATCCTCCTTTAGCTACTCAAACAAGTTGGTATTTTCTCTCTTAAGTAAAGGTATTCGACACCCCAACTTAAATTCCTTCTGTCGAATATTATTTTTCTTTTCTTTTAATTCACTTTCTTATATAATTATAAATTTATCTTCTATTTCCAACATTCTTCGACAAATTCATTGTAAATCGTGTTTTTCCTTGTAGAATGAGGTTAAGATAAAATAAAGAATCAAAGGCTGTTAACTCGCCTTTGATTCTTTGTAAGAGGCTCCTGAAGAAGGTCTAAGGATAATACCTGAGTCCTGAAGCATCCACTCTATGAAACAACCGTAACCACTTGTAGGATCATTTACAAATACGTGAGTAACGGCTCCGATTAACTTGCCATTCTGGATAATGGGGCTGCCACTCATTCCTTGCACAATACCACCTGTCTTATCTAACAATCGTGGATCTGTGATTTTAATGACCATCCCTTTTGTTCCTGGAATGTCTTGTTTGGACACATGGACGACTTGAATGTCAAATTTCTCGACCTTCTGTCCTTCCACGACCGTATAAATTTGAGCAGGGCCTTCTTTCACTTCTTCTGCAAAAGCAACAGGTATGGCTTCCTTATCCAGGCTGTGGTCAGGAGCAGCATACATTTTTCCAAAAATACCGAATGCTGTGTTTCTTTCAATATTACCAATGACTTTACTATCTTTGTACAAGGTAGCATGTTTCTCGCCGGGATCTCCATTATGGCTCTTGGAAATAGAGGTCACATTCGAATACACTATATCGCCGTCACCAACGATAATTGGCGTTTGGGTATCCATATCTGTGATAACATGTCCAAGTGCCCCGTAGACGCCTTGATCGGGTGCGTAGAAGGTTAGAGTACCAACACCCGCCGCTGAATCTCGAATGTACAAACCTAAGCGATAGGACTTATCTACGACGTCATAGACAGGCTGCAGCTTAACAAGAATCTCTTCATTGTTACGAAGGATTTTTAGCTCCAGCGGTGTTTTGCTTTCTCCGGATTTGGCGACAAGATCAGCAACTTTACTAACATCCTTGGAGTCTTTGCCATTGATCTTAGTAATTAAATCACCAACTTGAATTTTCGCTTCTTCACCTGGTGAAACTTTTTGGTCTTGGGCAACAGTTACTAAATGATGACCTACAACCAAAATACCGGCAGACTTAATTTTCACTCCGATTGTCTGACCACCTGGGATAACTTTCAAATCCGGTACGACATTGACTTTAACGGTCTTGATGGGGATTGCACCGAACAGCTTGAGCTTCATTTCTGTTTGCCCAGAGTGATCGGATTGCAAAGAGATGGGTTCTTTCAAATTAACTTGAAATGAGTGCTTGGCATTGCCATTAACCTTTACAATATCCGTATCTTTTACCGTGACTTGGGCGTTGACCGGCATTGTTAGTTGGAGCTGCTTCCCCTGACCGCTGAATAAGCGAAGTTCCTGGGGGAAGGAGGCAAAGCTTTGAAAAGGCGGAGACAAACTTACCATACAAACGAAGAAGACGAGCAGGAGTCCGAACAATCTTTTTCTTTTGCTGGATTGCAATATCTTCACGCTCCTTCACACTTCCTTGAGCCCTGACGATTGTCGTCGTCAAATGCGTACCTATAAGTTAACCCCACTCTCTTCGTTTTATAACTGAAAATGCTGACTATCTATACTTTCATGCCCTTGCTTTCTTATTTCTTGCCATGGCAAGCATTTCCCCTGCATGATGCAGGGTGGTTTCCGTCACTTCGACACCCCCGAGCATTCTCGCTAATTCCTCAATTCGTCCAGAATCAGGCATATCTTGAACTCGCGTAAATGTACGTTCTTGATCTACTTCTTTACGAATGTAGAAATGAACATCTGCGAAGCTAGCCACTTGAGGTAAATGCGTAATCGAGAAAACTTGGCAGTTTGTCGACAATGCGGATATTTTTTCTGCAATAGCTTGCGCCGCGCGGCCGCTTACACCTGTATCTACTTCGTCGAAAACCAGCACAGGAATTTGATCAATGCGTGCAAATATGGTTTTCATTGCGAGCATAATACGAGAGAGCTCGCCGCCTGAAGCAATTTTACTAAGACCGCGTAAAGGCTCTCCAGGATTGGGTGCCATGAGAAACTCAATTTGGTCGATCCCTTGCCGTGAGTAGCGTACTTTGTTGCCTTCAACAAGAATGCCGCGTTCGTCAAGTATTTGTTCCACTTGTACACGGAACTGCGTGCGTTCCATCTGCAGATCGCGAAGTTCATGCTCAATTTGATTTGCAAGCTGTTCAGCAATCCCTTTGCGCAAATTGGAAAGATCCAACGCCGCTACCCCCAACTGCTTTTCCTCAACCGCAAGCTTGTCTTCTAAATTACGAATATGCTCATCTTTATTTTCAATAGTATCGACTTCACTTTTAATTTTATCCAAATAAACGAGTATTTCTTTAATATTCTCTCCATATTTTCGCCTTAGAGACGTGATCATATCTAATCTTTGTTCAATAAAATCCAAACGCGAAGGGTTAAACTCAATACCATCTCGGTAGTCACGCAGTTGATAAGCAGCGTCTTCCATTTGATAATAAGCGGATTGCGCCTGCTCGAGAAGTGGACTTAGCTTCGTTGGATCCAGTTGAACGATATCCTGCAGTCTGGAAACCGCCTTGCCGGCAGCATCTAAGCCACGGTTCGTTGCATAGAGAAAATCATAAGCCTCAGAAGAGCTTTGAAATAGTTTCTCCGCGTTAGCCAGCTTTCGCTTTTCTTCGATTAACGTCTCATCTTCTCCGACTTTGAGCTTTGCAGCCGAAATCTCATCGATTTGAAAACGATATAAATCTAGCATTTGAAGCGCCTGTTTGCTTGTTTCTTGAAGATCTCGCAGCTCTTTTTGCAGCTTCATATATTGATCATAGCTAGCTTGATAGCTTTTCTTTGCAGCCACAACTTCGGAATCTCCGAATAAATCGAGAGAATCAATATGTTCATCCACATTCAACAGGGATTGATGCTCGTGCTGACCATGAATATTAACCAGCCACTCCCCTGTTTGGCGAAGCATCGTCAAGTTAACAAGTTGACCATTAATTCGGCTGGAGCTTTTGCCTGATGCGGTGATTTCTCTACGAATGACCAAATGCTCACTCGCATCTGCACTTATACCGAGCTCTGTAAGCGTATGCCAAACTGGATGCGTGGGCGGTAATTCGAACATCGCTTCAATCTCTGCCTTGTCCGCGCCATAGCGTACCAGCTCCGAAGATCCTCTCCCCCCAACAATGAGTGTTAAGGCATCGATAATGATGGATTTACCTGCACCAGTTTCTCCTGTTAAGACATGAAAACCTGCTTTGAAACGAATATGTACATGTTCAATTACAGCCAAATTACGAATCGAAAGTTCTGTAAGCATGTGCTCCTCCTGAAATTAAGATAGTAATGACATGACTTCATCCACAAAAGTTAGGCTATTCTCTTTGCCGCGGCAAATCACAAGAATGGTATCATCTCCGCAAATCGTTCCCATAACACCGTTCCACTCCAGATTATCAATAAGTGCGCATATCGTGTTCGCGGTGCCTGGCAAACATTTCATAACGACAAGATTGTCGGTATGGTCAATGCTAACAAAATGGTCACTCAAAGCTCTACGCAGTCTCTGCATCGGGTTAAACCGCTGGTCAGCCGGCATGGAGTACTTATATCTGCCATCGTCTAAGGGAACCTTTATCAGATGAAGCTCTTTGATATCGCGTGAGACTGTCGCTTGTGTGACGTGAAAGCCGGCAGCTCGAAGAGTTTCTACCAATTCATCCTGCGTCTCAATCTCGTGGTTCGTAATAATCTCTCTGATTTTCACATGCCTTTGACCTTTCATCCTTACACCTCTATATGAAATGTGATTTTTTTAATTTTGTTTAGGGCCATATCCACATAAAGCAAGCCATCAGCTTCTGGATAAATCAGACTATAGGCTAGCAGCATGTCGCGAACGGCACTACCTGTCATTTCAAGCGGTTTTCGTTCCTTTGCTACTTTCACGAGGTAAATGTGCTCTTCTTTCTGAGCAAAATAGTCGATAAATAACCGGCTTTCCAGCTGTTCTCTTTCATTGATCGTCATCCTGATGGGAATTTTGGTTTTACCGGCAAGTACATCGAAGCCAGCTCCTTCAAGCAGCTCCACGACTTCATCCTGCGGGATGTCTGAGTGTCTAGGAATCCTTCTTCGCTTCTTATTCGGTCCGTCCAGCCACCGTTGGAATCGCCAAAAGATAATGCCTACAACTATGATCAGGATTAACAAAATGACTTTAACATCGCCTTGTTCCATGTCCTCACCTCGCCATAGTATTCGCGGATTTACATGGAAAATCCTTCTTTATGAAGCAAGGATAAACGACTCCGTTGTCCCTTAGGGACGAAGTGAAAAAACCCATCTCTGGGCCGCAAAAGGCGTTCTCAAAGATGAGTTTATTTGCCATGCAATTTTTGTGCTTCTTTGACCGTCTCAGCAATCAAAGCTTTCAGAGAAGAAGCATTAGCAAGAGACGTATTGTCATCCGTATCACTTGACCAATAGGCAAGGAATTCAATATTCCCTTCCCCTCCGGTGATTGGTGAGTAGGTCAGTCCTTTCAGGCGAAAACCTAACTCTTCTGCAAAAGTTAACACAGTGGTCAGCACATCCACATGCACATCTGGATCGCGTACAACACCGGATTTGCCGACTTTCTCTCTACCTGCCTCGAACTGAGGTTTAATAAGGGCAACCACTTGCCCCTGATTTAATAAGATCTCCTTCAGTGGCGGTAAAATAATGCGCAACGAGATGAAAGATACATCTATGCTTGCAAAGGTAGGTCGCGGACCGTTCAAATCCTCCATTTTCGTATAGCGAAAATTCGTTCTCTCCATCACATGAACACGTTCATCATTACGAAGTGACCAGTCTAATTGATTATAGCCAACATCGACGGCGTACACAGAAGCAGCACCATTTTGCAGAGCACAGTCGGTAAATCCGCCTGTTGAGGCTCCGATATCTAGCATAACTGCTCCGGTTAAGTCGATATCAAATTGTTTCAATGCCTTCTCTAACTTAAGGCCGCCTCTGCTTACATAAGGATGAATGGCACCTTTCACTTTCAAAACAGCCTTCCGGCTAATCTTCATTCCCGCTTTATCAACAGGTTCTTCATCAGCAAAAACAAGGCCAGCCATAATGGCGGCCTTTGCTTTTTCTCTGCTTTCGAAATAGCCTTGCTCAAGAAGCAATAGATCTAATCGTTCTTTATCCGATGACATTGTGTTTGTGTTACTCCTATTCTTATCATCCATAGCCTTAAGCTCGTTGTCGTTTACGCGGCACTAGCTTCTTCACTTCAGCGATTAAGTTTTGTGCGGTAAGTCCAACTTCTTCACGTTGTTCCTTCACGCTACCATGCTCTACGAAGTAATCCGGGATACCCATAATGTGAACGTTCAATCCAACAACCCCTTTGGCTGCATAGAATTCCATTATGCTGCTGCCAAGTCCGCCTTGGATTGCCCCTTCTTCCATCGTGATAATTGGAATAGACTCGCTTGCTAATTGAAGTAAGCAGGCTTCATCTAGCGGTTTAATGAATCGTGCATTGACAACGCGAAGGTTGATGCCTTCCTTAGCTAATTGTTCGGCTGCTTCTTCCGCAATCTGCACCATCGGTCCAACTGCAAGTACAGCAGCATAATCCCCGTCGCGCAAAGTCTCCCACGTACCAATTGGAATTGCTTTGGGCTCATCAACAGTGCTCGCTCCCGTTCCACTATTTCTAGGATAGCGGTATGCGATAGGTCCATCATTGTACTCAAGAGCAGTCTGCATCATATCTCTTAACTCACGTTCGTCCTTCGGCATCATAAGCACCATGTTCGGAAGCGTCCGTAAAAATGTAATATCGTAAGCGCCATGATGGGTCTCGCCATCTGGACCTACAAACCCTGCACGGTCAATAGCAAACGTTACGTTCAGCTTCGGACGGCAAATATCGTGGACAACTTGATCGTAAGCTCTCTGTAGAAAAGTAGAATATACCGCAAATACAGGTTTCAGACCTTCACTCGCAAGTCCTGCACATAGTGTTGCTGCATGCTGCTCCGCAATACCGACGTCAATCATCCGATTGGGGAACTGCTTCGCGAACTTCAGTAACCCAGAGCCTCCCGGCATAGCTGGCGTAACTGCAACAATTCTGGTGTCCTTCTCAGCAAGCTCGATTAACGTATTCCCAAAAATTTCTGTATACATAGGAGGACCTACGGATTTAAGCACTTGACCTGATTCGATCTTGTAAGGTCCTGGACCATGCCAACTGTGCGAATCCTGTTCAGCAGGCGTATACCCTTTACCCTTGGTCGTAACGACATGAACAAGCACAGGACCGTTGACTTTCTCGGCCTGTTTAAGCGTATCAAGCAATACCGGCAAATTATGTCCGTCTACAGGACCAATGTATGTGAAACCTAATTCCTCAAACCAAACACCGTTCAGTACAAAATATTTGAGACTGTCCTTCAGCTTTTCCGCGGTTTTGGCCAAGGTGCCGCCGATGGCAGGAATTTTCTTAAGTAAATGTTCAACTTCTTCTTTGGCCTTTAGATAATGACGATCCGAACGAATTTTGCTCAAATAATTATGAATCGCCCCGACATTGGGCGCAATCGACATTTCATTGTCATTCAGAATGACCATAATATTTTTCTTCTCATGACCAATGTGGTTCATTGCTTCTAACGCCATACCGCCAGTAATAGCCCCATCACCGATAACAGCAACAACTTTATTATGTTCACCTTTAAGATCGCGGGCCATCGCCATTCCCATAGCGGCTGACAGCGAGGTACTGCTATGCCCGGCTTCCCAGACGTCATGTTCACTTTCAGAGCGTTTTACGAATCCACAAAGTCCCTTGTACTTGCGCAGGGTATCGAATTTATCTTTGCGACCAGTTAAAATTTTGTGGACATAAGCTTGATGACCCACATCAAAAATAAATTTATCATACGGGCTGTGGAACAAGGTATGTAAAGCAATGGTGAGCTCAACCACACCTAAATTGGAGGACAAGTGTCCACCTGTAACGGACAGCTTCTCTATCAGAAATTGACGGATTTCACCAGCCAATGTCTCAAGCTCCGTCAAGGATAAACGCTTCAAGTCCTCAGGCCGATTGATTTGTTCGAGCAGCACGCTTGTTTCCTCACTTTCAATGTGAAAATGCTAAGATTTCACCATTATATCATAGTTTTGGGTATTACGTGTAAAACGGCAACAAACACAAGGGGTAGTACACCTTATAAAGGACTAATGATCCCTCTGCATCAAGTAATCCGCCAGTTGGAGAAGCCTCTCCGGGTGCGCAATCTGTGCACGAAGCAACGTTTCTTTGGCGTGATTCGTTAAATCCTTGACCTTCTGCTCCGAAGCTTCCATTCCAATAAAAAAGGGATAAGTTACCTTTTGCTGCTTCTCATCGCTCTTCACGGGTTTACCTAACTTCTTCTCATCTCCGATAATATCCAAAATATCATCCTGAATCTGAAAAGCAAGACCAATCGCATTGCCGAATTCACTAAGTGCACTCAGTTGCGCTTCCGTTGCGCCCGCAATATGACCGCCAGCACGTAAGGAGAAAACAATGAGATCACTTGTCTTATGCGTATGAATGAAAGCTAATTCTTCTAGCTTTGTAATGCCTTGCTCCCCGAGCATATCAGCGGCTTGACCGCCAACCATCCCTCTTGCTCCTGCATATACGGCAAGTTCTTCTGTAATGGCTAGCACGCGTTCTGCTGGAATTCCATGACTTTTATGAGCTTGCGTAATACTGAAGAATGCTTGAGTCAGCAGTGCATCGCCAGCTAGAATGGCCATGGCCTCACCATACACCTTATGGTTCGTCAGCTTGCCACGGCGATAATCATCATTATCCATGGCTGGCAAATCGTCATGAACCAGGGAGTATGTATGAACCATCTCAATGGCTAGAGCAACAGGCATCGCTGCTTCTAGAGAACCCCCAAGCACTTCAGCTGCTGCAAGTACCAGAATGGGGCGCAAGCGCTTGCCCCCAGCCATTAAGGAATAGTTCATGGACTCACGAAGTGAACCAGGAACGTCCCATACTGCAGGCAGCGCTTGGATTAAAGCCGCTTCGACCATTTCTGCATGGGAAGCTATATATTCATGAATCGTTGACGTCTTATTCAACCTAATTCCCCTTATCTTCCAAGACAGGTTGGAAAGGCTTCCTGCTCACAGTGCCCGTTTCACCTTCAACCAGCATCTCAATTTTCTTCTCTACTTGTTCTAGCTTCACACCGCATAGATGGGAGAGCCTAACGCCTTCCTGATATAGCTCAATGGCTTTCTCCAGAGGCACATCACCGCTTTCCAATTGGGCAACAATGCGCTCCAGCTGTTCAATGGCCAATTCAAAACTAACTTCCGTTTCACTCGTTGACATCTTTGTTCTCCTCCATCCCCGATACCTGACAATTCAATCTTCCGTCCTTCAGACGAATCTTAACGAAATCCCCCACCTTCACTTGGGAGACTGAACGAATGAGCTGCTGCTCATCTTCATCGTACGCTAAGCTGTAGCCCCGCTGCATGACCTTCAGCGGGCTGAGGGCGTCCAAATGACGGACGCCGGACTGCCACTCCTGCTTCTTCGTACGCAGGAGGGTCTGCATCGCCGTGAGCATCTGCCGCCCCGCCGTATCCAAGCGGCGCCTTGCCGACACGGCCTGCTCTTTGGGATTGAAGCTGGATAAGCGGCGCTCCAGCTTCGATCGCCGTTCCGCCAGCAGCGTTAGGCGCTGGCGCATGCGAAACCTAAGCTGCTCCGCCAGCCGGTCGAGCCGCTCCGCAGGCTGCATCAGCAGCTGCCTGCGGGGGTTCGTCAGGAACGGGGAGCGCTTCGCGCGCTCCAGCCGTTCCTGCTTGCGGCGCAGCTGCTGGAGCAGCCCGTAGTGCAGCCGCTGCGCGAGCTGCGACAGCTGCTGCCTCAGCTCGTGGTGGTGCGGCACCGCGAGCTCGGCCGCCGCCGTAGGCGTCGGCGCTCGGAGATCGGCGACGAAGTCCGCGATCGTGAAGTCCGTCTCATGGCCGACGGCCGAGATGACGGGGATCGCGGAGGCTGCGATAGCCCGCGCAACGGCTTCCTCGTTGAATGCCCAGAGTTCCTCAAGCGAGCCGCCGCCGCGGCCCACGATGAGCACGTCGGCTTCACCGAGACGGTTCATCGCTTCGATCGCCTTGACGATCGAAGGCGCCGCTTGCGCCCCCTGTACCAATACCGGGTAC
This sequence comes from Paenibacillus alginolyticus DSM 5050 = NBRC 15375, assembly GCF_000422905.1. Classification (GTDB taxonomy): domain Bacteria; phylum Bacillota; class Bacilli; order Paenibacillales; family NBRC-103111; genus Paenibacillus_E; species Paenibacillus_E alginolyticus. Next base: position 16,958 of record NZ_AUGY01000066.1, read on the forward strand.
AGGAGAATCGGAATCGATGGGAAACGCCGCTGCAGCGTGATGATGACATCACGAATAGCGGCTCCCGTCGGAGATGTGATCACGCCGATCGCGCGCGGAAACCGAGGAATCGGTTTCTTGCGCTCCGCCGCGAACAGCCCTTCCCCTTCGAGCTTCTTCTTGAGCTGCTCGAAGGCCAAATACAAACTGCCGATGCCATCCGGCTGCATCGCCGTCACATAGAACTGATACGCTCCGTCTCTTTCGTATACGGAAATATTACCGCGAGCGATCACTTTCGTTCCCTCTTTCGGTATAAAACCGAGCTTCTGGTTATGCGAAGCAAACATAATGCTTTTGAGCCTGCCATCCGCATCTTTGATCGTAAAATACATATGACCGCTGGAATGGTGAGTAAAATTAGAGATTTCCCCGCGAACCCAAACATCCTGCAGACGGGAATCGCCCTCTAGCATGAGTTTAATATACCGGTTCAAATCCTTAACAGATAAAATCTTCGTCTCGTTTCTCGCCATACTCCTGATTAAACACTCACATTCGCTTTAGCTGCGCGACTTGCTGCATCAACGGTGTTTCGAAGCAGCATGGTAATCGTCATTGGACCTACGCAACCGGGTACGGGTGTGATTGCACTTGCAACCTCTTTAACCGCTTCGAAATCAACATCCCCGGTCAATTTACCGTCAGCAGGACGATTCATCCCCACATCGATAACGACGGCACCAGGCTTCACGTGATGAGCTTTAATCAAATGCGCTTTTCCGACAGCAACAACAAGAATATCCGCTTGTTTCGTAATTTCCTCCATATTCGGAGTACGAGAGTGAACAACGGATACTGTCGCATGCTCGCGCAGAAGCAGCATAGCCATTGGTTTGCCTACGATGTTGCTTCTTCCTACTACAACAGCGTGCTTACCAGCTATTTCTACTCCCGTGCGTTTTAGAATTTCGATAACACCATGCGGGGTACATGGCTTCATGCCGTCTTTGCCAATCATCAAGTTACCGACATTAATGGGGTGGAAACAATCTACATCCTTAAGCGGATCAATTTCATCAACAACAGCTTCTTCATTGATATGCTTAGGCAGCGGTGATTGAACAAGAATGCCGTTAATTCGGTTATCATTATTAAATTTATGAATAAGTGCGATTAACTCTTGTTGCGTTGTATGTTCTGGCAAACGATTAACTTCGGAATAAATCCCTACATCATCGCAAGCCTTCGCTTTGTTTCTTACATATACCTGTGAAGCCGCATCTTCTCCCACAATAACAACTACAAGACCAGGCTGGTTGCCTTGCGCAGTTAGCGCGGCCGCATCCGACCTGATCTCCTCACGTATGGAACTCACGAGTTCTTTCCCATTAATAACTTGTGCAGACATGTTATTTCCCCCTAAGAGTTTTGTGAAAAACTTAATGGCTATATATAAATGGTTGAATAATCAATGTTAATTAGGACGGTGTAACTTTGCCCTTTAAATCTTCAACTTCTTTAATCATTTTACCAAGTACACCGTTAACGAACTTACCTGACTCCTCCGTGCCATAATGCTTGGCTAAATCAATCGCCTCATTGACGACAACTTTAGGTGGAACATCGTCCCTATACAGCATTTCATACACTGCCAAACGCAGCACTTCACGATCAATCCGTGAGAGCCTGTCCATCGCCCATCCTTTTAAGTACTCTTCAAGCAGTTCATCAATTCTAACTTTGTTACTGTATGTACCCTCAACGAGTTCAATAATGTAAAGAGGGTCAATTTTATCGCCGGAAAAATTCAACTCAGTTTCATTATCATTCTCTGCTTCATGAATCGCAATTTGGACAGCTTCCTGAGGTGTAGCCTCATTCATCTGGATTTGGTAAAGGCTTTGTACAGCAATTTCTCGTGCAACTCTGCGTTTCATTGTGGTCCTCCTAAAGTTTTCGCCAGAAAACTGACTTTCGTAAGCATTCGATTGTGTAATTCGTCCTAAAAAACTCTTTTTACTAGTATACGTCATATTGGAATGAATCCAAACAAAAAAATCCATGGTAGAACCAGGGATTTTAGCGAAACATTCTCCATTTTTGCGTGAGATAGCGCCAAATGTCTTCTAGAATGACGAATCTTTCTTTCCGATCCAGTTTGTTCCCTACATACAAGCCGAGCAGAACAATGAATCCAAAGATCAACATATCCCAAAAACCAAAAAATAAATAAATGAAGCCGAAGAAAACGCCTGCTGCCACTCCGATCACTTTGCCCCTATGGGACTCCCACAGCTCATTCCACATGAGTGGGTTCACCTCTATTCGACTCGGCTTTTAAAAGTTGGGGCTGATTGCACGATGTTCGCTACGAATACGGTTACGGAAGCTACAGGAATGCCAGTAATATCTTCAATGTAACTTTTCACAGTACTTTGCATCTCTTCAGTAAGCTCAGGAATCGAACTTTCCCCGTCCACAATCGTTCTGATCGTAATCTCTAAACCTGATTGATTCACCCTAACACGGGCGCGAAGATCTTTGGCACCTTTGATACGACCAGCAGCTTTCAAAGATAAATTCTCAACGGTTTCAATCGAGATACGAATATCTCCGAAATCCGTTCGTTGGTCGATAGATGGTGCCTGAGAACGGCCACGACGCAGTGTTAAAATGAGAAAACGAACAGAGATCAACAGCATGATCAAGCTGATGATTATCGCCGGGTACGCAAAGCTTTTTTCGAAATAAAAATTACTTAGCATTTGGCCTGCTTGTTCTAACGGGATCCAGCTTGAAGCTGTGAACAAAACAACGATAGAAGCAACTAGAATAATTAGGCTATAGAGAAGTAGCAAGAGCCTGTCCACAATTTTACCCACGTAAGCTTGTCCCCTTCCTATAGTTAGAGGAAACCCCCTGCAACCTGTAGGGGGTTTCAATTGATCCATATGGTTGCAGCAATCCGCCTATTTCACACGATGGGCAGCTGCTGTTTCTTCTTCAACCGGTTTATCTGCCTGTTTAAAATGAACATCATGAATATGAACGTTGACTTCAACAACGTTTAAGCCAGTCATCGATTCAATTGACTGCTTCACGTTATGTTGAATGTCGCTTGCAACTTCTGGAATGCGATTGCCATATTCAATAATGATGGAGACGTCAATGGCTGCTTCACGTTGCCCGACTTCTACCTTTACGCCTTTGGACAAATTCTTGCGTCCAAGCAATTCAGCAATGCCGCCAGCTAATCCGCCACTCATCCCCGCTACTCCTTGCACTTCCACCGTTGCCAAACCGGCAATGATTTCGATAACCTCGGGGGCAATTTGGATGCTGCCCATGTCTGTTTTGACGTAGTCCGGAGCGATTGTGCTCATTGTGGCACCTCCTTAGAGTTTGTAATGCAAACTTACTTCGTAAGAATTTTTTTGCTTAATCCATGGTTTGGATAAGCCATCTTAATTTATAACTATACCATTTCACCAAAAATATGACAAATGTTTGTCTACGATTCTGGATCATTCACATCGTGCTCTTCCAAGAACTTAATATCATGGTCACCCTTGATAAATTTCTTGTGCTCAAGCAGCTTTAAATGGAATGGAATCGTCGTGTTCACACCGTCCACTGCAAATTCGGTGAGCGCTCTTTTCATACGGGCAATTGCTTCTTCTCGCGTACTTCCCCAAACAATGAGCTTAGCGATCATGGAATCGTAGTGCGGTGGGATTGTGTAGCCCGGATATACCGCGCTGTCAACACGAACGCCAAAACCACCTGGCGGCAAGTAAAATTTCACTTGACCCGCTGAAGGCATGAAGTTCCGGTTCGGATCCTCCGCATTCACACGGCACTCGATGGCCCATCCATTGATGCGGACGTCCTCTTGTGCAAAAGATAAGGGATTGCCCTCAGCTACACGAATCATCTCTTGGATGATATCGATCCCCGTAATCATTTCGGTTACCGGATGCTCAACCTGAATTCTCGTGTTCATTTCCATGAAGTAGAAATTACCATCAGGGCCGAGTAGGAACTCAAGAGTTCCAGCACCGGAATAATTAACGGCTTTCGCTGCACGAACGGCCGCTTGCCCCATCGCCGTGCGTGTTTCAGCTGTCAGAATCGGGCAAGGAGCTTCCTCAACAAGCTTCTGTCTACGGCGCTGTACGGAACAGTCACGCTCACCTAAGTGAACTACATTACCGTGTTTATCAGCTATAATTTGAATTTCAACATGCTTCATGCCTGTTAAGTATTTCTCTAAATATATACCTGCATTGCCAAAAGCATTTTGTGCTTCTTGCTGCGCTGCTGTAATTTGCTGAACAAGTGTTTCCTCATTCTCGGCAATACGTATACCTTTACCGCCGCCGCCTGCTGTTGCTTTAATGATGATCGGGTAACCGATATCTCTCGCAATGACAATCGCGTCGTCAATGTTCTCAACCAAACCGTCAGAACCAGGAATGATCGGTACTCTCGCTTCTTTCATCGTTTGCTTGGCAACCGCTTTATCACCCATACGGCTAATCGCATCCGGGGATGGACCGATAAAGGTAATATTGCAGCTCTCGCAAATTTCTGCGAAGTCCGCATTTTCTGCTAAGAAGCCATATCCCGGATGGATAGCATCACATTCCGTTAGTGTAGCAACACTCATCAAGTTCGTGAAGTTCAAATAGCTGTCTTTGGAAGCAGTCGGCCCAATACAATAGGCTTCGTCGGCTAGACGTACATGAAGCGCATCACGATCAGCTTCTGAATAAACAGCTACTGTATAAATGCCAAGCTCACGACAAGCCCGGATAATACGAACAGCAATTTCTCCGCGATTCGCTATTAGGATTTTATGAAATTTCATTATTTTTCCTCCTAAAAGTTTTCCGTTAGGAAAACTTGCATCATAAGCGTGTACTGAGTTTTGCTCAAGCAAAACTGCGTCATAAGCATAAGCTTACTGATCGCTTACTCTGGTCTAACTAAAAATAAAGGTTGTCCGTACTCAACAAGTTGACCGTTATCTACAAGCACTTCAACGATTTCACCTTTAATTTCAGCTTCGATTTCATTCATCAATTTCATAGCTTCCACAATACAAACGACGTTTTTGTCGCCTACTTTGGAGCCAACACTTACGAAAGGAGCAGAGCCAGGAGAAGCAGACTGATAGAAGGTTCCTACCATCGGTGAAACTATCTTATGTAAAGATGAGTCCTCTTGCTTAGCATGTCCAGTAGTCGTTGGAATAGAAGCTTCGATAGCGGCTGCAGGCGCTGTGTTAGCAATGCTTGCTTGACCGATCGGAGCATACGTGTGTTGAACGGGGGCCGTTACGTAGACTGACTCCGTTTTATTCGGCTTGCGAATAGAAAGGCGTGCACCTTCATTTTCGATTTCAAGCTCTTGTAAAGAGGATTGATCGACGAGTTTGATCAACTCTTTGATTTCACTCAATTTGAACATTCATGTCACTCCTTCAAGGTTGGTGAACCAGTAAAAAATGCGGTTTCATAGCCGCAACGTATGTATTATACCCATAAACGCAAGAAATGGAAAGAGTCCAGTTTGTCCGGACCCTTTCCATTGCCATCCTAGGCAGGCTAAACTCACCTCATTTTACTAAGGACGAACATATTGAATCTTGATATTTTCCGGACCTGTGCCAAGCTCTTTCATCACCAAATCAACGATCGTTACACCTTGGCTTTTCTCCAATTTATCGCTTTGAACTGTCACTTTCCACTTGTTACCATCTTGATTAATGATGGCTTGCGGGAAATCTTTCATAAGCACAGCTTCTATATTTTCTACTTTATCTTGGATATCTGTCAGCTTCGCTAAGTCATTCGTCGCTTTTACTACAGCTTCTGGCGACTTCTTCGAGTCGGTAATAATCTCCATCAAAGCAGTGGACGTTTTGCTAAAATAATCACTTTGTTTCATTTGCTCAGTCGTGAAATAATCGCTAGCTGATGTCGTTTTCGCTTGCTCTTCAACGATCTTGAGAACTTGATCATCCGTTTTGGCCGTATTTGGATTAGTTGTCTTGGAAGCATCTTGCGTCGTTGTTGTTTTAGCATCCGTTTTAGCATCGGTTTTCACGTCTGTTTTTGTTGAATTTTGTGGAGTCACAGCTTTTGTGTCGACTTTTGCATCTCCGCCAGTTGTCGCTTTCACATCAGTTTTGGCTGCATTCGCAGGGTCAACCTGACTCATATCAATCTTCACTTCTTGTGATTTATTGATCGTTTGTGTTGATGCTAAATCAAGCTTATTGACATCTTCTGTGAACAGATAATAGGCAGAGAGTACCACCATTAAACTAAGCATAGAAACGAGCCAAATTGTTTGTCTTTTCGCATTCATTGAAATTCCTCCTCAATTTTGATTAACTACTACATTCATCCCCCAGTTTTGCGGGGTAAAATAGAGATCCTACTTGCTTGCACATCAAGTCCCCGCTCTACAGCTTCTGTAATCATTTTTTTTACCGTGAGATTCTCGGCGCCTTTGGCGACAACGATGACGCCTCTGATTTTCGGTTTAATGTATTTGAGCACAAGCGGTTTCTGGTCACCGGAAACTTGATAGACAACCACTTCTCCGCTCCGCGTTACCTGGGATATATTCCGTGTTGCTCCGCCATTGTCACGTTCTGTCGTCATTTGCTGATTGTCATTGTAATTTTTGTCGACGGTCATTTCTTCCGTTGACTCAATTGTAACGAGCACTTCAACATCGCCTACGCCAACAATTTTTTGCAATATCTCCTTCAACTGTGTTTGATAGGCCGCTTCATAGTCGTGAAAGGCAGAATTTTCTTTGGAATTACTATTGAGAAATGTTTCTTTGCTGGGTTGCGGAGAGGCTCTGCCCGCATTGATGGGATCAACTTCTTTTACAGTCATAAATGCATTCATAATCAACAGCGCAGCCCCCAAGAGTCCAATCATGACGACCCACAAGAGCGTGTTCTTGCGTTTGGGTCCTCCTGGACCTCCGCCGAATTTGTGCTCCATCCATTGCAGCAATGTTCCCATCGATTCACCTCGCAATCCTTCCATTCCGCTGATTCATTTGGATATCAATCTGTGCAGGCTCCACGATCCAATCACGCACGATTTTTTGCTTGAGTTGGTCTACCTCTTGCTCGATTCGTGACGATAACTTAGGCTGAGCTGATGCTTCTTTGTCACTTGAGTTACTTCCCTGAAGCTTTGTTGCTGGTTCGATCCGTATCGGATCAATCGGCTTGACTGGCTCCATGACAGCTATGCTTTTGGAGGCTGACGTTGATTGTACCTGTTTCGTCTTTTCTATATCATCAAGGGTTACCCTGACTTTCGTTATCGCGGGTTTCCCGTTATTGTCGATTTGCGCCAGCACTTGAACATCTTGGACGATTAGCTCTGTTTGCTTTTGTAAATCCTCTTTCATCAGTCCTGCAAGCTGTGTTTGAATCATTTGCTGTGTTTGCTTTTGTCCTGCTTCTTGTAGCTTCTGGGCATCTTTCGTAATCACATCGAGCGATTTCATAAATGGTTTTCCACCGTCGCTGCTCGCAAGCATTGTTTTCTCGTTTTGCCGCTGCTCCGCTTGACCGATCAATTGATCGATGTTCCAATTCTTCTGAAACAATTGAAGTACAGGAGATAGCAGTGTTAGCAAGATGAATAAACTCATAACCGTTTTGACATACCGCTGCATGGTATTACTAGGAAGCAGTAGATCAACGAATGTAGCCAACATAATGACCATGATGACGCTCTTTAGCCAACCCGCTAACCAATCCATAGCTGCCTCCTTTCACCGCATCATCACGGAGACATTACTGATCGTAATCATGATCGTCAGAGCTAAAAAGAACATCAAGCTGACGGCTGCCAGTGCCGCAAACACATAAACTAAACTCTTTCCAATCGTTTGCAAGCAAGCGATTATCGGACTATCTCCCAAGGGCTGCATGATCGCTGCGGATAAGTTATAGATGAAAGCTAGTGTTAAAATTTTGATAGCCGGAAATGCACACAGCATAATTAGAATGACAACCCCAACGAGTCCGATGGCATTTTTCACAAGCAGCGATGCCCCAATTACGGTCTCTGTTGCATCTGAGAATAAGCGTCCCACAACGGGGACAAAGTTACCGGTAATGTACTTTGCCGTTCGAATCGCTACGCCATCTCTAACCGCTCCCGCAGTCCCTTGAATCGAAATAACGCCGAGGAAAACAGTGACGAATACGCCTAGCATACTCAAACTTATTGTGCGCAGCAGGTTCGCTAGCTGGGTGACTTTGTATTTCTCGCTTAGCGAACTCACGATGTGCAGGACAGCTGAAAAGAACAACAAAGGGAATATAAACACATAAATCGCTGTGCCAACGGAATGAATCATGAACACAATCAGAGGATGTAAAATCGCCACAGAAGTGACATTTCCCATCGACGCCAAAAGGGTTAACAGCAAAGGAACAATGGCAATCATGAATTGAATCATGGATGAAATAGCCGACTTGGCGTAACCGATTGCGACGCTGAAGCTGTTGATGGCTATAATGATCAGAACCATATAGGTAATTGAGTATCCAAGCTTGCTGACCGTGTTTCTTTCAAAGGAGCTTTGCAGCGTTTCGAGTATCATACTGAAAATCGTCAGGATCACGATCGAAGCAAGCAGCTTTCCATTAATGATGATTTCATGGAACACATAGCTTAGCAGCCCTTTGAAAATGCTCTTCATGCTAATGCCCTTCGTTCCAAGCAGCAATTCCATGAACGTTGGCGTCTTGCTTTCAGGGAAGTAACCGCCATAATCCTTCATGAGCTTATCCCAATATTGCTCAACAGGTTCCGTATTCAGATGGTTGGCCTGCTCCTTGATCATGATATCGGTAGGGGATTCAGCAGCCATTGTGCCCGTCAAGCCAAGCCATAAGCCCATTGTCATTATGATCAAAAGGATCCAGCGGTTGTTCAGCTTCTGGTGCGAATAAAGTAGATTCATTTAGGTCACTCCTCATGGATCATCTAAGCAGGGAGTAGTTTAACAACGGTCTCAATGATGACAGATATGATGGGAATTGCCATCACCATAATGAGTACTTTCCCAGAAAGTTCGATCTTGGAGGCAATGGATTCTTGACCGGCATCTCGCACGATTTGGGCACCGAATTCAGCGATATAGGCAACACCGATGATTTTCAGAATTGTTTTAAGAAAAACCATATTGATACTTGATTTTTGAGCTATGTCCTCAAGCACCTGGATGACAGAGGAAATTTTACCGATCAGGAACAAAAAAATCATGATGCCCGTAAATGCTGCCAGCAAGAAAGCGAACATTGGCTTCTGCTCTTTGATGATAAGCGTTAATATGGTAACGATGAGTCCTAAACCTACGATCTGGATGATTTCCATCAGGCCCACCTCATTGGAATAGGAAGATCGTTTTGATTTCTTTAAACAAATGATCGAGCATACTGACGACCATAAAGAGCACGACCACGAAGCCAATGACCGTGACCCAGTGTGCCATATCCTCTTTGCCCATCTGCTTGAGCACCGAATGGATCATCGCGATGATGATGCCGATGCCGGCGATCTGGAAAATGGCATTCACATCTACGTTCATTCCAGGCACCTCACTCTGTTGACAAGGAACTCACTTGTACGGCCAAGTATCCCTTGCTACCCTTAATACATCAATATCACGATCAATGCTCCGATTAAGACACCGAGGCTTTTCCACATCTTCTCATAGCGCCGCTGCTCTTCCCTAGACTCGTTTTCTTCCGTTTGAAGTTGGCTAATTGCGAGCCGTAAATGTTTGATTTGATCACTTCGATCTGTGAGTCCAAGAACGGCTCCCAACTGCAGCACCACTTCTTGTTCCGCTTGCTTCATCGAAGTTCTTGTCCATACATCATTGACACTCCATTGCCAAATCTCACGGGTGGATTTACCGTCACTCTTCAATAACCGTTCTGAAGTTAATCGAAATAAGGAAGAAAGCGGTTCTGCGACCTGCTTGCTCAGTGAGGCAAAAGCTTCAGGCAGCGGTGTGAGTGCGTACATAATTTCCGTTTCCATTCTCCCTAACGCGCTGATAAGGGTACGGATTTGCTTGGGACGCCTTACATAGTGCGCAGCCTTGAGGAAGCCAAACAATGTGGCAGCACCGATAATAAGAACCCCACCGACAAATTTCAGCATCTAACATCATCCTTTACGCACAGGATAGAGCTCCAAGGACTTGCCCTGATAATCCAAGATGCGATAGGAAGCTGGTGCACCTTTTCTTCTATGCAGGATGACATATCTTGTGAATACCCCCTCATCCAACAGCTGCTTCAGAACCGGCCTCCTGCGTACATCCTCATAATCAGCGCCATGCGCAGTGGCTACGACGCGAATCCCGGTGTGTACAGCCTCATGGATGGCGTTCGCATCTTCTGGACGCCCAATCTCATCCACAATCAGGACATCCGGTGATAACGACCTGATCATCATCATCATGCCTTCCGCCTTCGGACAACCATCCATGACGTCAGTCCGTGGCCCCAGATCGAATCTGGGTACACCTTTAACACAGGCAGCCAGTTCCGATCGTTCATCCACTACTCCCACTTTCTTACCAGACGCCGAGACGTTATTCGCCCCCCAGTCTCCCCGGCTAATCAATCTAGCCAGATCGCGGATCAACGTTGTTTTCCCATGCTGCGGCGGTGAAATGATAAGCGTATGATGGATGCTTCTAAGCAAAGGATCGAATAGCTGTGGTAAGACCTCTTGGCCAACCCCTTGAATCTCACGGGCAATCCTGATGTTAAAAGAACTCACATCCCGTATTTGCTTGACATGTCCCTGATCCAAAACAGTTCGCCCTGCTAGTCCTACTCGATGACCGCCAGCAATCGTGATATAGCCTCTGCGCAGCTCTTCCTCGAAGGTATACAAGGAATGATTCGTGAGCATCTCTAGCAGCGTCAGACAGTCCTGCCGTGAAGGCTTGTATGCCTTCGTTTCCTGAGTCACCATCTCCCCCCGTTCACCTACAAAGGTATAACGATCCCCCCAGCTAATCTCAAGGGGCCGTGACTCTCTCACCCTGATTTCTTCAACACTAGCTTGTACGTCTGGCGGCAGTGCGGCTAAGAGAAATCGGAAAGTTTGAGGCAGCAAGTACATAATCGAATCGAGCATAGGGAGACATCCCTCCAAGTTGTCCAGTCTTCTATACTCATTTCTATGCTTAATAGAAAGAAATATGACCGATTACTTTTTTAAAATGCCTATAAACAGACAGCTAACACCTGCAATCACCCAAAGCATCTTACCCATTGATAGTTTCTCTGCGATCCCTACCAATCCAATCGTCGTTGTTGCTAGTAATACTAGAGGACCTACTAGAGCCAAACCCGAGTTCACCAGCAGCGCTTTCTCCACCGTCGCGAGCCTCAGCATCAAGATCGCAGCAATAATTTCGATACTCCCCGACATCATCCTCAGCGAAGCCATCGTTAGGACAATTTTGTTCATTTCTTCTACTCCTCCTCGTAAAAATGTTTGAGCTCTATGTGTCGTCGAATATTTAGTGGAGCGGATTTATAAAAGGCCGGAAGAACGACTTTTGTAAAGCTGTTCCTACCAACTTATTCCAATAAAAGGAACAGCTTTACAATGGAGTCCTGGAGGTTTTTATAAATTCGCGGAGCGACCATTCATTCGACAGAACGCAAAGGATAGGGTCAAAGCTTTTTACCCTACCTTATGCAAGCTCGTCTGATTTTAGGCATGCTGGGCACCTCCATTTGTGAAGATGCATATGCTGAACACAGAATTGAACCTTCAAAGGACAGTGAGGAGAATTACCGATGGAAGTGACCTCTCATTTGAAATGGAACCCCGTTCTAGCCGACCCCACAGGACAAAGGCAGGCTAAACCAAGAACGCTGGGCAAAACGATGGTGATGGATAAAGGATTAGGATTGAACGCTTTTCAAGACCTGCTCAGCACGTCAAGCAGCCATCTCGATATGATCAAAATTGGCTTCGGTACCTCGCCGCTTTACCCGTTACCCGTACTTAGAAGTAAAATTTACTCTGCAAAAGAAAACGGCATCTGTATTTATCCAGGCGGTACCTTTCTGGAAGTCGCTATCAGACAAAATGCTGTAAGTTCTTTTTTTGACATGCTTATCGCGCTTGGTTTTAATGGTGTGGAAATTTCGGACGGGACGATTGAGATGGAGCGCAGACTACGAAATGAGCTTATTTCCAGAGGATTGGAAGAGGGTTTTGAGGTCATTACCGAATATGGCAAGAAAGGCTGGGGATCCTCCATTGAGTTGGAGGAATTAATTGAAACCGTCTTGATCGACACGGAACTCGGGGCAAAAATGGTTACCATTGAAGCCCGGGAATCGGGTATGGGCGTCGGCATTTTTGATCAGAACGGGAAATGCAAAGACGACGAGCTGCAAAGAGTACTTTCCGCAATCCCCGGAGAACTGCTCTTATGGGAAGCTCCGCTCAAAAGTCAGCAGGTACATTTAATTAACATGCTAGGCCCAAACATCCACTTAGGTAATATTCCACCGGATGAGTTGATTGCGTTGGAAGCATTACGGAGAGGACTCCGTTCCGATACGTTGTCGTTGGGTACCAGAAAGGATTAAAATATGCATATCGAGGTAGTCGCCAACATCGGCGAAGCTAGAAGTGACGAGTTTCTTCATAAAACCGTCATTGTCGTTGATGTTTTACGTGCAACTAGCACGATCATCACCGCACTGATGAACGGTTGCAAAGCCATTGTTCCTGTGGAAACGGTTCTGAAAGCCAAGGAGTTATTCCGAGAGGGTGATTTGCTTGGTGGCGAGCGTTTTTGCAAAAAGATTCCTGGTTTCGATTTCGGTAATTCGCCACTGGAATACTCAAAAGCTGCCGTCCAAGACAAACGAATTATTCTCACAACCACGAATGGAACAAGAGGCATTCAGAAAGCGATGAGAGCCGATCACGTGCTAGCGGGAGCTCTATTGAATAGCAGAGCCTGTGCGAGGGCTGCGGTCGATTTCAAACGGGACACCGTTATTTTGTGTGCAGGCACCCAAGATGTTTTCTCTTTGGAAGATGGGCTTTGCGCAGGTCTTATTCTCGAAGAATTGTCAATTCTGCTCGGTGATAAACATATAGCAGTCAATGATTTCGGCATGGCCATGCGAGGGTGTTATCTGCAATCGAGGGATAAGTTGTATGAAACTATATTAAGCTGCAGTAATGGAAAGAAAATGTATAAGTCTGGTTTCCAGGCCGATTTGTTTTTTTGTGCAAAACCGAATTCCACAGATCATGTTCCCATACTGGAACAAGATCAGATGGTACTGCTTCACCACTGACAGACTCGCCTGCGTTCTAAATACAAGCCCTTCTCATAAACTAAGATAGAAGTTATGAGGATAAGGGGTTTTGATTATGAATGGCGATTTGCTCTTAGTTATTCTCATTATTATTGGACTTATTGGCCGATCACCAATAATTACGACCGCGGCTTGCATCTTACTTGCAATCAAACTTATTGGTTTAGATCGTTATTTCCCCACAATGGAGCGCAGAGGATTGGAACTTGGGCTGCTGTTTTTAACAATTGGGGTCCTTGTACCCTTTGCCAGCGAACGCATATCCATGAAGGATATCCTATCGGTATTCACTACTTGGCCAGGTATCGTCGCACTACTTGGCGGAGCTATTGCTACTTATATGAATGGAAAAGGGTTGGAACTGCTAAAAATAGACCCACAATTAATTGTGGGTCTTGTGATTGGTTCTATATTCGGCATTATATTTATGCGCGGCATTCCGGTTGGCCCTTTAATGGCAGCCGGAATAACGGCTTTTTTATTAAAGCTAGCTTATTTTATTTCGGATAAAATCGGCTAAAATTTCGGTTATCTGCGATCTTCTGGTCCACCAACAAACGCTTGCTCCATTGTGTCCAAGCCGTACGCCGTGTGCAGAGCACGGATGACTTCGGTTAAGTTCGTGTTGTCAACAACACACGACATTTTTATCTCGGATGTGCTAACTAAGGAAATAGAGATACCCAGGTCAGAAATCACTTTGAACATCGTCGCAGCAACGCCAGGTGTACTTACCATACCAGCGCCAACAATGGACACTTTCACGAGGTTCACTTCAGAAGTCACTTCACGATATCCAATTTCACGGCGAATTTCTTCGATGACAGTCAATGCTTTTTCACGATCGGCAAGGGTTGTTGTGAAAGAGAAATCAGCCGAACCGTTGATCACACCGCTTTGGACGATGATGTCGACATCAATTTGCTCTTCGGCAAGCGCAATAAATACTTTCGCCAGCTGTCCTGGTTTCTCAGGAACACCCAGAATACTAATTCTTGCCACATTCTTATCATAAGCGATGCCTCGAACGACGATTCCTTGCTCCATCACTGCTTCCTCCTTCACGTTGGTACCTTCATTGTAAGTAAAGCTGGAACGCACCACTAAGGTAACGTTATAATTTTTGGCATATTCTACAGCTCTTGGATGCAGAACAGCAGCCCCTAAATTAGCAAGCTCCAACATCTCATCGTAGGAAATCTCATTTAGCTTTCTCGCTACCTTCACGATGCGCGGATCTGTCGAATAAATCCCATCTACATCGGTATATATCTCACATAGGTCCGCTTTAATAGCAGCAGCAAGCGCTACAGCCGTTGTATCCGACCCGCCGCGGCCAAGTGTGGTAATCTCACCCGCTTCGGTCATCCCTTGGAAGCCGGCTACGATGACAACATTGCCTTGTTCTAGTGCGTTCAAAACACGATGCGGCTGAATATCCGTAATTCTCGCCTTACCATGAATCGGTTCCGTAAAGATACCACTTTGCCAACCGGTATAAGAAACGGCCAGCTCACCCAAATTATGTATCGCCATCGATAAGAGAGCTACCGATACCTGCTCTCCTGTCGTTAACAGCATATCCATTTCACGAGCCGGAGGGGCTCCATCGTAAATTTGCTTAGACAGGTCGATCAAATCATCCGTTGTATCTCCCATCGCCGAAACGACAACAACGCAGCTATGTCCTGCTTGTTTTCGCTCTACGATTCTTTTTGCAACACGCTTCATTCGCTCTGCATCACCAACAGAGCTTCCGCCAAATTTCATCACTATTAGAGACAAAGCTGACCCACTCCCAACGCATCAAGTAGCATAACAATTCAATATTATAGCATATAAACGCCTTGCTGTGGTAAGAGATCCACGTGAAATGAAAAAAAAGCCTTTTGGACTCAAAAGAGTCTGAAAGGCTTTAGTCATTAGTTGCTCGCGCGGGAAAGGTATTTTCCATCATCTGTATCAACGGAAAGAACATCGCCTTCGTTGATGAAAAGTGGCACCATCACATTAAGACCTGTTTCCACTTTCGCATTTTTCAAAGCACCTTGAGCTGTGTTTCCTTTAACGCTTGCATCGGTTTCGATAACTTTCAAGTCAACGCTCTTCGGAAGGTTAATCCCAAGAATTTCACCTTGATAGCTCATGATTTTGATGTTCATGTTTTCTTTCAGAAAGTTCAATTCCCATTTCAATTGTTCGTGGGAAAGGGAAATCTGATCATACGTCTCTGTATCCATGAATGTGTACTCGTCGCCAGCTGCGTACAAGTATTGCATTTCACGGTTTTCGATGTGCGCTCGTCCAACGTTCTCGCCAGCACGGAATGTACGTTCAACGGTATTCCCGTTTCGCAGGTTTTTTAGCTTGGAACGTACGAATGCCGCGCCTTTACCTGGTTTAACGTGTTGGAAATCAAGAACTGTAAAAATGTCGTGCTCAACTACAATTGTAAGACCTGTTTTGAAATCATTAACTGATATCACTTGTGAATCCCTCCGCTAGTCAATAATAAGAAAATCTTTGGTAGAATGTGTAAGTATTTTAATGCCGGTGTCAGTAATTACTGCGTCATCCTCAATTCGAACTCCGCCAAAGTTGGGGAGATAAATACCAGGTTCAACCGTAACCACCATACCAGGTGTTAAAATCATATCCTCGGTTTTCGACAAGCGTGGATTTTCATGTACCTCCATGCCTAAACCATGTCCGGTACCGTGACCGAAGTAATCGCCATAGCCATGCTTCACAATCACGTCTCGTGCGTAAGCATCGCCTTCTCTGCCAGTGATACCCGGTTTGAGGTTAGCTAAACAATTTAATTGGGCCTCTAGAACAATGTCATAAATTTCTTTATGTTTGTCTGTCGGCTTACCTAGCATAACCGTTCTAGTAATGTCAGAGCAATACCCTTTATAATACGCTCCAAAATCCAATTTGACAAATTCGTTTAATTGTAGCACGCGATCGCTCGCTTTACCATGAGGCAGCGCAGAGCGTTCACCAGAAGCAACGATGGTTTCAAACGACGTTGAAGTCCCGCCATTTTTGCGGATAAACATTTCAATCTCAAGTGCAATGTCCTTCTCTTGCACGCCTGGCTTGATATAAGACAGGATGTGTGTGAATGTTTGATCAGCCAGATCAGCAGCTTCCTGCATAATCTGCAATTCAGCCTCATCTTTAACCATTCGAATCAACTCAATAACGCGTGAAGTAGGCACCAATTCGATACCCGCTAATCCTTCTTGGTAGCTTAGGAAATCGCCGTAGGAGACATCCACTTGCTCGAAGCCAAGCTTCGTAATCCCTTGCTGCTGCAAGAGTTCCTTCACTGTTTCGATTGCTTTTGCTTTATGCTCAACAACTTCAAATAGCTTTGCTTGCTGAGGAGCTTGCGTCATATAACGAAAATCAGTTAACAATAAGGCACGGTCTAACGTAATAAGAACATAACCAGAAGAACCAGTGAAACCAGATACATATGTACGGTTGTATGCGTTCGTGATGAGTATAGCCGGTAAATCTTGCTGTTGCATAACCTTGCGAAGACGTTCAATACGTTTCTCCTGCACTCAGATCACCATTCTTTCTTACAGATGGGGTAATAATGCTCTTAAACCAAGTTCATAGCTTTGTGCACCGAATCCACAGATTTGACCGATAACGACAGGTGCTGTAACCGAATGATGACGAAACTCTTCGCGCTTATGAATATTCGAAATGTGAACCTCTACAGTTGGCAATTGAACCGAGGAAAGTGCATCGCGAATAGCATAACTATAATGCGTGAAAGCACCTGGGTTGATCACAATACCATCTTTTGTGCCAAACGCTTCATGAATTTTATCAATAATATCGCCTTCATGATTCGATTGAAAGCTCTCAAGCTCGATCGACAGCGTCTCGGCTAATTCATTCAAACCTTGAATAATCGTTGAAAGCGAAAGCGTTCCGTATACACCAGGTTCACGTACGCCGAGCATATTTAAGTTCGGACCATTAATGACTAGAACCTTTTTCAACAGGAAATCACTCCCAAGCATTTTCATTGAAAAATGGGCGCTACAAGCCTATTTAACCTTTGATATTTTACCATAACTTTCATGTCTTGTGTATAGGTCGTCTTGTTCTTGCATCTGTGTATTCAATCGAAATGGAATAACCAATAAACATCCCCCAGAGAAGGAACAAACAAAAATCACTAAGAACTGTATCTATGTCCAGATCCTGAATCCAATAGGTCATCCCCGATAAAGGTCCTAAAAGTAGATAGATCACTGCCCACCATAAAGCTCCATACCCGAGCCCCCACCATGGCCCCTGCAGTTTCCACATTATGACCATATAGATGAATGCGGCAATGATTGAAAATACGGTGAAGAACCCCCAACCAATCAGCGTTCCTTGCCAAGTTTGCAGAAAATCATGTTTAAAAAAAGGCTCCACAAGAAAACCGATTGTAATCTTAGTGAACTTTAAATAGTACTCAACAATTTTAATTGCTCCCCAAATGAACCCCGCGAAAAAACCGATGTAAATGACAAACAGCCAACGATTTGTCAGGAGTTCCCCTTCCTTTTTATCACTCACCATCCATTGTCTTCCTTTCTCTGCAGATGTTACTTGTCTTTCCTTAGGTAAGGATAGTATGTTCTACCGCTATCGGTAGCATTCAATCTACGAATCCGTTACAATAAGAAAGTACAAATAATTGAATTTGAGAAAGATAAGAAGGTGGATCTTGTGGCAGAACAAAACAGTATATACGGAGGACAAGCCGTCATTGAAGGCGTCATGTTCGCAGGAAAAAATGTGCATGTAACCGCTGTGCGCAAAAAAGACGGTTCCCTTGATTATTTAGAAGTACCGAAGAAAGTGATCCCTTGGGTCCAAACACTCAAGAAAATTCCGTTCATTCGCGGTATTGTGGGAATCATAGAATCAAGCGCTAAAGGCGCTCAGCATTTGAATTTCTCGGCTGAATCCTTCGCTGAACAAGAAGGTGAGGATGCAGACAGCGCCAAGAAAGAGGAAAAACCCGGCTTCTTTTCTAATATTTCGATGATTCTTGGGGTAGCTGTTGTGGGTGTGATTTCGTTTCTATTCGGGAAATTCGTATTCACATTAGTTCCCGCTGTCATTGAACAGTTTTTGTTTCAAAATGTATTTAGCAATCAATTTCTTCATAATCTTATAGAAGGTGTTATTAAGATTATTTTACTTGTCGGATATATTTATTTCATATCTTTGACACCTATGATCCGCAGATTGTTTCAATATCACGGCGCAGAGCACAAGGTCATTAGTGCTTATGAGGCTGGCGTAGAGCTTACAGTCAGTAACGTACAGAAATTCAACACACTCCACTATCGTTGTGGCAGCAGTTTCATCGTTTTCACTGTATTGATCGGGGTCGTCATTTACTCCTTCCTTCACTATGACGGATATGTTGAACGCATCGTGCAGCGTCTAATATTGCTGCCTGTTGTCATCGGTGTTTCTTACGAGGTATTACGATTTACAAATTCACTCCGTGAAGTTCCAGTCCTTCGTTACTTAGGCTATCCTGGACTATGGCTTCAATTGCTTACAACTAAGGAACCTGAAGATAGTCAAGTTGAGGTGTCGATTGCTTCTTTCAACCGCATGCGTGAAGCAGAACAACGAATTTTGGAGGGACGGGCATGAGAAGAAAATTTTCCCCGATCGAGGTCGCTATTGCGATTTTGATTGCGATTGGTTTGCTGGTAAGTTTGCGAACTTTATTCATTCCTATTCTCGTGTTAGGGATTATTTTTCTTCTATACAAATTCCCGCCTTCTCGTTGGAGAAAGATTTCGACGGGTCGGGGGCCTGCCAAAGGGAAAAGGAAAAACGCCAAGTTCCGTGTTATCAACGGGAGTAAAGATTCTGATTCGGATGATTTCCCCAAATATCATTAATATCACCAGGCGTTATTAGCGTCGCAATACTAACTTGTCATAATTCTGTTCATATGTCTCAGCGGACCAATTGTTGAAGTAATCATTGGAAGCTTGAAAGCCTGAATCGTATAAAGACATACTAAGTTCCTTCGATAAGTTAAACTGTGTATTTCCAACACCTAAAGTAGGGATTTTGACTGTACGGAATCGGTTCTTTTGCTCAATGTAGCGCTCGTCATGAGCACTAAGCATTGTTCCAAATAAGGCTTCCAGCATGGTTATCGGTCCTTTAATTTTATGTGTGGATATATCGCTTTTACCGACTAACTGGAAACCAATAACAGGGATGATATCTTCACGATCCGTTTCCTGGTCGAACACCCAAAGTGGATAGTTGCTCAACAAGCCGCCATCTACAATATAATAAAATTGCTCTGCGAAAGGCGCTGCCTTTGCAGAGCTTTTTAATTTGCGCCGAATCATGACTGGATCGAAGAAATAAGGAATGCTAGTGCTCATGCGAACGGCTTTGGCAATAGAGAATTTGCGAGGATCGATCCCATACTGCGCGATATCATCAGGTAATATCAAAAGCTTACCTTGAGTAATATCTGATGCTATAACACGCAGCTGATTGTGTCTCAAGTCACCAAATGTACGAATTCCTTTGGCTGCCAATTGTTGACTGACCCAATCCTCAAGCGCCGCTCCGGAGTACAATCCTTTCTTGAGAACCAGCCGCGCGGCTGGACCAATAATTTTCGTATTAAAAATGGGAGAACGCTGCATAAACGATCTGAAAGGCGATCTCAGGATCATTTCTTTCATGTCTTCTCCCGTATAACCTGCGGCCAAAAGAGCGGCTACGATTGCCCCTGAGCTTGTACCTGCGACTTCATTGAAGACATGCCCCTGCTTCATCGCCGCGCTCACACCGCCAGCCAGCGCAATCCCCTTTACGCCTCCACCTTCAAATACTCCATTGATCTTCAAATCGCACCCCTCCTACTATATCGACTACAGGGCTTCCATAGTTATGTATGCGGAGGCAGTTTGTTTATATACCCATAAAAAAAAGACAGAGCACCGCGAATAGCGGTCTCTGCCTAGCTTTCAGCTTCTAATTCTTTGCGAACATTCATTAAATCATCCATCCGGTTCGGTTCTCTTCGAAAATATTCTAATAACGTTTCAATACAAGTAATGGAATCCCAGCTTAAATGATGCTCGATTCCTTCTACATCCTTATATATATTGTCCTCTTGGACACCAATAGTCGTTAAGAAATTTTCTAGAAGTTGATGACGCTCCACTAAACGCTTTCCCATTTTCTTCCCTTTAGGAGTTAACATGAGTCCGCGATATTTTTCATAGATCAAGTAATTATCTTTATCCAGCTTTTGAATCATTTTAGTTACAGAAGAGGGGTGAACCTCAAGCCCTTCAGCAATGTCGGAGACACGAGCGTAACCTTTCTCGTCAATAAGCTTGTATATTCTCTCCAAATAGTCTTCCATGCTTGGCGTTGCCATTGCTTTATTTCCCCCTGCTTTTCCTTTATTTCCTGCCTACTGCTTAACTATCATAATGCATCAACCCAGATGCGGTCAAATCTCCCATGATTAATTAAGTTATGTCGTTGGCACACTATTGAATAACAAAGTTACAAACAGATCATGGTGAAAGGAGCTTATCATGTCTACGGAATTATTCTCTAGACCCGTGCCAAGCTCAGCTATTTTCCTGCCGGAGCTTGTTTATTTTGAACCTGACGCGATGAATTATCCTAAGGGGCAACACATATATGAATGGGCCAAACAGCAAGGCTTAGAGATTCATATGACGACCTCTCATAATCAAATTCGTGACTTACCAGGTGATTCGGAACTCGAAAAGTATCGAATTGCAAAACGCACCCTTGTCGTTGGCATTCGAAAAACGCTCAAGTTTGAAACTTCTAAACCTTCTGCGGAATATGCAATTCCAATTGCTACAGGCTGCATGGGACATTGCCATTACTGTTATCTCCAAACGACAATGGGAGCCAAGCCTTATATACGTATCTATGTGAATATGGACGATATCCTTGGAGCCGCTAAACAGTACATCAAGGAGCGAGAGCCGGAAATCACCCGCTTTGAAGCCGCATGTACCTCTGACCCAGTCGGTCTGGAGCATATCTCAGGCTCATTAAAACAGTTAATTGAATTTATGGGTCAGCAGAAATATGGTCGTCTGCGTTTTGTAACTAAATACCATCATGTAGAACCATTGTTAGATGCCAAACATAACAAACATACCCGGTTTCGATTTAGCGTGAATGCGGATTACGTCATTAAAAACTTTGAGCCTGGCACTTCCAAGTTCCAAGAACGCATCGAAGCAGCAGGCAAAGTAGCCCACTCAGGCTATCCACTTGGTTTTATTATTGCGCCAATCATTTGGCACGAAGGATGGGAAGAAGGCTATACCTCTTTGCTAGAACAACTTTATAAGGAACTGCCTGTTGAAGCAACGAAAGACTTAACATTTGAATTGATACAGCATCGTTTCACAAAAACAGCCAAAAATATCATCGAAAAAAGATATCCAAAAACGAAACTAGAAATGGACGAAGAAAAGCGAAAGTACAAATGGGGAAAATACGGAAAAGGGAAATACGTATACAAAGATGAACAAGCAAACGCACTAAGGGAATTTATCACAGAACAAATCTTTGATAAATTCCCAGATGCGAAGATCGAATATTTCACATAACTAAAATTTTAACCAATCGGGGGTTATGGAGTTTAGCCAAAGCGTGATTTGCGTCATTTTGCCTGTATAGAGCAGAACCGCAATGACGATCATCAAGCCCCCTCCTATTTTCATTATCAGGCTTGAATAGCGCAGTATCCATTTCGTAGATCCAATAAAAAAAGATAATACAAAAAATGGAATCGCAAAGCCAAGCGAATAGGCCGTCGTTAATTGAAACCATGTTCCAGGTTCCGTTGTAGCAAGCGCAAGGATGGCGGACAGAATCGGCCCAACACAAGGGGACCACCCTGCTGCAAACCCCATTCCAACAAGAACAGAACCAATATAACCGGCAGGACGAAATTTGATATTGAATTTACGTTCCTTCATTAACCATTGAGGCTGAAAAATGCCGAGTAGGAACAATCCCATGATGAAAATTAATAAAGCTGCGATTTGACGAAGCAAATCACGATAATCGATGAAGAAATTGCCCAGGAAGCCCGCTGTTAAGCCTAACGCATAAAAAATGATCGAAAACCCAACGATAAAACTTAATGTATGAAGCATCGTTTGACGCCGAACTGCCGAAGAAGATTCCCCTAATTTCAATTCACTTACTGAAATTCCCGTTATGTAAGAAAGATAAGAAGGATATAAGGGCAAACAACAAGGTGATATGAAGGAAGCAATTCCTGCCCACAAGGCAATCCACAAATTTACAGAATCCATATTAAATCCTCAATCCTCTTTTCAAAATGATCCCGATCAGTATCGCTATGAGTGTGAGTACAACCGTTCCACCTGGAGCAAGATCCCATACACCCGCTACGACTAATCCAATGACAACAGCAATTTCAGAGAACAGAATCGCTAAAAAGACCGAGTGTTTAAAGCTCCGAGCGATTAATAAACTGCACGCTACCGGTATAGTTAATAACGAGGAAACGAGCAGTGCTCCGACAATTTTGATAGCGACTGAAATCACAAGAGCTGTCAGCATTGTAATCATCATATTATAATATTTAAGCGGAAGTCCACTTACACTCGCTGCATCTTCATCAAAGAACATCAGGAAGAACTCTTTGAAATGCGCCGCGATTACGCCAACCACGAGTACACAAACCGTAAAAACAACCCATAAATCCGTTGAATCCAATGTGTATATACTGCCGAATAAATAACTCATTACGTTCATATTAAAGCCTTTGCCAATCGTAAAAAGGAGAGTAGCCAGTGCAACGCCGCCTGACATAATAATGGCAATGGAAAGCTCGGCGTAAGTCTTATAGGCTTTGCGCAAGCGTTCAATAGCAAACGATGCAAGCAAAGCAAACACGAGGCCGACACCCAAAGGATACACGTTAATCAGAAATCCAAGAGCAACACCTGCAATTGAAACATGCGCAAGCGTATCCCCAATCATAGACAACCGTCGAAGGACAAGAAAAACGCCCATTAAAGGCGCTGTAAGCCCAATCAGTATGCCACCTAATAATGCACGTTGAAAAAAGTATTCCGTAAATATGTCCAAAAATGCCCGCTCCTATTGTAGGGAACTTTGTTCGGAGAACAAAGCCTCTCCTCTTTATTGAACTCCGATCATCTCACGAATCTGGCCGATGGAATGTGTCAAATTCGTCTCACGGCAATCCTCCGGATCATGAGTATGCTTTACATAAAACTTAATGCCGCCACTTACCTGTT
Organism: Paenibacillus alginolyticus DSM 5050 = NBRC 15375; assembly: GCF_000422905.1. Taxonomy (GTDB): domain Bacteria; phylum Bacillota; class Bacilli; order Paenibacillales; family NBRC-103111; genus Paenibacillus_E; species Paenibacillus_E alginolyticus. Next base: position 40,745 of record NZ_AUGY01000066.1, read on the forward strand.
GCGGCTCTGTACCTAGATATGACTGCATCATGTCCATATCATGGGACACCATGATGAAGGTCATATGATGATGCTGGTGCATATGGCGGATCATCCGAAAAAATCCGACCTGCGTTTCAGCATCGATGCCAACCGTCGGCTCATCAAGAATGAGCAGCTCAGGGTTGTTAACAATCGCGCGTGCGAGAAAAGCGCGCTGCTGCTGTCCGCCCGACAGCTGGCCGATGCGACGGTCAGCTAAATCCTCAATGCGCATGGCAAGCATCGCATCCTCAGCCTTTTGAATGTCGGCTTTGGTCAACCGACGATAGACCCGCTTCTTGCTATACATGCCAGATAAAACGATTTCCCTGACAGTAGCTGGAAATAAAGGGTTAAACGCATTTTTTTGAGGAACATAACCAATACGTTCCCAATCTTTGAATTGGCTCAACGGGTGATCAAACAGTCTGATCTCCCCTTCTGTTGGTTTCAACAGACCGACAAGCATTTTAAGCAGTGTGGTTTTCCCCGCGCCATTGGAACCAATAACACCCACAAAATCTCGTTCAAGAACATCAAAATGAAGCTTTTCTATCACTTTTTTATTATCATAGGAGAATGAAAGGCTATCAATAGATACTATCCTCCGATGGCAAAAGTTTTTACTGTTATTCTCCATCTTTTTGCTCCTCACTCATTAAGAATGAAATTACTCTTACTTTATTGTAAGGCAATTACTAGGTTTTTCAAATTATCGTCCATAATTGAGATATAATCTTTGCCTGCTTTCATTTGTTCGTCCGTTAATCCCTCAAGTGGGTTAAGTACCATCGTGTCCACTTTAGCATCTTTGGCTAACGTTTTGGCTAATTTATCGGATACCAATTCTTCAAAGAAAATATATTTCAAATCATGATCTTTCAAAAACTCATTCATTTTTTTCAAATCCTGAGCCGTCGGCTCAGCATCCGGCGATAATCCCATTATCGACATTTGAGTTAAACCATAATCCCGACATAAATACGCAAAAGCTTGATGGGAAACCGCAATTTCTTTCTTCGAGGTACGAGCAATTTCTTTTTTGTACCGTGCATCCAAATCTGTTAATTTCGCTGCATATTTCGCATAATTTTGCTCAAAAGCATCCTTATGAGCAGGATCCGCTTCAATCAATGCCATTTTAATATTATTAGCCATTTTCACAGCATTTAACGGGCTTAACCATGCATGTGGATCATATTCCTCTTTATTTTCTGTCGTTTTAATTAAATCTGCCCCTTTACTGGCCTCAACTACCTTTAAAGTGGAGTCTGCTGACAAACTACCGAGGAAGTCCTGCACCCAGCCTTCAAATCCTGCTCCTTGATACACAAACACCTGAGCTTGGGTCATATTTTTGATATCTTTGCTCTTTGGCGACCAATCATGCGGCTCTACGCCAGCTGGGACCAAATTGATCGCATTCACATACTCTCCGCCAATATTGCGGGTAAATTCATAAAGAGGATAAAAACTGGTTACCACATTGACTTTACCTTGGACCATCTTTGCTTTCGAACTTGACGTATTTCCACAACCAGCCATGACAACAGTTAAAATAGCCAACAATACTATGTAAAGAACTCTCTTATTTCTTACCATTATAATCAACCCACCCATTTCTAAATCGTAATAATTTTTATTAACGAATTGATTATACGAGTCCACTTAATTGAAGTCAATACATCGAAGCGTAAAAAACAAAATAGCCAGCTGTAGAATTCACAGCATGGCCCCATCTGTTGCAAGTAATTCGTTCGTGAAGGTTATTTCGATTGATCTCCACTATCATCTGAGTTTTTCGAACTATCTGAACTCCCATCTTTTGACCCGTCTGATTCTTCACTTGTCTTTCCACCTGAGTCCTTTTTACTTGAATCCCCGCCTGACTTAGAATCAGATGGTTTCTCACTTTCCGCTTTTAATTTCTTATAACGTTCTTCTGATTGTTTAATAAGTTTTTGATCCTGTTCAATCTTATATTGGAGAATCTCATTATAGATCTGGTATTGCTTTTTCAACTCTTGATCAATGATACTCCCTTTCCCCGTCGTACTCTGAGCATTAGATTTCGATTGATCTTTTTTGGCATCCTCCTTCTTCTTAGCCGAGTCGCCACCGAAAATCGAACAAGCCGATATAAGAATAACCATTCCTGTCATACACATCAATTTCACTAGAAACCGAACATTCATATGCCTCACTCCGTGGTTAGTTTCCTTTATCATGCCCCACTCACTTTAAAATCACCCATACAAACAGAAACACCCCACCCCGGAAAAATGGTCAAGACCCCATATAGTAGACATTGTTAAAACACCTAGGCTACAAGCTGATTCCTGTATTCAACAGGAGTCAGCTTGTTTAGTTTTCGTTGCGCCCTATCTTCGTTGTAAAAACGGATGTATTCCTCAATTCGTCTTTGTGCCTCATCGATCGATCGTATATCATATAGGTAGAGTGCTTCGACTTTCAGGTGAGAGAAGAAGCTCTCCATTGAGGCGTTGTCATAACAATTGCCTCGGCGTGACATGCTGATTTGGGCGCCAACCTGTGGCAGCATGTCGTGGTAGGCATGAGACGTGTACTGGCTTCCTTGATCGCTGTGAACGATCAATCCAGTCACGTCTTTATGTTTGTCAAAAGCCTTTCTAAACGTCTCTAAGACCAACGGATTGTCATTGTGACGACTAATGTGATACCCAACGATTTCATTGTTCCACAGATCCTTGATAGCTGATAAGTAAATCTTCTCATCGAACACGCGATATTGTGTAACATCCGTAACCCATTTTTGATTCGGCTTATCCGCCTTGAAATTTCTTTGTAAAGTATTCTCTGCGATTCTGCCATCCGATACAGCCGCTTCGTAGCTCGTTCTATGGACGTATTTACGACGTATGATCGCTTTAATGCCCAGCTCCTGCATTAATCGCAGAACCTTCTTGTGATTGACGACAAGGCTGTATTGGCGGTATAGCTCATCCTGTACACGACGGTATCCTACAGTCTTGTTACGTTGTTCGTAAATGGCTTTGATTTTGAGCTTTAGATCTTCATCTGGATTGTTCACTTTGCGCTTTAGATAGGCATAGTAACCACTTCTGCTTATCCCCAGGTATGCACATAGTCCCTTTATACCTTGCTTATCCTTCAGTTCGTCTACGACATTATGCTTGCTTTTCAGCCCTCCCGATTCAAGATTTGTAACCACTTTTTTAGGACGTCTACCTCCAAGTACAGACGACGTAGTTCACGCTCTTGCTCCGTTTTAGTCCGATGGGGATCTCCACGTCTATCCTCGAATACTGTTGCTCCCTTTTCACGATACATTCTCATCCAGACTTTAACTCGATCCCTATCATGTACTGCCAAGTGATTTGTGATCTTACTGTAACTCCACCCCAAATCAACATGTAACCGAATTGCTTCCAACTTAAGAGACTCAGGATAATGCTTAAACTTTTGTCCTTTCTTTGCTGGCATAATAAAATGCACCCCCTAGAATATCATCGGATACCCATAGGGTTTTTCCAATGTCTATTCTAAGGGGTGCACTTCAAAATAAGGGATGAGGTGTTTATTCGTTTGATTCCTATTATTTAACAATTGCTCCGTTTGGCATTGATTCAGGGACAGTAGCAAGTGTCAGCTGGTCGCCATGTGAAGCAGCGAGAATCATACCTTGTGACAGTTCGCCGCGCAGCTTGACGGGCTTTAAATTCGTTACGCAAATCACTTTGCGTCCAGCAAGCTCATCTGGCGAGTAAAACTTCGCAATGCCTGATACAACCTGGCGCTGCTCGTATCCGAGGTCGAGCTGCAGCTTGAGAAGCTTATCGGCGCCTTTCACAGGCTCGGCCGATAACACCTGTGCTACGCGCAGCTCCACTTTGGCAAAATCGTCAATCGCGATTTCGTCCTTTGCCTCTGGCGCGGGCACTGCGTTGGCAGCGGCCGCAGGCGCTGCCGTTGTCGATTCGTCGGCGTTAACTGCAGCGCCGCCACCCATGGCCTCGACGATGTAGGCGACTTCTGCCTCCACGTCCAGCCGAGGAAACATTGGCTCCCCCTTCTGCACCTTTGTGCCGGCAGGGAGATGACCGAAGGTCTGCACGCTCTCCCACGCTGTCAAACGTGGCAGGTCTTCTACAGCTAAGCCTAGCTGCTGCCAAATCAATTGCGGCGTCTTGGTCAAAAACGGACGCAGCAGCACAGATGAAATGCGCTGGGATTCAGCCAGCACATACATCACGGAGCCAAGTGTCTCTCGCTTGGCTTCATCCTTCACCATCGACCACGGCTGCGTCTCGTCGATATATTTGTTCGTGCGGCTGATAAGCTGCCACACGGCAGATAGCGCAATGGAAAACTCCATTTTTTCCATTGCTTCCTCGTACTTCGCTACCGTAGAACCAACAGTCTCTATGAGACTTTCGTCATATTCGGTAGCCCCCGCAACATATGCGGGAATCTTGCCTGCAAAGTACTTATCGATCATCACGATCGTACGGTTCAACAGATTCCCGAGATCATTGGCGAGATCATGATTGACTCGCTCAACAAAACTTTCCGGCGTAAATGTTCCATCGGCCCCAAAAGGCACTTCGCGCATGAGATAGTAACGCAGCGCATCTAATCCATAACGGTCGATCAAAGTAACCGGATCGACTACATTCCCTTTGGACTTAGACATTTTGCCGTCCTTCATGAGCAACCAGCCGTGCGCAAACACCTTTTTCGGCAAAGGTAAGTCAAGAGCCATCAGCATAATTGGCCAATAAATCGTGTGGAATCGTACAATCTCCTTACTCATTAAATGAACATCCGCAGGCCAATATTTCTTAAATTTACTTTCATCTTCTGAGCCATAGCCAAGCGCAGTAATGTAGTTGGAAAGCGCATCGATCCAGACATAAATAACGTGTTTCGGATCCCCAGGAACTTTGATTCCCCAGTCAAACGTCGTTCTAGATACAGCCAAATCCTCAAGACCTGGTTTAATGAAGTTATTCAGCATTTCGTTTTTACGAGATTCTGGGTGGATGAAATCTGGATTTTCCTCATAATACTGCACTAAGCGATCGGCATACTTGCTCATCCGGAAGAAATAAGTTTGCTCCTTCATTTTCTCCACAGGACGCCCACAATCTGGACACTTCCCATCTACCAGCTTGCTTTCCGGAAAAAAAGATTCATCGGGAATACAATACCAGCCCTCATACTCGCCTAAATAAATGTCTCCTTGATCCAGTAACCTTTGAAAAATTTTACCAACGGCATCTTTATGACGATCTTCGGTTGTTCGAATAAAATCATCATATGAGATATCCAGCTTCGACCAAAGCTCTTTGATTCCTGTAACAATATCATCAACAAAATGCTGAGGCGTTGTTCCTTTCTCTTGAGCCTTACGCTCAATCTTCTGACCATGTTCATCCGTACCTGTTAAATACCTGACATCAAAGCCGCGCAGTCGCTTGTAGCGCGCCATAGCATCACCAGCTACCGTGGAATAAGCGTGACCAATATGCAGCTTATCACTCGGGTAATAAATTGGTGTTGTAATGTAAAATGTTTTCGATTGGGTTGACATCATTCGTTCCTCCTAGCAAATAGTAGAAAACACAAAAAGCCCTCATCCATCTTGGGACGAGAGCTGAACTCACGCGGTACCACCCAGGTTCCCCCGCCTTTCACAAGCTCGGGGCTCAGTAAGTCGATTACGACTTGCCCATTAACGCTGGGACACGAGGCCAGCTTACTCCCATTTTGCCATTTGCTTCACAAATGCAATCTGAGCAGCTCGAAAGCCTATTCTCCGGGACCATATTCCAAACCTACTCCTATACCGGCTTTCACCTAACCCGGCTCTCTGTTTATAGGCCTCCGTTTGTACTTATCCGTTCATCGAAACCATATTATTTACAACTTAAGGCAAATATATCGAAAATATGAGCCGCCTGTCAAGCAGACTGATCGTTATGAGATAAATTTTCCGCACGTGCCGGCACATGATCCACACCACCCGGATGAAATGGATGGCATTTACAAATCCGTTTCACCGACAACCACGATCCCTTCAACGCACCGTGAACTTCAATTGCTTCTAGAGCATATTGCGAACAAGTAGGATAGAATCGGCAAGTTGGCGGCTTCAACGGAGAAATAAACTTCCGATAGAAATGAATAGGTACTTGTAAAGTCTTTTTCAACTGAGCCACTCTCCTGCTCCATTGTTTTCAAACATGCTGTCCTCCCATCATGCCTGAAAATAAAGAATGAGTCAATTCATGCCATTGAGCTAAGCAGAGAGTTGAAAACACTTTAGAAAAGTAGGATAAAAATACACCGATACAAACGTCTTAATCCATTTATTAAACGTATACCCAGATCTATTCATATTACGTAAATATATTTGGTGCTCCTTAGGTAAAATACTCCGTATCATCAATTTGGAATTGAGTCTATTTATTTTGGATTCTAGGTAAGAGCGTAAATTCCACTCGTTAGGGGAGTTTTGACTTAAATTGGTTTGAGGTTTTTCTTCAATTGAGTCCTGATCATTAAATAATGGAGTTATAGTTGTTGATTCTCTTAATTTTTGGAATACATTAAGTCTATTCTCTTTAACCAAATTTGCATAATGAATTTTCTGAAGCAACAATTGAGCACTTCTATAATTAATTTCTAGGATATGTGATAAAGAACTCGCAGTATACTCTTTGCCTTCTTGCAATAGCAGTTGGATGGCACGGAACCAGTGGAGTAATGAGAGCTTGGATTTATGCATGATCGTCCCAGCAGTTATAGAGACCTGCATTCTGCATTCCTTACACTCTAATAATCTACGTGTACGGATTTTAAAAGCTTCATTGTGGTCACAGCGAGGACAGCAAAACCCATTAGACCAGCGCAACTTCATTAAGAAATTCTCACATTCCTCTTCTGATCGAAACGTATGAGATTGCACATCGGTAATTTGCAGTTCCATATCCTCAACCCCCTCAATTCGAACATTTGTTCTTAATTTTATAATACCAAACAAATGTTCTCATGTAAAGTATTTCTTTAAAAGAACTCTCTCTGTAAAAAGTTGAATTCTGCTATATCTACAAAAGATACCGGTTTTAGCTAGCAAGCTGTAACTAATATGAATATTTCGGTGCCATAGAGCCATCGAGTTAATGAGTGAGAGCCACCACGTTAATCTATTAGAGCCACTATGTTAGTAGAGAGAGCCGCCCC
>NZ_AUGY01000067.1 GCF_000422905.1 Paenibacillus alginolyticus DSM 5050 = NBRC 15375
CGGACGCGCAGGATGGTCAGCTGAGAAGTCGATTATCTCTTGACGAACAGCCTACTTACATTCTATTATTCAATTAATGAATTGAATATGAAAGGATGAACGAATATGGATTCTGTACCTGAGGCAATCCCTTCCGCAAAAGAATTTAAAAATGAACTATTTCAGCAGTTATCCCGTGTGGGGAAGTGCCTATCCAGCGACAAGCGGCTTGAAATCTTGAGTTTGCTTGCTCAGGGGCCTAAGTCGGTAGAGAAGCTGGCCCAAGTCACGGAGATGAGCGTGGCTAACGTATCCCGCCATCTGCAGGTTTTGCTCGATGCCAGGCTAGTGAAGTTCAGCAAGAAAGGTACATATGTCATCTATTCGTTGGCTGACCCTTCCATTGCCGCGTTTTTGTTTGCTTTGTGGCAAATTGGCGAGAGTCAGCTTGCGGAGGTTTCGCGGATTAGACAGGAATTTTCACACCACTATGAGGATGTGAGGACGCTTTCTTTAGAGGAAGCGAGGGCGAAGATAGAGACCGGAGAGATCATCCTACTTGATGTAAGATCGAGAGACGAATACGAGGCCGGTCATCTCTCGGGAGCCATCTCCGTACCGATGGAGGAGTTTGAACCTTATCTTCACAATCTGCCTAGGCCCGCTGAAGTTGTGGTGTATTGCAGAGGCCCCTACTGCATCAGTTCGACTCAGGCAGTTGCCAAGTTGCAGCGGGAGGGGATCACGGCGTACAAGCTGGAGGGGGGAGAGCATGAATGGCTGAAGGAAGCGAATTGATTAAAGAATACATTCATTCTCCTGAGAGACAGCAGCAGCTCTATCGAAGATCGCTAACGATCGTGATCATCGCCCAACTATTCGGCGGAGCGGGACTCGCGGCAGGCGTCACGGTCGGAGCACTGCTTGCTCAGGATATGCTCGGGACGGATAGCTTAGCTGGGGTTCCTTCGGCGCTGTTGACGCTGGGCGCGGCCTCGTCAGCACTGCTTGTCGGACGGCTTTCTGGGCGTCTCGGCCGTCGGGTAGGCCTAACCGCAGGTTTTTTTGCAGGGGGGATCGGCGCGATCGGAGTTGTATTTGCAGCTATTGCTGACAACCTTCCGCTTTTGTTTGCTTCGATGCTGATCTATGGCGCCGGCACGTCGACTAACCTGCAGGCGCGTTATGCGGGAACCGACTTAGCTCAGCCTAAGCAGCGTGCGAGAGCTGTTAGCTTAGCCATGGTATTCACGACCTTTGGTGCGGTTGCGGGGCCGAACCTGGTAGGGGTCATGGGACGATTAGCGACATCTGTCGGCGCCCCTGCTTTGGCGGGCCCGTTTATGCTGGCGGCAGTCGCTTTTATCCTGGCAGGTCTGGTGATATGGGCATTTCTCCGCCCAGATCCGTATATCGTCTCTAAAGCTATCGCCGAAGCGCATCAAGCGAATCCATCCAAAACGGCGGTTGATGCGGAAATCATGGCGCCAGCAGTCCGTAATCGGGGGATCATCATCGGGACGACCGTGATGGTCTTAACGCAGATGGTGATGGTCGCCATCATGACGATGACGCCTGTCCATATGAAGCATCACGGACATGGGTTGGGCGCGGTGGGCGTGGTGATCGGTATTCATGTCGCGGCGATGTTTCTGCCTTCCTTGGTAACGGGAGTTCTCGTGGACAAAGTCGGGCGTACGTTCATGTCCTACGCATCGGGGATCACGCTGCTGCTAGCCGGACTGCTTGCCGCATGGGCGCCGGCCGATTCGATGGTCTGGCTCATCGTCGCTCTGGCGCTGCTCGGACTCGGTTGGAACTTTGGTCTGATCAGCGGCACTGCGCAGATCATCGATGCGACATCCCCGGCTACGCGCGCCAAGACGCAAGGAACAGTAGATGTCCTTGTATCCTTGGCGGGGGCATCGGGCGGAGCGTTGTCGGGCATGGTCGTCGCCAATTCCAGCTTTGCCTTCCTCTCTCTTGCGGGCGGGTTCCTGTCACTGCTGCTGATCCCGGTTATGATCTGGTTGCGCAGGGATCGGTCGATAGATCAAAACGAGAAGAGATTAGCACAGTGATCTAGTGTTATAATCACGCTAGACTGACGGAATTAGAAGGGTGATAGACATGAGTGTAATTCGTTTGGAGAACGTCACTAAGAAATATGAAGAGTCCCTGATCTTTCGCGATATCTATTTTCGCGTGACCCAAGGAGAGCGAATCGGCCTTATCGGGCGGAACGGTGCCGGTAAGTCGACGGTTTTTAAGCTGATTATGGGTAAAGAAGAGCCAACGTTCGGAAAAGTGGACATAGATCCGCAGGTTAAAGTAGGGTACTTCTCCCAATTCTCGGAAATGCGCGGAAGCCTATCCGTACAGCAAGAGCTGGAAATGTGCTTCGAACAGGTTGTTCTTATCGAACGGGAGCTGCAGGAAGTTGGAGAAAAGCTGGGTTTGGTCACCGAAGACGGTGAAATGGATAGGCTGTTGACGAGGCAGGCAGAGCTATTCGAACAAATGGATCATTTGGATGGCTGGAACGTATCTGTCGAGATTAACACCGTTCTTACGAAGCTGGGGTTCAACGAGAGATCGCGCCATCAGCCTATCGACGAATTGTCCGGAGGTTGGAGAAACCGTGCTGCGCTTGCCAAGATGCTCATCGAGCTGCCTGATGTTGTTTTGCTCGACGAACCGACGAATTATTTGGATATGGAAGGTATAGCATGGTTGGAGCAGTGGTTGTATCGGTTCAAAGGCGCTATGATTCTAGTGTCACATGACCGGCAATTTATTGACAAAGTAGTCACGCGAACGATAGAGATCGAGAACTATCATTTTCAGGAATACGAAGGGAATTATACGGACTACATTCGCAAAAAGAAGATGCGCAAGAAGGAATTGGACCGCCAGTTCGAGTGGGAGGAAGATCTTCTTCTCATGGAGTCAGAAGCCATTGACAGCCGTGCAAGCAAAAAATCTTCAAAGGACCGTCTCTCCCGCCAGCTGGCGGATAACAAAAAGCGGATAGAGCCGCATCCCGTAAATGTTCTAATCACTGATATTTATGAGAAATTGCGCTTTCCGGACAAGCTGTGCGAAGTCAAGAATATTGGGCAGACCTACGATGATCGGCAAATCTTTCAGAACGTCAGCTTCGACATTCAGAAGGAAGACCGTTTAGTCATCGTTGGCCCTAACGGAAGCGGGAAGTCCACGCTCATTAAGGTGCTTACGGGTCAGGAGAAGCCTGAATCCGGCGAGGTGATTTGGGAGAAAGGCGTCAGCTACGCCTACTTCAACCGGATGTGGGAGGAGCTTAATCCTAAGGATACCGTCAGCCATGCGGTGAATACGTACGGTCTGGGATTGGATGCCCCGCGGAAAAAGGTGAACAAATTCCTATCCATGTTGCAATTCTCTGAGATGGATCTGAGCAAGTTCATCGGCAACCTGTCCGGCGGACAGAAGGCCCGGGTCGCGCTAGCGAAATGCCTTCTCTCCGGTGCGGCAGTCATCATATTGGATGAGCCAACCAATCATCTGGATTTAACGAGCATTCAGGTGATGGAGCAGGCGTTGATCCATTTTCCCGGCGCCGTCATAACGGTAAGTCATGACCGGTTCTTTATTGACAAAATTGGGACGAAAATGCTGGTTTTCGACCCGGCATTGGGAATAAGCGAGCAGAGTCTATAGGACAGAGGGATGGCTCCTATTATCATAGGGGCCATCTTTTTAATGTCCACTCCTAACTACCGCACCAACGTCCTTCCGGTCGTACGCTTCTTTTCACCAATGAAAAGCTCTGCGAGCAACAGATTCGGTATCCAACAAATCCAGGCGATAACGAAAAAAGTATCATTCGTATCGGTCAGTCCCAGAAATACCGCAGCCAGCGCTGTATAAATCCGTAGGGTGATTGCCGCACAGCTGAGCGCGTAATTACGTACCATCCAGCGGCCGTGATCGGCCTTGTCGCGATCGACGATGATGCTCTTTAGACTGCGGAAGAGTGTGTAAAGCCATAGGACTGACAGCGATCCGAAGCCAAGTTGCGCGAACCAACCGCCATTCGCATAGAAAGCTAAGTACAGACCAGTTAAGCCCCCGATTGTAATCATTGTGGAGTACATATAGCCGATCAAACGGTGAATGTTCGGAGCATGGTGGCGAAGCTTCTTGATAAACTGTAGCCAGCCTATTGCAAGTGCCACTCCAGCCGAGATGGCATGAGCCCAGAGGATGTTGTACCACAAATCGGGCAAACTGCCTTTTCCCGTTACGAACGGTTGCTTATGGAGGTGGTCTGGTGTCCCGTACATGACCAAAGCATAAGCTCCAATTGCCAAAGCCAAAAAAGCTAATACTCCAAATGCCCAAGCGCGAATCGTACTTCGTTGTACTCCCATTATTCATCCCTCGCATTCGGTCTTTTTATCATTGAGTTGATTCTATCATCAAGGTGAACATCTTCAAAAGCGACCTCAGACGGAGTGAAGGCCCCACCCAAAGTCGGGGATGGAGCTGCAATGAAGCCTTTTTTAGGGGGCATTTTTATAAATCACTTTATCTTGAATAAATAACTTAACACGTGTTAAGTTATTTACTGAAGTTAATTGTAATTATAGGAGATAACCCATGGACAGCTCAGCTATTTCATTAAGGGAACTAAAAAAGGCTAGAACCAAAGTGGCCTTGTATGAAGCCAGTTTGTCACTAATAGGAGACAAGATGTTTCGAGACATGATGCTCGACGATATTTGCCGCAAAGCGGAGGTATCCCGGGTTACGTTCTTTAAGTTTTATCAGAAAAAGGAAGACTTGCTCGTTTATTTTATGCGTGTTTGGTTAACGGAACGTATCATTGAGATCGAAGCGGAGGGTAAACGCGGGTTCTCGGTTATCCAGCATGTGCTTCATAAAGTGGCGGAAGAGACGGAGGAAAGAGCGGGATTAATGCCAAGCTTGATATCTTTTCTGGCAGAAATGAACATGCATCCTTGCATGCCGGAATTGAGTGAGGCAGAGGTTCATCTGCTGTTCCCTGATCATGTGGAAGTTGGCGCGCAGACACCTGATATGTTCAAACTTTTTCATCGCTGCATGACGGAGGCGGAGGCAGAAGGAAAGCTAAGAAAAGAATTTACGGTAGAAACAGCGGTAAAGGTTTTGTTTACGGTGTTTTACGGAGCATTTCTGACCGCTCAACTATATGGTTCCAAGGATATTAAGAGCTTTTATAACACCCATTTACAATTGCTTGAAAATAGGTAGAAGGAGCGATGAATACATGAGCAAAGTAATTCCGGGCAGATTTACGGCGCAGATGGATGGTCCTTTCGTTGTCTTTATCATCGGGATGAGAGTGAACAAATTGTGGGCTCTTCATAAGTGGCTGCCTGTGGCCAAGGCAATGAGTCCGATGCTTCAAGAATTGTATCGCAACCCTGAATTAGGCTTTTTGGATGCCAGTTTTCATCTCTCTTGGCGAGGCGTGACCCTTGTCCAGTATTGGAAAACGTTTGAGCAATTAGAGTACTATGCTAGGCATGGTGCAACCCATTTAGAAGCGTGGCGTAATTTTAATAAAAAGGTTGGAACGGACGGCGCGGTTGGGATCTACCATGAAACTTATCTGATTCCTGAAGGAAATTACGAGTGTGTGTATAACAACATGCCTATCTCTGGTCTTGCAAAGGCAGGAAGTCACGTCCCCGCTGTCGGAAAACGAGAAACGGCAAGCAGAAGGCTTGGGCGGGATGGAGAGCCGGCCGTTCCAACACCTTCTAATCCGGTATAAGTGATTTCGGCTGTAGATCGAATTGTCGGTCATGTTCCGAATCAAGACAATGCTTTGGATGCTCTTGCTGCTTGGAATTCAAGGCTGAATAAACATGTGCCAGATCCAGCCACCCTGGGAAAACCAAGTCATGTAAGCAGGTAAACCTGATCTTTGTTAACGTCGGTGTAGATCTTGGAGCGAGGTCGATATTCTGAAGCTTGAGGTTCAAGACTCGAGCTAAGTCATATTTCGACCATCATTATTTGGGTTCTCGAGCTGCTCCTGCTAAGCATTTATGGCTATAAATCCGTCAGATCTTATATTGGCAGTCGAAATTCACGTCGTAATACATATGGATATTAGTTGTGCGGTTTTGTAGGCTGTGATAGTTTGCCTTTGGGCAGGCTGCTGCAGCCTTTTTGTTTTGCGAAAGTCTTGAATTTCAAAACTTAATGAATAGCAAAAGAACCCCAAAGAAGGGGTTCGAAGAAGTGCTATGATGAAATAAAGCGGCTTGAACATCGTCCGTCTAAGCCCTCTTTTTCGGGTCAACTGGACGACTCTTCTTTAGCTCCAACTCCTCGTTATGGATCATACGATCTTGTTTAATGAAGAGGAACGGGATGAAAATACAGCCAATAATAAGGAGTGCCCGGTTCAAGCTCCAACGTCGTTGCACAAAAGCTTGCACCGCTGTTAAGATGTAAAGCACGAACATCACACCGTGAAACATACCTCCGATGGAAACGAGTTGAGGCTGGTCCAAAAAGTATTTAAACGGCATGGCTATAAGTAGAAGGAAAAGATAAGAAATACCTTCAATGTAGCTTGTTAGACGCAAACGTCCTAAGGATGTGGTTAGTATAATAATCGCTCCAATCTCGTTTTCAACGTTTAAATTAAGAGGTCAAATCGAGTTCTAATACGACAGGACAATGATCGCTGCCCAATATTTCACAGTCAATTTGTGCATCAATGATCTTAGGACCTAGTCTCGTAGAAGCAAGGAAATAGTCGATTCTCCATCCCACATTCCGCGCTCTTACGCCTGGCATATTAGACCACCACGAATAAACGTCTGTCCGATCTGGGTAGAGGTGTCGGAACGTATCGATAAATCCTGCATCTAGCAATTCCGTCATTTTGCCGCGTTCCTGCGGGGTAAAGCCCGAATTATTGAGATTCCCCTTCGCATTCTTGATGTCAATTTCATGGTGGGCAACATTCAAATCGCCGCAAACGATAACGGGCTTTTGGGCGTCCAATTGCAAGAGGTAGCTGCGAAAACGATCTTCCCACTCCACCCGGTAATCCAACCTAGAGAGATCACGCTTCGCATTAGGTGTGTATACGGTCACAAGGTAGAAATCGTCGAATTCCAACGTGAGTATCCGACCCTCCGGCTCTTCGTTCTCCTCCATACCATATCTCACTGAGAGCGGTTGAATTCTTGTGAAAACGGCGGTGCCGGAATACCCTTTTTTCACTGCATAATTCCAATATTGTGTATAGGCTTCGCCCAGTTCTAGGTTAATTTGTCCTTCCTGCAGCTTCGTCTCTTGAAGACAGAATATATCTGCATCCGTTTGTCCGAAATAATCAATAAACCCTTTATTGACACATGCTCTTAACCCATTAACGTTCCAGGATACTAGTTTCATTTTCATCTTTTCCCCTTGCTTCTTACCGTCATATATAGTTCAGTTTACCATAAGTTCATCCTCGTCGGCGATTTCTGAGGATCGGGGAAACTTTATCCATCCTTGCTTTCGCAAAAAGGCTAAAGGACGTTCTTCGTCTGTGGATATTATACGAAATCAGCATAATATAAGAAAATAGCGTACCAAACTATCAGCAGTATTGATTTATTTTTTCACTGGCATGCGTGATATACTGTATTTATCCGATTAAGTTCATGGGTTTAATATATAAAGGGAAGGCGAGGTTTTCTTATGACGAAAATTTATAGCAATTTGACAGAGTTAATCGGTAATACGCCGCTGCTCGAGCTCTGGAATTATAATAATCGGCATGGACTTGAGGCCAAAGTCGTTGCGAAGCTGGAGTATTTTAACCCGGCTGGCAGTGTAAAAGATCGTATCGGTTTCGCAATGATTAAAGAGGCTGAAAAATCAGGAAAGATCAATAAAGAGACTGTCATTATTGAGCCTACCAGCGGAAATACAGGAATCGCTCTTGCTTTTGCAGCGGCTGCGCTAGGGTATCGGTTAATCATTATATTGCCAGATTCTTTTAGTATAGAACGCAGGAAATTATTAAAGGCTCTAGGTGCAGAACTTGTTCTCACTCCAGCCTCTGAAGGCATGTTAGGCGCAATTCGAAAAGCAGAGGAATTAGCTGCCAAGATGCCAAACTCATTTATACCGCAACAATTCAGCAATCCAGCCAATCCGGAGATTCACAGAAATACCACGGCCGAAGAAATATGGAAAGATACAGACGGTAAAGTTGATATTTTTATCGCGGGAGTTGGTACGGGAGGGACGATCACGGGTGTGGGTGAGATACTGAAACAGAGAAATCCATCCATTCAAGTGATAGCCGTCGAGCCCGCGGATTCACCCGTTTTGTCAGGTGGCAGTCGTGGCGCACATCATATTCAGGGCATCGGTGCCGGGTTTGTTCCAGATAATTTCAAAAGTTCAGTTGTCGATGATATTTTTACAGTGAGCAATGAGGATGCCGTAATGACGGCCCGTGAACTGGCCAAAACGGAAGGTCTGCTGGTCGGTATCTCATCCGGCGCAGCTGCTTACGCAGCAAGTGAAATTGCCAAACGACCAGAGAATAAAGGGAAGACTATCGTGGTTATCCTGCCAGATACCGGTGAGCGGTATTTGTCTACGAATCTATTTGATGAGTAATAAGTTATAAAGCAAAAGAAAGACCAGGAATCCGCGGTAGATCTCTGGTCTTTTTGTGTTCAGCGGTTTTGAAGGAACTTGCCTTAAAGCCGCCTAATGCGATGCGACCGCGAACGTTTCTTTCTCCTTTTCGATCACATGCTTCTCTTTGCTCATGGCAAAAGCGGCTGCTAAAGCGAGTACTGCAGGGATAAGTCCCCACGCAAATGTGGCCACGATGGAGGAGGAGAGTCCTTCTGATATTTTCCCGAGGACTTGCTCCGGAATTTGAGTGCGAGTCGCCGGGTCAAGCAGAGCATGCGGGTCTTTAAAGTCTAAACCCTGCGGCATCGCGGATTGACCGTTCCCTGCAAAGGCATCCGATAAATGCCGGGTTAACGAATGGCTTTGAATAATACCGAAGATGGTGATTCCGATCGTCATGCCGAGTGAGCGAAGGAAATTCAGCGTAGAGTTCGCAGCCCCTCGTTGACTGGCAGGTACGGAATGAATAGCAGCGTTACTGAGCACAGAGAATGAAGCGCCGATTCCCAAGCCGACTAATATCATATAGGCCGTGATAAGCAAACGCGACGAAGCTGGGGTCAACGTAATCAGCAGTGCCATACCAGCCACAAGCAAAATGAGGGTGGAGATCAGGATGGCTCGATATGAAAATTTACTAATGAGGAAGCCGCCTGCGGTAGCTGTAACTACAGTGCCGAGCATCATAGGCAGAAGTACGAGACCGGAGTTCGTTGCACTTCCACCGAGAACACCTTGAATGAAGATCGGAATATAGACAGATGCCGTAATAAAGGCTGCGCCGCTTAACATCGCGATCGCATTGCTTGCCGAATAGAGGCGATCCCGAAACATCCGGAAGGAGATGATCGGTTCCTCTGCCCGCGTCTCCGCATAGAGGAAAATAACCGCGAGAAGAGCAAATCCAGTAAATAAGCTAATGATCTGAGCGGAGTTCCAGGCAAATTGCTTACCGCCAAGCTCCATGGCAAACATTAAGCAGACGATGGCACCTACAAGCGAGAATGCGCCGGCCCAGTCGATACGTTGTTTAGCATGCTGGAGGGATTCTTTATAGAAAATGGCAATCATCAGGAAGGAAATCAATCCAAGCGGTAAATTAATATAGAAAATCCATTCCCATTTGATATAGTCGGTCATATAAGCGCCAAGGAGCGGCCCGAAGATGCTGGACATACCGAATACCGCTCCAAACAATCCCATTAGCTTGCCTCTGCTTTCCGGTTTAACGGCATCGAACATGATTGTGAAAGCGATGGGTACCAATGCGCCGCCGCCAATGCCTTGTATAGCCCGGTACAAGCTTAACTGTACGATTGAGGTAGCTGTTCCACAAAGAGCAGATCCTAGCATAAACATTAAGATACCAAAGATGAAAAAACGCTTACGTCCATACATATCCGATAATTTACCAAAAATCGGCATTCCTGCCATTTCAGCGACCATGTAAGCCGATGTGACCCAAACGAACTTATCGAGTCCACCGAGGTCTGCGATAATGGAGCCCATGGCGGTTGCAACGATGGTATTGTCCATCGAAGCCATTAGAATGGCTAGCAGTAATCCGGCTATAACAATGCCGGTTTGATTCGTTGATTTCGTCATGTGATCATTTCCCTTCTTTACTCATTCATTTGTATAAACCGATTATAAACAAGTAACCCTGACAAGAGTCTGTCAGGGTTGAAAACCGAGTGTGGAAAAGAATTGTGGAAAAGAATGTTTTGTAGAAGTAGTCTATGAAATCGTCTTACGCTTCGGAAAGAGCGTTCGGTAAAGTAATAAATGGATAGATTGCAAAAATAAATAGATCGGTATGGAATAAACGAGCTGATACCCGTGCTTGTAATGAAAAACACCAACGAGTACACTAAGCCACTCGACACCTATGCCCATAGACGTCCAGAGTAAGATGTAGGGTATCGTGTAAAAACCGCGTACACCCCATTTTTCGTAAAAATAAATAAATATATAACCAAATGGTGCATACATCAAATAGGAGAAAATATCAAACGGCTGATAACGGGATTCGTCACCCACATCGTAGAAATCAAAGGGCGGGACGGCAATGGTATGATCAAACATAAGACCAAAAACGACCCCAATCAACAAATTAAACAAGCTCTGTGTTAAGGTAAACTTTTTCGGTAATAGCCAAATAGCAAGGGTCCCTATGACAATAATCGCAATGACGAACCATTCATTTCCGTTAAATCTATTATCGTAAATGATTACGTCGTTCATAGAGATTGCTCCTTTTGCTGTAGGTGTTGTAACATACGGCCGATCCAATAACTGAGAACCATCATTGATACAATGAGTAAGCATTCATAGAAAATGTTCCATCTCTCATAGGTTAATGCACCATTGAATCTTAGGAATTGGCCTGTGCAGAAGAGATAAGAGAATGTATACAGAGAAATGCCTACTTTTGTACTTCGTTTCCATGTGGTCAGGTAGACATTGGCAAAAGTGAGAAGAGTTATTGAAAAGGTGAAGTCCCTATGTAAAATCATCGAAAGGAATTCAGGAACCTTTCTGCTGAGTTGGAAAACTTCTAAAGTATCACTAAGAATCGTTAATTTGTTAATATCCACGACAGCTAAGAGCATGTAAAGCAATACGTTCGTTATGATAGACAACTTATTGGGCAGGAAAGCGAATATAAGGATACTAAACCAAACAAAAAGCAGGCAAATGACTAGAATCAAGGCAGGGCTCCTTTGCGACAAAATAGTCGAATAGCGTAAAAAGATGCAAATCAGTATTGACTCCTATTTTTACCTTTATTGCGTTGTTTAAACCATCTATTAGGTGGGAGCAGTTGACCTCTAAGTAAACAAAAAAGATTGCCTTCAACCCTTCCTTTCTTGGCCAGGTGGTTGGCAATCTTTTCAGTTCGGACAAAATCCTGGAGTCTTAGCGTATAACTGCTTCGTGAAGCGGGGATCCAGCTTGGCAAGTTCATTGAAATAGTTGCTAATCGAGTGATTAGCGGTGACGGAGCCTCTTTGAAAAGTTAATTCAACTCCCTTTTTTACATGAATATAATGATAAACCTGATCCGTTCGAGGAGATTTATAAATGAAGGGCGGAAGTAAAGGGACGAAGTCGTTGGTATTATAGATCCGATAGTGAGGCCCGGTCCTGCGGTCGAAAAGACTAGCGAATGCCTGATTTCCAACGCGCGGTGAAGCATAAGTATACACGGAAGGATTTTTAAATTTCGTGTTTGTGGAAATATCGGCCGCGCATAAAGCAGCGAGAGCTCCTCCAAGACTGTGGCCTGTGATGTATAGCGTTTTCTCCGTAGAAAGTTTGTTTAGTGTTGTCACAATCGATTTGCGGGCTGATCGGTAGATGTCGAGAAAACCCTCGTGTACGAGGCACTGCTCTTTGGAGTAAGGAAACTGGGTTTGCCTAGCAATGGCATCGGAAATCCAATCGGAAGTCGTATGCGTGCCT
Organism: Paenibacillus alginolyticus DSM 5050 = NBRC 15375; assembly: GCF_000422905.1. Taxonomy (GTDB): domain Bacteria; phylum Bacillota; class Bacilli; order Paenibacillales; family NBRC-103111; genus Paenibacillus_E; species Paenibacillus_E alginolyticus. Next base: position 12,142 of record NZ_AUGY01000067.1, read on the forward strand.
CGAAATACGATGACAATTTGTCGATCAGATTCGGCAATAAAGCCGAAAAACTTTTTTTCACTCAGGATGGAAGTCGCCTTGAAGGAGGAAACCATCCGGTAATCGTTTGGCAAGATAACGCTTTCGGGACCATTTTCAAATTGACCATAGCTTTGGCTGCACATAGCTGCTAGAAAGATAGCCGTCCGTGTATCTAATGAGTTGCTGAGCATAAGTCCATTCCTCCATACACACAGGATGCCGTTTCCCTATATATATGAAAAGATTGGACACCTGTCCTCGGACAATGGCCTATTTTCTAGAAAGCATTCAGCTGGCAGACCCTATCAGGTATAATAGGCGAAGGAAGGTGGGGATACATGTGTTAAAACGCTTTTTTTCGTATTATCGGCCCTATAAGCACTTATTTATTTTGGATTTTACCTGTGCGGTTGTGGCTGGGCTCCTAGAACTGGGTTTCCCGCTTGCTGTTAATCAGGTCGTTGATAAATTGCTTCCTGCCGGGAATTGGAATTGGATTCTTTGGGCTTGCGCGGGTTTGCTTGCTGTCTACGGACTCAACACGGTGCTAAATTTCATAGTCACGTATTGGGGGCATAAGCTAGGGATTAATATCGAGACGGATATGCGAAAAAAGATGTTCGATCATCTGCAGAAGCTCTCATTTCGGTTCTACGACAATAACAAAACGGGTCAATTGATGTCCCGAATGGCAAACGATCTGCTTGAAATAGGTGAAGTTGCGCATCATGGTCCGGAGGACTTGTTCATTGCGGTAATGACGCTGATCGGTGCACTTCTGCTTATGCTTCATATTAATATGAAGTTAGCGCTCTTAACCTTTGTTATCGTCCCATTTTTGCTATGGATAGCGGTGTATTTTAATCAAAAAATGACCAAGACGTTCCGTCGAATGATGGGTGACCTCGCCGATATTAACGCAAGAGTCGAAGATAATATTGGAGGGATTCGTGTCGTTCAAGCTTTTGCAAATGAGTCCTATGAGAAGAAGCTGTTTGAAGATAACAATGGACGGTTCCGGCTGACAAAGCTGCTGTCCTATAAAATTATGGCGTGGAATGTCTCGCTGAGTTACATTTTGATGCGTTTGGTAACGGTTTTCGTCCTTATTTGCGGCACTTGGTTCGTAATCGACAAGCAGATTACCTATGGTGAATTTATTGCTTTTGTTCTCTTAACGAATGTTTTTCTAGGCCCTATTCAGAAAATTAATAATGTCATTGAAAGCTACCCAAAGGGAATTGCCGGCTTTAAACGGTATGTGGAAGTCATTGATACGGAGCCTGAGGTAGCTGATCAGCCGAATGCTGTGAAGGTTAGTCATCTCGAAGGTCAAATTACGTTCGACTCTGTGTCATTCGGCTACGGGGATGAAGCCCGTGTATTGAATGAGATCAGCTTATCCATTCGCGCGGGAGAAACCGTTGCTTTCGTGGGACCATCGGGCGCTGGGAAGACCACGATCTGCAGCTTGCTGCCCCGATTCTACGATGTGAGCGCGGGCAGCATTTCCATTGATGGCCTCGATATTCGCGGCATCCAGTTGGAGTCGCTGCGCCGTCAGATCGGCATCGTGCAGCAGGATGTGTTCCTGTTCTCCGGCACGTTGCGGGAGAACATTGCGTACGGCAAGCTTGGCGCGACGGATGAGGAAATCTGGGAAGCTGCGCGGCGCGCGCAGCTGGCGGGTTATATCCAGACGCAGCCGAAGGGGCTGGATACGGTTGTCGGAGAGCGCGGCGTCAAGCTCTCTGGCGGTCAGAAGCAGCGCCTCGCGATCGCGCGGATGTTCTTGAAGAATCCGCCGATTCTCATCCTCGATGAGGCGACGTCGGCGCTCGACACGGAGACAGAGTCGGCGATTCAGCAGTCGCTGGCCGAGCTGTCGCGTGGCCGCACGACGCTAGTCATTGCTCACCGGCTGGCGACGATCAAGAATGCCGATCGTATCGTCGTCGTGACGGAGCAAGGCATTACCGAGCAGGGCGGACACGAGGAGCTTATCGCTGTGGGCGGTGTGTACAGCCGCTTACACCAAGCGCAGTTCAGCTCTTAAGCCGGGTTGCAGCGAACTAGCTTTGGTTAGTTTCGTTGCGGCCTCTTTTTATTTCCAAGTATAGGATAGAACTTCCAAATGAATCGTGATAAACTATGAAAATAGTTATCTACCATCGGTGAATAATAGAACGAGGTGACAATAGTTGAAGTCGATAATTCGGTGGCTGTTGCTTGGCTTATTTACACTCGTGTGCATTTTCTTTCTAAGCAATATCCGTAATGCCTTCTTATCTGCGCAGCCGGATCAGATTCGGGTCGCAATAGGTCCGGATACGAGCATCCAGAAAATAAGTGAGCAGCTGCCTGGCAGTCAAGTTCTAAATGAAAAAGCGGGCATACTGTCTGTTCCTTATGGAAAGTCGTGGGACTATATCGGAAAGACATTGTCGATCAAAGGCATATTTCGTGCGACCACTGTGCCTCTCGAGCATCCCATTATTTCCTGGCGTTATTACGGTTATTCACTGAAAGAGCAAATCAAAGGATTCGCACAGGGGGATTTAGGCAAATTCCGCAGTCCTTTCAATAGAAAAGAGGTTGCTGTTCTTGGGGAACTCCCCAACATGCTTCTTCGTACATGCACTTATTTCATTCCTGGTTTATTGCTCGCGATTGTGCTTAGTGTGATATTTGCGATGATAGCATCCATGTTCCGCCGATTAGGTGCCTTGATGGATGGTACGCATGGCCTACTTGTCGGCTTGCCTGATTTTTTCTTAATCGTTCTCATCCAATTGGGGGCGATCTATGCGACGAAATATTTGGGGCATTTTGTGCTGCTTATTGTTCAAGTCGGCGATAAAACGCCGTTCCTCATCCCGTTTCTTACGATCGCACTGATTCCCTCGGTCACCATCTACGGCACCCTTCGCATTGCGATTGCGCGTGAGCTTGGGCAGGATTATGTCGTTACCGCATTAGCCAAAGGGTTAACCCGCAGAGAGGTGCTCGTTTCTCACGTTATGCGAAATGTAATGCCTGATTTGCTGGCAATCTTGCCCAAAGCGACCACTTTGGCACTCGCCAGTATGGCTGTTGCGGAAGCAATCTGCGGAATCTCAGGTTTGGGAGGCTTTATTGTATCCCCAGCTTTACAGAGTGTTTCTTCCATGTCGGCTATCTGTATGGCGCTTGCACTAGTCGCTATGGCTTTTCATGTGTTCTACGCACTCTTGCGTAGGAAGTTTATTGTTCGTACAGGGGAGGCGGTTTGAAGATGATGAAACGCTCCTCAACGGCTTACTACTGTTCGATTGCACTCATCGTGCTCATTCTGCTTGTGATGATATTCGGCACATGGCTTGCGCCCCATGGGATTACGCCAGATGACAAGATTAATATGATCCAATATCAAGAGGACGGTAAAACGAGATACAGCATTCCGCCATATGCGCCGAACAGCACCTTCTTGCTGGGCACCGATCATAGGGGCTTTGATGTGCTGAGCTTATTGCTGAACGGGTTGAAATATACATTGGGTACGGCGTTAGCGTTAACCTTGTTTCGCTTTGTTTTTGCCCTCCCATGGGGATTGTGGAGCGGAACCACAGGCAAAGGATGGGGCATTCTTCGCTCCATGCAGTGGGTCGTTTCCTCGATGCCTGCGTTTGTCTTCTTGTTCCCGCCTTTAGCAGGTATGTACTTTGGGCTGCGGCTTGATCAAGGGCTGAAGGCAGACCCGCATTACCAGCTGCTGTTCTCGGTTACTTTTGTCAGCCTAGTCACATTCATTGGGATATTCCCTTTAGCCCATCAGGTGGCAGATCGGACACGTTATTATAATGAACGGCTATTTATTGAAGTGTCCCGTTTGATGGGCGGTTCTTTCTTCCACCGAACGATGCGACATTTGGCTCCCTGTATGAGAAATGAAATGTTGTTCATCTTCCTAAGCGAATTCATGCAGGTGCTCTTCTTGTTAGGCCAGTTGGCTGTATTTAACATTGTGCTTGGCGGCATTGAGACCATTGGTGATAGCGATGCTGGCTATTCCATCGCCATCACCACATCGGGTGAATGGTTATCGCTAATCGCCTATGGCTCAAGGTACATTCGACTGCATCCATGGATTATTCTGAGTGCAGGGACCAGCTTCGCAGGACTATTCCTGGCACTGCAGTTTTTCTTGAATCAGCTCAAACGCCGCTACGGCAGTGAACGTCAATTGATGTGAAGAAGAGAAGGTCGGGGTTCCATCCTAAGGATGAGCTCCCACCTTTTTCCATTTTAATTATTGTAATGAGCTGAGTCGAATGTCCAATCTAGCAGCTACACCTGCAGGGTTAGCATCACTACGAGGTCCGCCAAAGTTAAAAGCGATGATGACGATGTCATTACGGCCCCGTCTCAAGAACCGGCGTACGTCGAAGGTACGGCCTGTGTTGTAGAATGAAGGGGTGTTCTGTGGTGCATCATAGACCACCGGCACGCCGTTGATGATTACAACTGCGAAATTGTCGACCGATAAGAAGAGGGTTGCGGCGAGAATGGCTCTCCGCTGTGAGAGCGAGAATCGTGTTGAAATGACGGCATTCTCAGCACTCATATTGCCGGAGAACCACACATAGTTGGCGTTAGTAACTGGTACCCATGCGGGATTACGGGGAATGATCTGGGCGTTGAACCAAGAGTTATCTGTTCCAATCGAGATCGTGCGTTGGCTCAGAAAGCGGCCTGCTCCATAGTCTAGATAGTTTATTGGCAGCCATTAATCGCGGCATATAATAGACCAACAAAAAAGCTTAGTCCAGGCCCGCGCGGCTGCTTCTGGCTAAGCTTTTTCCATGTTAATTACTTATTATTTCTATTATCACTTTGTCGTTTTTTCATGACATTATTCACTAAGTTTTGAGTTGCGTCTTGTGTGGATTCTGCTACATTTTCAATGGCGTTCTGTACATAATTCATTGCGGATTGAACCCCGTTTTTAAAAATACTCGTTTTGTTTACATCAACGTTATTCGTATTGTCAGACATCGTTCATACCTCCAATAATATTCTAGAGAGACAGTCGATTGATTCATTATGCTTTCTCACATCTGGTAGACATACTCCAAAAGTTGATTTTTGAGCTATTTAGTTTTCATGAGGTAGATGAGCTATAGCGGTTAGCGATGTTGCATTTTCTACAACAATTCACACGCCAAAAGGCTATTCTGCACCCTGAAGTTGCATTTTGTGCAACATCTCGAGCCCATTTGCAGCATAATGGCAAATATTGGAGCAAATTGTTGTACATTATGCAACAACGAGGGGAGAGAGGTGAGATTTTGGCAGCAATTGTTGCACTTTTTACAACAATCGACGGACTCCTAGATGTCATATGTGAACTCTCGTTTGACATTACCTATTGATCTTATCGTCTTCCGTAGTCTCGTTTAACTCTTGCTCTGCATCCATATCAGCTGCAGCATCGAAGACATTTTCTTTTGGCACCTGAGTCATATCTTCTTTTTGCTGCACCCAATAACCGACGTTCCGGTACCAATACTGAAATGAATCATCCAATTGTTGCTCTCGGTTGCGATCCTCGTTAACATCGGAATCAACTTCTAACCCCTCCCCGAGAAACACGTTATTGCGAATCTGTTTTTGATTACTATCATCAGATGTATTCACGTTGAATTTCCCTCCTTGTATGGATTAATCTGCATAGATAGGGACCGGTTTATTCAATTGTTATTGAACTCTTAATGTCCAGAAGTAAATTTAAGGCCGAGAACGCCAACTAAAATCAGAATCATGAACAAAATCCTTGTTAAACTAATGGGTTCATCTAGAAAAAGGGTGCCGATAATAATCGCACCGACAGCGCCAATTCCGGTCCAAGCCGCATATGCTGTGCCGATGGGAAGAGTTTTCGTGGCTACCGCTAGGAAATAGAAACTTACAATCATCCCTGCGATCGTAACGGCGGAAGGAACCAAACGTGTGAAACCATTAGAAAATTTCAATGAGATCGCCCATACTACCTCAAATACACCTGCAATGACGAGATATAACCATGCCATGATGAATCACTCCTCTTGAAATTGTTATACATACCTACTTAGTCGCAAAAAAAGGGAAAAGCCCGGGAGTTATATCGCTAAGCGATATGACTCCCGGGCTTTTCCCCCTCCGTGACACAGCGTATTCGCTGCGTGTTTCCCCTTGGACCAGTCTGGCGATGAACGCCACGGAACCCTAGAAAACGACATGCCGTTATTATAGAACGGCTAACATGCGATGTCAAGTTACAAGAATTAGCATGTTGGGATAACTACTCTTGCTCGCTTCTCAGTACTCGCTTGTAGATCTCAATGGCCATAGCTCTCGATAGCCGCCGCGGTTAAGTGTATTATCGTAATCGCTTAGTTTATAGCGAAAATATTACTCGCCTAACGTGAAAGGACACAGTAGGTTCTTGGTCAGGAACATAGCGGTAATCATTTGCAGGATGTCTCCGAAATGAATAAAAGCCCTGAAAGCTGCTCTTTCGAGCGGGGCTTGTCTGGGCTTTATTCATGAATCGTACAGTAATTTACTTGGATTCAGCAGTTAATTGGTTGTAGATATCATCCCACAGAACACGTCGGGCTGATACATACCGCTTCGCGTAATAAGATTGGCTAAGTTTGCTTTTCACTATACCTTCATCGGATGCAGAGTGAACGAATTCACCGTCTCCAAGGTAGATACCAACGTGAGAAATACCTTTGCCGCCGCTTGTGTCAAAGAACACAAGATCACCTTTACGAAGATCTTTTTTGTCAATCCAGTAGCCTTCGTTATTTTGAGATGATGAGCTATGAGGAAGATCAATGCCGAATTTGTCGAAAACGTATGCGGTGAAACCAGAGCAATCAAAACCCTTTGTGGTCGTTCCCGCCGTTCTGTACGGAATTCCTAGCAATCCGTCAACCGTTTCATCCAAAGTGGATTGTGACGCAGACACACTTCCTAAACCTACACTCAAAAACAAAACAAGACTAAAAACAAGAGCAACAATCTTTCTCAACTGCTTGTCTCCTTCCGGTGCCTACGAGGTTAGCTGGAGGGTTCGGTTGAAGGTTCCCTATGATCCCTGTCTTGCAAGATCAATTCACCCGGTGTGGTTCCCCCGTTTCCCCAAGAAATGAGGAATTCGGCATGAAATATTTGGTTTTTTTTGATGCTAGTCCTTGTAATTCGTCATAAACATTTAAAATCCTCCTTTTCTATGAGTCTACTCATTAAAATATGCAAGTTTATTAGGAAAATAAACAAAAAAAAGCCCCTTTTGCAAGGGGGGAGAAGAAAATGTGCTAATTTCAGCTTATTTAAATGCACTTAGCCGTTCATTTTGGCAGATAGAAGCTGATATTGGGAAGTTATGGCCCACATTTGGAAGAAAATGTGGAATAGCGGGAAGAGCTGATAAATGATTAGCGCTACCAGACCTGCCCATATGTAAGTTGCTGTGACTGTGACCCCTGCCAATAGTCCCGAGGCAAGTAGGAGGATGAGCGCAAGCCCGATAATAGGAAGCAAACTGCGAACGAAAGTGATGACAGTGGACAAAATGCCAAGTTTGGCTGCGATCGCGAACTGCACATACATAAAAAGCAGATGTAAGAGAAAGCCATAGACCAGCAAGCCCAGAAGCCAAGGCAGCAATTGGAGGGCTGCTTGCTCATACGATGTGGTATGTGCGAATTGCCTCTGCGCCTTGGGAAACAGCCAAATGAGCGGTAGCAAGGAAAGCGAGATTCGGACGACATATGCGATTAGGAATGGGAGCATGAGCTCCTTGATACCTCGGAAAAAGCGGTAGCCGGCATTTTGCTGGGAATGGGTCAGCGAATAGTAGACGCCGCTATTTAGCATGGGGGTGAGCAGCATGCGCATAACAAGTAGAGCAGCCAGCCAGCAGAGGTAAGAATGGGTAAGATCGGTTTTGACCAGTTGGAACTGTCCTTCTGCTAGAAATAGCTGCAGCGCTTGCTTCGGCTGCTCGCCACCTGGATAGCGGTGCATGAGAGGGACGAGAACACCCTGTACAAGCTTATACAGCAGGATGCCCCAGCCCATCTGATACAGGAACAAGACGATCGTGGCGAAAGGTTGCCGTAATGCCGCCCTGAAGCCAGACTTGATATAAGTTGCCACAGTTGTCCCTCCTTAGAGTTTTGCTTTAGCAAAACTGGCATCGTAAGCATAACCTGAGTTTTCCGTAGGAAAACTTTCTTCGTAAGCATATGCCTAAGAGTATTGGATAAGCCTAGCCGCTTACCAAGCGACCCAGCCGAAAATGGCTTGCAGGAATTGAATGATGCCGAGATTCCAGCGGATTTTCCACTTCGTATCCACTTGGGTTTGCATAAAATTATTAATATGTTTATTTTCCAGCACGAGCGAGTAATTAGGATCAATTCGAACCCAGTCTACAGGAGTCTTGTGGGTAAGTTTGAACTCAATACTGCTTTCTTTACCATCCCACGTTTTATCCAGCACAGTGCCATCTGAGAAATGGAATTGGATCGGCACCTCGGACGAATTGCCGCCTTTTTTGGAGATGAGAACGGTACTTTCGTACGACTCTGCCCCTTTGCTGCCCGCGGATTTGACGCGAATGCTCTCCACGGTGTAATCCATCATCATGGCGCCGTAAACATATTGATTGAAGAAATCATCCCACTTCGTTTTGGTCACTTCTTCGACAACGTTCTGGAAGTCCTTCGTAGAAGGATGTTTAAATTCCCAACGTAGGAAGTAAGTGCGCATAATTTTATCCATCGTTTTGGTGCCAACCTGCTTCTCAATGGCTTTAAGTACGAGCTTGCCTCGTGTGTACACATTCTCTGCGTATTGATCATGTCCCGCATAAGCCCACGAGTTCTGATTCAGGGTGTGTGGAGATGTAATAAAGCTGGATTCGACAGGTAAATTAGGGGATACCCCGTACTCCGATTCCATGACCTTGTCCTCCGCATAGGAGGTAAAGCCCTCATCCAGCCAAGCTTCTTCGAATTCATTGCTAGCTACCATTCCATAGAAGAACTGATGTCCAATCTCATGAACAACGACACGTTCTAGCTCTAGATCAGGTTTCTTGTCGCTAGCATCCCACGACGTTACCAAAGTCGGATATTCCATACCGCCTACACCGTTGCCTCCTGGGGGAGGTACGACAATCGAAAGGGTCGAATAGGGGTACGGTCCGTACCATTGACTGTAGCGGGAAAGCGCCTTTTTGGCGGCATACATATAGCGGTCCTTCAAGTCCTGATGATTGGGATCGAGATAGAGCTTGATCTTGACCCCGGGTATTTGTGCGGTCGAGTAGGGTTCTTCCACATAAACGAAATGAGGCGATGCCGACCAAGCGAAATCATGCACATCATCGGCATAAAATTGGTACGTCTTCATCCCGTTGTCGGTCACAGCAGGCTTAACCGGGAAACCGGTAGCTGCTACGATGTAGTTCGCTGGCACTTGAATTTTCACGTCATACATCCCGAAATCAGCATAAAATTCCGAATTTCCATGGTACTGGTGGAGATTCCACCCCGGCTCCGTACGTCCTCTTGTGCCAACACGCTCATAGGCAGCAACTTTAGGGAACCATTGTCCGGCCATGACGAAGTCATCCACATAGCCCATTCTTGCGAAGGCGGAAGGCAGCTTGACGAGGAATTCCGTCTTGATCGTGACCTGCTCCCCGGCACCTACCGGTTTAGGCAGCGGGATTTTGAGCAGCGTATGATCGTCCTTGTTGCCGTCATCGGGCTGCACGAACGCCATGCGCATAGTGAGATCCTCACCGTCAACCGTTTTCACAGAAAGCAACTTCATGCTGCCACTGCTGTCTGCCTTGGCCTCATCTTCACGCAGCTTACCACCTGATTCGCGCATAAACGTCGTTTTCTTTGAGGCAAAAGCATTGGGATACAAATGGAGGTAAAGCTCTTGTACAGGAACGGTTCCTGGATTTTCCCAAGTCAACGTTTGCTGTCCATTGAGCTGCCTCGTTTCGGGCGTGTAAGTAACGCTCATGTGATACTCCGCAATACGATAGCTAAGCGCTGTTGGCGCTTGCTTCTCTAATGGCTTGCCGCTATCTGCAGGCTGCATGTCCGGCGCAGGAGCAGACTTTTCATCCTTAGAGACGACTGGAACGGCCAATTTACTTGCAGATGGGAGCAAATTTTCAGACAGCAGGACAGTGCCTGCTGCAAGGAGCATGACAACGAACCATTGAACCTTGCGGTTTTTGAATAGAACACTCATGATATCCACCCCGCCTAAACAAGCATCTACAGCATGTATATGTAGACAACCTAGGGAATATTTCTGAGGTTGGAAAAGAATTGTTAGAAGGAGGGGGAACGAAGTGGCTAATCAATGAGTCTATAAGGTATAAGGGGTGTGGAAATCGATGAATAAATTTAGAAAAGTGATCGTTATTTTGAGCTGTTTCGTTGGTCTGATTGTTCTCATGACTGTGCTTTCTCAATGTTCTTGGTTTCCTAAAGCGGTTAATGTACAAACTCCGGTGCAGGTTACGCCGTCAGCCGAGCTTGATAAGGCCAAGGTAAGTCCACTTTTTCAAAGCGGCAGCTATCAATTGCAGGGGGAGAAAGGAAAGATCGGCCTCTTGAGTCCAGGCGGTTATAAGGTCAATACGCCTAATAAATATATGTGGCACATATGGAAGCAGGAGGAGCCTCTGACAGGGAAGAAATTCCGCGTTGAAGCAGTGAGTGTTGCGACTGGAGAGAAACGGCAGGTTCTGTTGCAAAATAATGCTTTAGTCGGGGAAATGAATTGGCCGGGAACGGCACCGATCAATGGAGCGGATGCGGGGTTCCCCGTGCTGATGAGGTTCGGTGATCCGGGGTTATGGCGTTTGGATGCTTTTATAGATGAAAGAGCCGTTGGGAGTATCACGGTAGAAGTGAAGTAGCGGAGCTGCAACCAGCAAACCGACTCCAAGAGCGCCACCAACAGCAACCAGCCCTTGTTCTGGAGGGTGACTTTAGCTACAATGAGAGCAAAGCGTCATTTTAACATTACGAAGACTGGAAGGTGCCCTCATGGAAGCGGATAAAAAGAAGCTGGCCTTAAATATAGTAAGTTCTAAAGTGAATCATAAAGGATTCGGTGCCGGAGCAATAGATTTAAGCAACGTATCTGGTGTCATTATTGACGGGGATGAAGCCTATCTGGACGAAGGTACTCTTCATGCCAAAAGCAAAATCGAAAAAGGCATCAAATTCTCAACGAACAAAGAAGACGTGCCAAATGGCCGTAAAGCTTGGATCGTTTGGGTAGCGGTAGATCGTACGGAAGAAGGAGCCTACTACGCTGGAATGACAGCTTGCGAAATGTTAATCGACACCGAAGCTCGCAAAGGATGGAAAATTCTGGCGGAGCACGTAAACAAGATGGATGCTGCAATGAAACGTAAATTCATCTTCGACGGCTTGGATGACAAGGAGCGGGCGCTGCTCAAAAATCAGCTAATTGGGCACAACGAAGAGTGGTGGAATCGCTCGGATCAAGCATTGAAAGATGCACTTTCCTAAGCGATCCAACGCAAAAACCGAGATTATGAACATTATGTGTCATCCATTGTTACGTTTGGGTGAACCGAGTATACTAGACCCTAGTGTATGTTACCTCATATACTAGGACAGCAAAAAGGCAGACTAAGACGCGCTTAGTTCTGCCTTTTTGTGTAGATAAGAAAGTATAAGTTTTATACTTTTGCTTCGCATCTACCTTGACAAACGCGCTCGTCCCAGAAGGACGACGGAGTCGTTTATCCTTGGTTCCATGGAAACGGGCGGATCAGTCGTTCCACCAACGTTTGATATCATTCCACCAAGAGCCGTTTTGCCCTTTGGGCGTGCCCTTTGGATCATTGTTCGTAGCTGGCTTCGCGGGTTTGCCTGTACAGTATGTTGTCGGCTCCGTGCCAATCAGGAATGCCTCCATATGTGAGTTCGGACAGTCTTCATTGGACAGCTTGCCGCTCACTGGATCAATATAGACACTGCTTACCCCTTCAGGAATCGGGAACAGCTTGGGCGGTATCGCCTCTAAGGTTTGTTCCGTGAATTCCGCGAAAATAGGTGAAGCCAAATGAGACTCTACCGTGGAAATATCCCTGCTCTTGTCATAGCCGACCCATACGGCGGTCGCGAGCTCAGGTGTGAACCCAACTAGCCATGCATCGGTGTCTGTCGTACCGGTTTTGCCGGCTATAGGACGCTTAATTGTACTGGCTACGCGATTGCCGGTGCCGCCCTCTTCGAACACGCTCTCCATTAGATTCGTCATCACATAGGCGACAGCCGGATCAAGCACAGGCTCCGCTTTCGGGGCCGCTTCATATAGAATTTTACCATTCGCATCCTCTATACGCACAATCGCCGTCGTCTCCTGATGAACGCCTTGATTCGCAATCGTACCGAACGCTGACGCCATTTCGAGAGGGCTTACTGGGAAGGAACCCAGAGCCAGTGACGGCAGCGGCTTCATCGGAGAGGCAATGCCCAACTTCCGGGCCAGATCGATAACCTTCGCTGGACCGACATCCAGAATCGTATGCACCGCATAGATGTTGTCCGACTTCGAAATCGCCTGCCGCATATCAATATTCGCATTCGCATACTGATCGTTGAAGTTGCGGGGTGTGTACCGTTGACGGCCTTCATCGTAAGTGAACACCGTCGGCTCACTTTTTACCTGCGTCACAGGTGTATAGCCATTTTGCAAAGCGACCATATAAACAATGGGTTTAAAAGAGGACCCCGGCTGTCTCGTATTCGAGAGTGCGCGGTTGAACTGATTCTCGGAATAGTCGCGACCCCCGACCATCGCTTTGATTTCTCCCGTCCTTGGGTCGATTGCTACCAGGGCGGCTTGAAGGTCTGTTTTACCCGTGAGTTGCTTGGTAATAACACTCTCAGCGATTTGCTGCGCATTTTTATCGAGAGTCGTGTAAATGCGAATGCCGCCTTCATCGAACTGCTCCTCGGGTATGCCCAGCTTATCCGTTGCCAGTGCTCGCACATAATCTCGGAAGTAGGGGGCTGCGGCTGGTTTTTTCTTCGTAAGCGGCTGAATCGTCAGCTTCTCTTTGCCTGCGGCGTCAGCGGCGCTTTGTGTAATGAAGCCACCGCGCACCATCGTTTGCAGGACCACCTTTTGCCGATCCATTGCATTCTTTAGATCATAATACGGTGAGTAGTAACGAGGTCCTTTAGGGACCCCGGCGATCATCGCGCTTTCCGCCAACGTTAATTCACTGGCATGCTTGCCGAAGAAAAGCTCGGAGGCCGTTTCGATCCCATACGTCGAATGACCATAGTAGATTTGATTCAAATAATTCGTCAGAATTTCATCCTTCGTCAGCTGCATTTCCATTTGGATAGCGAACACGGTTTCCTTGATTTTGCGCGACCAAGTCCGGTCATGATTTAAATATAAATTCCGAGCTAATTGCTGAGTTATCGTGCCTGCACCTTGCACCTTAGCCATGGCTTGTACATTGACAACAGCGGCCCTGGCCACAGCCTTCACATCCACGCCGAAATGTTCATAGAAATGCTGATCCTCCACAGCGAGAGTTGCTTTAATGAGATAAGGCGATATTTCGCCCAGTGAGACGACCTGTCGATTTTGCCCGGAATAGAAGGTGTCAATCAGTTCGCCATGGGTATCGTACATTTGGGAGGTTTGCAGCATTTTGGTGACGGGCAGCGTTTGAGCACGCAAATAGACCAGACAGCCAGCGGCAACGATGAGGAGCAGGACGCAGGAAGTGAATAGGAATGAGAACATCTTTTTGATACGACGCATCCAGCGCATAGACGCAGGTACCTCTTTATCCCTAGGTGCTTGTGGTGTGCCTGTGGATGGCTGACGATGGTTCTCGTTCTCGGACATCTCTTCTTACCTCCTTTCTCCATGCTCTAAAGCCTTATTACCCAGTATGGAAAAGCATGGCAGTCCGTATTCAACGAATTGTAAATATTTTTTGTTAAATGGTGAAAAAACCTAGGAAAATATTGCATTTCGGGGGTAATGAACTATAATACAATTTGTGCGTTGATAAAGGATAAGTTCGTAACTTAACTTGCTTCGCATCAACCTTGATAAGCTCACACGTCAGAATGGACGGAGTAAGCCGTTATCCTTGGTATAAAATGACTGGAAATAACAGCGCCGCTTCGCATGACTTTTTGGGCTGGTGGAACACTGTTAGAGATAACGAATGTCAGGATTTATTCATTCCAATATAGCAGCGAAAGAAGGTATAAACATGGAACTGTGGTACACAGAGAAACAAACGGATAGCTTCGGCATTACAGCTAAAGTAAAAGAGACATACGTGAGAGAGCAAACGGACTTCCAAGACCTTTCGATGATCGAAACCGAAGAATGGGGAACCATGCTTACCCTGGACGGTATGGTTATGACAACGGTAAGAGACGAATTTGTTTATCATGAAATGGTTGCGCACCCTGCGCTTGTTACCCACCCGAACCCAGAGTACGTGCTTGTAGTAGGCGGCGGCGACGGCGGAGTAATCCGTGAAATCATGAAGCACCCGAAGGTGAAAAAGGCTGTTCTTGTTGATATCGACGGTAAAGTAATTGAGTACTCCAAAAAGTACCTGCCAACCATTGCCGGCGAATTAGATAACCCTCGTGTAGAAGTTATTGTTAACGATGGCTATATGCACATTCACGATCACAAAAACACCTACGACGTTATCATGGTCGATTCCACTGAGCCTGTTGGTCCAGCTGTCGAGCTGTTCTCCAAGGGCTTCTACCAAGGTATCTTTGATGCGTTAAAAGAAGACGGGATCTTCGTTGCACAAACGGATAACCCTTGGTTCAAAGCAGACCTGATCCAAACGGTTAACCGGGATGTCAAAGAAATCTTCCCAATCGTTCGTGTGTACAGCGCGAACATTCCTACGTACCCAAGCGGTCTATGGACCTTCACGATGGGCAGCAAAAAGCACGATCCACTGCAAGTGGAGGAAGCGGCAATTCCGGAATTCCCAACGAAGTACTACACACCACGCCTACATAGAGCGGCATTCGTGCTTCCTAAATTTGTAGAAGATTTGATTAAATAGTGAAATTGAACCGCCGGTTGTTTCCATGCTTGTCACGGGGACGCTGGCGGTTTTTGTTTTGGCGGCTCTAGGTGGGTCATCTTTGTACTTGGTGCTAACTGTCTTTGTTTCTGTTCGAACACTTACTGTTGCCGTCGCAGCTCTCGGCGTCAGGTGTTTCAACTCTTACTGACACCGTCGCCTTGCTCGACAACAGGTGTTCCAACCCATACTGTCACCATCGCTCGTGCTCGGCCTCTGGTGTTCCAACTCCCACTGTCGCCGTCGCCACGCTCGGCAGTCCCGTATCCCAGCTCTACGCCCCTGGTTTGCCCCCTCAGCCAACTTACCTGCATTTTGTGCATCAAATTGGCTCGAAAATCTTTTTTTCAGTCATTTAGCTGCAAAAAGTACATTAAATTTCAGCGGAAGGGGCCCAAAACGTAAAAATGGCTCAAATTTGATGTAGGAAATGCATCTTCTCACATCAATTCCAACCATTTTGTCAAAAAAGCCTGCACAAAATACATCTAATCCATTTTCTCAGGAAATAAGTGGGTTCTAATTTCCCGAACTTACATAGTAGCGAATTCGATGATTCCCTCGCTATGTGCGCTGATCTCCCGTAATACATTGAATTTAGCGAACCTTTCATATAAACTAATACCTAACTTGCCTTATTTGACATAAGGTGCAAACAGGTATTGCAGAATAGGAGAATAACGGACCATGACGGCTAAAGAGCGCGTGCGGATCCGAATTGAAAGTCGAAGCGGGAGCGAGACAACCGTGCAGAAAGCACGAGGGGATCTTTATCGTAAAGGCAATCACACGTACATCCGCTATGAAGAAGAGCCGAACGAGCTTGGACGAACAGTGACGCTCATTAAGCTGGAAGACAATCAGATACGAATCGTCCGCCAAGGAGATGTGCAAGCTGAGCAGACATTTCTGCCCGGTGAAAAGAGGATTGGTTTTTATCAAACACCTCAAGGTAGATTGGAACTCGAAATCGAGACACATGAGCTGACCTCGGAAGCCGTGCATGGCATCGGTATCACAAGGTGGAGCTATGATTTATATGCATCAGGCACTCATGCGGGAACATACAGGATCAAGTTGTTAATTCAGGAGGAGTAAGACGAATGGATGTACTAAACGAAGTCAAAGCCATAGTTAAACAAGCCATAATAGAAGCAGTTACAGCTGCAGGTATCGTGGACGCGGCGCAAATACCGGAGATTATTCTAGAGGTCCCGAAAGAAAAAACGCACGGGGATTTCGCGACGAATATCGCGATGCAGCTAACCCGAATTGCTAAGCAGAACCCAAGACAAATTGCCGAGCAGATTATTGCTAACCTGCAAAAGGATAAAGCCAATATCGCTGAAGCGGAAATTGCGGGGCCTGGTTTTATTAATTTTAAAATGAACAAAGTGTACCTATACCCAGTTATTGAAAATGTTCAAAACATGGGTGGTCGGTACGGTGCGACGAACGTCGGCCAAGGGCTTAAAGTGCAAGTGGAGTTCGTTAGCGCGAATCCAACGGGTTCTTTGCATTTGGGACATGCTCGCGGAGCAGCAGTGGGCGACGTGCTGTGCAACGTACTCGATCTGGCTGGATACGACGTATCCCGAGAGTACTATATCAATGATGCCGGCAACCAAGTGATTAATTTGGCCAAATCAATCGAAGCCCGCTATTTGCAGGCTCTCGGACAAGAAGCAGAGATGCCGGAAGACGGATACTTCGGTGAAGATATCAAAGGCTTTGCAGCTGATCTTGCTGCGGAAGAAGGGGATCGCCTTCTAAGTTTGCCAGAAGATGAGCGTCGTGCTTATTTCCGCACCTATGGGCTGAAAAAAGAACTCGATAAAATCAAACGCGATTTGGGTCGTTTTGGTGTTCATTTCGACAACTGGTTCTCCGAGACGTCGATTTATGAAGATAACCTCATTCCACCCGTTCTCCAAGAGCTGCGGGATAATGGGCACATATATGAAGAAGAAGGCGCGACCTGGTTAAACACAACACCACTGGGTGACGACAAGAATCGCGTTCTGATCAAGAATGACGGTTCCTTTACGTACCTTACTCCGGATATTGCCTATCATCGCAATAAATTTGGGCGTGGCTTTGATCGTTTGATTAATATTTGGGGCGCGGATCATCACGGCTACATTCCACGGATGAAAGCGGCAATGACGGCGCTTGGTTTTGAATCGGATCGCCTCGTTGTGCTAATTGCCCAAATGGTGAGCCTTTTCCAAAATGGGGAAAAGGTGAAAATGTCCAAACGGACTGGCAAAGCAGTCACGATGGAAGATCTCATGGACGAAGTCGGCGTAGACCCGATTCGTTATTTCTTCGCGATGCGCAGCATGGACTCGCATTTGGACTTTGACATGGACTTGGCGGTTTCCCAGTCTAATGAGAACCCTGTGTTCTATGTGCAGTACGCACATGCACGGATTTGCAGCATCTTCCGTCAGGCGGAAGAGCAGAATATCCAGGTGCTGCCGCTTGCACAGGTAGACCTTACCCAGCTTACGTCGGAAGCTGAGTTTGACTTGCTGCGCAAGATGGGCGAGCTTCCGGAGGAAATCGCCATTGCGGCCGATCAATATGCGCCGCATCGGCTTATCCGCTATGTTTATGAACTGGCGAGCCAGTTCCATAGCTATTACAGAGGCCACTATGTCATCACGGATGACGCGGCCTTGACCCAGGCGCGCCTCGCCTTGCTCGGCGCGCTTCGCATTACCTTAGCCAACACACTTCGCGTAGTTGGCGTATCCGCCCCAGAGCGGATGTAACATCCGCTCTACAAACTGAAGGGACGATCCCCATGTCTACGATGACATGAGAGATACGTCCCTTTTTTTGTTAATACCAGAAGTAAAGTCTGGTGGACTATAACTTGTTGAGCATCTACTTTGACAAACGTTTCCCACCAAGAAGACGTTTATCCCGCCATTTTAGAGTGTGGGCACACCCTAGCGCATTTTTTCTAATTTGTTTTAAGTCCTTTTATTCTTAGCATGCGAGTGGAATTGTTGTGAAATGTACAACAATTTCCCTGATATTTCGCTCTAAGCCGAGAATTGTTGTATTCCGTGCAACAAAATAGCTGTATTTCGCCCGAAATGTCCATTTTTGGGCGAATATGCTGTATTTTGTGCAATATTAGCAGGATTATCGTAGATTATGATGACTAAAGTTGCACTTTGTACAACTTTATATCATCTGGCAGAATGTGTCGGCGGGTTTGCTCCCGCACTTGCTCCCGCACTCGCTCTCGCTCTATATCACTTGCATCGGCTCTCGCTCTTCGCACTCGCACTCGCACTCGCTCCCGCCTCAAACCTGCCGCGCCGCCCGGATCGCGCGCCGAGCGTTCAAATGCCCAGGCTTCCAGCGCGTGCTCCCTCGCTTGCTGAGACCGGTCGTGCAGCGGCGCAGCGCATTTTTAATCTGCAGCGGCGACATCGGCTTGATCGATAACATCAAAGCGATGACGCCGCTGACATGAGCGGTGGCCATCGAAGTGCCACTTAGCTCGTTGTATTTGCCGTTAAGCCAGGACGAGTAGACTCGCTCGCCTGGTGCGTAAATATCAATTTGCTTTCCGCGGTTGCTGAAGGGGGCGATTTTGCCTAGCCGCGTTGTGGCTCCAACGGAGACAACCTGGGGGAAGCGGGCGGGGTAATCGACCGTTTTCTTTTTACCGTCATTGCCGGATGAAGCCACGATGACTTTACCTCTGTAGTACGCATTCAAGACTGCTTGCTCGAGAGAACGGTTGTATGTTTTCATACCGAAGCTCATATTGATAATATCAAGGTCGTTATGAACACACCAATCGATGCCCGCAATAATGTCCGAGACATAAGCGCTTCCTGCGTAGTCAAAAGCTTTTACCGGATGAACGATAGCTCTAGGAGCAACACCGACAATCCCTGTATGGCGGCCAGCTGCCGCGATCGTTCCGGCGATATGCGTGCCATGCCCATTGTCATCATAGGGCAGCATACTGCGGTTTAGTAAATTGATGCCCCGTGATATCGAATTGCGTAAGTCAGGATGATTGTAATCGATTCCGGTATCAATGACGCCGATCCGAATATTCTGACCTACCGATTTGTTCCAGACTTCAGGTGCGCCTACTTGATCGATGCCCCAAGGTATCGTGTGATAGCCCGATAAATTGCTTGATCGTCTGGAGGTAGTTTTGTTGCTCATCGCTTGGTGAACGGATATCTTGGTATCCTCTTCGATGATTGGCACACCGGAGATACCTCTGAGCTTAGTGTCGGGACGAAGCGTGCAGGAGAAGGCGTGAATGATGTTTAGGTCGCGGACCTTGGAGAGGTTTACGAACTGAGATTTCATTCGTTTCAGCGCTGATTTGCATGCGTAGTAGTCCTTGGCCGATGAGAAATGGATGATATGCTTCTTGCCAGAACGCTTGGTGAGACCGATTTCCTCATGAAGCAAATGAAGAAAGGTGGCTATATCCATCGTGCCATCCCCCCATGACAGCTTAGAATCGAATCTCCCCTATCTTATGTACAGGTCACCTCGAATGACCGTGTTCTCGCCTTTATAGAAATAAATGGGTACGAAGCCGTGTCAGATGCGTAGGTTTTACATAGGATAAATAGAGAGGCGCGGGCAGGAGTGTCTCTTTCTCAGGTAGTGGAACGGCTGTGATTCATTCACACCGCTTCCTTAGGATACAGTCACAAGCGGAGGGGGACCTTCGCTTGTATTCATTTTAGGGGGAACGCTTTCTTCCTTGCGACGGGGTGTATAAGGCATCTGTTTGAAAGGTTTCTAAGTTGAAATGAAAGTATTAATTTTATACGCTTACTCCGCATTAACCTTGACAAACACGCTTGCGTTCAAGACGACGAAAATAGTTTATCCTTGGATAGTTGCATTTTTAGAAAAAATAGGTTTTACTTAATGAAGATATTGGATAAGGTAGATAGAAGAACTGAAGATGACGATCACGATCGAAAAGGATGTGCCTTAGATGAGTAGCGAATACACACTCAAAATCACCACAGAGCAAGCACGCGAAATGCCCATGGTGGATTTGGCGTTTGAATTACTGAAGTCGGCGAATACGCCGTTTTACTATCGTGACCTGATGGCTGAAATTGCTAAAATAAAAGGGCTGTCCGAGCAGCATGTTATGCAAGTGATTGCCCAACTATATACGGAAATCAACATCGATGGACGTTTTGCTTGCGTAGGTACGAACCTATGGGGTTTGAAACGCTGGTATCCTGTCGAGAAATCAGACGATGCGGTTGGTAACGCGAAGCGTCCAAGAATCATTAACGACGAAGATGACGATCTGGATGAAGACATCTACGCGGAGGAAGAAGATACATACGCAGAGGAAGATGAGTACGATACATTTGGTACCGAAACCGAAGAGGAAGAAGCGGAAGAGGATACTGAATTCTTCGAAGATGAAGAGATCGAAGAGGATCTTGGCGAAGCGGGTATTGAAGAATCAGACGAAGATAGTGATGACGATTTAGATGAGGATTCCGATGAGGATGACGAGGAAGACGATTTGGATGAAGAGGCTGAAGACGACAAATAACTTGTCTTGACAGTCCCTATCTGTTCAGAGTAAACTATTGCATGGGCTTTAAAAGAATCTTAACAATTCGCTCAAGCGTTCAAAAAGTGCCCCGTCACTACGGGTGTCACTTTTTTTGTTTTTTTAGTGTTTTTTTGTGTTTTTTCACTTTATTTTCATGAAAACCCCTATTTAGCAGAAGCTAATGCTTACAAAGTCATTTTTCTGGCAAAAGATAAGCTTATGCCTTACGTCGTAAGTTTCTTAGTAGATAAGAAAGTTTAAGTTTTATACTTTTGCTTCGCATCTACCTTGACAAACGCGCTCGTCCTTGAAGGACGACGGAGTCGTTTATCCTTGTATTACCAACCATACTAAAACTCTAGGAGGCGTACATAGTGACAAAATACATTTTCGTTACGGGAGGCGTAGTTTCATCCCTTGGCAAAGGAATTACAGCAGCGTCTTTAGGGAGATTGCTCAAAAACAGAGGCTTGAAAGTTACGATTCAAAAGTTTGACCCTTACATTAACGTGGATCCGGGAACGATGAGTCCTTACCAGCACGGTGAAGTGTTCGTAACCGACGATGGGGCAGAAACGGATCTGGACTTAGGTCATTATGAGCGTTTTATTGATATTAATCTTTCCAAAAGTTCCAACGTAACCTCAGGCAAAGTTTACTCCTCCGTTATTACCAAAGAGCGCAGAGGTGAATATCTGGGTGGTACGGTACAAGTGATCCCGCATATTACGAACGAAATCAAAGAACGTGTGATTCGCGCTGGTCGTGAAGCTGGGTCCGATGTTGTAATTACTGAAATTGGTGGTACGGTAGGAGATATCGAAAGCTTGCCGTTCCTGGAAGCTATTCGTCAAATGAAAAATGATATCGGCCGCGAGAATGTCATGTATATTCACGTTACGCTGATTCCTTATATTAAAGCAGCTGGTGAAGTGAAGACGAAACCTACGCAGCACAGTGTAAAAGAACTGCGCGGGCTAGGGATTCAACCTCACGTTATCGTTTGCCGTACGGAGCATTCCTTAACGGAAGATATGAAGCGTAAGTTAGCTTTATTCTGTGATATCGATCCTGCAGCTGTCATTGAGTGTAAGGATGCAGAAACCTTATACGAAGTTCCGATGATGCTTCGCGAGCAAGGGCTTGACGATTATGTTGTCAATCACCTGAAACTGCGTACGAACGAGCCGGATATGAAGGAATGGGAAAGCCTTGTTCGTAAAGTTAAATCATTGACGAAGAAGACCGAAATTGCGATTGTAGGGAAATACGTTGCGCTGCATGACGCTTACCTAAGTATTGTTGAAGCACTAGGTCATGCCGGCATCGATAATGACTCCGAAATTAATATTCGTTGGGTGAATGCTGAAGAAATTTTTGAGCATAACGTCCATCAGCTTCTTTCAGGTGTTCAAGGTATTCTTGTACCTGGTGGATTCGGTGATCGTGGTATTGAAGGTAAAGTGGAAGCGATCCGCTATGCCCGTGAAAAGGAGATTCCATTCTTCGGAATTTGCTTAGGTATGCAGGTTGCTGTTATTGAATATGCGCGTTCCGTTTCAGGATTGGATGGCGCGAACAGCTCCGAGATTAATCCTACAACGCCTTATCCGGTCATCGATCTACTGCCAGAGCAGAAGGATATCGAGAATTTAGGCGGTACAATGCGTCTTGGTTTATATCCTTGCAAAGTTGTTCCGGGGTCTCTTGCTGAGCAGTGTTACAATGATGAGCTTATCTATGAGAGACATCGTCACCGGTATGAATTTAACAATGAATACCGCGAATTGATTGAATCTGCCGGTTTGCGCATTTCCGGTACGTCACCGGACGGCCGATTGGTTGAGATGGTCGAGCTTCCTGGTCACCCTTGGTTCCTAGCTGTTCAATTCCATCCGGAATTTACATCGCGTCCGAATCGTCCGCAGCCTCTTTTCCGTGAATTCGTTAAAGCCGCTCAGTTGATCGCGCGTTAATTCTTGCTGTAGCGGTTGTCCCTCCAGACAACCAACTTATTTGTAAAACTTTTCAATTAGTTCTGTTCCCTCAGAAGGAAATCGAAAATGAATAGCGAATACCTTTAGAAACATATACATGGGAATTTGTTATTCGTTTTCGGGAGGGAAATAGGCTGATGAAGAAAAAGGTATTGATTGTCGACGATCAAAATGGAATTCGCGTACTACTCATGGAGGTATTCAGTAACGAAGGGTACGATACCTATCAGGCCTCGAATGGCAAGTTGGCCTTGGAAATCGTGAAAAATTCTTCGCCTGATCTTATTCTACTGGATATGAAAATTCCTGGTATGGACGGTCTGGATATTTTGAAACATGTTAAAGCCATTGATGCATCGATCAAAGTCATTATGATGACAGCTTACGGCGAGCTCGATATGATTAAAGAAGCAACGGATTTGGGTGCGATTATGCACTTTACCAAGCCTTTTGATATTGATGAATTGCGTATGGCGGTCAATATGCAGCTTAATAATGAATCTAGCAGCGGTTTTGCAGTGGGATCCTAGTCATAGGGTCTTTTTTGTTGCCGAAATACGAGGGCTTGGTTATCATTTGAAAAGTTATGTGCTATAATAACTCAGGTATGACAAAGAGCGGTATGCGCATCTACTATAGGTTCTAGGAGGAAGAGAAACATGGCATTGGTTTCAATGAATGAATTTTTACCTAAAGCAAAAGCGAACAAATTCGCGGTGGGTCAATTTAATATGAACAACCTTGAATTCGCTCAAGCGATTGTGGAAGCTGCAATCGAATTGAAATCCCCGTTCATTTATGGTGTAAGCGAAGGCGCACTTAAATATATGGGCATCGAGTTTACAGTAGCAATTGCTGAAGCTGCAGCTAAAAAATCCGGTCTACCGATTGCTCTACACTTAGATCATGGCAGTTCCTTTGAAGTAGCAATGAAATGTATCCGTGCAGGATTCAGCTCCGTTATGTTCGATGGTTCCCACTATTCTTTCGAAGAAAACATTCGTTTGACGAAAGAAGTCGTAAAAGCTGCTCGTGCAATGGGCGTATCCGTTGAGGGTGAGCTTGGAACAATTGGCGGCGTTGAGGACGACATCTCTGTTGATGAAGAGCACGCTAACCTTGCAAAACCAGAAGAAGCTATCCGTTTCTACGAAGAAACAGGTGTTGACTGTCTGGCTATCGCTGTAGGTACTGCACATGGTATGTACGCAGGCGAACCTAACATTCACTTTGATATTATTGAAGCAGTTTCCAAAGCAATTCCAGTTCCTGTTGTTCTTCACGGTGGATCCGGCGTTCCTGACGAAATGATTCGTAAATCTATCGCAGCAGGCGTTGGCAAAATCAACGTTAACACAGAGAATCAAGTGGCATGCACAGAAAGCATCCGCGCGGCTCTGAACAAAGATGCTAAAATTTATGATCCTCGTAAATATCTCACCCCGGCTCGTAATGCTATGATCGAAGTAGTAAAATCCAAAATTCAATTGTTCGGAAGCAGCAACCAAGCTTAATTCCAATTGTATAGTCAGGGTAGGAAATGCAGTAGGGCACAGACGGAAGATAGACGAAAGAATATCGTCCGTCTGTGTCATTACGTGCGTTTCCTTCTTCTATTTTTTTGCGCTTATGTTCTCTGAGAGAACCATAGCTATTTAGTTTGTGAAGCCGCTTTTTTATATGGATTTATAAGAAATTATTAAATTTATATGCTCATTCGCTTGATTTTTGACGATCGCTAGTCTTAAAGGACGCAGTGGAGTCGAATATCTTTGGTAAAGTTTGTGTTGGGGTAGGTTGCATTTGTTTGCTTTGATTTACTACTTAGTAAGTAGGCACCTGGTTTAGGGGGAGAATCATGTTGGAAAAATTAATGGTGGTCGGGGGACGTCCACTACGGGGAACAGTTCAAATTAGCGGGGCTAAGAATAGTGCAGTTGCACTCATTCCAGCCGCCATTCTTGCTGAAACATCGGTTACTTTGGATAATCTGCCTCATCTGAGTGATGTGGCTATATATACAGAAATTTTAACGGATTTAGGGGCTTCCATAGACTGGAACGAAGATCGGATGACGATTGACCCAAGTCGAATGAAGTCACTTCCGATGCCAAATGGCAAAGTAAAGAAGCTCAGAGCATCCTACTATTTAATGGGAGCGCTGCTCGGGAGATTTGGCGAGGCGACGATTGGTCTGCCGGGTGGTTGCAACTTCGAACCGCGTCCGATTGATTTGCATATTAAAGGCTTTGAAGCTTTGGGTGCCGAGGTTAGCAATGAGAATGGCGCATTAAAGATACGCGCCAAGGAACTTCGCGGTGCCAAAATATACTTAGATATGGCGAGTGTTGGAGCAACGATTAACATCATGTTGGCTGCCTCGCGAGCTAAAGGCGTTACGATTATCGAAAATGCGGCCAAAGAGCCTGAAATCATAGATGTGGCAACACTTTTAAACTCAATGGGTGCCAAAATTAAGGGCGCTGGAACAGAGACCATACGTATCGAAGGCGTAACAGAGATGCATGGTTGCCGACATTCCATTATTCCTGACCGTATTCAAGCAGGTACGTATATGATTGCTGCAGCGGCTACACGCGGCGATGTGACGGTCGACAATGTTATTCCTAAACATATGGAGGCTTTGACGGCAAAGCTTCAGGAAATGGGCGTACATATCTACGAAATGGATGAGTCCATTCGTGTTGTCGGTCAACCTGAATACGAAAGTGTTGATGTGAAAGCTTTAATCTACCCTGGGTTTGCGACGGATCTACAATCTCCGATGGCTAGCTTACTTTGCCAAGCTAAAGGAGTTAGCATATTAACGGACCACGTTTATAGTAATCGTTTCAAACATATTCCTGAGCTAGTGCGTATGGGAGCAAAGATGAAAGTCGAAGGACGCTCAGCCATCATTGAGGGCTCACAGCTGAGTTCTGCCAAAGTGAGAGCAACGGATTTGAGGGCAGGAGCTTCTCTTGTGCTTGCGGGCCTTAGCGTAAGAACAGGTGGCATCACAGAAGTATCCGGGGTTGAGTTTATTGATCGTGGTTATGAGAACTTGGTATTCAACTTATCTTCACTGGGTGCAGAGGTTTGGCGCGAGAGCGAGGAATAAAGTACCAAGTAACAGGCAATGCTAGAATCCAATTGAAAATTTAATAGTTTGGTGGTTGAAACATGAGCATGCAGCTTGCTGAGCTTGAAGTACTCAAGCTTACTGAATTATATAAACTAGCTAAGAAACATCAGATCCAATACTACGGTACGCTGAAGAAAAAAGAACTCATCTTTGCAATTTTACGTGCACAAGCTGCTGAGAGTGGTTTAATGTTCATGCAAGGAGTTCTCGAGATCCTTCAGGAGGGCTTTGGATTCTTACGTCCAATTAATTACCTTCCAAGCTCGGAGGACATTTATATTTCGGCTTCCCAGATTCGCAAATTCGATTTGCGTTCAGGGGACATTGTATCGGGTAAGTGCCGTCCGCCCAAAGAAAATGAACGATATTTCGGGCTTCTTCAAGTTGAAGCGGTGAATGGAGAGAAACCGGAAACGGCAGCAGAGCGACTTCATTTCCCTGCATTGACACCTCTTTATCCAGACACACGAATAACGCTTGAAACTGAGCCTAACAAGATTTCCATGCGTATCATGGATTTGCTTGCCCCTGTTGGATTAGGCCAACGCGGCCTGATCGTAGCCCCTCCTAAAGCGGGAAAAACATTGCTGCTGAAAGAAATAGCCAACAGTATTTCCACGAATTATCCAGAAATCGAACTCTTCGTTCTGCTTATCGATGAGCGTCCGGAGGAAGTTACTGATATGCAGCGTTCCGTCAAAGGTGAAGTAGTTGCTTCTACCTTCGATGAGCTTCCCGAAAATCATATTAAAGTCGCAGAGCTAGTTCTAGAACGCGCGATGCGTCTAGTTGAACATAAGAAAGATGTTGTCATTCTCATGGACAGTATTACCCGGTTGGCTAGAGCCTATAACCTTGTGGTTCCTGCTTCTGGCCGGACGTTAACGGGTGGTATAGACCCTGCTGCCTTTCATCGGCCTAAACGTTTCTTCGGGGCCGCCCGTAATATTGAAGAAGGCGGCAGCTTAACAATTCTTGCTACTGCACTCGTAGAAACAGGCTCACGTATGGATGACGTCATTTATGAAGAATTTAAAGGTACAGGTAATTTAGAACTTCATCTGGATCGTAAAATGGCTGAACGCCGTATCTTCCCTGCGATTGATATTCGCAAGTCAGGCACTCGCCGCGAAGAAGCGCTTCTAGGTAAAGATGAGCTCGAGAAGGTATGGGCGCTTCGCAGAGGAATGAACGATTCGCATGAATATACAGAATCCTTCATTAAGAAGCTTGCCGATACGAAGACTAATCAAGAGTTTTTGGACTCTCTGGCTTCCCCTTCAGCAGGATCAACAGGGGCTAACAAAGGTAAAGTTAAGAATTCAGCTTCCTAAGCCTCAAGATACATTTTATTGGTAATATATCGTGTGAGATAACAACTTAATCGGTTTCGATTCATCCTGACAAACACGGTCGTCCTTAAGGACGACTTAAGTCGTTTATCCGTGACGCACAAAGAGGAGTACCGTTATGAATTTGGTTTATTCAGATTTACAGGGAAACGTTTTTGACCATCCTGATTTCTTGGCTCTTGGCCGAAACGCTGAAATGATAACAGAAATTTTGGAAGAAGAGTTAATTCCTCTGCCTGAGGGATCTACACTAGTCAGTCTTCCGTTTACACGTCCAGTAGGCATTGATGCCGCAACAGGCGATATGAAGCTGGTTGAGGGGGATTATCATGCCGTTGGTGCCTTGCTGCCGCAAGGCTTCACAAGGCTGCTGCTCCCTGGTTATGTGAAATCGGACAAGTCTAAAGCGCTGCCCCTTTTCGGATATACGGCTGTCGTTTGGAAAGATGATGGTTTCTATGTAGCCGCCCGTTTGACAGATAATCCTTATTACTGGAATCCCGTTCATTGTGATCCGACTGAGCTTGAGGTAGAGGTCAAACGACTGGTTGCGAAGTATCCGGATAATCGGTTATATGCGCATTTGTCCAACTGTGCACTGGGTTATGAGTGTCTGACAGCTTCGAATACGTTCCTTCAACGTTGGGAGGGTGCCGTTCCGGTCTCCTATTCCTGCAACGCGGGATGCTTCGGCTGTATTTCCGAACAACCGGATGAGAGTGGCTTCGTAGCGCCTCAGACTCGTATGAACTTCAAGCCTAAGGTCGAAGAGATCACTCAGATCATGCTCGAGCATCTGCGGACGCCTGAGAGTATCATCTCCTTCGGACAGGGCTGTGAAGGGGAACCAAGCACGCAAGCCGTGATTATTATCGATGCCATCAAGCAAGTGCGTGAGCAAACGAAGATGGGCTATATTAACATCAACACCAATGCAGGTCTCACGGATCATATCCGCGGCATTGTTGATGCTGGGCTTGATCTCATGCGGGTTAGTACGATTAGCGCGCTGGATGATCACTACAACGCCTACTATAAGCCAAGAGCTTATACGCTCAAAAATGTTGAGAAGTCTCTCCGTTACGCCACGGATAAAGGAGTCATAACTTCGATCAACTATCTAGTATTCCCTGGTGTAACCGATCGAGAAGAAGAGATCGAAGCGATGATCGAATTCGTGCGAAGAACGGGATTGAAATTGATTCAATTGCGCAACCTAAATATTGATCCAGAGAGTTACCTTGGCATTATCCCCAAAGCAAGAGGTGAACTGCTTGGGATGAAGCAAATGATTGAGATTTTTGAGCAAGAACTTCCTGATGTTGTGCTGGGTTCCTACTCGCATACTCCGAAGTTCTATACAAGTGATCGAACGGCCACTACGGTACTCTAAAAGAAGTCATCTACAGTCTTTTTTCCATTGCATCAAATCTCCCAAATATGATACAATGCATAAGTACGTCCATTAACTCTGTTTCAGCAAATGATTCAGGGCGGAAAGAGGTGAACCATCATGAAAGCAGGTATTCATCCTACTTATCATGCAACCACAGTGACTTGCGCTTGTGGTAACGTGTTCGAAACGGGTTCAATTAAGCAAAATCTTCGTGTTGAGATCTGCTCCAATTGCCATCCTTTCTACACAGGTAAACAAAAGTTTATCGATGTAGGCGGCCGTGTCGACAAATTCAAAAAGAAATACGGAATCTAATTGGCATCAATTACTTTGCTGCCAATCAGCATAAGACAACCTCCCTTGGTCATCCTAAGCTTAGGCTTAGAGTCCAATGGGAGGTGTTTTTATGTTTAGGGATCTGCTTCGGTTTACGGTTGCCATCTTACTCATCACAAGCTTAGTTGGCTGTGGAATTAATTCAGGTAACAAGAACCCACTGTCCGAGAATCCGAATTATAAAGCACAACATTACAAGCAAGATGGGTACTTGGGGCTTACCAGTGTCAATCCGAATGACCCCCTTAACCCTACGTATCATCATTACGAGGATGATTCGAATTTAATGAAGGCTGTGCTCTCACAGCTGCAAGGTATTGAGAAAACGAATATCACCATTAACGGACCGAACGCTAAAGTGAAAATAAAACCAAGACCATCCTTGACGCCTGCACAAGTGGAGGAGCTTCGCTCACAAGCTCAAATGGCGCTAAACACCAATATGCCGCGCTATAATGTGACCGTAAAAATGGTTCCCTAACAGGTAGATTTTCCCCTCGGTTGCTATTTGTAATTGAATCAGCTATACTATTTTTACCGTGCTAGATGGGGAGGTAGCGGTGCCCTGTAACTCGCAATCCGCTGTAGCGAGGTTGAATTCCTGTTAGCGGTACTGTGATGTGAGGTCTGGCTTTTACACGTGGTGTTGAGAGTCGGGTCCTTCGCAATGAATGCTCATGAACCCGGTCAGGTCTGGAAGGAAGCAGCCGTAAGTGAGATGTTTCATGTGCCGAGGGGTTGCCTGATTTGAGCCAACGGTAAGAGTTCGCTTGTATCACTTTATCAATAACAGGTGCACGGTTTTACTTTAATAAATGTGAACTTTCATAATAACATCTAACAAAACGCCAGTAACTAGGGCGTTTTTTCTTTTTTGCAAGGGAAGGAAAATTCTTGTTCTAGAGAGAATGGTTATAACATGTAGATTCATGTGAACGTTTGCACATTTTGCGATTCAATAGAGAGAAAGTGAAGGTGCTGCTGAAATGTCCATTCATGACCCTCAAGATTACATGGTATCCATCGATGAAATGCGGAAGCTATTCAACCATAGCATACAAACGGGTATGCTCGTTGTGGATGAGGACGGTAAGATCATTTTAGCAACAGATCAAGTATTGAAATACTCGGGCTATTCAGCCGAGGAAATAACGCATATCTCATTCCCTCAGCTTTTTAAAGTGAGGGCATCTTTGCGTGAGCTGTACGAATTTTACTTTAAGAACGATTCCAGTCCTGGGGAATGGCCGCATGGATTTTTAGTAGGCAAGAATGGTGAAACGATGTTTTATCAATTCTCGATGTTGAAGCTTATGCGCGGCGATAAGTATATGTATCTCTTGACCATGAAGCATCAGGATAGCTCGCAATTAAGCTTACTGCAGCGGTTCTCGGACGCTTTTTTGAAAGATATTAATTTAGGTGTGTTATTGATTAGTGTGAGTTTTACGCTTGTTGACGTCAGTGATCGAGCATGTCAGATTCTAGGGATGGATCGGGAGCATATTCTTAATAAGTCGTTAGATGAGATTTTTGCTACGATTCCGAGTCAGCATAAGCTTGTCCAACGAACGATTTTGAATGGTGCTGTAGTCCGCAATCATGCGGTTTCATGGACGAATAATGAAGAGCGGTTTGAGCTGCTGCTGGATTCTAATGTGCTCAAAGATAATCAAGGTAACATTGTAGGGGCTTATGTCATCTTCAAGGATGTCACGAATATGCGCTCGCTGGAAGAGATGGTTCAAAGAAGCGACAGGCTTGCTATGATTGGACAAATTGCTGCTGGCACAGCTCATGAAATTCGGAATCCACTAACTTCAATCAAAGGCTTTCTTCAGGTGCTTCGGCGCACTTTTGAAGTGAAAGGGATGGAGAGAGAACAGAGCTTCACGGTAGTCATGCTGGAGGAAATCAATCGGATCAACGAGTTGGTTAATGAATTTCTGCTGCTAAGTAAGCCCAAGCATGTTTCTTATGAGAGGATCGATGTGACCGAAGTGCTGCGAGGGATTTTGCCTATTATCAATAATGAAGCTATTCTTTACGATGTGAATCTTCAGTATGAGGCGTCATACCATTTGCCGGAAGTGATTGCTGATAAAGAGCTGCTCAAGCAGGTATTCTTAAATGTTTGTAAAAATGGCATCGAGGCTATGTCGGATGGAGGGGTTTTAACGATTTCAGAGAAAGTAGACACGGTAGAACGAAATGTCTGCATTGACATTCATGACACAGGTTCGGGCATACCGATGTTCGTCATTGACAAAATTTTTGATCCATTCTTCACAACCAAGGATACGGGTACCGGGTTAGGTCTTTCGGTGTGCCAGCGAATTATTCACGATATGGGAGGGACGATACGTGTATCTTCCAAGGGCTATGGAACGACGTTTACGATATCGATTCCTTATACTTGATCGTCTATTTCATCCCTAGGTGCGTTATAGTATAATGGATTCAGTCATTCCATGCAGGGATTATTGGAGAGGAACACTATGGCACATATTGCTCTGTACCGAACGTGGAGGTCTCAGACGTTTCGTGAAGTTGTCGGTCAGAAACATATCACGCAGACGCTGCAGAATTCTTTGCGAGAAAATCGCCTTACTCACGCTTATTTGTTCAACGGACCTCGAGGAACAGGTAAGACCAGTACGGCCAAAATATTAGCTAAGGCAATCAACTGCTTAAACGGTCCGTCAGAAGAGCCTTGCAACGCTTGTTCAGCATGTGAACGAATCACCGAAGGTGCTGTCATGGACGTTGTCGAAATCGATGCTGCCTCCAATCGCGGTGTAGAAGAAATTCGAGATATTCGTGATAAAGTGAAGTATGCCCCTACAGAAGTAAGGCAGAAGGTGTACATCATAGATGAAGTGCACATGCTTACTACCGAAGCTTTTAATGCCCTTTTGAAGACGCTCGAGGAGCCTCCGGCGCATGTCATGTTTATTTTGGCTACAACAGAACCGCATAAAATACCGGCTACGATTATTTCTCGCTGTCAACGCTTTGACTTTCGGAGAGTTTCGATGGAAGATCAAGTTCTGCGGCTGCAATATATTTGTGATCAGGAGCAGATCTCGGTTAGCGAGGAAGCTCTCCATTATATAGCGAGACTATCGGATGGCGGGATGCGCGACGCGCTAAGTCTGCTGGATCAGGCCGCGTCCTTTGCAACGGGTGAAGTTCAGCTCTCAGATATTTTGTCCATCACAGGTGGTGTCGCTTCCGATCAATTCAAGAAGCTCGTTCTTTACATCAAAGAGAAGAATCTTGGAGCTGCGCTTGAGCTCATCGATACTTTCATGCAGGAAGGCAAGAGCGCTGACAAATGTATTGAAAATTTGATTAATTACTTCCGTGATTTACTTATGGTTCGCATGGTGCCGAATTCATCTGTCATTACAGAACGTGTTTTTGATATGGGTGACCTTAGGGAAGTAGCGAATCACTTCTCACCGAGTGAAATGATGGCTATGATTGAGACGTTGAATCATTACCAGAGCGAAATGAAATACTCTGTACAACCTCAAACCCTGCTAGAAATATCCATTATGAAAATTAGCGGCGGTCACAGAGGGGCAGAGAGCAGTTCGTCTGTAGGTATCCCTGCTGAAGCAGGAGGACGTGTGCCTCAAGGTGATCTTTTTGCCCAAATGACTCAAAAACTTCAACAACTTGAAGAACAGATAGCTTCACTGGTAAAATCGGGAGTAACGGGTGCAGCAGCCGATTCCAATGCGAGGCAAGCAGCCTCTGCCAAAGTGCCGGTGGCCTCAGCTCCTTCGAAGAAATCAGGCATCAAGCTCGATGGTTACTTGAAAGCAGCGGAGAGTCCAGAAACCAAAGCTGCTCTTATGAAGTGGAGTCAAGTATTAGGCGATGTCAAAGAAAAGAAGATTACCGTACATGCTTGGTTCGTTAATGGTGATCTGGTGTCTATGCTTGATGATGTCGTACTCGTTGCCTTCAAGAATGAAATGCATCGCAATACAACGGAAAAACCAGAAAACAAAGTCATTATTGAGCAAGTGCTTACTTCGGTGCTTGGCAAGCCAATGCGTTTACTAACGATTATGCGCAAAGAATGGGACGACGCCAAGAATGATGCGGCTAGCAGCGCGCCAGAAGTGATGGAGCTAGTGGCTGATGGCGAAGGTAACGGTGCTGCTGTCAAAGAAGAATGGATTTCGGAAGCGATCCAATTATTTGGAGAAGAGCTAGTGACAATTAAAGAAGACTAAATATAAAGGAGCTATCCACGATGAATAACATGAACCAAATGATGAAACAAGTGAAGAAAATGCAAGAGCAAATGATGAAAGCCCAAGAAGAACTAGGTACGAAAATGATCGAAGGTACAGCAGGCGGCGGTGTTGTCACTTGTATCATCAACGGACACAAAAAAGTACAAAGCATCACAATTAAGCCTGAAGCTGTGGATCCGGATGATGTTGAAATGCTGCAAGATCTCGTACTTACGGCAGTAAATGATGCAATGTCCAAAGCCGAAGAAATTGCTAACAAAGATATGGGCAAATTCACAGGCGGTATGAATATCCCTGGATTGTTCTAAGACAACCGAGTGTAACGATTCTGAATGATGAAGGAGTCTTCCTTTGTATTACCCCGAACCGATAGCCAAGTTAATCGATGCTTTCTCCCGTCTACCGGGGGTAGGTCCCAAAACGGCAGGTCGCCTGGCTTTTCACGTTCTTCGCATGAAAGAAGAAGAAGTGATTGACTTCGCGAAGGCGCTTGTCAATGTGAAACGGAACCTTCACTATTGTTCCGTCTGTTGTAACATTACAGACGTTGATCCCTGCCGCATCTGTCAAGATAAGAGCAGGGACGGTTCCGTCATTTGTGTCGTACAAGAACCTAAGGATTTGGTCGCTTTGGAACGTACCAAAGAATTCGAAGGGTATTATCACGTGCTGCATGGTGCGATTTCCCCGATGGAAGGGATTGGACCGGATCAAATTCATATTGCGGAATTACTCAAACGTTTGGGTGATGAAACGGTGCAGGAATTGATTCTGGCTACCAATCCTAATATTGAAGGAGAAGCTACTGCCATGTACTTGTCCAGGTTAATTAAGCCATTCGGTCTTCGAGTTACGCGAATCGCGCATGGACTGCCTGTGGGCGGAGATTTGGAATATGCGGATGAGGTGACTCTGACCAAAGCCAT
Source organism: Paenibacillus alginolyticus DSM 5050 = NBRC 15375 (assembly GCF_000422905.1). GTDB lineage: Bacteria > Bacillota > Bacilli > Paenibacillales > NBRC-103111 > Paenibacillus_E > Paenibacillus_E alginolyticus. The sequence continues at coordinate 46,372 of NZ_AUGY01000067.1, forward strand.
GGAAGGGCGCAGGGAATTATAAAATAAGCTGCATGATAATCAGGGAGCTGCAAAGCTCTCTTTTTTTCTGCCCAAAAAGTATAATTAAAGTTCTAAAAACTCCTTTTCTCCCATATGGATAAATCAATCCGGTTATATGAGGAATGGAGGTATACTTGTGCGACCAGCGCTATTAGGAAAGTATGGGATGAAAAACCCAAAGACGAAAACCGTTCAAGAAGAACTGAAAAAGGACAAGCAGATGCTGATCCAAGAGATCCGTACGGCTCATGAGACTTGGGTGGCAGCTCAAGCGCATTTTGAATTTGCTTTGGACAAGGATCAAATTGATTATGCCATCTATGCGATGGAAGCTGCAGAAAAAAGATTTGAAATGCTCATTAAACAAGCCAAAAAGCTAGGGGTAAGTCTAATTGACAGTGACCGGTTAATGGAGGTGAAATAGGTGTATCTTAAATATGTCATATGGGGGGTGCTCATACTCTCATCTCTTATGCTAGTGTTCCTAATATTTCGTAGTCGCGGCGGAGGAAGGGTATTATCTGCACTGGGGCTGAATGTTGTTGTTGCAGCATTTCTCTTATATTCATTGAACTTATTGAGTACTTATACACAATTTGAACTCCCTATAAATACAGTCACTCTAGGGACAGTTACTGTTCTAGGCATTCCCGGGGTCTTACTTCTAGTAGGTCTAAAACTGACTTTGCTCTAGATGGAAGATCATTCAAGTAAATCATGTGTTGACTCCGTTGCAGCATCTGTGGTATCTTATAAAAGTTGCCGCTGAGACATGCGGGGATAAAGAAGTAACTTAAGAAAAACAAGTTGCAAATGAATTGTTAGTGTGTTATATTGGTCTCCCGGCTTTCGAAAGAGAGCAGGTTGAACAAGAGAAATTGATCTTTGAAAACTGAACAACGAGTGAGTAAGCAC
>NZ_AUGY01000068.1 GCF_000422905.1 Paenibacillus alginolyticus DSM 5050 = NBRC 15375
TTACGACAACTGGAACAGCGCAATCTTCGGAGGATGAATACCTTAACTTCTCCAGTCGCATTCCTACAGATTCGCCTTCGACTACCAATAACCTTAAGTCCTTCGCCACAACAGGGGCAAGGCACGATTTCCACACACCTAACAAAAAACGCCGGTGACCTTCTCAACCAGCTCATAATTTGATACAATGACCATGTTATTTTTTGTGAGAGGATGTCTCCGGTGTACCTGCGCTAACAGGTACACGTTTTATGGAGGCGTCCTTTTCCTTTACTGTGATACGGTCATTATATTCGTCAATCCCTGGACAGGCAATTCCGTCAGCTTTTGGGCATTATGATTCAGCGGCAACAATAATTCCACAATTAGAATACAAATCTATTAATAATTAATTTATCTATATCAACCAATATCTCTATCCAATTCAAATCTTCTATCATAGACTGCACTATCAACTATAAGGAGGTTTTAAAAGATGGAGGTTAGTGTATCTAACAAAGGTGACAAAGCAAGCGGCAACAAAAATGAGAAAACACAAGCGCAAAAAAATGACAAAACAAGAGGCAGCAAAAATTGTGGAAACAAAACAAGAGGCAACAAATCTGACGGAAACAAAACAAAAGGCAACAAATCAGGTGGAAACAAAACAAGAGGCATCAAATCAGGTGGAAACAAAACAAGAGGCAACAAATCAGGTGGAAACAAAACAAAGGGCAACAAATCGAGTGGAAACAAAACAAAAGGCAACAAATCGGGTGGAAACAAAACAAGAGGGAACAAGACTGGCGGAAACAAAACAAGAGGGAACAAGAGCCGTGGCAATCGTAAATAATCACGAATAAATTAATCTAGAATGAAAGTCTATCTACTTTAGATAGGCTTTTTATTATGTAAAAAAGGCGGTGTGCCATGATACCGACTCGACATATCGTAATCCAAGATCAGCAGCTTAGAAAGTTGAATGAAGATGTTTGGAGTAATCAATTCGTAAACGGGATACTTATTAGTAATGGTAAACGTGTTCCTATTAAGGTTCGTTATCGTGGTGGCCACACCCGAGAATATGCGAAGAAATCTTATGAAATTGTTTGCAAGGGTAAGACTTACCATCTGAATGCAGAGTATGACGATCCTTCGATGATACGGAATGCGCTCTCATTTCGATTTTTCCAACGTATTGGTGTACCGAGTCCACAAACCAAACATTTTGAATTGATTCTAAATGGAGAAGGTCTGGGGGTTTATTTAGAAATAGAAGCGGTTGATAAAAACTTTTTCAGGCAAAGGAGAATTAGTGCGCAATCCCTTTTCTATGCTGTGGATGATGATGCCAACTTTGAGCTGTTTCACCCGGAAACAAAAAGGAATAAGAGGACGATGTTTGAAGGATACGAGCAAATCATAGGCTTAAGCACCGAAAAAAAAGAACTGAGCGCATTCATTTCCAAGATAAATAAACTGTCCGGGAAGCCATTAGCTCAATACTTGCAATCCCATTTGGATATTGATAATTACTTGCGATGGTTAGCCGGAGCTGTTTTCACCGGAAACTTCGATGGGTTTGATCAAAATTATGCGATCTATCGTCATAAGCCAAGCAAATTATACCGCATCATACCCTGGGACTACGAAGGCACTTGGGGGAGAAATTGCTATGGGAAAGTATGCGGGAGTAACTTGGTACGCCTTAAAGGCTACAATGGCTTGACTAATAAACTGATGAGTTTCAAGAGTGTTAGGCTGCGGTATAAACAAATTCTTACTTCTATTCTTCGTTCATCATTTACAAGGAAACAGATAGCTCCAATGATTGAACAATTACACGGTACGATAGCCCCTTATATACTGTATGATCATAATCGGAAGTGGCCTTATTCGGAATTCAGAGGTGAGCCGGAATTAATTATGAACTATATTAAGGAAAGGCGGGAAATTATTAAGAAAGAAATGGAAAAGCTTTAGCCAACCAAATGCATCATAGCATTTGGTTTTTTTGTTGTTTCATTTCTCTTTTACTAGACAAGAGTGGAATATTTGAGAGATGGGGTTAAGTGTTTATATCAAGATGAATACAGGTCCCGTATACATACTGTATCAGTATCTACTAATGATAGATGGTGGTAGATGGTAGAAGGGAGGGAATGACAATGGTCGTCATGTTTATCATTATGCTTGCAGGGGTTCTACTATACTTTTTACTTAAACCGCCAATACAGACCGAAATAGAAACCGTTTATGAAAATGTAAATTCCGTAGATTTGGATATGCCGGATATGGCATTCATCAAGAGAATAGACGTATGACAACATCTACTCAGATAGGTAATAACATCACTTTTTCAAAAAGCGGGGTGAAAATTTATGATCGGTTCCTCAATGGTAACCCTTACAATAGCTGCATTTCTAATGACAGTTATTCTCATTCTATGGCGTCCTAAGGAGTTGAATGAAGCAATACCTGCTATAGGAGGAGCTATCCTCGTCATTCTAAGTGGGAGTGTTTCGTTCGCTGATTTGCTGAAAATAACAAATACGATCAGTGATGCTGCCATCACGATTATGGCTACCATCGTGATGGCCATCGTATTAGAGAGCTTTGGATTCTTCCAATGGGCGGCTGAAGGTTTAATGGCTAGAGCCAAAGGATCAGGGATCCGACTATTCTGGTACGTAAATCTACTTTGTTTCCTGATGACTCTTTTCTTCAACAATGATGGCAGCATTATGATAACAACGCCAATATTAATCATTGTTCTTCAGAATCTAGGTTTAAAAAATCATCAAAAAATTCCATATTTGCTCTCAGGCGCCTTAATCGCAACGGCTTCTAGTGCTCCAATTGGTGTTAGTAATATCGTTAATCTCATTGCACTAAAAATTGTAGGAATGAATTTATATATGCACACATTAATGATGTTTATCCCCTCTACGTTAGGTTTGATCGTATTCTTATTGCTATTATTTCTCTGTTTTTATCGCATACTTCCTAAGAAATTGCCATTAAACGCGATTGTATCTGGAAAACATCCCTTACACGTTGATCTTCCAAAATCAATGCCAGTCATTAAAAATCGAGCAAAATTTATGAGAAATATATTATTGTTTGTATTTATGGTTCGTGTAAGTCTATTTGCAGCTTCGTATATGAATATACCTGTAAGTCTGATGGCTGTTATTGGTTCCATTATTCTTCTGACTTGGCGTTGGATTTATCTCAAAATATCTCCTATCGATATGGTAAAGAAGACACCCTGGCATATCCTCGTGTTTGCCTTTGGGATGTACGTTATTATTTATGGATTAAATAATATTGGACTTACGCATATGCTAGTCAATTTCTTGAAGCCGCTAGCTTCTGGGGACTTATTAAATGGTAGTTTGTTAATGGGCGGACTAGTCACTGTCTTGTCTACGTTAGTAAATAATCACCCTGCCTTAATGATCGGAACACTCACGTTAACTGGTATAGGGTTAGACCCTCTGACTTTGAAGGTTACCTACTTAGCTAGTGTCGTTGGTAGTGATTTAGGGTCTTTACTTTTGCCAATTGGGACACTGGCTTCGTTGATATGGCTTCATATCCTTAGGCAGCATAAAGTTAAAATAAGCTGGAAGGATTATTGCAAGGTCACATTTGTAACGATTCCCCCTGCTTTAATATTCACACTGGTTTGTCTTTCCTTTTGGGTAAAGTGGATTTTTTAAAAATGGATAGTTAAGGAGGTTATCAACTATGATGTATTTCAACACGTATATCGGAAAGATGGTACAAATTGAGTTAATTGGAGATCGTGATAGAATTGGCTACCTAATCGATTTGGGACCAGATATCATTGTCATTTACACGGAAAAGAAGTACTTATATATGCCTATCACTCATATTAGAAATATCACTTTACAGGCGGCCGATGACAAAATGAACACGGAATCTTCACCTGCCCCCGTTAAGCAAACCGGAGAGATCACTTATGACCAGATCTTAGCCAATGCGATCGATCGATTCGTAGAAATTTATATTGCCAATAATCAGACAATCCACGGTTATGTAAAACATATTGCTCAAGACTACATGGTGTTTTATTCGCCTCTTTATCAAGTTATGTACATTCCTTTGTTTCATCTAAAATGGATCAGTCCTTACCAAACCCACCAGACGCCCTATTCGCAAGCGCAAGATCAATTGGCAGCTAATCCAACCGATCCAACTTTTGCTATGCTCCCCAATACCTTTGAACAGCTGCTCAAAGATTTGGAAGGAGAAATCGTCTGTTTTGACTCTGGCATACATGCAAACAAGATCGGCTTGCTGCAGAAATTAAACCTTCCTTTTGTTGAACTAATCACGGCCGATGAGAAAAAGCTGCATTACAACATTCAACATATTAAGAATTGCATTCCCTTTAATAAGTGAAAGCAGTTTTCCATTTCTGGTAGAAGGATAGTTAGCCAGAAATGGGTAACTGTCTTTCTTTTTTTTGTTTAGGAGGTACTTTATGGTAAGATGGGAGTTGTTTTTTCATAAAATGGAGTAAAGTAGGTTCAAGCCGATGACACATAAGGATCAGAAGATTTATCGTTTCAGTGAAGCACCCATTTGGGATCTTCAGCGAACATATTATGAAGAGCAGGGAATTGGTGCATGGCAGAGTGAAGAGGTTCCACAATACATAACTAGTAATCCAAGTATAGCGGTAGCCTATGCCGAGATCATATTTGGGTTTCTTCAAGATAGAGAAAATCTTGGTTTCTCATTGGAACCGGTGACGATACTAGAGCTTGGAGCGGGTTCTGGCAGATTAGCCTATCATATTGTAAAAGAACTATGTGAGCTGAGGGATTATTCAGGTATCACTCTTCCACCTTTTCGATATGTCATGAGTGATCTAGCATTCAAAAATATCACTTTTTGGCAGCAGCACCGCAGTTTACTTCCCTTTGTGGAGCAAGGGGTTCTGGACTTTGCACAATTTGACGCTGTGCAGGGTACTGAACTTCATTTGACGCAATCTGGTGATCGAATTAGAAGGGGTGACTTGCAGCAGCCGCTGCTGGTCATTGCGAATTACTTTTTTGATAGTATTCCACAAGAACTGATCTATGTAGACGAAAACAAAATTTATGAATGCATGGTTTCTTTGCGTTTTCCGGAAGGTGCCGCCGAACGAAGTGTTTCGGATATGCTGAAGAACGTCATTCCCGAGTATCATTATCGAAGAGCTGATGAATATGAAAAGGAATCATACCCTTATCGCGATGTTGTAGGATTGTATTCACAGAAGCTGGAGGATTCCCATATCCTCTTCCCGGCAGTTGGACTGCAATGTTTGGAACGTCTTGGAATGCTCTCACAAGCAGGATTTCTCCTGCTCACTGCGGATAAAGGAGATCACCGAATAGAGAACTGGGAATATAACGAGCCTCCCAAGCTGATTCATCATGGAAGCTTTTCCCTGACAGCCAATTATCATGCCATTGGGTATGTCTTTGAGCAAAAGGGTGCCATGAGCTTATTCACATCACATCCCTATAACCATTTGAACATAGGATGTATGCTTATGCTGACCAATCCTCACAGTTATGGTCTCACACGCTTAGCCTACCGACGGTTTGTCGAACGTTTTGGTCCAGATGATTTTTTCAGTATCAAAGAATGGTTTGATTCGCATTTGGATCTGATGGAAATTAACCAACTTCTAGCTTTTTGGCGTTTGGGCGGGTATGATGCCCAATTGTTCCTACAAAGCGCGAAGCGCCTATCGAATCTAATTCCCGCCTGTGATGAAGAAGAATTATCGGACATACGACAAGGTATACTTCTGATGTGGCAAGGATATTATCCGATGGAATTAAATCGTGACTTAGCTTTGGACTGCGCTATGTTATTGTATCAAATGGATATGTTCCAGGATGCTTTGGTATTCTTTGAACGGACCAACAATGAGTACAGGAACGACGCTTCTGTGCTTTATGAGATGGCCATTTGCTATTACGAGGTCGGTGAAGATGCTTCTGCTAGGGAATTTGCTCTTAACACACTAGAATTAGCACCTGAACATGAGGGTGCTTTAGCGCTTATGAAACTGTTTCCATCATTGTGAGTTAGCAAAGAATATACAATAAAAGTGGTGAGATTCTTGGAGGAGCAACGGCTGAGAGCAAAAGAATTATTCGATTTGTATCGAGGGCATTTTTTTCAAATGCATCGTGATGGCGTTTTCGAAGAATATAAGACATACGAAATAGAAAGTCAAATCGAAATTGACTGGTACAACGAATGGATTGATACCTGCACGAATCATCTCTCGATAAGAGACTGGGATGCGATCACAAGCTTAGAGTTACTAGCCAAATATTATCAAGATTCTCGTATACTTGATAACGTGATTGCTTTTGCTTCGCGCCATATTATGGGAGCCGATAGTATTGTAAAACTTATGTATGCGGAAAAGCTTATGGATCTAATCAAATCCTTAAAAAAGGTAGTTTCTAGAGAAAAAAGGCATGCGGCGTATCAACTAACCTATAAGATGCTAGAAGATATTATTTTAAAACCATTGATTATTGACCCAGGCCATGAGCTGGATCAATATCATTTAAAAGACAAGAAGTCCCTCAACAGCAGAGCTAAAAAAAGTATGGACGAGATAAGAAATGTTCGGGATTGACCTTTATTTTAAAGCGATTTTGGCAGAGCAGGCAGAGCGGGCAGAACCTTCGGTTCTGCTTTTTGTGTTTGTTTGCATACTGTCAATTGTACAAGCAAACTGGTAAAAATTTCATATGCTGAATCATATGTTCATAATCGCTATAAAGGAGAGGGTAGATATGGCTTGTGGGGCGCAAGCTTTGGGGGTTTGCTCTGTAGCAGAAGGAAATAACACCGTGGCGAGCGGAGATTATTCTCACGCGGAAGGCATCAATACATTGGCGAGTTCCATTGCTTCTCATGCGGAGGGATATTTTACTCAAGCAACGGGACCTGCATCTCACGCGGAAGGCGGCGGTTCTCTGGCCATTGGCGTATACGCGCATGCCGAAGGACAGCAAACTAGCGCCGAAGATTTAGGGGCTCATGCGGAAGGGTTTTTGACGCGAGCGCAGAGTTTTGCTTCTCATGCCGAAGGGCAGCAAACTAGTGCCGATGGCATAAATGCCCATGCGGAAGGCGAGAGCAACACAGCTAGCGGCAGAGCCTCTCATGCTGAAGGCAACTTAAACGTGGCAAGTGGGCTGTTTGCCCACGCGGAGGGGCAGAGAACAACGGCTTCGGGAGATTTATCACATGCCGAAGGGAATCAGACCATAGCTAGTGGTCAAAACGCCCATGCGGAAGGTGCATTGACAACCGCGAGCGGCTTCACTTCGCATACTGAGGGTGTAAACACATTGGCGAATAGTTTTTTTTCACATGCAGAAGGACAAGAAACTTCAACGAACAATTTGGAAGGTGTTCACATCATGGGGCAATTTGGTGCCGCGAATGAGCTGACCTATTCCTGGTACCTAGCCAACGGGACAAGCAGCGGGGCACCTGGATTAGCTGCGAAAATATTAAGCAATGGCAATGTTAAAATAGACGGAACGGTAAGCAGTCCAGCAGCAGATTACGCGGAGATGTTCGAGACTACAGACGGCAACCCCATTGAACCTGGTCTTTTCGTCGCTTTGGAAGAGGACAAAGTTCGCATAGCTGATCCCACGGATCGCTATATCATAGGGATTATAAGTGCGAAGCCAGCTTTTCTCTCGAACAGCGGGGAAATGCGTTGGAATCAGAAGTATGTGACGGATGAGTGGGGAAGAACCCTTTACCATGAAGTGAAAGTACCGACATTGACTGATGCTCAACGGGAAATTGTTATACCTGAACGAAAGGAAGAACAACCTATGTTAAACCCGGAATGGAACCCTACACAAGTCTATATTCCTAGGGCAGAGAGGCCCGAATGGGTAGCCGTAGGGATGCTTGGTAAACTTCTTGTACGAGATGATGGTTCCTGCCAAGCGGGCGGACTTTGCGGACCAAACGAGAATGGGGTGGCTACAGCATCTGATAAAGGTTTTTATGTATTAAAAAGAATCCGTCCTAATCAGATTCTAGTACTAGTGGGGAAATCGTATTAAAACTTAGCATTTGACGATTGGATCTTTATGCCGATTGCCTATCTTTCCATGAACCCAAATGTTGCCAGCAGTTTGTTCTTTCCTTTATTGAGAAGTTCATTGCGATGGATGTGCCTAAAAATTTGACCTGGCTTGAAGCTGAAATTCCGTTACGCGAGACGGATACCTCGTCCATTTACGCCATCAGAGTTGTCCTCCCATTTACGAATTACAGACCAGCATGCGAGGCAGATTCTTCACAAGTTAGTTGAGCACCAACTTCTGTTTGTAGCCAGCGGTAGGCAACGTTATCGTTCTTACGCCTTACGAACTCAATAATTCTTATTTGATCAAAGAGCATAGATCTGAAGTTGCTACGAATTCAAGATGCGCTATTTTAAGCAAAAGATTAGCATTCAGCCTATACTCTACTCCATAACGTCACTGGTGTTCGTTAAATCATCTAGAAGGCGTATTCTCATGTATAAGTACAATACGGTTCGTTAGCAATGACATTACCGGTGGGGCTGACGAAGAAAACTCGACGCAGACAACCTTAGCGATAGATTCAGAAGCCGCGCTACTACATGAAGCTATTTTTTTGAAGTTGATTCATTCGTTCCGTCCGCGCGGGGGAACCCTCTCGGGGTTCTCACAAATTAGCTCCAAAATAAAACGGACACCCATATGGATGTCCGTTTATTTCTATGGAGTCTAGGGGGATGTATGAATCATGATTTAAATGCGAAGTCGACGAAGATAGCTTAGCGGTAGATTCAGACGCCGTGCTCCTACAAATGAAGGTATCCTGCGGAACCTTCACTTTGTTACGTGCGTGCGGGCGAACCCTCAGGGGTTCTCTCCCCAAGGCTCAAGGAAACAAAAACATGCGATAGACGAAAGTGATCTCAGTATGCGTTAATATTATAAAATCAGATGAAATGACAAAGAACCCACCTTTAAGAAAAGGAAGGGTTCTTCTTTTTAACATATTAGAGATCTAATTGCTTAGATTCTACGGCCTGTAATGTAATGGCTTGTCCAATACGAACTATTAAAGTCACCGATGACTACACCTTTGTTCGGTAAATTGTTTATGAATTGACCATTACCTATGTAGATGCCTACATGGTTAATTTGACCTGGTGTACTTACACTGAAAAATACCAAATCACCCGGTTGGAGCTGATTGCGTGGAATGTAGGTGCCCAATTTGGCTTGAGCTTTAGATCCCCAAGGAATTTGAACGCCATTTAGTTGAAATACATGTTGCGTGAAGGAAGAACAATCTAAACGCAAATGCTGAAGATCCCTCGAACCGAATACATAGGTAACTCGGCCTTGAAATGAGGCAGCTGTGTTGACAATTTTATTTGCTAAACTGCCGCCACCAGCAGGATTAGAAGGTGCAGGAGTGGGAGCAGGATTGGAGGGTGCAGGCGCAGGCGCAGGTTTATTTTCATTTACGGTTACATAAGAGCGTGAAACATAGCCCTGCTTGCCATTGTAATCGACCAAAACCCAATAGTCATTGGCAGCTTCTACAGGCAGTACAGTGCCTTGTTTAATAAATCCCCAAACGGGTGCACTCGTACTTTGATCGGCTCGGAAGTTAACACCCTTATTCACAGTTGCTGTTGCTACAGGGGCAGCAAAAGCACTAGTGGAAAAGCCACTAAACATGGAGAGCGCTAAACCTAAAGTTAATAGGGTCTTTTTTCCAAGGTAGTTCTTAATCTTTATTTGCATGAATTAACTTCCTCCTTCTGGTATAAAAGCTGAGGTGAGTCTGGCACCTATAAACACTTTATCATAGTTGAAAAACCCTAAAATTTACCGAATAGTGCCCAAACCCATAGCAGTCCTAGCCAAATTTGCCATTATTAGAATTTCGTTAGAATTTGATGAGTAATAATTCCTTGACAGGTAAATTTATCTCTTCTTAACAGTGAAAGCACTTTCGCGCCATTTGATTAATGTGGGAGGCGATTTGATGAATAACCCTACATTTTCAAGGACAAGATACCATTGGAGGTGACCCCATGGTAAATCAATCAACATTAGCTGCGCACGAGTCCCTGGAATTGCATGAAGCCCTTAATTTCAAAACACTTTGCGTATTAAAATCCAAGATGATGCAAGGCTTAGTTTTCGACCAAGAACTAAAAGCTTTAATGCAGAAGGATGTGGAGCAGTCCATGCAAGCCATAGCTGATCTGCAGTCCGTTTATGCGAAAGCGCCATTCCAAGCCCCTGTCCCGAAACGCCCGACACCCATTATAAATTGAAGGTGATAATAGATGAATGAAGACTATGACTACTTAGACCCAAGTAATGCGCTCAACATGCCAGAGATGGCCGACATGACATTCGCTATGGATTTTCTCATCAGAGTCAAAGAAGGCGTTAGGAATACGGCAATTGCCTTAACAGAAACGGCGACTGAAGGCGCAAGAGCGATCCTCCGCAACCAGCTTCATCAAGGTATTGCGCTGCATCAAGAAGTAACCGAGCTTATGATGAGGAAGAAATGGTTCCATCCATATGAACTCAACGAACAATTCAAATTAGATCAACTAGGGGCTATTAATGCTGTTCAAATGGCTCAAATGAAACTGTTCCCAGTGGATACCTCGCGTAAAGGCATGTTTGATCGGACACCAGATCAATAACATTATTGGAGGAAATGAAGCATGAAAGCTGTTACGTACCAAGGCCTCAAGAATGTCGTTGTGAAAGAGGTACCCGATCCGAAGATTGAAAAACCCGACGATATGATCGTCCGAATGACGACTACGGCAATCTGTGGTTCCGACTTGCATTTGATTCACGGAATGATCCCCAATTTACAGGAAGATTATGTAATCGGACACGAGCCTATGGGCATCGTAGAAGAGGTCGGTTCTGGCGTTACGAAGTTAAAGAAAGGCGATCGTGTCATTATTCCTTTCAATATTAGCTGCGGGGAATGTTTTTTCTGTAAAAATCAACTCGAAAGCCAGTGCGATAACTCGAATGAAAATGGGGATATGGGTGCTTACTTTGGGTATTCCGGCACAACAGGCGGTTATCCGGGTGGCCAGGCTGAATATTTGCGGGTACCCTTCGCGAATTTCACTCACTTCAAAATCCCAGAAAGCTGCGAGCATCCGGATGAGAAACTTTGCTTGATTGCGGATGCTATGACAACTGCCTTCTGGAGTGTAGATAACGCTGGTGTGAAGGAAGGGGACACGGTTATCGTTCTTGGATGCGGACCTGTTGGGCTGCTAACACAGAAATTCTGTTGGCTCAAAGGAGCAAAGCGGGTAATCGCAGTGGATTATCTAGATTACCGCTTGGAACATGCGAAACGAACGAATAAGGTCGAAACCGTCAATTTTGAGCATGGGGAGAATATCGGGAATTATTTGAAGGAAATCACAAAAGGTGGAGCAGATGTTGTCATCGATTGCTCGGGGATGAGCGGAAAAATGACCCCACTCGAATCCATTGCCTCTGGACTAAAACTCCATGGCGGTGCGATGGGTGGTATCGTTATTGCTTCACAGGCAGTACGTAAATGTGGAACCATTCAAATAACTGGCGTGTATGGAGGCAGATATAACGCTTTCCCGCTTGGAGATATTTTCCAAAGAAATGTCAATATCCGTACGGGACAAGCACCCGTCATTCACTATATGCCATATATGTATGAGCTGATCGATAGTGGCAAAGTAGATCCAGGTGATGTTATTACACACGTCCTGCCACTGAGCGAAGCAAAACATGGCTATGAAGTATTTGATACCAGACAAGAGAATTGTATTAAAGTCATTCTTAAACCGTAATGGTGAAACTATTCGGAGGTGCGAGTTAGAAGATGACATATGCGCTGCATGAAACCCTTGAGGTCCATGAAATAGCAGCTTTTAAAACCGTTTGTTTAACCAAGGCGAAGACGATGAAGCTCTTAGTTTCGGATCCTGCTTTGAATGAAATTTTACAGCAAGACGTATATCTATCGACGCGGCAGTTGCAGGAGCTTGAGACGATTCTAACCGAAGCGACCGTATAGGAGGTGAAAGCATGAACACCATTCTTGAGCATTTGACAGGTATGCATACGATGACCGATCAAGTAATTGCCATGGATTTTTTGGTAACGGCGAAGAGCGGGGTAAGAAATTACGCGATGGCTGTAACGGAGGCAGGTACTCCAGAGATCAAGGCGACGCTCTCCAGGCATTTAGATGAAGCGATTGATACGCATGAGAAAATAACGAAGTACATGATGGAACAAGGTTGGTATCATCCTTGGAACATTAAAGAGCAGATTCAATTAGACTTGAAAAGTATTGAGACTGCTTTGAATGCTCCAACGCTATAAAGACTCGATTCCATTAAACCAGTAGCCAGTGGCTGCTGGTTATTTGTGTTGGCTAATCAGCTGCAACATAACTTGTCGACTCTACGTTATGTAAGTAACTCAGAAACGGGTTATATTATAACATGCCCAAAGGAGAATAGAGCTGATGAAAAAAATAGCCGCTTTAACGTTAACAACTTTATTGTGCAGTAGTTTGACTTTCGGTTCAGCTTTTGCTTTTTCGGATTTAGATGAAGGACAATCAGAATCCATTCTGGCCTTAAAAGACCGCGGCGTAGTAAGTGGAGTCGATCAGGATCACTTTGTTCCTAGAGGTAAAATTAGCTATGCACAGAGTGTGCAAATGATTGTAAAAGGCTTGGACTTCAACTTAGACTTAATGAAGTTTAAAATACAGCCGGTAGCAACCGATATGTATTCGAATATCCAGAATGATGCCTGGTATGCGGATGCTTTTATCATTGCTCATTATCACGGATTGCAGATCCCTAAGGATGTGAACCCGAATGCGACAATTACTCGTGAACAATTTGGGGACTTATTAGTTCGTGCCTTAGAGAAGAAGGGCAACTTTCCGCTGGTCAAAATGTTCATCTTGATCAAGGATGAGGATCAAATTACGATTGATTATCAAGGCACTTTACAGAGACTTTTGCTTTATAAAATTACTACCCTTGATAAGGACGGTAAGTTTAATCCTAAAAGTGAGCTCACGCGTGGTGAAGCAGCAAGTTGGCTTTATAACGCTATCCGCGTATTGGAAGCTAATATTCAAAAACCGGCTCCTACCGAAGAAGTAGCGGTAAAGGTTGAGAAAGTAAATGATGAAGTTAACAAGGTAACACTGTCCAGAAGGGATAAACCAAACCTTGGCTATGGCATTGAAATTAATACAATCCAGTTTAACCAAGATGGTCAGGCTGTCATTACGTATACACTGCTCGAGCCGAAACCAGATATGATGTATGCTCAGGTGATAACCGAAGCGAAAACTGTCACGTATATTTCATCTAAGTATAAGGTTACAGCGGAACCTGCTCCTTCGAAATAAAAATCTAGCATGTAAAAAAGTGCTGCTAACCTTTTTAAACGGTGTCAGCACTTTTTTGTGATTTAAGGTGTCAAACGTATTGACAACTTATTAAGAGATGAATTATTCTGTAAGAAAGCGCTTGCCCCAAACTTCAGGATAACGTTTGGGCAAAGGTTGGATATAGGTTTAGATAGAAGGAGCTGTATGAATTGCCTACTCTCAAAGATATTGCAGATTTAGTCGGAGTCTCCATTTCAACAGCCTCACGTGTGGTGAGAAATGACACTAGCCGACATATCAACCCGGAGACAAAGGCCAAGGTTTGGGAGGCTGTGCGTCAATTAAATTACACACCTAATGAATCGGCGCGTCACCTTGTCAACAAACAAAAGACAGAGAAAAGGCAGACCAAGCAAATTGGCTGCATCATTCAAACGGCTCGTCTGAACGACGATCACCCTTATTACTCTCCGATTATTACGGCATTTACCAAGAAAATTTTGGAATCCGGATATTCTCTGGGTTTCATGCATACTTCTGATGAGCTCAAAGACGAAGCGCTGCTGCATCGATGCATACATGACATTCAAGTTGATGGCATTATTATCGTTGGCGAAGTAGGTTCCGAAATCGTTGATTATTTGCTAAAAGTAGAAGAGCTAGCACTGATTGGCATTTGTACGAACGGTACGGAAATTACCATGGTCGATTACGACCGGATTCACGCCGCGAAGTCTGCTGTCGATCACCTCATTTCGCAGGGGCACCAATCCATTGGTTTTGTCGGAGGACCGGGGCATACAAGCGAATTAAATAGTGAAGAGAGATTTCAGGGCTATAAATTTGCGATGTACGATGCGGGTATTCCCTTAAATAAAGACTGGGTGATAGACACCCGATGGGAAATCGACCGCAGTTATGAGAGTATCATGGAGCGTTTGAAGCGTACAGACCTGGAGCGGCCTACGGCGATATTTTCGGCAAGCGACCAATTAGCGATTCCTGCTATGCGAGCTGTCATTGAGAACCAATTGCGTATTCCAGAGGATATTGCCTTCATCTCGATGGATAATATCGATTTTGCCCAATATACCACACCGCCGTTATCGTCAGTTCATGTACCAAAGGTCGAAATAGGCACATCAGCAGCTTCAACCTTGCTGGATATGCTGAATGGAGAGCACCCGCAGCTTTCCAAAGTGCTGCTTCCACATCGACTTATTGTCAGACAATCTTCTGTATTTACGAGAAACTAAATTTTTTTTAGTTCTTTGGATAACGTTGTCCAGAATTTGGCGCCAATTAATTCAGAGAAATGAAGGGGGGTGAAATAGGTTTCCGGCGTATGTACGATTGGCATGTTCGATCATAAAAAAATGAAAAAAGGGTGATAACGAAATGGTCAACAATACAAAAAAGGTTGTTCTCGTCACAACGCTCATGTCGGCAATGGTTGTTGTAAGCGCTTGCGGTAATTCTGGTTCATCTAACTCTACATCTACAACAGCGCCCAAATCCGATACGAAGCCGACGGCTGCAGCATCTGCTGAAAAAGTAACAATTACTTATGGCGGCTGGAGCATGGACACGATGACCGATGTCATCAAAGCGTTCCAAGCGAGTCACCCGAATATTGAAGTAAAAGCGGAGAATACGCCGTACAAACAATATTTCACCAAATTAGAAACAGCCGCGCAAGGCGGAACAATGCCTGACGTACTTTGGATGAATGGTCCTAATTTCGTCAAGTATGCAGGTAACGGCATGTTGAAGGATTTGACAGAGACGATCAAGACCGATCAGTTAGATCTCACCAAATATCCAACCTCGCTGGTTTCGCTCTATAGTCTTGGCGGTAAAAATTATGGAATTCCTAAAGACTTTGACACGATTGGCTTATGGTACAACAAAAAGCTGTTCGATGATAAAGGAATTCCATATCCGGACGGCACATGGGATTGGAGCAAGCTGACGGAAGCGGCTAAGAAATTAACGGACCCTGCCAAGGGCATCTATGGATTCGCTGCTCCAATGATGAACCAGGAGGATTTCTACAACACAATTCTTCAGGCTGGCAGTTATGTCATTTCCGATGATCATAAGAAATCAGGCTTTGATCAACCAGAAGCAATTGAAGGTCTGAAGTTTTTGACGGATCTGATTCAAGTGCATAAAGTATCTCCGACGCTAGCTCAGATGACGGAAACTGCACCAGCCGATATGTTCACATCAGGCAAGCTCGCTATGTATTTTGACGGCTCATGGGCAGCGTTTACGATCAATCAAAACGCCGATATGAAAAACAAGGCAGATGTTGCTGTGCTGCCAAAAGGGAAAAAGCAAGGTGTTGTCATTCACGGTCTGGGTAATGTCATATCCGCGAATACCAAACATCCGAAAGAAGCATGGGAATTCGTTAAATTCCTTGGCTCTAAGGAAGCAACTGAAATTGCTGCGAAGCAAGGCGGAGCGATTCCGGCTTACAAGGGCAGCGAGACTTCCTGGTTAGCAACATTCCCGCAATACAAAGCAAAAGCTTTCATTGACATGGCAGAGTATGCAACGCCATACCCTGTGTCCAAAAATACTTCAGTTTGGAATACTTATGAAACAGATATTTTGAAAAATGCATGGACGGGAGATAAACCGGTAGCTGATGCGGCCAAAGAGCTCGGAGCTAAGATGAACCAAGCATTAGCAGCAGAAAAATAAGGCTCAGGAGATCCGTTTTGGAAAGCGACGTTCGAAAGCGGATCTCCTTCCCCAATTCCACTCATAGGAGAGTGAGTAAACATGCGATTCAGCTCGAAGCGACTATCCGATTGGAAGTGGGCATATATCATGATTATGCCACTAATGCTTGGCTTGCTGGTGTTTTATATTTGGCCTGTATTCCAAACCTTTTATTTTTCCTTTACGGATTGGGGGGCTTTCGGCAAATACACCTGGACAGGCTTATCGAATTACAAGATGCTGTTTACGGATAAAGAGCTGCTTCACGCGATCCGGAATACTAGCATTTATATCGTTCTAGCTGTGCCGATCGGGATCATCCTGGCTATTCTGTTGGCTGTTCTTCTGAACCAGCAGGTCAAAGGATTGTCCATTTACCGTACAATGTATTTTCTTCCGGTCGTAACCATGCCGGCCGCGATTGCAATGGTCTGGAAATGGCTGTACAACTCTGATATTGGTTTGATCAATTACTTACTTGGTTTATTGTCAATTCCCGGTCCTCACTGGTTGACGGATAATCGCACGGCGTTATTATCGATTATTATTGTTGCCATATGGTGTTCCATCGGCAGCCACATGATCATTTTTCTGTCCGGACTCCAAGGTATCTCATCTTCCTACTATGAAGCCGCATCTATTGACGGTGCGGGGCCTGTAACCAAATTTATGCGTATTACGATACCTCTCTTGACGCCAACCATTTTTTTCGTTCTGGTTACTTCATTGATTGGCGCCTTTCAGGTATTCGACTTCATATATATGATGGTAGGCGATATCGTCATGGAATCCACGCAGTCAGTTGTGTTCTTATACTACAAATATGGCTTCTTGCAAAATAACAAGGGCTATGCGTCCTCAATCGCAGTCCTGCTGTTTACCATTATTATGATTATTACGTATATACAAATGAAAATTCAGAAGAAATGGGTTCACTACGAATGAGGAGGGCGCCTGAATGAACACCAGAATCCATCAACGAAAATCGGTTCAGACCGGGGTTATTCATCTTATTCTTATCCTAGGTGCTGTCATCATGGTAACTCCCTTCATCTGGATGTTTCTTACATCGGTGAAAACGTTAGGAGAGTCAACGGCGATACCTCCGGTTTTACTTCCTAAAACGTTTCAATGGAGCAATTACACCAAGGTATTTGTGAACTTGCCATTTTTCACTTTTTATTGGAATACATTTATTACAACGGTGATAAAAGTAATCGGTCAATTAATCATTTGCTCGCTAGCTGCTTATGCTTTTGCGCGAATTAACTTTCCGGGTCGTCATTTCTTCTTCATTTTAATGCTGTCCGTGCTTATGGTGCCGGGTCAAGTATTCCTTATTCCGCAGTATATGATTATGAAAGACTTAGGGTGGCTTAACTCGCTTACAGCACTCATCGTGCCAGGTTTATTCAGCGCTTTCGGCACATTTTTGCTGCGCCAATTTTTCATGACGCTGCCTCACGAGCTGGAAGAAGCCGCTAAGCTTGATGGCTGTAATCAATTTCGTATTTATTGGCAGATCATGCTTCCTTTAGCCAAATCGGGGATGGTTGCTCTCGCCATTTTCACCATGCTGTGGTCATGGAACGATCTGATGTGGCCGCTCATCGTCAACAGCTCACCAGACAAAATGGTGCTCTCAGCGGGCATTGCGTTCCTCCAAGGTGAGCATAAAACGAATTATACGATTATTATGGCAGGCTCTATGATGGCTATTTTGCCTATGATTATTATCTTCTTTATTTTCCAACGTTCATTTATTCAAGGGATTGCTTTTACAGGCAGCAAGTCCTAACAGACAACATAAGGAGAGAGACCAACTATGCAAAAAGTTACAGCCATTCTGCTGGGAGCCGGCAATCGCGGTGCCCAAGCTTATGCGCCTTACGCTCTTAATTATCCTCATGAACTTGATATTGTCGCAGTAGCGGAGCCGGATCAGGATAGGAGGGCAGCTTTTATTGCTGCTCACCGAATTCCACAGGAGCATGCCCATGCGGATTGGGAAGAGCTTCTGGCGCAGCCGAAGCAGGCGGATATCGCTATCATTTGTACGCAGGATCAGATGCATTACGAACCGACATTGAAGGCGCTTGAGCTTGGTTATCACGTCCTTCTTGAAAAACCGATGTCTCCAAGTCCAGAAGAATGCGTTGAAATGGAGCGTATGGCTAAAAAGCATAATCGCTTGCTGACGATATGCCATGTACTGCGTTATACGGCGTTCTGGACGGCGATGAAACGTGTCATCGATGAAGGGAAGATTGGACAAATCGTCTCCATTCAACTCAATGAAAATGTCGGCAATATGCATATGGCGCACAGCTTTGTGCGCGGCAACTGGAATAACTCGGATACTTCGAGTCCGATGATTTTGGCCAAATCGTGCCACGATATGGATATTTTATCGTATATCATGGGCGAGCCTTGCGAGCGTGTGAGTTCATTTGGTTCACTTATGCATTTTAATGAGGAGAACGCGCCAGAAGGAGCTCCAGCACGCTGTCTTGACGGTTGTCCGGCGGAAGCCAGCTGCCAATACTATGCGCCCAAATATTATTTGGGGACCGGAAAGAACTGGGCAGCAAAGTTCACAACGGATACGAGTTTAGAAGGCATTCTGGAGGCACTGCGCACAACGCCATACGGCAAATGTGTGTATCGCAGCGATAACAATGTCGTTGATCATCAGGTCGTCAATATGGAATTTGTTAGCGGGGCTACTGCGATGTTCAGCATGTGTGGGTTTACGCGGGATAATACGCGCATTGTGCAGGTCATGGGAACGAAGGGTGAAATTCGAGGAAACATGGAAGAGCATACATTCACTGTGCATGATTTTGTGACGAATGAGCAGAATGCGATTCATGTCCATGCATCCGAAGAAGGGCACAGCGGCGGCGATGTGGGCATCGTACGCAGTTTTCTTCGCGAGGTTCGTGCATATGCAGGAGGGGAAAGCGAATCATCCGCTGCTGCTTCTGTGCGAAGCCATCTGATGGCGTTTGCCGCTGAGGAATCACGTTTGAACGGCGGAAAACCGGTTGAAATTGAGCAATTTTACAAAACTCTAGTCAAGGTATAGTAAAAAAACGCAAGCGGCCTTGGTATTCGGCAGCTTGCGTTCTTTTATAGGCGACAAGTAACTTAAACTTAAAATTAAGAAGGTGGATAATAAATTAAGGTTTTATAGACGGCTTTAGCGTCTGATGTATTTGAATACGTATGAGGCCGATCTGCTGTGAAGTGAATGGCATCGCCAGCTTTGAGCGTGTAGCTTTCCTGGGAGATGGTTAGATCGAGTTTTCCTTCTACCATGAGAATGTATTCTTCAACGCCCTCATTATGAGGTTCCGAGGCATGGCTGCAATCACGATCCATTTCGACGGTATAAATTTCAAAGCTCTTTTGAGGGTGAAAAGGGAAGAGCGGGAACGCGCGATACTGGCCATCTTCCTCCTCGAAAGGCGAAAGACCGGCTGCGCGGACAACTGTAATCTTTGGTTCGGTATCTTCGATTAGACTTGTAAATGAAATTTGTAAGCCGCTCACAATTTTCCAAAGTACGGAAATCGTCGGATTCGAATCTCCCCGTTCAATTTGCCCCAACATCGCTTTACTCACACCAGTCAATTCAGCGACTTGATCTAAGCTTAATCCTCTTGTTTTGCGAATATTTAAAAGTTTTCGACCCACCATTTTATGAATTGGTTCGTTCATTTCAGGTCCTCCAATATTTATTTTCCGTATTGTCAAATTGCCTATTTACAATATAACATACAAATGTATAATATGGTATATAGATGATAAAACGCACGTTTGTACATTATAGTAAACATAAATTGGGGGAACGATAATGAGCACTACCATGATTGGACTGGTTAAAGAGCACAGGGGACCTGGTGCCATACTGAAAGAAGTTCCTATTCCGACTTGCGGAGCCGATGAAGTTCTTGTCCGCATTAAAGCAACATCGATTTGCGGAACAGATTTACATATTTACAATTGGGATGCCTGGTCAGACAAAACTGTAGTCACGCCGAATGTTTTTGGCCATGAATTCGCAGGCATTGTTGTGGAAGTCGGAGAACGGGTCACAAATGTTGCCATCGGTGATTATGTTTCTGCGGAGGGTCACATGGTATGCGGTTCTTGTAAAGCATGTCGAACGGGGAATGCGCATGTGTGCCCGAACACCAAAAGTTTCGGGATTACGGCACCAGGCTGCTTTGCGGAATATGCCGTTGTTAAGGCAACCAACATTATTCGTAATGCACCTGATCTGCCTTATGAAATCGCTTGCTTGCAGGACCCGCTCGGTAACGCTGTACAAACAGTACTCTCCGGCGACATTGTAGGAAAGTCGGTTGCCATTATTGGTGTGGGCCCGATTGGCTTACTGGCCATTCAAGTAGCAAAGGCTTGCGGAGCAGGAGCTATATATGCCGCGGATATTAACCCTAACCGCTTGGAGCTCGCCAAAAAAATGGGCGCGGATTACACGATTAACGCCATGGAAACGCGTATATCCAAGGCTCTCCGAGAATTGACGGATGGTGAAGGTGTTGAGGTTGTTCTTGAAATGTCCGGAAATCCGCAGGCCATCGTAGACGGCTTTGAAGCTGCTGCCAATGCGGGCAGAGTGTCCTTGCTCGGTATTCCAACCAAAGAGGTGAGCTTGGACCTAACGAATCAAATTATTTTCAAGGGGCTGCGCGTTGAAGGGATTACGGGGCGAAAGATGTACCAAACTTGGTATCAAATGAAGGGATTGCTGAATCAGAAGCGAATTGATCTGGCACCGGTTATTACGCATAGATTTACATTAGATCAGTATGAGGAAGCTTTCCGGTTAATGAATCAAGGTCAATGCGGCAAAATCGTATTTACACATTAGGCGGATGCTTACGAAGTAAGTTTTTCGCAAAACTCTAAAGCGGATGCTTACGATGCAAGTTTTGCTCCGTAAAACTTTGAGGAGGTTCACATGAACTATTTGAACGATTTGGCAGCGGATATCGAAGGGTGGAAGCGAGAAGGAAGATACCGCTCCATTAAAGTATGGGAGAGTGGTTCCGACTCCTGGATGTACCTCAATGGGAAGAAAGTTCTTCAAATGTCTTCCAATAATTATTTGGGCTTGACCCATCATCCGAAGCTTAAGGAAGCTGCGATCGCAGCAATCGAGAAGTACGGGGTTGGCAGCGGTTCGGTGCGAACGATTACGGGAACTCTCGATATTCACGATGAACTGGAGATCGAGCTTGCTAAGTTTAAAGGCACGGAGGCTGCCCTTGTGTTCCAGTCTGGTTTTACAACGAACCAAGGTGCTTTGTCAGCAGTTCTGGGAGCCGACGATGTGGTGATTAGCGATGAGTTGAATCACGCGAGTATCATTGATGGCATTCGCTTGACGAAGGCGAGCCGCAAAATTTTTGCTCACAAGGACATGAATCAGCTTGAATCCATTTTGAAAGAAACGCAAAAACATCGTAAACGTGTCGTTGTGACAGATGGCGTCTTCAGTATGGATGGCGATATCGCGCCGCTTCCTGACATAGTTCAACTAGCAGAAGCTTACGACGCCATTGTGTACGTGGATGATGCCCACGCGAGCGGAGTGCTTGGCACAAACGGTAAAGGTTCGACGGACCATTTTGGTCTTCATGGCAGAGTGCATATCCAAATAGGCACCCTATCCAAAGCAATCGGAGCCGTCGGTGGCTATGTTGCCGGTGCTCAGCTCTTAAAAGAGCATTTGATTCATACGGCAAGGCCGTTTCTGTTCAGCACTTCGCAAACACCTGCCGTTGCAGCTACATGTTTAGCCGCTATTCAAGTGCTTAAGGAAAGCTCGGATTTAGTAACAAAGCTCTGGGATAACGCGAATGGATTTCGAGCATCTTTACAGCAATTAGGCTTTGACACGGGTGCAAGTGAGACACCTATCATACCGATTATCATAGGCGATCCTGCACAAACCATGCGCTTTTCGGATCGTTTGCTGGAAGAAGGCGTGTTTGCCCAAGGGATTATCTATCCGACGGTTGCCATGGATAAAGGCCGAGTGCGGCTAATTGTTACGGCTCAGCATACAAAGGAAGACTTATCTTTTGCCTTAGATAAATTGCAGAAGGTCGGTCAGGAGTTCGGACTGATTTAGTAAAAGTAAAAGTAAAAGTGCTGCCAACCTTTAAACAAGGTTTGCAGCACTTTTTTGTGCTTTTAGAACCATGCCATATGGATATGTCCAACTCTTAATCTCTCACATAGGATATAGCATCCTATTTTTATAGGAGGTGAGAGAAATGAAAGTGAACTATTTTACGTTAACTTTGGGTTTACTAGGAGCAGCCAAGTTGATATTGAACGCTTACGGATTAGATATTATTCAAGATGATCAAATGAATGCTATTGCTAATGGCGTAGCAGCTGTCCTATCTATAATCGGGGTTTACACCAACCATCAAAAACCTGTTTAATTTCAGCAGGAATTGCAAGGGTTAAAAGGCTCAGAAATTAGATTCACTTAGGGGCACATGAAAATAAATGGGGTGGCAATCTTTTTGCCTTCTCATTTTTTTTGTTTTCTGTCGATAAAATTGCAAGGGAAAGTTCACTCGAACACTAGCTTATGGAACGTACGGTCGCTATTTCGGGAATTCTGCCCAATAAATCGAAGCGATTGATAATATTTCGTTATCTGTTTGTAAATAATTAAACAAGATGCTTAGGAAAGGAGCAATGAACATGGGTGACAACGGACCAGTCAAACCAAACGGGTCTCAGCATGCCGAGAAACCTTCAAACGATCCGGAAAAACAAGGAAGATCCGCAGCCAAGAAAAAATCAAAGTAGTGGATGAAATGTTCACAAATAAAGCTTGATTAGCAAGGTTTTATCATAGGATCATTGTTTAATTGATAATCACGGCTGCCAGTGCAGGCGTGATTATTTACGTTAATACATAATAAGTATAATAATAAATAATTTATAGTTGCTTGACATTAGTAAGCGATATACGTTATTATACGAACATAAAGTTTATGGCTTTAAAAAAGTTAGTGAAAAAAGGGAGACTTAATAGAGTGAAAAATAATTATCAGATTGGCGCATTGATACTAAGAGTGCTGCTAGGAATTACCTTCTTTGCTCATGGTGTTTCTAAGTATCAAGGAGGTATTGGCAATATAGCAGGCTGGTTTGACAGTATCGGTATTCCAGGCTTTATGGCTTACGTCGTGGCTACGATTGAACTGATAGGGGGCCTTGCACTGATTTTAGGTTTCGGTACACGTATTGTATCCGCACTAATGGTAATACTCCTTTTAGTCGCTACTTTTAAAGTGAAATTAGCCGTCGGATTCCTCGGGAATGGTCAAATGGCCGGATACGAACTGGATCTTTCCATGATTGGGGCCGCTATCTATCTTCTCCTAAATGGCAGTTATGTCATTTCCATTGATTCTTTATTCAAAAAGAGTCAAAAACCAACACAACATATGTAATGTTTTTATGGAGTAAGAGGTTCATTCCAGTAAATAAAATGATGGTGGTGTTTTGATATGGGCTTTCTCGATAAAATTTTTGGAAATACAGCGAAAACGGAGCGAATTGAGATGACGAATGTAAAACTTGCAGTTATATACTACAGTTCAACAGGAACGAACCACACACTTGCCAATTGGGCAGCTGATGGCGGAAGAGAAGAAGGCGCGGAAGTTAGAGTCTTAAAGATTCCTGAACTTGCTCCACAATCAGCCATTGATTCCAATCCAGTTTGGAAGGCGCATGTTGAAGCAACTAAGCATATCCCTACTGTCACTTTAGATGATTTAGATTGGGCTGATGCGATTATTTTCAGTATCCCAACACGTTTTGGCAATATGCCAGGTCAAGTGAAACAATTTTTGGATACAACAGGCGGTCTATGGTTCCAAGGGAAACTCGCTAATAAAGTTGTAAGTGCAATGACATCAGCTCAAAATTCACATGGTGGACAAGAGCAAACGATTCTATCTTTATACACAAGTATGTATCATTGGGGTGCAATTGTTGCCGCGCCTGGTTATACAGATCCTGTCATTTTCTCTTCCGGAGGTAATCCTTACGGTACGAGTGTGACTGTTGATCAATCCGGCAAGATGGTTGAAGATGTAGAGAAGTCGGTTATGCATCAAGCGAAGCGTACGGTGACTGTAGCTCGCGCGATTAAAGCAGGCTTAGCTAATTAATTTCTGTAAATAAGAAGTGACAGTTAGTCAGATATTGACTGCTGTCACTTTTTTTATTGTATAAGGATGTAGGTAAACCGGAAGTTAAGGAATTTATTTTGGATTTCATGACGGACTTATTAAGTACCTATCAGATCTCTTTTATCAAATGGGACATGAACCGTACCATTACAGAACCGGGAACGAGTCAGGCCGATTATTAGCGCGGGAAATTTATATCGCTTAAACTCATTTCGAGAATCCAATTACGCAGCAGCCCAGTATATAAGTATGGATGGCAGCGAAGCCGTTGTGTTTGTCTTTTTGCATACGCAGAAATTTGCATCTGAATTACCGCGAGTACATCTTCAAGGCCTAGAACATGAGGTAATCTATCAAGTGATTGGGATTGAAAACGAACCCCTATATTTTAAGGGTAAAAATTTAATGCATGTTGGCTTGAAGGTTAGGCTAACAGGTGATTTTGACAGTAAATTGATTCGACTGAAAAGACTTTGAAGTTAGTAGAGCCGGATCATTTCCTTAGAGAGGGAAGATGCGGTTTTTTTTCGGCATAAGGTTGTTCGTAGGAGAACGTCGAGTACTTCGTCCAATTCTGCTCTGCCATCACAAAAGCCGAATGACTCTAAGCGGTTGAATTGATATAATAGTCTTGTAGATTTACAAATTCTGGTGTGTAGAAGGAGAGACATGAATGAGTGCTATTCGATCCCTACCAAGAAGTCAGCCTGAGCGTCAAGGTATTGCGTCTTCCTCGATTACGAGCTTTCTAAAAGAAGTTCAAGACCGCAGTCTAGAGCTTCACAGCTTCATGCTCCTCCGACATGGGCACGTTGTTTCGGAAGGATGGTGGACACCTTATTTGCCTGAACGTCCGCATATGCTGTTTTCCTTAACTAAAAGCTTTGCTTCAACAGCCATCGGATTGTTAGTGGGAGAAGGGCGAGTCTCGCTCGATGACCGGATTGTCTCCTTTTTTCCTGAGGATTTGCCGCCAGAAGTTACACCTAATCTAGCTGCTATGACCATCCGACACTTACTCATGATGGGTACAGGTCATGCGCAAGATACGAGTGGAAAGATGCAGTCAACCGATAACTGGGTCAACAATTTCTTAAACATTCCCGTGGAACATGAGCCAGGTACGCATTTCGTGTATAACAGCGGGGCGACTTATATGCTTTCGGCCATTTTGCAGAAGGTAACCGGTCAAACGTTACTGGACTATTTGCAGCCGCGACTGTTGGAACCGCTGGATATCCAAGGTGCCACTTCGGAAAGCTGCCCTCGCGGCATCCACATTGGCGGCTGGGGAATGAAGATCAAAACCGAGGATATTGCCAAGTTTGGACAGCTATATTTACAAAAAGGTCAATGGGATGGGAACCAGCTCATTCCTGAGATTTGGGTAGAAGAAGCGACAACGAAGCAAATTTCCAATGACTCCAGCACTAATAATGACTGGGCTCAAGGGTATGGGTATCAATTCTGGAGATGCCGTCACGGCGCATATCGAGGCGACGGAGCTTTCGGGCAGTTCTGCATCGTTCTCCCGGAGCAGGATGCCGTCATTGCGATAACGTCCGGAGTGAATAACATGCAGGACGTTCTTGATGCAATTTGGGAGCATCTGCTGCCTGCCATGAAATCCGAAGAGCTGCCTGTGGACAAGGAAGCCTCTGAGTCGCTAACCCAAGTATTGCATGGACTGAGATTGGAGCCGCCACGAGTACTTTCAAACTCAACGCTGGAGACCAGCATATCGGGAATAGAGTTTGAGTTAGAAGAAAATGAGGAACAAATTCAAACATTATCTATTGATTTTACAGAGGATTCCACCAACGTTACGATTCAAATTAACACCGGAAAACATACGGTTTACTTTGGTAGAAACGAATGGTATGAGGGAACATACACGCTGCATATGAGACAGGAAAATGTGGCATTCGGCTCAGCAACATGGCAGGATTCGAATACGCTCTTATTAACGTTAAGATACGTGGAAGCGCCATTTTGCGTGACTTTAATATGTAAGTTCTATGATGGAAGCTTGCAAATGCAATTTCGACAGAACGTCTCGTTCGGCAATGTGGAACCTAAGTGGATTCTAGGAAAAGTTAGATAAAGGATTGTTGAATGATAAAAGGTCGGTCTGCCGCAGCAGATCGACCTTTTATCCTTAAGGCACCAGATGATACTGATTCGATAGTCTCGGGGAGAGCAGCCGGCGTGTGCTCTGAACTGCTCCAAGTAATGGGTAAGAACATAACCGACGGATTAACACCATAAGATTTTCTTCATAATCATAAGATTGAGATATTAAAAAAGCGTTTCCATTCTCTTTATAATAGGTGTATACGAAATACTACTTGTTCAGGAAAGGATGGAGCGTATGCAAATACCAGTAGAGGTGGCACCGAAATCACGGCCCGTCAAAAAAAGGAATAGGGCTTTTGTAGATATCATAAAGGATTGGGATTTGTACCTGCTGCTCGTGCCGGGACTGTTGTTTCTGGCCATATTTAAGTACACCCCCATGTCTGGGTTGATCATATCCTTCAAGGATTTCAATATTTTCAGTGGGATATCCGAGAGTCCATGGGTCGGTCTTAAGCACTTTAAACGGCTGTTCGTCAATGATCAGTTCCTCAGTGTATTATCGAATACCTTGATTATTAGTGTAATGAAGCTGATCTTTCTGTTCCCGGCGCCTATCATCTTGGCCATTCTTTTAAACGAGGTTCGGAAGATGGCTTTCAAAAGAGTCGTACAATCTGTCATTTACCTTCCGCATTTTATCTCTTGGGTCATTGTTGGTGGTTTGTTCATCAATATGTTCTCAGTCAATGGTGGTATCATTAATGCTGTTATCGTTAAGCTCGGCGGTGATCCCATACCGTTCTTCATGCACGCCGGATACTTCAGGCCACTGCTAGTACTGTCGGAGGGTTGGAGAGAGGTGGGTTGGGGAACTATTATCTATCTCGCCGCAATTGCCGGGGTTGATCCGCAGCTATATGAAGCTGCAAAAATGGACGGAGCTAATAAACTCAAGCAGATGCTCCATGTGACTCTGCCAGGCCTGATCCCCACTATCACGTTAATGTTTATCCTTAAAATGGGTCAACTACTGGAAGCAGGTACAGAGCAAATTTTAGTTATGTACAATCCCGTGGTATATAGTGTTGCAGATACGATTGGGACGTATGTTTACCGTGTAGGGATAGGAACATCGGACTACAGCTTCTCGACTGCGGTCGGTTTTTTCGAATCGGTGACTGCCTTCCTCCTTGTCATTCTTGGTAACTTCTTATGCAAAAAATATTTGGGAAGGAGCATCTGGTGATGGCAAAAGCGACTTCGATCAAAGCATCTACAGGTGAGCGTATATTCTATATCAGCAACTACCTGTTCTTCATCCTATTAGGCATGGCCACGCTGTTCCCATTCCTAAACGTGCTCGCTAAGTCCTTCAGCAGCGAAGCGGCTGTCATCTCTGGACTGGTCACGATTTTCCCCGTAGATTTCCAAATCGGAACGTACGAATTGGTCCTTGGGAACAGTCAATTTATGAACAGCTTCCGGATAACCATATTTATTACAGTAACCTATACGGCACTCTCGCTCATTATGACCACGATGGCAGCTTATCCGCTCTCTAAGCCCGGTCTTAAAGGAAGAAAGGCTATCCTGCTGCTGTATGTGTTCACTATGCTGTTCCATGGCGGTTTGATTCCCAATTATCTGCTTATGCAAAATTTGGGTCTGATCAACTCCTTATGGTCACTGATTTTACCGGGTATGATCCAAGTTTTTTATATGCTGCTGATCAAAAATTACTTTGAAGGGTTGCCGGATAGTCTAGAGGAATCGGCCAAATTGGATGGAGCTTCCAACATGAGAATTCTTTGGAGCATTGTGCTTCCGTTGTCGATGCCAGTGTTAGCGACGGTTGCTCTCTTCTATGCGGTTCTGATCTGGAACAGTTACTTTAACGCCATGGTTTACATTAGCCGTCCGGACTTAAAGCCAATGCAGCTATATCTCAAGGAATTGATCGCAGCTACCAATGATGTGCTTGGCCAGTCGGGAATGATCGACATCAGCAAGGACCTTAACCGAAGTCCGGAGGCTGTTCAAGCTGCCTCTATCATTACAGCTACCGTTCCAATCTTGTGTGTATACCCATTCCTGCAAAAGTATTTCGTAAAGGGAGTACTTGTAGGATCAGTAAAAGGTTGATTTTGTAAGTGTCAATCATTATCTAATTTGATAGAATAGATGGATAAGAGGGAGTGCCTTATGGGGGCACCCCCTTTGCCTGTTCCGCAGACATCATCCGAAGACATAGCAGGAAAGGAAAGAGGCCAGTTATGCTAAAAGTGCTGATTGTAGACGACGAAGAGATTACCCGGGAAGGTCTTAGATCTTGTATCCCCTGGGAAGAGCTGGGGATGAAAGTTGTAGCGGAAGCAGAGGATGGCGCGGAAGGGCTTGAGGCGGCTGTTAAGCTTCAGCCGGATATCGCCTTATGCGACGTAAGAATGCCCCATCTGGATGGGATTGGATTGGCTAAAGGGATTAAAGACAAGGTGCCTGGCTGCAAGATCATTTTTCTAAGCGGCTATTCGGACGTAGAATATCTAAGATCTGCGATTCAACTTCAAGCCGTTGATTATGTAGAAAAACCTGTTGACCTGGAGAAGCTTCAAGAGGTTTTGGTTAAAGCAGCGGAGGCTTGCAGACAAGAGCGGGAGAATCGAGAGCGGCTGGAGGACATGGAACGGCAAATGATCAAGTCCAGACCTTTCTTATCAGGGAAGGCCTTACAAGCCTTGCTTGCAGGCACCGGTTCGGTTAATGAGTTGGAGAAGGAATGGCTTACCGTCCACTCTATCAGTTCCGGCGATGCCCGCTATGTATGCTGCATGATTATGGGTGAAGACCGTAGATTAAACATGACGCTCATAGAGAAACTCGAGGAAATGTTTCGTTCTTACGGCTTAGAAGGTTTGTGTTGCGAATATGATCATGTACTTTCTGCCGTATTTAAATTGGCGGATGGGAAGGAAAATGAAACCATCGTTCTGATGATGAATTCGCTATCGACCTATGCGCGGAATGTGCTTCATACCCGTCTTTCCGCAGGTGTAGGAGGAACGGTAGGGAGCCTTGAAGCTATAATTGGCTCGGTACAGCAAGCTTCGGAAGCGCTTCAGTTTAGCTTCTATAGGGGATGGAATACGACAATTCTTCATGAGCACACAGGTCGGGGAGCGAAGCCGAAACTGATTCATGAGAAGTATACCTTTCTCCGATTCGAGAAGCATCTACAACGTCAGGAATTCGAAGAGGCGTCCTTACTGCTACAGGAAGTCGTATTCGAGCTGAGAAAGTTGGAATCATCTTCCATTGAGTGGATTCGCAAGCGACTCTTTAAGTTGTATATCATCTTAACCAAAGTGTTTTTGGAAGCAATCACAGAGCTGGATAACGACGAATTATGGAGATTATTTGCAAATGGACAGCTCGACTCGATTGCCCATTTTCTACAAAGCCAGTTAGAAGCGATTCGGGATGGGTTAGCTCATCTCGGGACTCAGCCAGACAAGGCAGTCATACGCGAAGCTGTTGCTTTTATTCATAATCATTATCATGAAGAAATATCCATCGATATGATAGCCAAGCAGGTTTTTTTAACACCGACCTACTTTTGTCTGATATTCAAGAAAGAGCTTGGGATTGCTGTTAATGAGTACATCACGCAAGTCAGGATTGAGAAGGCCAAGCATTTGGTTAAGGACAGAAGCCTAAAGCTATATGAGATTGCGCTGAAGGTCGGATATACAGATCCGAATTATTTTGCCAAGGTATTCCGCAAGCTTACGGGCTTCAAGCCATCTGAATATAGGGAAGTTGCGCCATGAAACTCAATAAATGGCTTGCGACCGGATATTTACGGAACCTGAGAATTAAATATAAGCTCCTTCTCTCTTACATGCTGCTGATATCTATAACCATAGCAGCCGTTACATGGTTCTCCTATAATAAGACGACTAAGATGATAGAGAGGCAAGTCGCAGAATCCACGGATCGTGCTTTCGAGCAAGCTAACGAATTCATTACATATAAGCTTAACAATGTGAAGGACGTCTCCAGCATGCTGTTTATGAATAAGGAGCTGGAGCAAATTTTGCTGAAGTCCCCTGTTAATTATCCATTAGCCGAACAGATAGACGATTACAACCGGCTCCTGGATATGGTACGTTCAGCTCAAAACAGCAGAGAAATTTTCAGCATCCGTTTGTTTGTTAACGATTCCGGGATATTCGCCAAGGAAAATAGCACGATTTTTAATATGAAGAATTTCAAGGACACTTGGTGGTTTAAGCTGGTACTTGAGCAGAATGGTGGTTTGTACTGCCGTTCCACGTATAGCCATGACTATCAGGATCAGAGGGGTTCTCAACAGATTATCTCTTGTATGCGCACCCTGCAAACTCAGGGCTTCTTTGGGGACGTTCTTGGCCTCGTTTCTATGGATGTTCTGGAGGATAGTATCTACCGGATCATCAAGCAAACGGAAATCACGGATGGTGGAGAGGTTTACTTGGTTGATCGTGAAGGAAATGTCATTTCGGGCTTGGACAGAAAAACGATCGGTCAAAGTTTGTCTTCAACGATATATTTCCAGGAGATTATTAAGGGAAGCGGAGATAGTGGCTATCAGAACCTAGAGGTTAATGGCAAAGCATCCCTCGTTACTTATAAGAAGGTGGAAGGGACGGATTGGCGGCTAATAGCCATCATTCCACATGAGGAAATGATGCAGTACAGCGACCAAATAGCCAGCTATATGCTGCTGCTGTTCATCTTAGCTACGGTTAGCGCGGCAATAATGGCCTTCTTCATGTCTGGAGGGATCACAAGAAGAATCAGTCTACTCATCCAGCAGATGAAGAGGTTCGAAGAGGAAAAGTGGGACGTACGTATTTCCGTGGATAGTAAGGATGAAATAGGTATTCTACAGGTTAACTTCAACCGGATGACGGACAACATCAAGCGTCTCATCATGGAGAAATATGAGGAAGAGGTCCGAAAGAAGAATGCCGAGCTTAAAGCTCTGCAAGCCCAGATTAACCCTCACTTCTTATACAATACACTGGATATGATTCATTGGTTGGCCATGAAGCATAAGGCCCAGGACATCAGCTACCTTGTAGGGGGATTAGCAAAGTTCTTCCGGTTAAGTTTGAGTAAGGGAAAAGATGTTATTTCGATTGATGATGAGCTCGCTCATGTTCAGATTTACCTAGATATTCAAAACAAAAGGTTTTCTGGAAGTATTAAAGTGTCCATAGAGGTGGAGCAACAGATCCTGGAGATGACGACAGTGAAGCTTGTACTTCAGCCCATTGTGGAAAATGCTATTCTACATGGGATTCGGGAGAAGGAAAACAAAAGGGGTCTGATTCGAATATCAGGCCAAATTTGCGACGGTCTGGTGCTATTTATCGTGGAAGATGACGGGGTTGGCATGACGGAGGAAAAGATGAAGAGACTGCTGACAGGTGACCAAGGAGCAGGGTATGGAATCAAGAACGTCAATGAAAAGCTCAAGCTTTATTTCGGGGATTCGTTTGGATTGTCTTATGAAAGCGAAGAGGGTCTAGGTACTAAGGTGACGATTCGTTTCCCTGCCATGAAACATCCGTCAGAAGGCGTATCCTGACAACATAGAGAGCATCTTCTGACAAATACCAATGAACGGACCCATGGTATAGTGAACGAAGAGAGGTTAGATCCTCTCAAGTATAAGTATACGGGGGAGATTAGATGAAGAAACTTATTTCCATGTCAATATGTGTTTCATTAGCTGTTGCAGCCCTAACTGGCTGCGGTGCTAATAATGGAGGCTCTGGTACCGGGACAACTGGGACAAGCCCAAGCGCATCTGCCAAGGTGGATGCTCCTAAACCCGAGCTCAGGCAGCTTGGTTTCCAACGAAACTTTGACACGAATCAAGATCCGGTTGCGAAGATGTTGGAGGAAAAGACGGGCTACAAGGTAAAATATGAAACGCTGCCCTTGGAAAATCCTGACGACAAGCTGAACCTGTTAATGGCAAATAAGGAGCCTTACGATATTCTTAAGCTATCAGGTTCCCAATATCGGAAGCTGGCCTCTCAAGGGGCACTTGAACCATTAGACGATCTCCTGAAGAATTATGGACAGACACTTGCGAAGATAAATACGCCGGAGTCCTTCGAAGCGGCCAAGGTTGACGGTAAGATATACGGGATTCCAGAACGACATCCAAGAGGCTTTGTCGGCAGCTCTTTGGCTATACGCCAAGATGTCCTTGATGAGTTAGGTATGAAGGTGCCGACTAGCCTTGATGAATTTTATCAGCTGTTGAAGACCATTAAAGAAAAGAAGAAGGACATGATTCCGTTTGCGGGATTTGAGAGTGTGATCACAGAAATCTCCGGTGCCTTTGGCATTGCGACTCAGTGGTTAGAGAAGGATGGAAAGCTGGTTAACCGCCTTGACGATCCGGGAATGAAGGAATACCTGGCGTTTATGAGTAAGCTTTACAGCGAGGGTCTTTTGGATCCGGAATGGCCCGTGAACAAGGCGGCTACAGTTCAACAGAAATTCTCCAGCGGCAAAGCAGCCGTCATTCCTTACGGCTGGGGGATGGCCCCAGCAGTAACAACAGCGATGGTGAAAAATTTCCCTACCGCTAAGATCACGCTAATACCGGGGCTTAAGGGTAAGGACGGAACGCAAGCTCAAATGATTCAAGGTGGAGGAATCAGCTGGTATATTGCCATTCCTAAGGTTTCTAAAAACAAGCAAGAGGCAATGAAATACCTAGATTTAAAGGTTCAGCCTGAGCTGTTCCAAAATTTATCTGTCGGTGAGGAAGGCGTTCATTTCAAGAAAGAGAACGGAAAGATGTTCCCTATTCTTCCGAAATTTAATGATGAGCGCGGCAATGCGGATTGGTTCCTGACCTCTACGAATCCGGAAGCGTTCCAAGAACTTTGGCTGCTGAGGGTCCGCAAGGACCCGGTGCTGTATGCAACCTTCGAGGAAATTCAGAAGCAGATGTCCTTTGGCAAGAAAGATCCTTTGATCTTCGCGCCACCGCTTCCTATGCTTGGAACTAATATCCAGAAGCTCACTAAATCCGAGAATGATTACATTATCAAGGTATTCGCAGGAGCTGAAAAGCTAGACGGCTACGATAACTTCGTGAAGCAGTGGAAGGCTGATGGCGGCAGCGACGTGATTAAAGAAGTAACAGATTGGTACGCAAAATCTAAAAAATAAATAAGTTCGGTAAAGGGGCAGTCCCCGAAACGCATGTATTTGCGGTTCGGGAACTGCCCCTTTTTGCAATAGGAATCAGGGAGGTTAAGAGTCGGTTGTATGGAACTAGAGAAACCGTTTTCACAAAACCGTAAGATTTTCTTGTTTATCATAAGATTGCATCATTTCAATAATGCCCAGTTTTTACGAAAATAAGAGTTAGAACAGGTGAGCCATCACCTAAGTAAAGTCATGGGGGAGGGAACGGAATGGCCTACCAGTTGTTTACATATCGGCATAATAAGACCTTACCGGAAGTTGCATGGTTGAAGGAACCTTTTGTTTATGATTTTTTCACCCTTTGGCAGGTTGGAGAACGTCGGTTGTTTCGGGATACAATCGGGTTTAAAGGACCTCATGAGGATCGGTTTTGGGATATAGGGTATGTGACAGAGGGATCTGGTGTCGTATCTATTCATGGTAGCGTATACCAGATTCGGAAGGGTGACTGCCTGGTTAGAATGCCGGGTCATACTTGCATGATCTCCTCAAAAGATACCGACGAGCTGCAGATCTGTTACATCCGGTTTGAGCTTCATGATTCGGAGAGAGGTGAGCATCCCTTCGCTTGTATGAATAGCATGCTTTTGGAGAAGAAAGATCCGGTCCGCAGGGACCACTGGGGGTTAGCGGACTTATTCGATCAATTGCTTAGAGAGATTCGGTACGAAAATCGTCACCTGCTATTGATGGCTGGAAGCTATGTAAATCAGATATTGGTTGCGGCATATCGCAATTACTTGGGACAAGTGGAGCGTAATATCGATACATCTGACCATATGGTTCCATCCATTGGAGGCAAAAGGGAGATTGCTGAGCGTGCGGTTCAATATATGAATGAACGAGTTTTGGAGTTGAAGGAACTTAGTAGTGTTGCGGATGTTCTTGGCTATAGCTATTCGTATTTATCTCATGTATTTAGAGAAGAGATGGGCACCAGTCTACAAGCTTACTTCTCGAAGAGACGGATATTAACGGCTATGCAGTTTCTCCATGATGAGGATAACACAGTAACCCGCGTGGCTGAGTTACTTAGCTATCAATCGATTCACTCGTTCAGTAAGGCTTTCAAGAAGCAGACGGGGCAATCGCCTTCTGAATATCAGTTTCGATATGCGAATGAGAAAAAAGCAAGTTACTAAATGAAACCGTTTACCTTCAGTCGTGTGAAAAGGAGAAGAGCTTATGACTTTACATCTTGCAATTATTCCGGGCATGCGCATAACCCGACGAGTATTCACACCCTCTCAATTAGAAGAGCTGGGCAGACTCTCCCGAAAAGTGACCCTGAATCAGGAAGAAGGAAACCCATCCCCCGAAACGGTGAAACGGTTGATCCAAGGGGCTGACGCTGTGATTACTTCTTGGGGTTGTCCCCCTCTGGACAGTGAACTTCTTGCAGAAGCACCTGACCTTCGGGCACTGCTTCATGCTGCCGGATCTGTAAAAACTGTAGTTACTCCAGCGCTTTGGGAGCGGGGAATCCAGGTGACGGGCGCCGCTTCGGTGCTCAGCAGGGGGGTGGCGGAAACAACGCTAGGGCTTACGATCGCTTCTTTGAAAAATATGTGGCAGATCATCGATTATACGCGAAATAAAGACTGGTGGGGTTTTCAGCAAGATTCGGTAAGAAGCCGAATAAGGGAAATGTACGGGATAACGATAGGCGTAATAGGAGCTGGTCATGCAGGACGGCATTATATCAAGCTTCTGCAAGGCTTCGATGTGAAGATTCACCTAAGTGATCCTACCTATACGGAAGTTCAAGCAGCGGAGCTGGGGGCTAAGCTAGTTCCATTGGAGGAGCTGCTAGCCGCAGCAGATGTGGTAGCGGTCATGGCACCCGAGATACCGGAGACCTATCAGCTACTTAATGAGGACAGACTCGGTTTAATGAAGGATGATGCCATTCTGATCAATCCAGCGAGGGGCTCCATCATTCACGAGGAAGCACTTATCCGACATCTGAAGCTGGGCCGTTTCTTTGCTTGCCTGGATGTGACGGAACCTGAGCCGCCGGCTTCAGATCACCCTTTTCGCACGCTGCCAAATGTGGTGCTAACCGGTCATATTGCAGGTGCGGTCAATAATGGCTTGCTGCAGATCGGTAAATTCATAACAGACGAATGGGAAAGATGGGTTCAAGGTGTCCCGATGGAAGGTCGCATCGATCCGGTGAAGCTCTCCTTTTTGGCATGAAGATGCGGCACTACGGCACTACTAATTGATAGGAGGCTGAAGAATGGTTATTCGTCGAAAATGGTTCATGCTTGTGTTGGCAGTGCTAGTTGCGGTGGGTATTTTTCCGTTAGGGACGGTCGCGACATCCGCAGGAGATGCCCGTTATATTCCTATGGAGGTTCAAAATTCAGGCTTTGAAGAATCAGCAGGCAGCAGCTCCATTCCTGGTTGGAGGACGTTTTCAGCGGATGCTGCAAAGGGCACTTCAGTTGTCGCTACAGATACACTCCACAAGAGTGGCAGCCAAAGCGCAATGATGACAGATGGAAGCACGACTTTACCACTGGGACTAATCAGTAATCCAATACCGGTGGTTGCTGGGGAGACATACCGACTGACCGCCGAAATCTTAGTGGCGCAATCAAGTGTGAGAGCTTACATTAAATTTTTTAATGATGCGGGCAAGGAACAGCTGCCTAATGCAACGGCCTTGGCCAATACCTTGAATCAATGGAGCTTGCTGGAAGTAGAGGGTAGTGTACCCGCCACAGCAACGAAAGCTGAAATTTGGTTCTATATGGGAGCTTCGGGGATGAGCAAATCATATATAGATGATGTGAGTTTATCTTTGAAGACTTTGGAGCCGGAACCCGAGCTGCCCGTTTCCTTCGGAGAGCCCATTGATTTGGGGGATGCTGTGAAAATTCCGCTGTCCCAATCTGCGGTTTATGGAAAGAACGCCTCGGGAGAAAACGAGCAGTACATAGCTGTAGTTGGATCGCCTGCTGTCTTTTACGCGGTTAACGCGGAAACTGGCGAACAGCGGTTCAAGCAGCAGCTTCCAGGCTCTGATGTCGTATGGGCCATGACAATCGGATCCGACGGCAATGTCTATGTTAGCGGAACGACTAACGGCATCTTATATCGTTATCTGCCTGATGAACGCAGGCTGGAAAGTCTGGGCGTGAATCCTTCAGACAAATTCGTATGGGACTTGAAAGCTAGCTACGATGGCAAAATCTATGGAGCGACTTATCCAAACAGCAAGGTATTCGAATACGACATTGCGACCGCAGTCTTCAAAGATCTTGGATCCATGAAGCCGGGCCAACAGTATGCCAGAGGGTTGGGAGTCACTGACGATTATGTGTATGTGGGAATAGGGACCAAAGCTTATGTCGTTCGTTATGACAGAAGAACGGGAGAGAAGAAGGATATCGCGATTCCGACTCAAGGAGAGAGCGGAACGATCTCAGAAATTCAAGTATATAGAGGAAAGCTGTTTGTCAATGCAGGCAGCAAGCTCTATGTTATCGATGTGGCGACGGAGCAGCTATTGAATACGATCACGTATCAGAGCAAGATTTCGGAGCCTTCTCCGTATCAGCCCAATCTGATTTATTATAAGCTAGCTGACACCTTATATACCTATAACATGGACACCAACGAGACGGATAAAGTGGAAGGCGCTCCACCGCTGCCAGGGGATACGGCGGTTAAAAATCATGCTTGGATGACGCTCACCCAGGGTGAGAAGGTAGGTAGAACGGTCCTAGTTGGAATGGCCGCTTTCACCGATTCCTTCTTTTTCGACCCAACAGATAATTGGTATCGTTTGATCTATCCAAAGGTGGAATCCCAAGGGGTAGCGGTTAACGCGATGGAAGCCTACGGGGACCAGCTCTTCTTAGGCGGTTATCAGCGGGGGCTAAGCATTTTTGACTTGAAAACCCAACAATATACGTACACGAATAAAGGGTTTCATCAATCCGAGGGGATTGGAAGCTATGGAGGCAAAGTGATATTCGGCACTTATAGCGGTGCCAAAATGTACGCCTACGACCCCGGGCAGCCGCTGGATTACAGCGAGTATGGAGCTGGCAATCCGGGTTTGGTGCTGGATATTGAAGAAGATCAGGACCGGCCTTTTACCATGACGGAGGGTGAGGGCAAGCTGTTCATCGGGACGTTCCCTTCCTATGGCAAGCTTGGAGGTGCCCTGACGATTATGGAGAAGGTGTCAGGAGACGACGGAACGGTGACAAGCACCGTGTATGACGTATACCGGGATATTGTGCCAAATCAAAGCATATTCGGATTGGCATACAAGGACGGTAAGGTGTACGGAGGAACCTCCCCGGTTGGGGGACTGGGCATTACACCGACTGAGACGGTAGCGAAGATGTTCGTATTCGATGTCGCCAGACGGGAAAAGATTGCCGAGTTCACACCGGTCATTCCCGGCTTGGATGGGCCACCAAAGCTGATCGGGGAACTGACCTTCGGGCCAGACGGTTTACTTTGGGGTGCGGTGGATGGAACCATATTCGCGATGAATCCGGATACTTATGAAATCGTGAAAAGCAAGGTCGTCTATCCTACGATTTATAACAGCAGCAAATATCGACCGTTCTACCTGAAATGGGGACAGGATGGATTGCTGTACACAACGCTAGGTCGTAAGTTGACGGTAGTGGATCCTGCAACGCTTCAGACGAAGCAACTCATAGAGGGCACGGTAAATCTGCTAGCACTAGGCGGTGACGGAAGTGTCTATTATACGTTAGGTGCGAAGCTGTACAGGCTTCCGGTTCCGCTCAAGGAGGTAACGCTTGAGGTTGGAAGTAACGAGTTTACGCGCGGCGAGGACTCACTGATTACGGTAAAGGGTGTTCTAGCTAATGGTCATGAAGCTCGCTTATCGGAAAGTGAGGTTCAAATCACAGTAACGGATCCAGCGGTGGCAGATGTCCGAGATGGAGCTTTAATTGGGAAAAATCCGGGAATAGCAGAAGTGCAAGCAACTGTCAGTTTTCATGGGGTAACCCTCAAGACGGTACCGGTAACGATCCGAGTAGTAAGCAGCATGGAATCCGTAAGAGGGCTTCTGGAGGAAGGTAAAGCAGAAGGCAACATTATGACCTCTGTTTTCATGCAGCTGTCAAATGCTTTAGCGCAAGCTGAACATCAGCGGGATAAAGGAGATGCATCCAAGTCTATCAAGCATTTGCAGGATATGCTCAAGCATTTGGAGCATGTACGAGTGAAAGATGGTGCGATAGAAACGGGGATTTACGAGAATTTAAAAACGGATATAGCGTGGTTAATTAGCCATATGATAAGTATGTAAAACAAGTAAGAACAGAAGGATACCGAGGGAATGTGGAGGGAAACAAAGATGTTAGGAATACTGGCAGCAATGAGCTTGGAGGAGAAGGTAGGACAGTTGTTCACACTGACCAACCGAGGGACTGAGCTTTCTGAGCGGACAAGGCGATTGGTTGTGGAACGCAAGGTTGGGGGAATTTTTCTGGATATGGACAGCTTGGTTGATCCTGAACAGGTTCGAACCCTGACAGATGAGCTTCAACAAGCGGCTATAGGGGCAGGGAGGGGAATTCCCCTCTTCATCTCCGCGGATTATGTAGCAGGAGCAGGCTGCAAGCTTCAAGGCGGAGCCGTTCATTTTCCCAAAAATAAAGCGCTTGGGGTGTCGGGAGATGTAAATCTGGCTTATGAATCAGGGCGAATAACGGCCGAGGAATCATTAGCTATGGGAGTCAACTTCAACTATAGTCCGGTAGTGGACATCAATATCAATCCGGATAACCCGGTCATCGGGACCCACTCCTTCGGGGAAGATCCGGAGCTTGTTGCTGAACTGGCTTGTTCTGTTATAAGTGGGTACCAAGACCACGGTTTGATTGCGACGGCCAAGCATTTCCCAGGGCATGGAGACACGAACGTAGACTCGCACTTGGCGTTGCCGGTGCTTTCTTTCCAGTCGGAAAGACTGGAAAACTTCGAGCTTGCTCCCTTCCGGAAGGCCATTAGCGCTGGAGTAGAAGCCGTCATGGTCGGCCATATCGCTGTTCCTGCTTGGGATTCCTCCCTCCGTCCTGCATCTCTGTCGAAGGAGATTACAACGGGGTGGTTGCGAAATAAGCTAGGTTTCCCGGGACTAATCGTAACGGACGGCCTTTCGATGAAAGGGGTAACGGCCCGCTATTCCTTGCCAGATGCCTGTATCCTTGCTCTTGAAGCGGGAGCTGATATTCTGCTCGCGACAGGGAAGACCCCTGAAGAGGAGGACGCTATGGTGGAAGCCGTGATTAAAGCTGTTAAAACAGGGCGCATCTCGATAGAGAGAATCGAGGAATCCGTTACCCGCATTTTGGAAGCCAAACAGAAATATGGCCTGAATAGAGAGAAGATGGAGTCAAAGCTGCTAACAGATCGTGGGCGTTATGAGGCGAATCCCCACCATGAAGAAGTCAGTCTTAAGTTGGCCAAGAAGGCGGTTACACCTATTCACGGAATGAAACCTATCTTCACTGTCGATAGAGACCATACGAAGGAGTGGTGTTTATTGTGGGATCGGCAGACTGAACTTTTTCGTAACCAACTGTGTATGGATGCGGGCTTTGCTAAGGAAAAGAGATTGGAGAGCTACAAGGAAGTCGTGGAAGCGATGAATTCCTGTGGCTCGGCACCATTACTTATCTCCCTCACTTACAATAAATTAATGAATCCTGAGGTGTTATCCGAGGTCAATCGAATGGCTAGAGAGAGGAAGAACGTGATTCTCGTTCACTTCGGTTCTAACTATGACCTGCGGCACCTTCCAGATGTACCTGCGCTCTTGATGTACGATCGAGCGCCTTCTTTACAGCAAGCTGCAGTTGACTACTTAATGGGTAAGGAGCTAGGGATATGAGGAATGAACTTAAGGCAGACATTGTCATTATTGGTGGGGGAACGGGTGGCTGCGCAGCGGCACTTGCGGCAGCACGTGCCGGCAGGAAGGTCATTATGACGGAGGAGACGGACTGGATAGGCGGTCAACTGACGAATCAGGCAGTGCCTCCGGATGAGCATCCGTGGGTGGAACAATTTGGCAGTACGGCAACTTATAGGGAGTTTAGGAACCGAATCCGTGATTATTATAAGCGCAATTTCCCTTTGGCAGCGGGTTCGTCCTCAGCAGTGCTCTTCAATCCAGGGAATGCTATAGTCAGCACCATCGCTCATGAACCTAGAGCAGCATTGGCAGTTCTTAGGGATATGTTGGCCCCTTATGTGCATAGTGGGCGGCTGGAAATTCTCATGGGTTATGTCCCGATTCATGTGGAAACGGAAGGAGACAGAATTATAGCGATCCATGTGAAGGAGCTGATCAAAGGTGGAGAGATTGTGCTTCAAGCTCCTTATTTCTTGGACGCGACAGAAACTGGAGAGCTCCTGCCCTTAAGTGGAACAGAATATATAACAGGGGCTGAATCCGTTGACCAGACGGGAGAGCCACATGCTTTATTAGGGGCACCTGATCCTATGGATATGCAAGCTTTCACTTATTGCTATGCAGTTGACCATATAGAAGGTCAGGACTTTACCATTGCCAAGCCAGAGCAGTACGACTTTTGGCGAGGCTATCAAGCTGATTTCTGGCCGGATCGCCAGTTAAGCTGGATGGGGCTCGTGCCTCATACCTTGGAGCCTGTCCCATACAGCTTCTTTCCCGATGGAAAGTCGTTCTCATTATGGAAGTATAGAAGAATCATCGACAAACGAAACTTCGCCAAAGGCACTTTCGATAGTGATGTGACGTTGGTCAATTGGCCGCAGAATGACTATTGGCTAGGTTCGATCATTGATGTTTCTGAAGAGGAACGGGCGAAGCATCTTCACGGCGCCAAGCAGCTCAGCCTTTCTTTACTCTATTGGATGCAGACGGAGGCTCCGCGCCCGGACGGCGGGCAGGGATATCCTGGGCTTAGACTTCGTAAAGATGTGGTGGGAACTGAGGATGGTTTGGCCAAAGCCCCATATATCAGAGAATCCAGACGGGTTCGAGCTGTGACGACTGTTCTAGAGCAACATCTTAGCCCAGCTTTCAGAGGAACAGGGGGAGCGGAGATCTACAAGGATTCTGTCGGAGTTGGCTGTTACCGAATCGATCTTCATCCGAGTACGGGTCTGCGCTCTTATATCGATGTTTCCAGCTATCCTTTCCAAATTCCGTTGGGAGCTCTGCTGCCGATTCGTATGCGAAACCTGCTGGCGGCCGGCAAAAATATAGGGACGACTCATATAACGAATGGCTGCTACAGACTGCATCCCGTAGAATGGAATATCGGAGAGGCCGCAGGGTGGTTGGCGGCGTATGCTTTAGACCGGGGTCTAGAACCTCATCAAGTTCGCAGCCAAGAGAATGAACTGGCCGCTTTCCAAGAGATGCTGAAGAAAGCGGGAGTAGAGTTGGCTTGGCCTTCCATCCATGCTGTGTGATCTAGTCAGGTTCAAATTACCGTCTTGGAGGGCATATAGTAATTTATTTCAAATGGATGGAGGCTTAACATGAAAATAGCAATTTGTTCCAAACATCCTCTCGATCATATCCCGTGTCAAGGTTCTGAATGGTTCCCGTGGACGGAACTAGAAACCATAAACTTCAAGGAATACGGTGCCCTAATGCTTATCGGATCATCCCGCATAGACGAGCCTGCGATTATTCCCGCATCCATGGTGTCCCGTTTATGGTGGTTTGTGGAGGCAGGAGGTTTGCTCTACGCGGAGCTTTTAGAAGCTTTTGATTTTTCTAGTTCCAGACTGTTTGGTTGGAAGCAAGATTTCCCCAAGACTCGCAGAACTCTTGAAAAATTAAGGGTAGTACGAGCAAACGAGGAGTCCGGGCTCGAACAAGGTGCGCTAATGGAGTGGAGTGGAGCCTATGCTTTGGGCTTCCCTATGCCAGACGAACCGAACAAATCCTGGCTGGAATTTAGCACGTTTCACGGGACTCACTTTGCGGAAGAACTAACGTCATCTCCTGTACATCCCGGTTTATCAATAAGACGTTTGGGTGCAGGCCTGGTGGTGCACTGCTCCTTTTCCCTCTATTCTAGCGAAATGAAAGAAGCGTTTAGGCCTTATTCCCGTTGGAAAAGGGCCATAGAGACATTAGCGGCAGAAACTAAGCTTCCTTTGATCGTTTGGCCAGAAGTTATAAAGACTTCGAATGGAACTTCTCCGGAAGAAGCTGTGGAAGCTTGTATCCGTTGGTTTGAAGCTTCCGGCATTCTCCCAGCCATGGACGGAAGCGCTGGTGTATTCGAGAACATTCATTC
The DNA here is from genome assembly GCF_000422905.1 of Paenibacillus alginolyticus DSM 5050 = NBRC 15375. Lineage (GTDB taxonomy): Bacteria > Bacillota > Bacilli > Paenibacillales > NBRC-103111 > Paenibacillus_E > Paenibacillus_E alginolyticus. The sequence continues at coordinate 43,160 of NZ_AUGY01000068.1, forward strand.
CGTCACCGGCGCCCTTTCTTCGGATCACAGGCCTGACTGTACGGCGCATACGGCTCTGCTCTTCTATTTGTATGGTACATGGAGGAAGGATCCCCGCTATCAGGATAAGTCTCATCAGCTATTGACGTTTTTGTTTGAAAACGGGTTTCAGGATATGGAGAAGGATTCACCTTCCTATGGTTTGTTTAAGTGGTACGATTATCCAGGCCGTTACCCGGATCAAATGTTCACAGACGACAACGCCTGGGTTTGCTTGGTCCTTCTCTATTTATATAGAAAAACCGGACGGTCTGAGTATCTGGAGCGGGGGCTGCCTCTTGCTGAAGCGCTTCTTTCCACTCAGAACGGGAATGGAGTCAGGCCTATCGTATTATTCCGCAGCCAACTCGAGAAGCTGGGTCTAGCAGGAGCCGGGGAACTGCCTCCCAGCTTAAATCCTCATTTTGAGAGCATCGCACATGCTGCTTTCATCCAAGCTTACTTGGTGACCGGAAAACAGGAATACGTAGATACAGCGTTAAAAGGAAGCTTGTACCTGGCCTCTCGAATCGATGATCTCTCTTTCATGTACAGCCGAACCTCGGGATACAGCCGGTTTGTGCTGCCTCTAGGGTTTCTAGGACAATTCGATGAGAGCGGGGAGACTCTTTCCACACTGGAGCGGATCGTTGAATATCTACTTTCTCATCAGAGCAGCCTCGGAGGGATCGAAGAAGCAGACAACCCGGATCCGGACAGATTCGGGAAGGAAGATGCCGGCGTATTCATTCATAATGGAGAAGGTATTGCCGACCAGCTGTACACGAATAATTTTCTCTTGATGAACATTTGGGAGGCATGGAAGGCGACTGGGCATACCCGATATAAGACTCTATATGACGATTTGTCTGCTTATATATGCCGCATCCAAATCAACAGTGCGGACGCCCGTTATCATGGAGGGTGGATGCGCGCATATGATTTTAAAACCGAGGAATACTTCGGCAACAATGGAGATACGGGTTGGGGACCCTATTGTATGGAAAGCGGCTGGACCCAGGCTATCACCTCGTGTGGATTACTACTAGGACTTTTGAATGAATCACTCTTTGATTGATGACTAAGGGAGAGAAGAGAATGAATATGACCAGTATGATTACAAAAGGCGGACTTGTGGTTTCCTGCCAAGCCTTACAGCACGAACCGCTTTATGGTTCTCAGCATATGGCGGTTATGGCGAAGGCTGCTCTTGAAGGAGGAGCTCAGGGAATCCGAGCCAACAGTCCTGAAGATATACGAGCAATCCGTCAGGCTGTAGACCTGCCTATCATCGGACTTTGGAAGAAAGATTACGAAGGCTTCGACATCTACATTACACCGACTGTTGCCGATGCTGTCGCCGTCTATCAGGCAGGTGCAAATATTGTAGCCTTGGACGCGACCTCCCGTCCCAGACCAGATGGACTTGAACTGTCCCAAGTGATCCAAGAGCTGAAGCAGTTGGGAATCCCTGTTATGGCGGATATTTCTACCTATGAAGAAGGAGTGAATGCAGCCAAATGGGGAGCGGATTACGTGTCAACGACTCTTTCAGGCTATACCCCTTACAGTAAGACCGCTCTTCCGAATTTAGATTTAGTGAAACGATTGACGCAGACGCTGGATGTCCCTACAGTGGCTGAGGGGGGGATATCGACACCGCAAGAAGCCAAATCAGCGCTGGATAATGGTGCCTATTTCGTAGTTGTAGGGTCAGCCATTACACGTCCTCAGTGGATTACTGCGCAATATTTTTCCGCGATGCAGGAAGGCAGTTGACGTATGACGGAGCATTCATCTCATTTTATAGGTGTTGATTTGGGGGGGACCTCTCTAAAGGGAGGTCTGTTGTCCTTAGACGGAACAGTGAAATCCGAACTCGTCAAACGCACGCCGGTGGAGGAAGGCAGGGAAGGCATTCTTCGAGAACTGTTTACACTAATCGAAGAGCTGTTGGAAATCTCTGTCGACGACCATGTGAGGGCTATTGGGATCGGTTCTGCAGGTAGAATTGATCCAGTGACAGGAACCGTTCTATATGCGACAGACAATCTGCCAGGATGGACGGGAACCCCCTTGAGCGAATTGGTAGAAGGACGCTTTGGACTCCCTGCTTTTGTCGATAATGATGTGAATGCTGCAGCAATAGGAGAGACTTGGATGGGTTTGAGAGACACTGTCTTTACAAGCTCCATTATGTTTATTTCCCTTGGGACCGGTGTCGGCGGTGCTATCGTTCATAAGGGGGGAATTATTCATGGAGCAAACGGAGGAGCGGGCGAGGTCGGCCATATCCTACTGGTTCCTGGAGGACATCCTTGCAATTGCGGTCAGAATGGCTGTCTAGAGCAGTATGGTTCCGGAACAGCTCTCAACCGGATAGCAAGGAATATCGAACCCGAATGGAATAGCCACATTCTTCTAAAGCAGTGTACGGAAGGAGAACCACGGGCAGTCCGAGCAGTTGAAGGCTTTGCTGCTGATCTAGCTGCCGGTATCATTAGTATTCGCAATATGCTGGATCCCCACAAGTTTATTATTGGGGGTGGGCTGGTCGATTCCCATGATGTTTGGTGGGGCTATCTGAGGTCAAAACTGGATGCCCTATCGGGGCAGCAGACGATGCTGGAGGTGGCCCAGTTGGGTAATCGGGCCGGATTAATCGGAGCTGCCAAACTTGCGATGGATGGAATAGCAAGGATAAGCGGGAGTTGGAAGTAAATAATGGAATGAAGGCGAATCTTATCATTTTCTACAGTATTATGATTTTCCACACGGTGCAAACCCGCGATGTATAAGTCTTTTTTGAAAATAGGGGTGAATGCCTATGAAAAATAAAAGGCATCTGAAAACGCTTTGTTTACGATGAATGAAAGCGCTTTTATGTTAATTTTACACAGCACGGTTTTACATTGGTTTATGAATTGGCAAGTAAGCTGTTTGCTGTTAGGCTCAAGAAAATAGACTCTCGGAATTCAGAGGGGGGAATGGGCGGAACCGCGGTGAAATAACTGGAAATTTGGATTGAAAAATAACCATGAGGGTATTTTCATCCTGTTTCCAAAAATGTGAACGACAAAGAGACCTTTTAAGAGGTCGTCAAAAAAATTAAGCGGTTTGAGGCAAAATATCATCCCTCATGGCCTCAAGGGTTTGGCGATTCTCCGAGTACCAAGCATCAATGTGCTGGCACATCGTAATGCCGTAAATGCGCATTTACCACATCATTGTAGAGCGATGGCGACCGGCCTCTAGCTTGTAGTCAATCTTCTCGCGTTTGTTGGAACGTTCAACGGTGGTTCGGCGTTTGTAAACAAGCTTCCACTCTTCAGAGCCTCTGACGACACCAGAAAATAAGCGAGAATTGTCCTTGCTACACGTATGGTAGATTCGTCCATACTTGGCAACGGAGCATGGAGTGGGGCACGTGTTGGTGGTTCGGTCTTTCATCATAAGACATATCCATTTCTGGCGGTCTCGCGTGTTGTCGTATCCATAAGTCTTCATTTCTTTACCTGCCGGACAGATGGGAATCCCAGTTGGAGAAATTTTCATGTCGCTGTCCGTGTCGAGGTACTTGGTTGCCCGTTTGTTTAAATCGATGAATGGTTTTACGCCCTGGTGCTTGAGCAAGTCGTAAATAGCTCCAGCGTCATGGGCAGCATCAAGCAACATCTTATCGACCATGCCCAAGGTGAAACGTTGCGCAAATTCTACCGAACTGACGACAAAGCTAACGGCGTCATGGCGTGATGC
>NZ_AUGY01000069.1 GCF_000422905.1 Paenibacillus alginolyticus DSM 5050 = NBRC 15375
GCCTGATTTCGTCAATCCATCGTTCTAATTTTTCGAATCCTTCAATTGTATTTGAGAATGTAAGATGTCGCTTACTAAGTACGATACCGCGAAAATTAGTTGCTTGTGCTACATGAGTCTCTTTGGCGATATCTATACCCACAACAAGATGAGATGTAGAAATTCGTTCAATGCGTTGATTTTGTCCGTCTGTTTGTTTAAACTTCATAGTAAGAGCGCCTCCTTGATGTATTGGGTTAAAACCCTTCGACAAATCCATCATACCGAGGTGCTCCTTTTTTAACAAAGCCCAAATCTTAGGCCTTACAGGAATGTTTAGCTCAACAGTTTACCGACCTGCCACCAACCTACACAGATTGCTTTGATGAGATATACAGGCTTGTTGATCCATTTCACGCTGTAGCAATAACACTTTGTTCTTGTCTATAACTCACCCTCTTCTCATTTCTTTTTTCGTGATAATTACCCAACCATGGGTATTCAAGCATATATCGGCCAATTGAAATTGGGAAATCCAATATAATGCTTAAATATACTTATAAATCACTTTAATATACTTGAATTTTATGATAAAGTTACTTATAAGAGGTGAGATTGATGTATCAAGAAGAACGATTACTGAAAATACTCGACTATATTAATAAACACCACGCGATGAGTGTTATGGATATCTGTTCTCTTCTAGATGTATCTAGGGATACAGCCCGAAGAGATATTGTTAAATTAGTACAAGAAGGGATCGTTATTCGTACACATGGAGGTGTCGCTCTGCCTCAATTGCAGAAGGAAATAGCCACTTATCAGGAACGTTTAATTGACGAAACAGACAGTAAAAGAAAAATTGGGAAGTTAGCAGCTAAACTGGTTCAAGATCGGGAAACAGTCATTTTAGACGTTTCAACTACGGTACAGTCTGTAGCAGAACAAATTTCAGCTAAAAATATTACGGCTGTTACACATTCCATAGACATTGTAGGGATTCTATCAGGTCGGGAAGATCTGCAAGTATATGTACTCGGCGGCTATTTACATGCCAAAAATCGGTTGTTATTTGGACCCTCCGTCATTGATAAGCTGAGAGAATTAAGAGCTGATAAGGCATTTATCGGAGCTACAGCTATACGAGCCGATGGGCTTTACTTTCCTTACGAAGATGATGTTTCTGTTAAAAAAGAGATGGCCCGCAGATCGGATCAGGTCATTGTTGTGGCAGATTTCACAAAGTTTACAAGCAAGTCGGTTTATCGTTTAGATTTTGACTTTGTAGACATTTTAATTACCGATCAAGAGGTGCCTATCGAAATAAGAGAAGTACTTCATAATAAAAATATAACGATTATTCAATGTGAGGAGAAAGACAAATTCGAGGGGGAAAACAGAGATGAGTCTTAAAATTTTACACAATGTAAACGTGATTCAAGAAGATAACCCTGGTCTATCTGCCATACTTTGGATACGAGATGGAATTATTGAAAAGATAGAACGCGGCCTATCTTCTCTTCCTGAGGGCGAATATGAACTTATGGATGGTCAAGGACATTTATTAATACCAGGCATGATCGATGTTCATATTCACGGTGCCAACGGGTTCGATATGATGGATGGAAGTGAGACAAGTATTCAGGAGGTTTCTCGGGCTTGTGCAGAAACCGGCTGCACCTCGTTTCTGGTCACTTCCGTCAGCTCTACTATTGAAGAATTATTAACCATGATTCGTAGTGTGAAACGTGTCATAGGACATGAAGTCGGGGCCAAAATTGCAGGGCTTCATCTAGAAGGTCCTTACCTGAATCCGAAGCGTAAAGGTATGCAAAATGAACGGTTTTTACGACATCCGAATCTTACTGAAATGAAAGAAATTTTTAACGAAGCAGATGGACTGATTAAGATGGTTACAATAGCCCCCGAATTACCTGGTGGGATGGAACTCATCTCTTTTCTGAAGGAAATGGGCGTAGTTATCGCCGTCGCGCATTCGGATGCCACATACGAGGAGGCCAAGCAAGCCTTTGAAGCAGGAGCGAGTCATGTTACGCATTGTTTCAATGGCATGCGTCCGATTCATCATCGGGATCCCGGTCTGGTTGTAGCCGCTTTTGAAGAAGAACATGTCAGCCTACAAGCAATTGTAGATGGCATTCATTTGCATCCTGCAATCGTTCGAATGATGCATCGTCTGAAAGGACCAGATGGCATGGTACTTATCACAGATGCTTTGCAAGCCATGGGACTTGGTGATGGAAATTATATGTTCGGTGGCCATCATGTTACGGTTTCCGAAGGTGTAGCACGCCTAGAGGATGGGACTTTAGCCTCCAGTACGGTTACGATGAATGAGGCACTGCGTCTAACCATAGAAACCGGCATTTCTTTAATAGACGCGGTTAAAATGGCTTCAAGATCACCTGCACGAATACTAGGCCTGGATAATAAAGGTAGGATCTCCAGGGGCTTTGATGCTGATCTTGTCTTGTTAGATGAACAATTCCAAGTTCAATGGACAATGATTAAGGGGTACATCGTCTAATGCCTGGGTAACCTCTCCAATGAGTCGATGGTTGCTCAAGACATCCATTTTACCAAATAAACGGCTCATACTAAAAAACGGCATGTCCTGCTTCAATTATCGACTTTATTTAAACCAACTTATTGCCGGCGTTCAAAAACAAGACGTACAGCAAGACCAGTTAAAACACTCCCCATGATCCAACGCTGTACTGATAACCAAGTAGGGCGCGTGCCGAACCACACGGCAACTCTACTCGCAGTCAGTATAATCAAGAGGTTGACTATAAAACTAACGGTTATTTGAACTAGACCCAGAGACGCGCTTTGAAAAAATAATGATCCCCGTGCAGGGTTCTCAAACTGAGGCAGTAGCGACACATATAGAATAGCAATCTTGGGATTGAGCAGGTTAGTCATAAACCCCATTAGAAATAACTTCTTTGGCGGGTCAATTGGAAGAATTCGAGTCGACAAAATAGATGTAGCTCCAGGCTTAACTGCATTCCAAGCAAGCCAGAGTAGATAAGCCGCACCTGCTATTTTGACTGTTTCGAAAACAAATGGAACCGCAGTAAAAAGTATCGTGAGTCCGAACATTGTTGTAATGATGTAAACAAGAAAACCAAGCATAACGCCAAGAAGAGAGATAACCCCCGCCATACGCCCTTGCGTAATAGAACGAGAAATTAAGTAAATCATGTTAGGACCAGGAGAACAAACCATACCAAGCGAAACGAAGGCAAAGGCTATTAAAGTACCGAAGCTCATGATAATTTTTCTCCTTTCTGAATGAATTCTTTTAAACCAGGACCATAATTTACCTTTATAAGCTGCATATAACTGTATATTCCTCTATGATTTTTGTCAATTTCGAAATTAAACTGCTTGAAGTCAAAAAAAGCTGCTTCAATACAGCTCCTGAGCTATAGTTTTTCGCTAGAGCCTTTAACTATTCATTCTTACGTCTTCAACTAATCCCAGTAGTATTTTCACACCACGCATACCTCCGTTACTTCAACAGACATCGGCAGCCGATCGTATGCCGGCTGCCGTCTCATGTCATGATTAAACTATAGTTCCTCGTTAGAGCTTAATTGGTTCATTGCTTATCGTGGTATGCCTTCTTTACCCTTTCAATTTGAGCAAGGTGGTTGCGGACATGTTCGATGCGGTATTCCATCAAATTGCTTAAATGTGAACCGCCCCTGATCGACATACACTCCCACTCGCTCGCTTTGTTCAGTAGTTAGATTGTCTAGAATTGTCTGCATACTGAAACGCAGCAATTTGAACAGAAGTAGATATTGCTCGCTGAGAAGTCCCAGCGCATTTGAACAAGTTCATGGACATCGTCTAATTTACCTGCCCGTCTCTCTTATTGTAATTCAAACTGCTTGGAATACAGGTGTGCATACACGCCATCGCGTGCCAGCAACGCTTCGTGCGTACCTTGTTCCACAATACCGTCCTCTGTCAATACGATAATTCGTTCGGCATTGCGGATCGTGGAAAGTCGATGGGCAATGACAATGGTTGTACGCCCTTTTGCTAATGATTCTAGTGATTCCTTGATAATGCTCTCACTCTCGTTATCAAGTGCGCTCGTTGCCTCATCTAAAATGAGAACGGGTGGGTTCTTTAAGAATACGCGAGCAATACTTAGCCGCTGTTTTTGTCCGCCAGACAGTTTGACACCTCGTTGCCCGATCTCGGTGTGGTAGCCGTTCGACAAGTTCATGATAAAGCCATGGGCATTGGCGTATTTGGCGGCTGCGATAATTGCTTCTTCGCTCGTAGCAGGATTTCCGTAGCCGATATTTTCCATTACCGTTCCCGCGAAAAGGTAGATATCTTGCTGTACGATCCCGATGTTATTTCTTAATGACCTCAGATCGAGATCCCGGACGCTGATCCCATCTAGTAATACGTCCCCATTGGTCACTTCATAAAAGCGAGGGATGAGTGAACATAATGTAGTTTTTCCCACACCAGACGGCCCCACTAACGCAACGTACTCACCTGGTTGTACACGAAGCGACAGGTTTACCAATACATGGTCCAAATGGGCTTCGTAACGGAAGGAAACTTGCTTGAACTCAATTTCTCCATGTACCTCTGGAAGGATCAAGGCATTCGGTTTGTTTTCGATCGTCGGCTTCAAATTCATGATTTCCATAAAACGCTGGAAGCCCGTTATTCCTTCTTGCAACTGAGAGCTCATATGCGTCAGTCGTTGAATGGGTTCAATCATAAAGCTTATATAGAGTAAGAAAGTTATCAAATCCGCTAAATTGAGTGTGTTGCCGACGATACTGGCACTGCCAAAGATGATCACCGTTATCGTAATCAGTTGGATAATTGTTTCGACAGCATTGAAAAAATATGCTTCAGCCTTGTACGTTTTCTTTCGACTATCGAGGAAACGATTATTTGCCAGATTAAACTTCTCGATTTCGACATACTCGTTGACAAACGATTTGACTACGCGGATTCCCGATAGACTATCCTCTACTTGGGCGTTTACATCCCCGATTCGTTCTTTGTTTCTTCTTAATGCCTTGTTCAACATCTTATTGAAATACAATGAAAAGGCACCTAAGATCGGAAAGAAACAGAATACGGCAATGGTTAGGTGTGCGTTAATCGAGAACAAAATGAAAAATGCTCCAATAAAGCGGACGAGATATTTGACGTAGTCTTCTGGACCGTGATGGTATAGCTCGGAAAGCAACAGCAGGTCGTTCGTTATTCGAGACATGAGCCGACCTGTCTTTTCCTTATCGTAAAAACTAAAGGAAAGAGTCTGCATGTGTGCGAACAGCTCGCTGCGCATATCGCTTTCCATACGAGCGCCAACTTCATGACCTTTGTAGTCCACAAAGTAGTTCCCGATATTCTGGACCGCGACTAAGACAAGCATCAGCCCGCCAATTCCATACACGCTGCTTAGGGCTCCGGACAAGTCTCCTTTCAAAACATCTTTCGTAATATGCTGAACGAGCAGCGGAAACACCAATGTCACAGCAGAAACGATAAAGGCACAGGCCAATACTCTAAGAAACAACGATAAATACGGTTTGTAATAGGAAAAAAACTTTTTCACTGGAAAACGCATGGTTTTACCCCTTTTTTTGTGTTATTTAAATAACACATATAAGGGCGTACACCGTTAACAATTTAAGTAAGTGTTCCACCCTTATATGTTGGTACGGTGGTGTGTTTCGTTAAGTTTTCCATGTAAATTGCCTCCTTTGTTCGTTATTGATTTCATTATAATTGACATTTTACAGGAACAGACCAGTATATTTTAGTTATATACATTTATTACTTATTTCATTTTTTGCGAACATTTAGGCTGCAAATCTGAGGATCGCGGGGAACGAGGAGGCGTTATTTCGGTGATTATGTCGATGCGGAACCCGCACGCAGAACGTAGGGGCGCTATTTTGGCGTTTCATAATTTCCTATACAGTAAAAAAGAGCTAGCAATAATACCGCTAACTCTCGTATTAATCAATGAATGTCCTAATTACAATCTTTGAATCAACCAATAAAATGCCAGAACAAAAATAAGGCAAGACGTTGAAATCATCATTTTACGATACCACGGGAACTTTCGCAGCCAAATCAAGAGGGGCAATAATAGGCATAAGACCATCAGTTGGCCCGTTTCTACACCTAAATTGAACGTCAGGAGCGTGCCAATCAGATTGCCCTTTGGAAGTCCTGTTTCAGCCAAAGCCCCGGCGAAGCCCATGCCGTGAATCAGGCCAAATATGGCTGTCAATACCCACCGCCATTTCGCCTTTTGAACAAACATATTTTCCACGGCCACGTAACAGATCGTCACCGCAATCAACGCTTCGACCCAAGACGAGATGACATGGATGCGGCCCGACGCCACCAAGAATAGTGTAATGCTGTGGGCGATTGTAAAAGCAGTAACAATTTTCAAAGCATCTTTGTAGCGGGATGCGATTAATACCAAGGATAACAAAAACACCAAATGATCATAACCTGTCAAAATGTGTTCGATTCCAAGCTTAAAGTATTTCCACAAAACAGCGCCAATCTTAGGCTGGGGAAGGTTGTTCTGAATATCCCCTTTAGTGCTATCACTATTATCCTGCTGGTTATGCTGGGGAAGGTTGATCTGAATATCTCTTTTCGTGCTATCAATCAAGTCCTGCTGGACATATTCCCCTGCATGGACCAAGAGTCCACTCGTATGAGCAGGCACATCGTCAAACGCCAGATCGTAATGAAGATTACATTTTTCGATCACTTTATCGGCAGTAAACTTCAGATGAAATTCCACGCCTCTTAAGGTACCCTTATTCGCCATGTTCATCGAAAGCAATTCCATCTTCAAGGGCTTCGAATCCGCATCTATGCGAAGACCTTTCTGTAGATAGGATTCGATTTTTTGCGAGAACTGTTCCTCATTCACCAGATTATCCAGGTTGGTACCGAATTGTGGGAACAAATCTAATTGATCAAGAAAAAGTTCATATTGAATCTCGTTCTGTTCAATGTTTAATACCGAGAAACCCATACTTCCGGAATGCGCAAGTGAAGTTGTGGTAGTCCCAAAAAATAATAAGATTATGATTATGAACAAGGACAGGAATGAACGCTGCTTCATAGCGGAACCTCTTTTCATGAGATGCAAGTATTACAATCTGCAATTTAGTTTATCCGGTCACAACCGTTCATTCTGCAACTTGAACATGTTGCTCGACTTCGTTCGAGTAAATGCAGCTTTAGATCACCTTAGGTACCATTAATCGTCCAAATCGATGAGGGGGAGAAAATTGATCTCCCCCCGTTTCATTACCGATCATTCAAATAATGTTCTACTTTTGTGTCAATAAATATTGAGCGTCTCGCAGCAAATAGGTTGCCGCTTCGCTTGAAATGTGTTTCCCGCTTTGCGCCTCCACCTCGTTCACAAAGCTCTTCAAATTGCTGTTCGCCAATTTGGCCTGTAGGCTGTTGGCAATTCCCGCATTGTCGATCCATTTGGCATCGGCAAAACGCGTTACCAGCGCCTTCAAGGAATCGATGCTGGCCACCGTCTGGAAGTGAACGGTCTTACTTCCCACATTACCGGCCATGTCGCTGGAGGTAACCATAAGGGTATGCTGACCGAGCGGCAACTTATAAAGCGGGATCGCCGTTCCGATTTGGTAAGAATACGTATCCAGCGTCACCGTCGTCTTGCTGCTGTCCACACCCGACAAGTTATCCGTCCATGCAATCTGAGGCGTCAAATCCGCGGAATCTTTATAGATACTGTTATCTCCCGGTACGGACACCGCGATCGACGGAGCTGTCTTGTCGATGTTAATGGATACTGTATGTGCCCGTTCCACGTTGCCTGCTTTGTCTACACTCCAATATACAAGCTTATGCACGCCTTCTTCCGACAATACGACGGTCGTTCCCTTTTGCTCAGTGCCATCGTCTACAATGTAGTAGGTATTGGCTACACCCGATTCGTTATCGCTCGCGCTTAAGGTTACAGTGACATCTTGATTGACCCAGCCGCTTGGCGCATTGTCCGTTGTCGTTGGCGGTTGATGTTCAATTGGGTTCACTGTAACATTCGCAGAAGCCGTAAAATTCCCATCTAAAGTTTTGACCGTCACTGTCGCCGTCCCAGGACGATTGCCGATCAGCGAAGCGCTGCTTCCTGTTGAGATTATAGATACAACAGTTGGGTCGCTGCTTATCCACGATACTCGGGTATCATTCGCATTCGCGGGCGTAACGGCAGCTGTTAATGTTCTGGTTTCGCCTTGAATCATTGTTACTTTCTGTTGATCAAGAGTCACCCCGCTCACAGGGACGCGTTGAACGACTTGGAATGTCTTGCGATCCACTACCGTATAACCGTCATTGAGCAAAAAGAGTGCATCATAAGTGCCAGGGGCCAGTCCATTGTTTAAACTAACTCTTCCGGATCCAGACTTTAAATAACTCCATATCAAAGATGCACCGGCACCTGGAGGAACAGCTCCGGTTCTGTAGATGCCGACCCAATCTTTCCCGTTTAACGCAGCTCCACTATAGGATAGGGTAATGGCTTCTCCTTGGATGTATTGGGATTTGTCTAGTGTTATATGATCGGAAGCTGCTCCAACTTCTTTAACAGTAACGTTAATGCTTGTTGTCAATGGAACGCTGTTCGGGTTTTCAACTCCGAGAGGCAGGGTTACGGTCCCTGGCACCGAGAAGGTCTGCACCGTCTTGATAGCCGGATCGTAACTAATGCTGCTTAAGTCCCAATTCACACTTGCGTCCACATTACCAGCATCGGTTGCAAGACTTACTTTTATGGGCAATCCAAGAGCTTCCGCTGTCTTGGCCGTTCCGTTGTTCGCAGATACCGATGCAGGCGCAGTGATGCTGTTTAAATTAACACTGTTAACATTAATTTCAATATCCTGCGACGAACGGTTATACACGGAATCGTCGGCGAACACCCTGATTTTATATGGAGTACCTGGCGACAAATTAGTAAACTTATATTGCCTGTATACATCGTATGGTTTGTCCATCGGATACGAAAGGCTATTAAACGATTTGTCCACTTTCCCCGTGAGCTTGTTGATAAGCTGAATATTATATTCCATACCCCGCACATTGTCATTTGCTTGCTTTATTGTAAAAGCAACTTCGTTGGCATTCAAGGAATCGATCTTAATGCCCTCATCAAACTGCGGAGCTATGAGTTCTCTTATATCGCTCTTGCTATAGCTAAAGGCATCTTTGCCTTCGCCAACGTTGACTACACGAGGTATGCTTACAAATTCATCTGTAGCTAAATTATATTGCTTGAGGATCAATTTTGTACCATAAACCTCTATGAAATTCGAGATGCGAGGTGTGGTATGATAGCTTCCATACGCGCCTTCTATATATCCGCCGAACGGACCGTCATCTTGATAACTGGAATAGTTCGAACCACCGGAATCGAGAAACGAAGCCGCACCTTGATAGAGAGAACGTTCGTCGGTCGGGTCATATTGCGTATGACCTGACATTTAGAACACCTGCGAAAAATTATTATCGGCAATAAATTTACCGAAATTATTACTTGCACCGCTGCTCCATGCCGATCCCCACACGGTTCCGCTTATCGGGTAGTGAGACATTGCAAATATGGGTTTTGTTGGATCATAATCCACTTCACTTTTAATTTGGTTGAGGTAATTGGTGGCTTTTCCCACCGTGCTGCTGCTGTTAATATTTGCATCAAAACCAATCAAATTATATCCTTTTATCTTTACCCTATAAGCACCGTTATAGAAATCGTTATCGTACGAATTCGTTGAGGCGTTCCACGCGCCCGCCGTACCGACAGGTATTAAATTTTCGGTGCCGTTCATATCATGGTTGCCTTTTACAATATATAACTTCGTAGTGTTAAATAAGCCCTCAGCTTTAAGTTTATTGTATACTTTGGTAAGCTCACCCATCCACACATATTCATTAGCATTGTTACCGCCGGTAATGTCGCCAGGCTGCACCAATACGTCGGCCTGTGGGAATACTTTCAGGGCTTTTCTATAATCTGCTTCCACACGCGAGATTGTACTGGGATTTGCAGAGATTTCCGGGTCGCTGCTATCCGCTATATTTAAATCGGCGGGAGTTAATGTTTTATTGCTTTTTTGATAGATGAATATGGCGTTGTTTAGTTCACGTTCGTAATAATTGATGGTTTCCTGTGTATATAATTTTACTTTTTGCGTTGTTGCAACCGTAGCTACCGTATTCAAAACCTTTTTCAAATAATCAAAATCGGTTTGGCTGAAGCCGCTGCCGAGACCGCCTGCTACTATTGTATTTGCTTCTGATATTATGCCGTTAAGTGCGTTCATATCTACTTTATTTAAACCGTAACCATTATAATTAGCTTGAACTGCATCAGTGCTTAGTGCACCTCTCCAAACCTTCAGATCAGCGATATCGAACGAATTACCACCATTGCCGCCCAATCCGTCGCTACCTATATTTAATGGGTTCGATGTATCTAAACTTCCAACCCCCAGCGAGGTTTCAGCCATTTCATAACCATCAATATACAACGACCCGAGCATTTTATCTCTGTCTACAACAAATGTCACGTAACGCCAAGCGGAAGCATTAAACGTGTCGCGCCCAAATTTTACTGATGTGGTCGGGAATCCTAAATTCATATTGACCGAATTGGGTGATGTATAAATCGCCCATCCTGCGTTAGAGCTCTTATTAAAATCCTTGTTCGATAATATGACCTGATTATCCTTAGTGTCGCCCTTATACCAGAAGGATGTGGTAAAACTGTCATTACCAACATTCAAGCTTTGCGTCGTACCGACATAATTGCCATTTCCGCTTTCTACGTGCAGAGCCTTGGTCCCGGGTAATACACCGTCTACATAACTATAATTTCCATGTGCTGTCAACGAATGCCCTTGATTTGCATCGTCGTCTAAATTATTATCGAATTTAATCGATGCCATAAGGGGGTTGGCATTTAATACGTCACTCTCTGCATTTACTGCGGTGTTCGATAACGTACCGATTAACATCATTGATGCGAGGGTAAAGGATATAACTCTTTTCACTACACAAAACCTCCATACTTTAGTTTTTTAAGGATCTGTTCAAAAAGCTCGTAAAATTCACCAAAGTCTATTGCGATAATTAACGGCCATTTCAGTCCGTAAGCACCACCTCCCAAAAAATTGTCTAATCCCTACAAAAACAATTGCATATCGAAATCGATCGACTCCACTAACGCTTAGGGTAGGTCAAGCTTTGGCCAAAAAAGCGATTTTAGCATTTGAATGACCTTGCATTTGTGTTCAATATTTTTTTATAATATCTATTAATTTGGTATATTGTACCGTTTATCTATTTCGTACAATATTTATTGTACAATATATCCATTGTCTATAGGTTAATTACGTGTAAAACTCAAATGAAGATTTTGTAAAAAGCGAACGTCCCTGCAAGTAATTTACTTGCATAAATCTTTCTTACGGTCCAGCAAATCCACCGATTTTCGGGAGCCGAGAAGAAATGCTTCATTTCATGGCTTAAAACAAAAAAGAAGCAGCCCCAGCACTTGCAGCTTGGGGTTGCTTCTTTTTCACCGGACAATTATGGATAAGTAATATGGCTGGTCATTTCAGGCTTTCTAATCTGCGGGTTCCAGCCATTGGTAGGCGAAATCTTGTAGACGATTTTCAGATACTTGGTTCCAACAGGCAGCGTTCCGCTATAAAGTCTTTATAAATGGACCGTCACGGGCCGCTTATTCGTTTTGATATACCTGCAATAGCTTTTTTCGGACATAACTAAGATGTCGGTACATATGAGTAAACGCTTCTTGTGGATCCCGATTAACGAGCGCATTATAGATATCTGTATGAAATTGGACCGTTACATCACGTTCACGTTCCCTAACTTGTCTATCCATTTTGTCATGGGTGATAAGCAGCGGATCTATCATCCCTTCAATGATCGGATTGTTCGCACTCAATGCAATAATCCGATGAAATTCCTTGTCCGCTTCCCCATAGTTGTTATCTACACTGCCCGCGATTTCATCAATAGTTTCCTTTAATCGGTTCAACTGCTCGCTCGTAATCTTTTCTGCCGCTATGGCCACAAGTCCCAATTCTAAAGCCATTCGTGCTTCGATGATTGCTGGAAGGTTGCCAATGGACAAAGCCAGCATTACCGAGAACGGATTGCTGCCGATTTTATTATTAAAATGGGTACCGCCACGGGTTTTTCTCGTAATCACTTCAAGTGCTTCGAGCGAACTTAATGCTTCCCGCAGAACTGGCCGACTCACGCCTAACATATCGATCAGTTCCATCTCGGACGGCAGTTTATCTCCAGGTTTAAGCTGACCGCTGATCAGGAGCTGAACAATGCTGTCAACGACTTGCTTGGGCAGCGTGTTTCGTTTAACAGTCTCCAATTCTACGCTCCCTCTAAGTTCCACCATAATTACCCTTCTCTCTTAGCTGTCTAAAATGCATAATCATATTGTAAGACGAATTAGATAAAATAACAATGTTGTCCTATAGCCATGATATTATTTCATCTTGATTCCAATGCTTATCAATCTGCATATTCTAGCCGTGGCAGTATGAATAAGCTCCTCAGCCGATACTATACATTGCTCTAATTCCATGGGCCGGGGCACAATACTCATCAGACCGTCGATCCCTTGTTGAAGTACATCCTCAGCGCCTTTACCTAAACCGCCGGACAAGCAGATCGTCGGGATGCCCGCCTGCTTGGCGATCTTAGCCACACCAACAGGGGCTTTACCGTGCGCGGTTTGATAGTCGGTGGAGCCTTCACCGGTTATGACCAGGTCCGCCTGCTTAAGCTTTTCAGCGAAATCGGCAGCCTCCAGTACAATTTGAATGCCTGGGATCAGCTTCGCATTCGTGAAAAACAACAATCCTGCCCCTACACCGCCGGCTGCACCGACACCCGGAATAAGTGCAACGTCCCTGCGTGTTGCCAATTGGGCAACTGCCGCATAATTCTTAAGGGCATGGTCTAATTGCGCCACCATATCGGATGTGGCACCTTTTTGCGGACCATAAACCGCGGAAGCACCTAACGGCCCGTACAGCGGGTTATCGACGTCGCATGCGACCTTAATATCCGATTCGGCGATACGCTTATCCAAATCGGATAAATCGATTCGTGCGAGCTTGGCAAGAGCCCCCCCGCCTTGGGATAGCTCGTTGTCATCCGAATCCAGGAATTTGACTCCTAAGGCCTGTGCTATTCCCGCTCCGCCGTCATTGGTTGCGCTGCCCCCGATACCTATAATTAGCTTGCGAAGTCCGTAATCGAGAGCCGCCTTGATTAATTGTCCGGTCCCAAAAGTCGTCGTCAACAGTGGATTCCTTTGTTCCCTCGGTACCAATGGTAATCCAGAAGCAGCCGCAAGCTCGATTACCCCGGTTTCTCCATCGCCAAGAATCCCCCAATAGGAGTCGATTTCTTCACCCAAAGGTCCTACTATTTTCTGTTGGATCATTTGACCGCCGGTAGACATAATAAGCGCTTCTACCGTACCTTCACCGCCATCAGCAATTGGTACTTTGCTCACCGCAGCATCAGGGAATACGTCCCGAATCCCTCGTTCCATCGCATTAGCAACAGCAAGGGCAGATAAGCTCCCTTTATATGAATCGGGTGCCAAAATAATTCGCATGGCGCTTCTCTCCTCTCTTTCTTGCACATAAAATTCTAATACTTCTATCTTAACAAAGAAAACCCCTTATAGGTGATAAGAGGTTTTCTTCGGATTCTTGGATGCTTACCTACTAACTTCAACCTTTGCCATTTTCTCATAGTAGCGAATCAAGCTGCCGTGGTCACAATCACCCATTCCATCCACTTTCAAGGCCTGCATCATTTCCATGACGGCAGCCGTCAGCGGTAGAGGCACGCCTACTTCATGAGAGGTTTCCAAGACGTTGCTCAAGTCCTTTATATGCAGGTTGATACGGAATCCCGGGTCGAAATTGCGGTCCATCACCAACGGCGCTTTCGCATCTAAGACGGTGCTGCCGGCCAAACCGCCGCGAATCGCCTGATATACGAGCTCTGGCTGAACGCCAACCTTGCTGGCGAGCACGAACGCTTCGGACATTGCGGCAATATTAATGGCTACCACGATCTGATTGGCCAGCTTGGTCACATTCCCTGCTCCGATGTCTCCTGTACGTATGACAGAGGCAGCCATTGCTTTTAACACATCATAGCATTGATCGAATACTTCTTTCTTCCCGCCAACCATCACGGAAAGAGTCCCCTCGATCGCCTTAGGCTCTCCCCCGCTCACTGGAGCGTCAAGCATTTCTATCCCTTTTTCCGCCAGCTTCCGGGCAATCTCCTGGCTGGTCAGAGGCGCGATCGAACTCATATCGATAACGATGGTTCCTGTTTTAGCTCCTTCGATGACGCCATTCGGGCCTAAAACTACTTCATTCACCTGCGGTGAATTCGGCAGCATGGTAATAATGACATCCACCTCCTCAGCCAAGGCTTTAGGTGTAGATGCCGTCTTAGCTCCCGCCGCTGCGAGCTCCGAACCACTCTTACTTGTATCGAGAACAACTAGCTCATAACCCGCTTTCAACAAGTTTCTACTCATGGGCTTACCCATAATACCCAACCCGATGAATCCTACTTTCATTTTCATTTAAGAGCTCCCATCTGCTTCAAGATGTCAGCAAGCTTATTTCTATTGATTTCCGAGCAGCTCGTGTTCGGCAAGATCGAGCCTCCCACTTCAAGACCGATAAGGTTCATTGCCTCTTTGGTCACCACCGGAAAACTTGCGAGATTAGAAGCCATGCGAAGAGGAGCCAGCTTAAACTGGGCTTCCAAAGCTCCCGATAGATCCCCGGCTATAAACTTCTCGTAAATTTCAACGACCAATGCCGGCACAATATTTGCCGTTGAAGCGACACAACCTACAGCACCGTAAACCAATGAGCCTAAGATCATGATATCCCTTCCCGCCATGACCTTAAATCCTTTTTCCCGTGTTCTGCGGATATACTCGGAAGTCAAAGTTAGATCGCCGCTGCTATCTTTCACTCCGACGATATTGGGAATATCGGCAAGCCGTTCAATCAAGTTAACGGAAATATTATTCCCCACGCGATCCGGATTGTTATAGAGCAGCACCGGCAAGGAAGTCGCTTCAGCTACTTTACGGAAATGTTGATATAACTCTTCTTCCGAAGGCGCAAGAAACATAGGAGGCAAGATCGTAAGCGCCTGAGCATTTAACGATTCACCTAATCTGGCTAACTGAACGCATTCCTTAGTCGTGATGGCTCCAATCCCCATATAAACTGGCACCCGGCCCGCAACTTGCTCGATCGTAATGCGAACTGCCCGCTCCTGCTGCTCATGATCCAATCCATAAAATTCGCCATTACTGCCTAAAGAAAGGATACCGTGCACTCCTCCTGCGATAACGTGCTCGACAACCCTTCGTAGTCCCTGCTCTTCCACGCATTCATCAGCATCAACCGGTGTAACGATAGGCGGA
Source organism: Paenibacillus alginolyticus DSM 5050 = NBRC 15375 (assembly GCF_000422905.1). Classification (GTDB taxonomy): domain Bacteria; phylum Bacillota; class Bacilli; order Paenibacillales; family NBRC-103111; genus Paenibacillus_E; species Paenibacillus_E alginolyticus. Next base: position 15,608 of record NZ_AUGY01000069.1, read on the forward strand.
ATGACTCCGCGAATAAGACTAAAGTCCATTGTGATCTCTCCTTCATTTCATTTGATTATATCGATTACCTTACAAGGCAAGGTTGTTTATGATCGAATTTCCAGCCAGGAATCAAATACTGCATAGCCATCGCATCATCACGCGCTCCAAGCCCTTTCTCATTATAAAGCTGGTGCGCTTTCTCAATTTCAACCCTATCAATCTCAATGCCCAAACCTGGCTTGTTCGGAACTTCCACCATACCTCCAACAATTTGGAATGGCTCTTTGGTCAGACGCTGCCCGTCCTGCCAAATCCAATGGGTATCGATAGCTGTGATTTTTCCCGGTGCAGCAGCAGCGACATGGGTAAACATGGCCAGCGAAATATCAAAATGATTGTTAGAATGCGAGCCCCACGTTAGCCCCCATTCATGACACATTTGCGCTACCCGAACAGAACCTTGCATCGTCCAGAAGTGCGGATCAGCAAGTGGAATATCAACCGAGTTCATTTGAATCGTGTGTCCCATCTGGCGCCAATCCGTGGCGATCATGTTCGTAGCTGTCGGCAGTCCGGTCGCACGGCGAAACTCTGCCATGACCTCACGTCCAGAATAACCATTTTCAGCTCCGCAAGGATCTTCGGCATAAGCCAGTACATGGTGTTGATCACGGCAAAGGCGAATTGCTTCAGACAAAGACCATGCGCCGTTAGGATCCAGCGTTATTCTTGCTTGCGGAAAACGTTCGGCTAGCGCGGTGACGGCCTCGATCTCCTCTTCTCCGCGAAGCACGCCGCCCTTCAGTTTGAAGTCGTTAAAACCATATCGCTTGTATGCCGCCTCAGCCAGCTTAACGACAGCTTCGGGTGTAAGCGCTTCCTCATTACGCAATCGTGTCCAGTCATCCTTGCCATCCTGCCCGCTCAAGTAAGGAAGCTTCGTTTGATTACGGTCACCGATAAAGAACAAGTAACCTAACATCTCTACGCGGTCACGCTGCTGGCCTTCGCCAAGGAGCGCAGCAACAGGAACACCGAGGAATTTCCCCAGAAGATCTAATAGTGCAGCTTCCAAAGCAGTAACGGCGTGAATCGTGATGCGTAGATCGAAGGTCTGTAAACCGCGTCCTCCAGCATCTCGATCACCAAACAGCTTGCGTGCAGTGTTCAGAATGTTATTGTATTGACCTATGGATTGACCAATGACGAGCGCCCGTGCATCCTCTAGTGTTTGACGAATCTTTTCACCGCCCGGAACCTCACCAACACCCGTATGGCCTGCGTTATCTTTAAGAATGATAATGTTGCGTGTAAAGAAAGGAGCATGTGCACCGCTGAGATTAAGCAGCATGCTGTCATACCCTGCCACAGGGATGACCTGCATTTCTGTAATGATTGGCGTGCCTGAAAAACGGTTATTCAGTTGCTCATGTTTCATATCCTGCATCAAATTGTTCTCTTCCCTTCTTTAAAAATAATATAAAATAAGGAAATAAATGTTTATAAGTCATATTGTAAGACAAATTAAATTGTGCGTCAATTTATTCTTTATGCTCTGTGAACTTCGCGAGCTTGGTCCCTTTGTTCGGTGGAAACGACTCGATTGCAGAAATAGCCAGGGGTTCTCCTGTTAAGGAGATCCCCTGGCGGTATTTGGAATATCGGCAAGGCAGTCGCTTCAGCTAATTTTTGCCCTCAAACTCCGCCAATGCGGTCAGCAGAGCTCTCACATAACCGATGGAATAGCCCCAACCTATGCTGGACGATTTCCAACCTATGCCCGAATGCGCCCAATTTTGATCTAAATCGATACTGTCGCCCTCCAACTGCGTGATATGATCTGGATTGATACAGCCCTCGTATCCAACCTTTCGCAGCTCGAGTAAAATTTTAAACACATTCAAATCACCATCATCCAGAAGCGCTTCTTCAAAAGCTCCCGCTGTTGGAAGGCTGGCCCTCACATTGCGAAGGTGTACCAAACAAATTTTTCCTTTGCGCCCATAATGATTGATTTCATCCATGACCAAAGCGCTTCCGCCTTCTTCGGCGCGCGTTCCCACGCAGTATACGTATCCGACATTTTTACTCGGAAAAGCATCGATAATCCGATGGAAGCCCAGCCCGCCGAACGGGGTTCCATGGTTTGGCGTATCCGATGGATGAACCGTCAACTTCACGTTGTAATCCTCGGCCAAGGGAACTAATGTGCGGAACGCTTCTGTGAAGCGACTCCAAAAATGCTCCCTCGCCTCCAAACCAGGAACTTCGGGCTTATTCTTCATCAAGCCAAGACTTTCTCCCCGAGCTACAGCTCCACCCCGCTGCACGGCTTTATAGCCAGTCGTCAAAATAGGTGCGGTATCCCCGGCAAAACGCTGCCTTACAATCGGCAAGCCCGCTTCGCCAAATACCTTTACAGCAAGAGATGAATTCTCAAGTTCCTTTTCACAACCTGGCAAATTGTTCATAAACCGATCTGTGAAGTCCGGGAGCGTAACCCGGTTCATATCAAGCCCGAAGGAACGTACACGCCTGCGCAGCTGAAGTAACTGATCCAAATCCGGATAACCCTGCTCTTTCACCCCTGGAAAGGAAGATCCCTTGCCGAAATCTACATAATCGATGCCCAATTGGCACATTTGCTTCAAATCGCGATCCGTTAAATCGCACGTATTCACCGTGACCGATATCTTCATCATCGTTAGCCTCCTACTCGCTAGTTAACCCTCACTTGACGCCGCCAGCGGCCAATCCGCTTTTTAAAAACCGTTGAGCCAGGAAATACAGGAAAATGGCTGGCAAGGATGCAATAACAGACGAGCCCATGAGCAGTCCCCAGACTGCCTGATCCGAAAATTTAAAGCCGGAAATCCCAATATTGACCGTCTGCTGACCCGGGCTGGTCGTCAAAACCAACGCATACAAATATTCGTTCCATGCTAGCGTAAAGGCAAAGGTAGATACAACGGCTATGCCTGGAGAAGCAATAGGAATGATGATTCTGAACAAAGCCTGAAGACTGCTGCATCCGTCGATCAAAGCCGCCTCTTCCAGCTCTTTGGGAATCGCCTTGAAATAGCTGATCAGCATATAGCAGCAGTAAGGCACGATGATCGTCGGATAAACAATCAGCAAAGCGTTCTTATTGTCGCTTAAACCAAGCTTGCTTACAGCCACGTACATCGGGATAAACAATACGGCCGTTGGCAGCAGATACGTGTAAATGATACTTTGCGAAAAAAAGATTCTCCCCCGATATCGCAGCCGGGTCATACTGTATGAGCCCAAAATACTGATGCTGACCGAGATGACGGTAACAAGCGAAGCCACGTAAAGGCTATTTTTCACAAAATTCATAAACTTTGTTTTTTGAAACAAATCCTTGTAATGAGATAATGTCCACGTATCTGGAACCAACCCGGGATTAGCTGTATACATGAGCTCGTTAGGGGTAAAAGACGATTTAACCATCCAATACACCGGAAACAACGTCCAGATGGTAAAAATGAAGACAATCACGTAAATAATGGTTTGCTTTCTTATCTTTTTTACTGTTGTTAGCTTCATCCTAGTTCCCCCTAATCATCCGTTTTCAGTTTTCTCATGGAGACTACAATCATGACGACTAGAATAGGAACCACGGAACCGGCCACAGCTAGCGCACGACCCAATAAATTTTGTTGGAAGGCTACTTCATACGTATAAGTGGAAATAACCGCCGATGCATTTAAGGGACCTCCGCCTGTAATCAAATACACACTCTCGAAATTGTTAAACGTCCAGATGCAGGAAAGCAGCGTAGTAATGGTAATGACTGTCATGATCGAAGGAACCGTAATCGCGAAAAACTGTCGTATCCAGCCCGCTCCGTCAATTGTAGCCGCCTCATACATCTGTGAATCGATGGTCTGTAAGCCGCCGAGCAAACTGAAGATGAAAAAGGGGAGCCCCTTCCAAATGTTCACAATGATGACGGAAACCAGGGCCATATGGAGTCCCGAGGTCCATAAAATGGGTGTATCTATAATGTGGAATCGAAGCAGCATGGAATTGATAATGCCGTATGTATCGTCATACATCCACCGCCAGGTGATGGCGGCAACCATGCCGGAGAGAGCCCATGGAATAAGCAGGATCATCCGAAAAATTCCCCGACCGAAGAACGTCTCGTTGACTACGACCGCCAGCATCAGACCGACGACTAATTTAATACCCACACTTGCGATCATAAAGATAAAAGTGTTTTTAAGTACCTTCCAATACTCTCTATCGGTGAAAATGTGGAGATAGTTGTCAAATCCGATAAATTTGGGATCCATACCTACAACTTTGTTCGTAAAGCTTAAATAAATGGCATTGATGAATGGGAAACCGATGACCACAAAGATGACAAAAGCCACCGGTAAAATTAATAAGTATCCGAGCGTTCTATCATATTTTCTGCTTAACTGTCCCACGCAAGAAATCACCGCCTGACTGCGTATAGTTATAGTAAGACCCCGTTACTTTTTACCATATAACTGCTTGAGCTCTTGCTCAAGCTGATTAAGAGATTTCTGCGGATCCATCTTCTCTACAACAATTCTTTGCACCGCTCTTGTCGCAAGCTGCATGGATTTGGCCTTGGATCCGAGATCGTCCTCAGGACCTGGATAATTACTTGATCCAACCACGTCATTAATCATTTTCATCCAGCCTGCGGCTTTATTGTTCGGATCCTTCCAAAATGCCATCTCTTCAGAGCCCTTAAGTACAGGCTGAAATTTTCCGCCCATGACTTCAACAAATTTATTGTAGAAATCTTTGTCATAAAATTCGGTAACAAACTTCTTCGCCCACTTGGTGCCTTTGGCATTTTTGAATATGGCGAAGACGTTGCCGCTGCCTAGAATAAAATCGCCCTTAGGGCCAGCAAGCTTTGGAATGAGAAGCGTATTTTTCTCAAGATCCGGTTTATCCTTCTTGGCCTGATCGTAGATGCTTCCGCTGTTGATGACGAAGCCGACCGTACCTGCTAGATAGGCATTGTTATTGCCGTTATCGTCCCAAGTCACGGAAGATGGCGGCGTTAGGCCCTCTTGCCAAAATTTTGCGAGAAACGTAATCGCTTCCAGCGTCTCTTTGGAATTGACCGTGATATTATTGTCCTTATCGACAATAGCTCCGCCATAAGCTAGAATGACATCCCGAACAAACCCCTCGGCATCACCGCCTCCGGATTGACCTAACGGGAGACCTACGGCATAGATGCCGTTTTTCGGATCGTTGACAATTTTGGCCTGCTCGTAAAGCTCCTGCCACGTTTTCGGAACTGGCAATTTGTGCTTCTCCCAAAGATCTTTGCGCAAGTAGGCTCCGCCCATTTGGAAGGATTGAGGCACCATGAAATATTTATCTGCGACTACGGAGAATTTTTTGGCTCCATCTGTAAAATTGATTTTCGTAATGATGTCGGAAGTGTCCACGAGTTGGTCGGAGGCGACAAACTGCTTGGCAACCGGGTCGTTCGCCACAATAAGATCCGGTGGATTCTTGGCTTCGATCGAGGCCAACAGCTTCGTTTTCAAATCATTCTGAGAAATGACCACGTATTCGGTATCAATATTGTTCGCCTTGCCGAATTCCTCCACCCGCTGCTTCATGAGGTCGTTATAAGCTTGGGTGTATTCCCCTTTATCCCAGAAGATAAATTTCTCTTTAGGACCATTAGAAGCGGTTGGCGAAGCAGCTTTATCTACGGATGTAGAAGCAGCCTCATTACTTGTCGAGCATCCTGCAGCGATCGTTCCCAGCAAAGTAGTCGCTACTAATACAGAGCTCACTCTATTCCATTTCATAATCTCACCTCATAATGTAGTATTGTCATTTATACAGCATACATCGCGCAGAGCAGCGCTTTGAGATACCCAATCGAATAAGCCAGTCCGATTCCGCATGCAGTACGATGGTCACCGCTGTGCCGATCCCGATCGTCCCCTTCAAGAAAAGGAATGTGATCCGGATTGATACAACCGTCATAGCCAACCTTTTTCAATGCCATTAAAACCTTGAACATATTCAAGTCCCCATCATCCAGCAGTGTTTCTTCAAACCCGCCCGATGTCGGTAAGCTTCCACGAACATTTCTCATATGAATGAGATGGATGCGCCCTTGTCTGCCGTAATGGTTGATTTCATCAAGCACGAGCGACGAGCCTCCAGCTTCAGCCCGTGTACCGATGCAATAGATGTAGCCTACCTGCTTACTGGGGAAAGCATCCGTAACGCGATGATATCCAAGACCACCGAAAGGCGTGTCCGTGTTTGGCGTATCCGAAGGGTGCATCGACAACTTCACCTTGTAGCTATCTGCAATCGGAACCAGTTGACCATAGACGGTCAAGAAACGCTCCCACCAGGCTTGAAGCTCCTCATAAGTCGGAGTCTCGTGCTGCTGCTTTGTGAGTCCTATACTCTCCCCCCGGGAAATATACCCTCCACGCAGCACTGCATCATACTTAGTCATCAACTGATCGAACGTATCCCCGGTAAACCGCTGCCGTATGATGGGTACTCCTGCTTCACCAAATACCTTCATGGCGTTAACCGTATGATCCAATTCCTTTTCCGAGCCAGGAAGGTTTCTCATGAATCTTTCCGACATATTCGGCAGAGTCACACGGTTGATATCCAGCCCGAAGGAACGGAGTCTGCGTCTAAGCTTTAACAGTTCATCTAAATCAGGATACCCTTGCTCCTTCACTCCAACGAAGCTGGAGCCATTCCCGAAATCGAGACAATCCGCCCCCAACTGTACAAGCTGCTTCAAATAACTGTCAGGGTGATCCACTCTTGCAGTTGATATGGATATTCTGATCAATCTCCTCATCCTTTCATTAGGAAACGCTTTCAATACCTTGATTATAAAGGATACAGGAAGAATAAAAAGGCGGTTGGCTCCTCTTTTGGTATCATTTGCTGGCTCATTTAGGACGAACTGGACGAAGAAGTATCATCTTTTAACAAAAAGGAATCATTACATACTCATTTGACAAATTGAGGGACTACAGCCATCGATCAATGCTATAATGTGCCTATAAGAAGGTTGTTGATTTTTCCGAATAGAGAGGCGGGTCGCTGTGTATAAGCTCCTTATTGCTGATGACGAATATGAAATCAGAAATGGCTTAAGCAACTACTTTCCCTGGGGAGACGTTGGCTTCACGGTCGTGAGTCAGGCTGATAATGGCACTCAGGTAATGGCATATACGGAGAGACATGAGGTGGATGTTATTCTCTGCGATATCCGAATGCCGAATATGACTGGAATCGATGTGGCTAGAGAGCTCTACCTAAAAAAATCACCAATTAAAGTCATTTTTTTAAGCGGTTATAAAGATTTTGAATTCGCCCAACAGGCCTTGATTTACGGCGTGAAAAATTATATCGTCAAGCCGACCAAATATGATGAATTAATGAATGTTTTCTTAAGCATCAAAGAAGAATTAAATCAAGAAAAGAAAACAGACGCCGCGCAAGAAGGGGGCGTTTCCGATAAAGTGATTTCGGTGATCAAAAATTACGTGAAGGAGCGCTATCGAGATGCTGCCCTGGATGGCGCTGCAGATTTAGTGCACATGAGCCCTTACTATATTAGCAAGTATTTTAAGCAAAAGACGGGAGAAAATTTTTCAGATTACGTCATTTCCGTCAAGATGGAGAAAGCCGCACAATTTTTAAAGGAAATCGATTATAAAACCTATGAAATCAGCGAAATGATCGGTTACAGCAACCCTAAGAACTTTACCCGCACCTTCAAAAAATATTTCGGCAAAAGCCCGCGTGAATTCAGAAATGCGGAATAAATATAAAGGACTATACGAACCGGATGAAAACCTATCACGCATTTTTCCTTAAAAATTTATTCACTTTTTTGATCCCAATGCTTGTACCCATTCTGATCCTAGGCACAATGTCCACGGTCATTATTAAGAGATACGTAACGGAAGAAATTAATCACAACACGACCAATATGCTCAAGCAAACCAAGGAAAATATTGAGTTGATCTTTAAACAGCTTGATTCGCTGAACATCCACTTTATGGCCAATGCGATCGAATTTGCGAATTTAAAGAGCCTAATGCTCAAGCCGTCTCTGGAGCTCGATGACTATAAAGTACTCGCGACCATCAAAAATCTGATCGATGCGCCAGCCATGGCGATGCCTTATATCGATTCTGTCTACGTTTATTTAAATAATGACAAAAATCGTTTACTTTCCACGACCTCCGGCGGACTGATCGATTTAAATGAATTTTATGATAAAGCCTGGTTCGACAGCTATAAAAGGCATCAACTTGGCGATGATTTGGTATGGACGGAAAACCGCACCATTAAGAAATATAACTTTGAGAATTCTGCCGTGGAGATTATCAGTCTTTACCGCAAATTGTCCCGCGATCAGGGAGACGGTCTCATCGTGCTCAACATTGACGCCAAATATATCGAGAACCACTTGTCCAATTTGTCCACACTGCAGGATCAAACCCTGCTCATATTAGGCCCGAACGGGGATGTTATGTTTAAAAACAAAAAACTCCCCTATTTTGATCATTTGGTTGTTAAAGATCTCGTTTCCGATGGGCGTCCCTTTTATGAGACGAACCTGAACGGCCAGCCATTTATCGTTTCCAAGCTGAACTCGGATAAATACGGTTGGACCTACTTATCTATTGCCCCCAAAACATCGTTATATGAAGTTCCCGATGGTTTGAACCTGACCAGTCAGCTGCTCCTGCTGATCTCCTTTTTATTTGGCAGTGGATTAACGTATTATTTGACCCGAAAAAATTACCGAGATGTGAAAACGATTGTTACGATTTTGGAATCCGCCGAAAACAGCAAGCCGCTGCCTGTTCTGCCTTCTCGTATTAAAGACGTTTACAGCTATATCATTCATAGCATCCTGAAAAATTTTATCGAGCAGAACTATTTAAGCATGCAACTGTCCGAACGAAAGTATAAAGCCCAAGCGATGGAATTGATCGCCCTGCAATCACAGCTGAACCCTCATTTTCTATATAATACGCTGGAGACAATCAATTGGAAAATCGCTAGCCTTACCGGCAAACCCGGGAATTTGAACAAAATGGTAGAAAATTTGGCAGATATTTTGCGATATTCCTTGGAAGGGCATAACAAACCGGTCATCCTTCAAAAAGAAATCGCTTATACCTTAAGCTATATCGACATACAGAAGGTTAGATATCACGATAAATTTGATGTTGTCTGGGAATATGAGGAGCAGGTCAACAAGTACAATGTGCCAAAGCTCATTTTGCAACCGCTTATTGAAAATAGTATTTACCATGGCATCAAAGTGAAGGAAGGAACCTGTCGAATCAAAATTAAAATCTGGCAGTCCGAAGTGATGCTTCATTTGGCCGTGATTGATAACGGAATCGGCATTGGCACAGAAAGGCTTGACCAAATTAAGTACGAGCTCAAACAGGATATCGGCGAAACGGATCATATCGGTCTATATAACACACACAAGAGATTGAAATTGCTTTACGGTGAATCATTCGGCATTAAAATCCGGAGTAAATACGGTTGGGGAACGGCGGTCTACTTAACCATTCCCATATAGCCTCGGGAAATAGAAATAGCTAACTATCATATGACAGTTAGCCCCTACTAGCTAGGTATAAAATTGGACCCCGCCTTGGCCGCGATGGGGATTGATCGTCTCAAGTGACTCTGGCGCAACGCGCTTCATAAAACGATAAAGAGCTTGGCTCGTCAACGGCCTCATGACGACGACTCCAACGTCATGCTTAGCGGCTTCCGGAATGATTGGATCTGCAGCACCCTGATAAAAGAGATTATACCGAACTTGAATGACATCAAAAAAACCAGAACGAATGGACCAAAGCAATACGTGATCAGGAACTTCATGACATCGATGTAATCGGTCTGGAGATGCTTCAAGCTGGCATCGACGGATCGAATCACATCGTCATACCCAAGATTTGAGGGAACCTTTGTAGCAATATATGCTTCATGGCGACGTTCTTTCAACACAGCTCCGATTATACTTTCGCCTAACCCATTTCCATAGCCCTGTGCCGTATCGATATAATTAAGTCCCTTGTCCAGAGCTTTATGAAGCGAATCGATAACCACGTCACGACTGTTCTTTGCTTCATAAGGTTCCAAATAGTTATCCAGTCCCATCGGTGCGCCACCGAATCCAACACAAGAAACGTTTTCTCATCACTTCTTGCTAACTTTTACGCAAGGTTAATTTCTTTGATAATCTCTAGTGGGATCTTCTGTTTTCGATCTTCAGTGAGCAAACCGTTCATTTCCTGCTGAACATCAGTGATCTGCGTATAGCAATACCCACAAATGTAATCGATATCCTTAATCGCTTGTGTAATGCCACGGAACCGCTCAATAAAGGCCTCTTCCGTCACTACCTGATTGCCGTATCCCCAGCCTTTATCGGTTTGGAAAGCAATCCCGCCAAATTCGCTAATAATAATGGGCTGCCCTTGATACGTGTATCCATGCGCTAAAGCATATTTCCAATTGTTAAACGAATTTTCGTTGTTTACGATAGGGGACTTATCCGCATAATGCCGGAGGAATTCCGTACCGCTTTCCACATAATCATGTAGAGTCAAAATATCTGAGACGGTATGTTCCCATCCATCATTTGTGATGACAGGACGGTTAGGGTCTATCGATTTAGTCAAATGATAGATGCCTTCAGTGAACTTCTGCTGCTTACGGTCAGTCAAAATCTGCATAACGCCCCAAGACTCATTAAAAGGCACCCATGTGATGATGCTCGGATGATTATACTGCTGCCTTACAATCTCGATCCATTCCTTGGTGAAGGTCTCAACTGCCTCATCATTAAATTCAAAGGTGGCTGCCATCTCAGACCATACCAAAAGCCCTTTGACATCGCACCAATATAGGAACCGCGCATCTTCAATTTTCATGTGCTTCCTCACCCCGTTGTATCCCATGGCGAGAATAGCATCGATATCCTCTATTAATGCTTGCTCCGAAGGAGGCGTCAAATGACTGTCGGTCCAGTACCCTTGGTCCAAAATTAACCGCTGATAAATCGGCGTATTATTGAGCAGAACTTTTCCCTTTTCTATGGAGATTTTCCTCATGCCGAAGTAAGAATACACATGGTCGATGACCACATCATCTTGAAATAAAACAAATTCCACATCGTATAAGTTCGGACTTTGCGGAGACCATTTGATTGCCTTCCACGGACCATTAGCTTCATGCAATAAATCTACTTCCAACTGAAGCCAAGACCGATCCACGTTCAAAGCGACTTGCTTGAGGATATTGCCTTTATAACTGATTCGAGTCTCTAAACGAAGCTGCCCCTGCTTTAATTCACCCTGAGTATGGTATTCGAAGTGTACCGAGTTACTATCGAGATCGGGAGTCATTTTCACAGACTTGATATAAGATTCCGCTACATACTCCAACCATACGCTTTGCCAAATTCCAGTCGTCTGAACATAAAAGCATTCGAAATTGTCGTTCACCCAACGCTGCTTGCCGCGTGGCTGCGTGCAGCTCTGGCTGTCCTCCACCTTCATGACTAGGCTGTTTGACTGACCGAATTGAACATAGGACGTAATATCAAATGAAAAAGCAGCGTATCCACCTTGATGTTGACCTATATACGTTCCGTTCACCCACAATTTGGCTATATAGTCCACCGCTTGAAAATGCAGGATGATCCTTTTGCTTTCCTGTTCCTTCGGAACTTCGAGCAATCGGTGATACCATATTTGAGGGTGAAATGCTTCTTCACCAATACCGCTGGCCTTCGTTTCATAAGTGAATGGAACCATGATCTTGAGGTCCCCCTCAAACTCCTCGTACCACTTTTCTTTCTCTCCAATGTTCCCGTCATCAAAACGGAAATCCCACTCACCGTTTAAACTATTCCATGATTCCCGTACAAACTGAGGCCTTGGATAGTCCTTTATATACATTTTTGTCGACATCTTGTGATGATCACTCCTCTTCCGCAATACCAAGTATGGTTGAATCCGCGCACAAATGATCTTGTGCGCGGAGAATGCATTCAGTTAATTTGTTCGAATAAATTCCACATTATCAATATCCGCCCATTGGCTGTCGCTGCTGTTCGAAGCGAAGAATCCGACGGTCGCCTGACCACTGGTGACGCTAATGCCGGAGATCGTCACTTGCGTCCAAGTTGATGTAACCGGGAAATTGGTTTGACGAGCAGTTCCACCATAGTCTTTCACTTCCATATAGTTACTGGTCTGGCCGCCGCTACTTCTCAAATAAGCTCGCATCGTATAGGTTCCGTTTTGCAGACCTGTAATTGTCTGGCCAACATAAGCTGTACCGGGTGAACTAATGCCAGCAAGACCGATGAAGTAATTCCCTCCACCTGGTGCACGCGCAATGCCGTCGTTAATGCCATGAATGTGAATCCGATCTGGATAATCGGATCCATAAGTCGTCCATCCGTTCACATTTGCCGTTTCAAATCCCCAGTTATTCATGAGATTGACATTCAGCGGCGTGATCGAGGCTGTTTTGAAAAATTCAACGTTGTCGATATCTGCCCATTGGCTGTCGCTTGTATTCGCAGCATAAAAACCGATAGTTGCCTGTGCATTTGTTACACTAATACCAGAGATGGTTACCTGCGTCCAAGTTCCTGTAACGGGAAAATTAGTTTGCAGCGTAGATCCACCATAGTCTTTCACTTCCATATAGTTACTGGTTTGGCCGCCACTGCTCCTAATATAAGCTCTCATTGTGTAGGTACCGCTATCCAGACCTGTGATTGTCTGGCCAATATAAGCAGTACCCGGAGAACTGGTTCCAGCAAGACCGATGAAGTAGTTTCCGCCCCCCGGTGCACGTGTAATACCATCGTTTAGTCCATGAATGTGAATCCGGTTCGGATAATCGGCTCCCGAAGGCGCCCATCCATTAACATTCGCCGTTTCAAAACCCCAATTATCGGCAAGATTCACGTTCGAGGGAGTCCCTGCATTACCCGTCCGCAAGTAAATGCCCGTACTAGGAAAGTTGGCAGATGTGACTGCCATAACGCGAGTCGTATCAACAGCCATTAATGAATTCCAGTTGGAAAACGTCGTATCCGATACAGGGAATACATTATACAAATAACTCCAAGTCGCTCCGTTATCGGAGCTGATCATCGTTCGCATCGAAGAATAACTGTCTCCCGTATTGGCGCTGGAATCATCCGTTTGGAAGCTGGCCATTAATCTGCCATCGCCCAGTTTTACGACATACGGTGCTCCGGCTTTTTTTCCTGCATTCGTTGGTATAAACATGGTTTGCCGTGTGCCTGACCAATCTACGCCATCAGAGGAAATTTTATATTTGATTCCAAATGGATGCCCGGTGACGTCCGTGGCTTCGAATACCACAATGTACCTGCCGTCCGCCATTTTTGTGAAAACCGGCATGCCGTCTCTGGAGCCATTAGCTACCCCGTCGCTGACAACTGTCGCACTGTTCCAACCGCTTCCGTTCCATGTTTTCATCAATAATTTTTGCTTCCCCGAGGTACCGACAACGGCTGAACTATCATCCGCATACATGACGGAAATCGTGCTTCCCACATAACCGAGGAATGGCTCCCATACCCCAGTGAAAGAGGTTTCCGTTTCAGTCGCTATTTGTCCGTTTGCCAGATCAGACCAGGTGCTGCCTCCATCGCTGCTCTTTCGAACTTTCAAATAACTGGTGTACGTGCTGCCGGAATGTATGACCAAGCGATAAGCCAACCAAATGTCTCCATTGGTTAATTGGAGCATCTGACCATTGCCAACATCCCCGTTCGCATCAGAAGCAGCTGTAATAGGCGCTCCCCATGTAATGCCTCCGTCCGTGCTTTTCGCTATCTTAACTTTCGTAAAACCTCCGTCCGCAGTTGAATCAAAGGAAACCAGCATGTTGCTGCTGTTCACTTGAAGCATCCGTGGATACCAGACTCCGCCTGTACCGGTTGTGTAAACTGTCGTGTTTGACGTTGGCCAAGCCATCCCACTCGTTGCCGCTTGAGCCATATTGAAAGGAATAATAAGCGAAGCCACCATCATCAAAACCATTAGTAATTTACCCAAGCGCAAACGATTATTAGCTTTCATCTTTACATTTCCTCCTTAAGAAAAATGTTAATCTAATAGCTTTTTTCATTGCGTGCTTGTGCCGTATCTAGAAGTAATTTATAACCATTGAACTATCAAATCACCTCCTTACTACTGAAAAATTGGCAAAAACCCACGTCGGAGAAGAGGAACGAATCCCAATTTTCCCATGCATATATGCATTCGTATCCGTCCATTCCAAGACGGGTTGCCTCGAACCGTTTACGTACACCTTCATTGTTGCTCCGCTAACATCAACAGCGACGTGTACGAATGAACCGGAGTCAATACTGACCGGAGCTGAAGCAACTTCATTCTGGTCATAATTCATTTTCTTCAGAACCATACGTCCGTTGCGGAAGGTTAGTTGATAGCCCATAAACGAATCCCTTACTTGATCGCGAAATTCAGATTCGTTCGTGACACGGAACAAGAGCCCTGCCTCTTCAATAGAATCCGCTGTGGATTTCAAATCAACTTCAACCCGATAGTCCGTCCATTCATCGCTGCCCGCATACATTTTGGCATCCGATCCCTCAGTCTGTACGGCATACCCGTCTTCATGCTTCATCCAATTGCCATACATGTCTTCAGGCAATATTTGATTAAACATATTTGAGAGCTTTTCTGTCGGCAGTTCAGAGATTCTATATATATTTAAAAAGCGGTAATTCAATTTCCCTTTAACCAATTTTACTGTCAAAATATGCTCGCCTTGCGTTAGCTTCATATTTCCAATGTGCTTCTTAACCCACAGGTTTCCTTCGTTCTGACTCCCATTGCCTAATTCGAAACGTTGGGATTTCCCATCGACCTGCAGTTCCACCACATTATCGTTTCCGTCTTCCTGCATCATCGCATCGAAACCATAAGTTCCGTCTGACTCCACATTAATCCTATAGGCGAGCCAATCCCCTTTTCCCGCTATCGCAACGGCATTACTGCCGTCTTCGCTCATTTGGATCGGAACACCGTCGTCTTCACGCATAACAGACCCTTTAACCGGATGTCCAACATGAAACCCTTTATCTCTTTCTTCCAAATAATGAACCGCTTCAATACTTCCGGGAACCGGTTTAGCCGTTTCAAAGTCGCTGCTGCCGTCGGCGTCATTAGAAAATGCCGTGAATTCCAAAGTCGGCTTGACGTTTCGATAGGTATACCCGATTTTCCCCGATTTCACAGTGATGTCTGTAACAGTCAGCTTGTTCATTTGATCAAAATAGATCTTCGTGCTTCGGGCATCACTTTCAACTCGAATGGTATGCAGTTTAGTAAAGTCCATCGATTGGGGAAGCTCTGCGGTTGCAAGCTGCTTCCTCTTCCCGTCCTTCATTTCGAACAGAGTCATACTTCGCAACGCGGGATCAACACGAACAGAGTTAAAATTATTGTCATCCGTATAGGAAAAGATGGTCTCGAAAGAAGCCTCCCCCACCCGTGTATTCTCCATGTTCATGCGAAAATTATATTCAGCTGTAAACCGATTCTTATCGGTAGCTTTGTTGCTCAACCAATTCGTTTCATTTTCTTTGACACGAACATCCCAAAGCTTCTGATCCAGCGGTTTATTGACGCCATCATATAAATCCGGCATTTGTGGAACTGGTTGAGGAAAATGAGTGCCATCGCCAAGAACTACCATTTTCTCGCCGTTAAAAACGATTCGGTCCATATTTAGCTTGCGAACTGGAGGCCCTTCCGCCGAATGGCCAATTAAATTATGATAAAAAATATAATAAGCATCGAGGTTAGGACCTATCACACTTGAGCTGTGACCCAGTCCATTAAAATCTTGTTTCGTACTGATGACGATCGGGTTATTTTCCGGCACTTTGTAGGTTCCCATTGGTGAATCCGTTGCTACAGCGTAATTAATCCGATAGCCTTTACTGAACACGTGATTTCCTGTATAAGTCATGAAATATTTGCCATCGCGTTTAATAATCATTGAACCTTCCGTCCAATGGCCTAAATAAGCGTTAAGCGTTTTGCCATCTTGCATCGTGTAAGGATCCGACATTTCGTGTCCAATAATCCCCTTACCATCCGCATGCGTAAAATACCATTTGCCGTCATCATCAATAAATACAGAGCCATCAATGGATAAGCCCAAATTTTCAGTTTGAATCGTGAACGGTCCTGTAGGGCTATCGCTGCGAAGCACATAATGGCCTTTTCCAGCAGGCGAAGTATACATATAGAAATACCCATTCCAGTAAACAACTTCCGGTGCGTAAGCCCCTTCGGTCAGTGGCTCTTCCGTAGCTAGCCCTTCATATTTCCAATGAATCAAATCGCTCGAGCTCCAAGCTTTAATGCCCACACGAAAATCCTTCGTACTGCAATACAAATAATAGAGTCCGTTATATCGCATAACATAGGGATCACCTATCCCGTAATCAGGCCATTCCTGCTCAAGCGCCAATGAATTCTGATACGATTCCCCAAGCGTGGAAATCAACATAGGACCTCTTCCTTTCCCGCTAAATGAAATTGTAATCACTGTGGCTAATAGGAATACACTTAGCCCCATAACCATTCTTTTCGTCCGTATCCTGCGTTTGGTCATTTTAATCCACTGATGCTTAAGGATTCAATAAAGTACCGCTGGCAGAAAAAAAACACGAGAACAACCGGCACTAAAGCAATCAATGAAGCTGCCATCATATTTGGATAGTTCGCTTGTGATATATAGTTAGATTGCAAACTTGCAATAATAACTTGAATCGTTTGTTTTTCCGTCGAATGCAAATAGATGACGGGTCCAAGAAAATCGTTCCATATCCCCATGAATCCAAGTGCAGCTTGTGCGGCTATCGCTGGTTTAACAATGGGTAACGCCACAGAAGCAAACGTTCGGAAATAGCTTGCACCGTCGATTTTGGCGGCATCAATTAAATCCGAAGGAATGCCCCCTTGCATAAATTGTTTGAAGAAAAAGATTGTGACAATATGACCGAATAAGCCGGGCACTATGAGTGGAAGCAGCGTATCCACCCAATTCAGGTATGAAAAACCGATAAATTGAGGTATCATCACCACGGAGTATGGAATCATCATTGTGCCAAGCAAACAAAGAAAAATAGTATCTTTAAACGGAAAATTAAATTTGGAAAACGCATAAGCTGCCATTGCGGATACAAACAATCCCACACCCAAAACAAAAATTACAATAATGGCACTATTCATAAATCCGGTTAACAGCGGGGCTTTATTCCAAACGTCCGCGAAGTTATTCCATGTAAATGGGGCCGGTATCCATTTCGGCGGGAGATCAAAAACATGCTCTTGGGTTTTAAATGCTGTCGAAACCGTCCATGCAAATGGAGCCAGCATTATAAAAGAACCGAGAATCAAAATAACGTAGGCCATTGCATTCACTGACCGCTCATTTCTATTCATCGTTCAACCTTCCTTTCTCTAGTCGTTATATACCCAACGTTTGGATAATTTAAATTGAATTAGTGTGATGATAAAGATGATGATACCTAATACCCACGCGACCGCACTGGCGTACCCCATGTTGAAATACTTAAAAGCTTCATTAAAAATATAGAAGACGATGGTTGCCCCGCTGTATTCCGGTCCGCCATCTGTGGCCATAATGTACATTTGACTAAACGATTGAAAAGTACCGATAATTCCCATGACAATAACAAAAAAATGAATGGGGGAAAGCAACGGAAAAGTAATGTGGCGAAAAAGATGCCATCGGTTCGCACCATCAACGGTTGCCGCTTCATAATAATCGGAAGCAATCCCCTGCAGCCCCGCCAAATATAGGACCATGGTTCCGCCAATGCCTCCCCATAAACCCATAATAATGAATGAAGGCTTTACCCAATGCGGATCACCTAACCAGTTAGGTCCTTGGATACCGAATATTTCATAAATCCAATCATTGATCAGCCCGTAATCATTATTCAAGATCCATTGCCATAACAAGGCAACAGCAATGATAGGTGAGATGACCGGAATATAGTATATTGTTCTCAGGAAAGAAATTCCTTTTAGCTTTCGATTCATTAGAATTGCAATCAGGAGGGAAAAGAACATACCAATAGGAATACCAATAAGTAAATATAAAGTGTTATATAATGATTTATAGAACTTTTCGTCCAAAAGCATTTCTTTATAATTTTGGGCACCATTCCATTTCGCAGGCGAGACCATGTCCCAATCCATAAAGCTTAATACAAACGATGACACGATTGGCGCAAGCCCGAAAATGAGAAACCCTAGAACGGGAATGGATATAAATAAGTACGACCATATTATTTCACGCCGTCTAAAACCTGTTATTTTCTGTGCCCTTATCATACTGATCCCACCTGTTTTAGGACGAAGGACGAAGCTGGAAGCCTTCGGCCTCTATTTTCGCCCTTCCGTATCCTTATTTATTATTTCTTGTTTCCTTTATCGTAGAGATCTTGCAGCTTAGGTTTCATTTCTTTAGCCCAGACATCAGCCGTTTGTTTCCCTTCCCAAACGCGACTTAATTCTTGGTTAAAGGTGTCGAGCCATTTCGTATCTACGGATCCTACAGCAATCGTCGGATGGCCATAATCCTGTATGATGTCCAGGAATACTTGGCGATTCGCAGGAGCTTTATCATATTTTAAGAATTCGCCTTTCGCCATGTCGATCAGATTCGGAACCGCTTGACCCAATTGGTAGTTTTCTTTCTGCGAGCTAGGATCCAAACTCAAATACGAAGCAAAGTTAAATGCATCTTCCGGATATTTGGTTTTGTTGGAAATGACGAATCCTAAAGAACCTAACCATGTTGCTGTTTTTCCTGTTTTCGGGCTTGCAGGCCAGGCTGCAATATCCCATCCAAAAGGCAACTTCCAGAAACCAGGCTGATCCCACGGCCCCATTGGAAACATACCAATTTTGCCTGCAACAAACCGCGCATAACCACCTTGTGCTTTTTCATCAGTCGGTGAAGGACTAACATGATATTTCAAATTTAAATCAGCCACGAATTGTAAAGCTTCTGTAAAAGCAGGCTCGTCAATTTTGATGGTTCCTGTATTGTAATCAATATAGTCTCCACCATTCGCCCATACGGCTGATTCCAATGAATAACCAGCTACCCCAAATACATCTGTCTTCCCATTAGCCCCTTTTGTCGTGATTTTTTGGGCAGCATCAATCATATCATTCCAAGTCCATTCGCCAGCTTTTGCGCTTGGATATTTTACACCTGCTTTATCAAACAGAGCTTTGTTATAAGCGAATGCCCAAGGACCTACATCTTTTGGCAATCCGTAGAGATTTCCTTTTCCAATAACTTTACCATCAAAACGATAGCGGTCTAATCCCTGTTTCCAAACATTCTTCTCATCAAAAGATGATGCTGTTTTGATTAGATCATCCATTTTCAGCAAACTTCCACTGCCTGCAAGTTTTTGGAACTGAGCTTCACCTGCATAGAAAACATCCGGTGCCTTGCCTGAAGCAATCAAGGTATCCAATTTTTGATAATACTCAGCAGGAGGTACGACGGTATATTTCACTTTCTTTGTTGGATACTTCAGCATGTAGGAATCGGTTAGCTTTTGAAATACAGCCTTTTCTGTATCTCCACCCCAACCCATAAAGGAAATTTCGGAATTCTCTGCTGGTTTGGGTGTTGCAGCTGCAGGTGTTGCCTGGCCAGAAGGTTGTGTAGTAGATTTGTCTGTCGATTGCGTTGTGCTTTTTGAGCATCCCGTTACAACCATGGCGAAACTTAGCATTAGAGGCACAGAAAGCTTAGCCATTTTACTTTTCAATACGTTCATTTAAACTCCCCCAATTAAGAATTTGGTTTAATAAGGCATAAATTTGAAAAGTTATTATGATGAAATGTGAAGCGTTTGCAAAAACCACATCCTTCCTTTTCTTAATTAATAAACATTTTATTTGTTTTATTACAAATAAAATGTTTATATTCAAACAATACTTGTAAATCTAACTTTTGTCAACGGTTTCATTCAATAATTATGTTTATTTCAATAAAATAATGCGATAAAGCCTTATTGTTACATAATATATGTAACAATAAGGCTTTATCGCATTACCTATTCTATATTTTCACTCAAATTGAATTCTCATCACAATTGCTTGGGCATAATCGCCAAAGCCGCGACCGAATAAGTTGATTCCTCCATGGTGCAAGGCATCTGGTTTAATCCCAATTTTGAATCCAATGAACGGATATTCCTCAAGATGAAGATCCTTAATCGAGACAGAGGATGTTTTCTCATTATCGACGGAACTCCGCTTCTCATCCACTCTCCATGTTTTCAGAATACCGTATTGCGTACTGCTGTCGTTCCACCACGAAGGGTTAAGTTTGCCTCTATGATCGCCGAAATCGCCTGGTGAAGTCCAAGTTCCTATCTCTATGCCATTGACCCATACTGTAATGTCTGAAGGCCACTCATTGTTATAGTTAGGCGCTTCAGAACAAATTTCCAACGAAAACTCGATTGAATTGATCGTTGCTTGTTGTGGAATCACTTTAGGAAACCGGTATTCGACCCATCCCTGCCGCAACCATATGATTTCAGCTGTTTTACTCTCAGGGTGATAAAAGCTAACCGGATCATCTTCCGGAATGATCATTCCGTTTAAATTGGCCATACCGCAGGTTGGAAATACTTCAAAGTTAATAAAATGACCGATTGGCATCTCGATCTCATACAAATCGTTAGGGTTTTTATACATGGCAATTGGGTTCAAACTCATGTGCACGTCATCAAAGTTACGGCTGCAAACCTTCATGGCTCCTCGAGTTGCAGGCTGTAATTCTGTTAAGATGAGCCCAGATTCCTCCAATACCTTAACATTAATCGCAGTAGTCGAAACTGGAATATTAAGCATCTCGGCAATTTCAATGATATTCAGATTATGATGTTGTAAGAGGAGCTTGATGATATTGATTCTGGTGTGAGAAGAAAGTGCATGAGCAACAGCGACTAATTGATCTGGTTCATTAATTGATAATTCCAACATACATAATCCCCCCATTAACAAACTGAACTTTCGAAATTGCAAACGTTTTTACAATATATTAACGAATAAACCCTTCTTTTGTCCACTTATTATATAACAAAATATTTTTTAAGTAATAAAACGATCTTTAAAGATGAAATATATCGTACATACACGATTCCACACCCCCTATTACATAAAAAAATGAGAAAATCACCCTCTGCGTGCCCTATATGGCACAGATGAGGGGGATTTTTCTCGTTGTTTGGCCGGAATTGGCGTCACTTTGAAGTTATCGATAAAGCTTTCACTGTTGAAGCTTCTAACCCCAATGTTGCCATGCGTGAAAGCCGTCTCGCTTCGATCCGTGTAATCAATAAGGGGGGTTTCCATATCCCCAACATAAACTCTGATCCTCGTGCCGCTAGCAACTACCTTCATATGCTGCCAATTCCCAACCGTTCCGGTTAACGCCGCACCGGTTAAATACTGGAAATTATAATTGAATTTGCCCAGATGCACGCCGTCTGCGGTCAGGTAAGCAAGGTAACCCTGAAGGAAATCGTCTCTGTTCTGTCCCAATTCCGTTCCGTCAGCTGGATTATTTACACGGAAAATAATTCCTGCATTACTTCCTCCTTGCGTATTTGAGCCCAATTTAAGATCCGTCTCCACGATATAGTCCGACCAACTGCTGTCGCCGATGACCGCTTTCGGATACCCTTTCGGTTGGGATTTATATGCGCCTTCTTTGGCAACAATCGGGTCATTATGGAAGCGGAAGCTGTAAAAGTCGAATTCGCCGGTTACAATTTCCACCTTGATGGTGTGATTGCCTGCGGGAAGGGCAATCCCTTCTTTCTTGACCGTCATCCACTCTTGGAAATTGCCGGTATTCGGAACATTAATGATTCCTGTTAGGTCGGTTGTGTCATCAAGCCAAAATCTGACTTGGCTGCCATCCATAGCCGTAGCCACTCGCAAATCCAGTTTGTACTTATCTGTTTCGGCGACATTCACATTGTATTTCATCCATTCGCCTGTCTGGTTCCAGCCCGTCGTGAACCCCTCCGGGAGCAACCGGATATCGACGTCATCCGTACGGTAGAGCCCGCGTATGTTATCCGGCGTGTTGTCATGATACGCGACCCCTTCCCCTCCATTCATGTAATCCACGGCAAGAACGGTCCCGGGAAGCGATTTGGTTTCATTTTGTGTATTGAACGACAGACTCGCGAAATCATACTCGCCTTGAACGATTTCAACCTTGATTGTATGGTTGCCTTCCGGCAGCATTATGTCTCCAAGCTTGACGTTTTTCCAGTTATTCCATCCTCCGGTATTGGGAATATCCACAACACCAGTTAAATCAGTCATATCATCCAGCCATAACCTGATTTTCCCGCTATTAAGCGCCGTTGCAATCCGGACACTGATGTCATAGACAGTGGACTTGGCAACGCCCACGTTATATTTCAGCCACTCGCCAGTTTGGTTCCAACCGACGTTCCAGCCTCCTTTTGGATTGACACGAATGTCAACCGTGTCACTGCGGTATTGACCGCCGATATTCGAAGGCGTATTGTCGTGGTAACCAACACCCTCGCCACCCGTGTTATAATGAACGGCTTCAACAATGCCCGGAACAGATTTGGGAACATCGAAGGATACGAATTTCAACCTCGCGAAGTCATACTCGCCTTTTAGCGTATCGAACTTAATCGTATGCAGGCCTTCAGGCAGATAGAAGCTCTGGGATAACGTTGTCTGCCAATTATTCCAGCCCCCGGTACTCGGTATATTGATCGCACCAGTCAGATCAGTTTGATCGTCCAGCCATATACGCGCTTGATTATCGTTGAACGTGGTTGCTGCCGTTACTTCGACCCTGTACATCCCCGAGCGCTTCACGTCAATGTTGTATTTGAGCCATTCACCAGCTTGGTTCCAACCGACATTAAGCCCGTTGAAGTTGCTGTTCGTTCGCATATCAACGGAATCGCCTCGATATGCGCCGCCAATATTTTCGGGAGTGTTATCATGGTAGCCTATCCCTTCACCGCCCGTATTGTAGAAAGGCGCTTCAATGATGCCCGGGACCGGCTTGGGAAGATCAAACGGAGGTGCATCCCCGGTATCTACCCGCCAGCCCTGTTCGAATTTCATCCAATCGAAATCGTCGCCGTCGTTGAAATCATCCGATATAGGTGTCGTTGCAGTGGAGCGATTGAACTTCATAGAGGCAAAATCAAACGTTCCCCTGTCGGCTATCACTTTGAGCTTATGCAGCCCTTGCGTAAGCTTGATATCCGGTATGATCAGATTATCCCATTGATTCGCACCGCCTGTTGAAGGGAGCCGTACAGTATCCGTCAATTTCGTCGAATCATCGAGTTCAAGCTTCACTCGCGCATCGTCTCCTGCGGCATATCTGATAACAACATCATAAGTTCCCAATTCAGATACATTTACATCATATTGCAAATTGCCCTTATTGAATGATGCGACATAATAACCTCCATATGTAGCTTCGGAGACACTGATATGATCGGAATCGGACTTGCCATTGCCTTTCGGGTTGAAATGGACTGCCTGGATCTCACCGGGAATCGGCTTGTAAGCGGCATTGGCGCTGCTACCGCCCACGTTGTTGCTAAACGCGACATATCCGAAGTCCGCATGCGCATCCGTTGTCGTATAACCAATCTTGCCCTTACCAAGGTGCTCGATGGAACGGGTTTGCTTCAACATGCCGTCTACTTAGATTCTATAGTCGGAGCCCTCCTTCTCCACACGAATTTGATGCCATTTCGTATAGTCGTAGCCAACCGGTAGAGAGGTCGTTACCTGGTCTGTATCCTTGCCGTCTACGCGGAACACGGTTTCCAAACGATTTTGATTGCGGTTAAGTACGGCAACACCATAATTTTTCTCATTTTTGTAGGAGAATACTGCACCTATCAGCGGATTCGCGCTAGTCCCCTGCTCAACTTGCTGCAGGTTGAACTCCGCAGTGAAGTTATCATCCGTTGCTTTCTGGGATAAAAGCATATGAGATTGTCCCGGTTCACCTACGGTATCTTGATACAACGTGCTGCCGTCGCGGATTCCCCAGTGCCCACCGCCAACAACCTTCCAACCATCGCCCAATTCATTCCTTTGAAACCTGTCGCTGAACTCAGGCATGGCCGGGTCGGGCTGCTCGGATGTCGTGGGACCAAGTACGAGCATCTTGTTCCCGTTCCATACGACTCGGTCCAAGTTCAGATTTCGCCCTGGATTGGCATGGCTGTGGTATACCATATAATCGGAATCCAGATCGGGACCTCGCACAATGGAATTATGCCCAATCCCGACATGATCTCCTTCCGCATCGAGAAGAATCGGGTTTTGGGATGCAGCAGGCACAAAGCCCGTTACCGGACTTGAGCTGCTCGCGTAATCCACCCTATAAGCATCGCTCCACACGTGGTTTCCGGTATATGTCATATAATATTTACCATTGCGTTTGATGACCGTCGGACCTTCGGTCCAACCCTTCATCACAGCTCCGGTATTCGATTTCTCACCAAACGTATACGGATCGGACATTGGACGAACGTCGATATTGCCGTTGCCCGTGCTGTAGAAGTACCATTGTCCGTCATCATCAATGAATACATCTCCATCAATGCCATTTACCATGTTGCCTGTTTGGGCCATGAAAGGACCTGTTGGACTAGCGCTCTTCAGCACGCGATGACCGCGCTGCGTGGTGCCGGGTTCATCCCGAAGCAGAGCCGTATACATGTAAAAATCACCGTTCCAGTAAACAACTTCCGGGGCATAGGCTCCTTTCGTAACCGGTTCCGTAGCGCATAGACCTCGATATTCCCAATGCACCAGATCTTCCGACGACCAAACCTTCACACCTGGCTTATCATCCACCGTACTGGTGTATAGATAATAGACTCCGTTAAATTTCAAAATGAACGGGTCGCCTTCCCCATAAAAATCTCCATTTTCCCAACGCCATGAGTCGGATACGATTTGCGGATTGCTGTAAGAGAATCCTGATGCCGGAAAAGAAAAGATCAAGACGAAAGCAAGCAGTCCCGTCAACCATTGTTTCATTTATCATCAGCTCCTATTCGCGTGTGATTTCTAATACGTAAACGGAGGACGCCCTCAGCTGACAGGTCACTTGGGATTTCATGACTGACAATTCATGAGCTTCGCAGACCACCGCATCCGGATTTTGCGCACTATTTATGCATTCGTAATCGTCCGCTGCTAATTCCAACAGTTGGGCTGTGCCCGACTCCGTAAATCCTTCCAATTGTACTTCTGTAATGGTATCTTCGAGACTTCGATTTACTATAAAGATCGTCACCTTATCGCCTCGAACATTCGTACAAGCCACGACGTCCAAATTCGGCAGGTCATCAAGCTGTGGCGCAGAAACAGTGCTGCTCACCTTAAAGCTGCCACAATCGGTACGGGTCTCCACCACATAGCCCAAGTCTCGGTTTGCATACATTTTCATGACATAATAGGTTGGAGTGCCATAAACGGATAAGGAATTCTCGCTTCTGCCTGAGGACTTACCGCGAAACTGATCCGCGTAGAAATCCCCTACTCTGATGCAACCGCCAAGCCAACCGTTGACTAAGTCGGAGAAGCTGCCTATTTCGATCAAATCGCTATTTCGGATAAATTCATTCAAATTCGCTGCATTGGCAGCCGCAGCTTCTAAGGTGTGTTCATTCGGAAGACCCTTGCGGATGGTATTTGGATAATACATCGTATTGTATTCGGTGATCGCCAATTTCAGGTGAGCATAACGGGCGGATGATCCGAACATCTCTCTTAATTGCCTCACGGTCTCCCTCGTCCATTCCGGATAAGAGAGGATGGCCTTATAGCGCTCTTCTTTCGGCGTAAGAGCATTCATCCCAAACCGATTGGTTCCGTGATACAAATGCAAGGTTAAGTAATCGATGTGCGCAGCAGCCCGCTCTAGCAAAGTCTTGTTCCAATCCATCTTGTCATCCCCGCAAGCGAGCAGCTTAATACCGGGATCGACGGCCTTCATGGACTGGGCAAACTGCATGTAGCGTTCTGCGAATTGTTCGGCGCTGCAATGCCCGACCTGCCATGCTCCCCAAACTTCGTTGCCGATCTCCCAGTACTTCACGCCATACGGCTCAGCGTGTCCATTAGCGGCCCGCAGTTTTCCCATGGGGGTATCGACATCACCATTGCAATACTCAACCCACTCGGCGGCTTCCTCCGGTGTACCCGAACCATCGTTTACGCAGATCAGCGGCTCCACATTCAGTTCACGGCAAAACCCAATAAACTCATCCGTCCCAAAATACTTATTCGTCCAACCGCCCCATGCTTCATTGATGACACTTGGGCGCTCATACACAGGACCAATCGCCTGCCGCCAATGATAGGCACTAATATAATTCCCTGCGAGCCGCATCATGCCGGCGTTTAGATCCTTGGTCATATCCAAAACTTCTTTGCGAACATGGCCTACGCTGTCAGAAGGGAGCAGCGAAATATGATCGAACCAAAGCATCCCTGTGGATACATGATCTAACCAGCGCTCATGCTCTGAAGGCACATAGATTCGGAACTCCGCATGCTCACAAGAGCGACTGACCGTGAGACGTGATTCATAATGCTTCCAGTTATGGCTAACCAGATCGATTCGCGTGGAACCAAGCACTTCACCACTCTTCCTATCTACAATCTCTGCTGCAACAAACTGGATTTCGACTGAAGCTCTTGCATACAGAGCCAAATAATAGCCATCTGGATCCTGTTTCACAGCAATCGCTTGGCTCATCCCTGCGTAAGCCTCGTCGTCGCTATAGATTCGTACTCGCTGGCTATGTCCGGAATGATGCGCAGCAGCAGGCTCAAGGTCATAAATGGTGCTTTTCCCGTTCGTATAAGGACGCCAGCGTCCAGATAGCCCTCTGTAGGTCACATCCATACTTTCAAAATCCATATCCGATAGCGGATAGGCCAACATCGCATCCATATGATCACGGATATCTTCCACAAAATGCCCGAATATGTAAGGATTAATTCTGTCCTTACTGACTTGATTCGTCTTCACCTGGATCTTAGCTTTTGCTTGCATGATCACAACGCTTCCTTCCATCCATTATCCTTTTAATGAACCAATCATAACGCCCTTCACAAAATGCTTCTGTACAAAAGGATACATCAGCAGTACCGGCAAGCTGGAAATAATAATCACCACATATTTGATACTCTCAGCTAACAGGATTTTGGATTCCAGTCCTACACTGCTGTCAACTGCATCCGCCTGGCTAACCATCAACACTTCACGCAGCACAAGCTGTAACGGGTACATATCTTTGCTTCGAATATAGATCAACGCATTGAAGAATGAGTTCCAGTGTCCAACCGCATAAAATAGGATCATGACAGCCAAAATCGGCTTGGATAGCGGCAATATCACATGGGTTAACAGCTTCCAGTTCGAACACCCGTCGATATGTGCCGCTTCCTGAATCTCCCAAGGGATGCTGGATTGAAAATAGGTTCTCATCACAATCAGATTATAAGTGGCAATGGCTCCAGGGATTACTAGCGCCCACATCGTATCTATCATACCTAAATTTTTCACGAGGAGATAAGACGGAATGAGACCCCCGCTGAAAAACATCGTAAGCGTTACAAAAAACATAATGATTCCCCGCCCGGGCAGGTCTGGTCTCGACAGCGGATAGGCCGCTAATGTCGTCATGATCAGATTGATGACCGTACCTACTGCCGTGTACAGAATGGTATTCCCATATCCGTTCCATATTTGATCGTTTTGAAAGACATTCCGATATGCCTCCAAAGTGATCTGTTTAGGCAGCAAAACCACTTCCCCATTCAGCACCAGTGCAGGATCACTAAAAGAGGCACTAACGATAAATATGAGCGGGTACAGCACCACTACAACGATAAGGACGGCCAATGTGCTGACCACGGCATCGAATATTTTTTCATCCGACTTCCTTTTCTTTAGCGTATGTTCCTTCATCACATGGCCCTCCTCACCATAAACTTGTCTCCGCCTTTTTACGGGCAAAGCGATTCACGAGTAAAAGCAGCGCCAGGTTAATGATGGAGTTAAACAACCCAATGGCAGCTGTATAGCTGTATTCCCCTTTTAAAATACCTGTCGAGTAGACGAAGGTAGATATGACATCGCTGGATTCCAAATTTAAATTATTTTGCATGAGCAAAATTTTCTCAAAACCAACATTCATGAAATGCCCGACATCGAGAATAAGCAAAATGACGATGACTGGCAGAATGCCTGGAATGGATACGTGCCAAATGCGCCGCAGCCGGCTTGCTCCATCCATTTTGGCCGCTTCATACAGCTGCGGATTGACTCCGCTGAGCGCTGCAATATAGATAATCGATTGCCATCCCATATTTTGCCATATGTTGGAACCGATAAAGATCGACTTAAACCAGGCCGCCGAATCGAGAAATCGAACCGGTGCTCCGCCAAATGCCTCAATAATCGTATTCACAGGACCTCCTCGCTGAGATAAAAACAGCATCAGCATCCCTACCATAACGACGATGGAGATAAAATGAGGGATATACGTAATATTTTGGACAATTTTGCTGAATGCTTTGTTACGGATTTCCGTAATGAGTAAAGCCAGAAGGATGGGTATTGGAAAAGCAAACAATAAAGAGAACAAGTTAATCGAAATGGTGTTCCACAGCAATCTCCAGAAATAATAAGATTCTATGAAGCGCTGGAAATGATCAAAGCCTACCCATGCGCTGCCGCTGATCCCCTTGGCCGGACTGAAGTTTTTAAACGCGATTTGCAAACCATACAAAGGCCCATAATGGAACACAAGGTACCATGTGAGAGGGATGAGCAGCATTAGGTATAGATCGTAACGACTACTCATCGATTTAAAGAGGCTGGAGCGCCTCGATTTGGATCGAGACGAGGCGCCCGCCGTATTTGCCGTATTGTTCATCTGTAGCCCTCCAGCCGTCAAATGTCGCTTATGTTTGCTGTTTGAGTTTATCGTAAGCGTCTTGATACAGCTTTTGCAGCTCATCCATTTTCATTTTCTTCAATGTGTTCTGGAACTCGCCCCACTTATCGAAGCCAAGGGCTCCAGCGATAAACTTGGTGCTCTGTTCCTCGTAATATTTATCAATATCATTGCGCAAAATGTTGATTTGTTGAGCTGTTTGCTCGTCAAACATCGGTGATG
Organism: Paenibacillus alginolyticus DSM 5050 = NBRC 15375; assembly: GCF_000422905.1. Classification (GTDB taxonomy): domain Bacteria; phylum Bacillota; class Bacilli; order Paenibacillales; family NBRC-103111; genus Paenibacillus_E; species Paenibacillus_E alginolyticus. The sequence continues at coordinate 45,039 of NZ_AUGY01000069.1, forward strand.
CATAACGAATCTTCGGCATGTAAGGATCGAGTTTCTTCTGAGCTTCCTGAACCTGCGGCGGATTGATGTAAGAAGCAACCTTCTCGCTGATCAGATGCGGCGCCCCGCCTCCGGCGTAAGGAGTGATTTTGCCTTGATTGCCTGATGCCAAGAAAGCATCCATATAAAAAGGAATGCCATCGCGCAATTCATAATTCTCGCCCTGGCGACCGAATCGCAGCAAAGTGGATCCTTCGTCACCGTAGAAATAATCGACCCACCGCAGTGTTGCTTCCGGGTTCTTGTTCACCGAGGTGATGGCAAAAGCTCCAAAATCCCTAGGTACCGGAGCCGCCAACTGCAATCTGTCACCATGCGGTCCTTTGACTGGAGCTATACCGATGTATTGATCCGCAACTTTCGTATCCAGCATCGGATTGTTCGTCTGATCAAAGAAGAAACCGGTATTCCCTGTCCCTTGCTTTGCCAAATATTGCGCTTCCTTTTGGGTAAAAAGCTCCGAATCGAGCAACTTCTCCGCATACAGCTTATTTAAATACATCAACAATTCTTTATTCCGGTCGCTTCCCATCCAAATATTAACCTTGTCATTCTCCAGGTTAATGTTATAACCCAACTGAAAATCCAAACCAAAGGAGCCGGCCATGATTGGTACGATGCTCAAGCCGTTGCGCGCAGTCATCGGAATTTCGTCTTGCTTGCCGTTGCCATTCGGATCTTTATCCCGGAAAGCTTTCAGCACCTCATAAAGATCGTCCGTCGTCTCGGGTTCCTTCAGGTTCAGTTTCTTCAGCCAGTTTTGATTCATCCAGCGTTTATCGGTTCTGGCAGCGTTTACAGTTACAATACCCGGCAGGGCATAGATATGACCTTCAGGTGTTGTAATGGCTGAGCGAATCTCCGGATACGTATCCATTAGCTTTTTAATATTAGGGGCGTATTTATCAATCAAATTCTCAAGCGGAATCAATTGTCCGCCAGAGCCGTATCGAATAGCCTCTAAAGGAGTAAGGCCTGAGCGGTATAAAGCATCCGGGAGCTCATTCGAAGCAAACAATAGGTTCTTTTTCTCATTGAAACCATCCGTTGGCGCCTCGATAAATTCAACTTGCACATTGCTCATTTTTTCAAAGTCCTGGAACACCGGCATGTCCTTGAAATGCCCATTGACCGGCGCAATTCTTGTGAACATCTTTAGCTTAAGCGGCTCGTTGACGATGGGAAAGCCTGCTGAAGACACACCTTTTGCTGCTGCATCTGTTGGAGACTTGCCCTCTTTCTCTTTACCCGCTTTATCCGAGCTGCAGGCGGCTAGTGTCATACTGGAAACAACTAAAGTAGAAAGCAGTAACGTCCCCCAATTTCTTTTCATTCGTTTGTTCCTCCGATCGCATTGTTTTAACCCAAATAAGAAAGCGTTTTCTAAGGGTTGATCTCAGTATAGTTAATTTTGATTATCCAACTAGCTCAGGATAGGTAATCGTCGTAGACGATAGGCAACAATGAACTAACCTATTGAATAACTCGCTTTTGACCTCACGGCGGTTGAATCGATAGCAAAACTCATCGAGATATGCTTGTAGGTGCTTAGGATCTAAGCCGTGGTAGGTACCACCAATAAAAGCTTTCGCATTAGAGATGATCGTATGAAGCCACTTTAGATGATCTGGATTTTCTTTCAGGTCGTACTTTTTGGCTTCATGGTGGAAGCCATTTTTGGCCAAAGCTTGATAAGAACGATATCTATCGCTG